>JAAERP010000291.1 GCA_024230215.1 Fuerstiella sp. | reverse complement strand
CATTCCAATGGAATTACACCGGCCGTCGCGTCCGCTCAGACACCATCAAACGGCCATCCACGTGGAAGGAAAACTGGGCGGCTTCACGAAAAATCAGGCAGACTTCCGCTCTGGTGGCCTAACAACTGAGACTTGCGGCAGTAGGGTTTTGAATGAGGGCGCAGGGGCTCGAACCCTGGACCTACGGATTAAAAGTCCGTTGCTCTACCAACTGAGCTACGCCCTCAAGTGCTGTGTTTATACTGACCAGCTGACATTTGCCGCAAGCGAGTAAGAATGGACGACACCTTGACTTAACGTGATGCAGGCAAGCCCGTGGCCTCACGTTAAGCCCGCGAAACCATACAAAGACTTTGCATTCTTTCCACACGGAACAGGCCAGTCGGCAAAGAAAATCCGGGGAAAACTCGGGTATTTCAAAGTCTGAGAAGATCCTGACACGGCCTTGCAGAGCTTCGTTCACGACCAGGATGTGAAATGCAGTCTCACACAACAGATCCCTCAATCTGTTCGTGCCGTGTTTTCCAGCATGCTGGCGGGGCGATCGTGTCCGGTACTCATACGTCCGGGATTGTGATGACTTCAGACTTGAATCGGGAATCGACAACGAAAATGCGGGCTGACACTGGCAAATCAACCGGAAATGTCCCTGGGGCGGACATTCGAAACGACCGGAAAGGTCGTCGCGAATAGCCCAAAGTCTTCGGGCAAATCTTGCCTCGCCTCATTGCGGTTGACTACCATGCCGATAGTCCACGTCAGACGGACCACTCTGCGCCGTCCTCCTTTCAGCCAGATATCGGGCAGAAATAATGAGCAAGAGACAAGTTCTGATCATGTCGTTCCTCGTGGCTATCCCTGCGGTCCTCCTGCTGACGATGCTCGTGATGAACGGAATGGCGCACGGGGGCAAGATGTTTTCCGGAATGATGACGGTGATCGTGGCCATCACCGGACTCACGGTGCTGGGACTTGGCCTGAGTCCTTTTGCCGTGATGGCATTCTATCCAGCTGACGGTTTCGGTTCGATGACTGATCCGCCACCTGCCGCCTCACCGTCATCGCCACCCGCAGGTTCCGATGATGACGATGATGAGGAATTGGAGGAAGTTGAGGACGGCTTCGATGGTGACGAGGAATACTCAGACGACGAAGGATTGGACGACACGTTTGATGACGATGCCGGGGGCGAAGAGCTGTACGACGATGACGGTGAAGACTACGGCGACGAGGAGTGGGAGTAGCGTTGCGGCCGTCAGCTTAGTTTAAGGCTGGCAATGCCGATGATCGCCAGAACGGCGGACGCGATCCAGAACCGTGTCACGATTTTCGTTTCGTGATCGCCTCGGAAAACAAAGTGGTTGTGCAGCGGGCTGCACCGCAGGATGCGTCGACCGGTGCAGCGGAACCATCCGACCTGTACGATCACGCTGACAGTTTCTGCGACGAATACTCCGCCGATCACAAGCAGCAGAATTTCCTGTCGAGTCACCAGCGCGGTTATAGCCAGCAGACCTCCGGTCGGCAGCGAACCGGTGTCTCCCATGAAAACTTCTGCCGGGTGACAGTTGAACCACAGAAATCCCAGTGACGCCCCGACAAGTGCGGCCAGCATGACCGCCAGCTCCCCCGCACCTTCGATATGGGGTATGCTCAGGTATTCGGAAATAACACTGTGCCCGCAGACGTAAGCCAGCCCCGCGAACGCCAGTCCGCAGAATACTGTGCAGCCGGTCGCCAGTCCGTCCAGCCCGTCGGTCAGGTTCACTCCGTTGGCGCTGCCAACGATGACCACAACGCTCCATGCGACGAAGCAAACTCCCAGGGCCACACCAACGCTGCCGACGGACCACGGCCAACGCGTGCTGAAAACCTCAGATGGCAATTCGCTGTACAGAGCCGCACCGCACGCCACGCCCACAACCGATTGTGCCAGCAGTTTCTGACGAACGCTGATTCCGTTGCGGTCCGTTCGCTGTTTCGTCCAGTCATCCCATGCCCCAATGAGCGCCAGCGTCGTGACGGCAAACAACCCCACCTGAACGTAGACATTCGTCAGGTCGCTGCACAGCAGAGTCGTCATCAGAACAGCGCCCATAATGAACATGCCGCCCATTGTCGGTGTGTTCTGTTTATCAGCATGCAGCTGGTTAAGCGTCTCTGAATCGCTGGCAATGCGTTCGCGAAAGCGGCGTTTCAGCCATCGAATTGCATGCGGACCGAACAACATCGTCAGCGTAAATGCCATGACGCTGGCCGTTGCAGTTCGCGCTGTCAGAAAGATTTCTGAATCACCGGTTGTTCGGGATTCGACCTGTTCCATCAGCAGGCCGAAATGTCTGATAAGCCAAAGCAGCATACCTGTAGAGTCTGACCAAACCTCGGCGGCGAGGAAAGTCCAGATTGCGGGCGCGTCAGACGTGAGATGTAGACTATGCACCCTTCGCGCCTTAACGAATAATGGGACAGTGTTTTGATCGCAGATATGGTACGATAGTGCCCCTGCATCACGGGTCGTCGCTGTAGATCAGCCAGGAGTCGCACGCACGTAGACGCTGTTGAGCGACTATGTCACGTAAGCTTCGCGGCAGGAGTAGGGGATGGAGAACAATCCTGCAACCGGACAGCTTTCAAGCTGTGCTAAGCCTTCTGGCGGCGAGGCCAACTGGCTTCGTATGGACGTGCTGGACACAGTTTCGCACAATATGCGAACAACGATTAACGATGCTGCCACTGGCCGCCCGCAGACCACGCAACGGTTTGGTAATTACGAGGCCCTGGGAATTCTGGGCGAAGGCGGCGGTGGGACTGTCTATCACGCCCGGCAGCCCGGCGTTGAACGCGAAGTGGCAATCAAGTCGGCGGCTCAGAGCGGGGTGGCGGATCCAAACATCCGTGAAAGATTCAACGCGGAACTCAGAATCCTGGGGAAGCTGCGGCACAATAGCATAGTGCAGATCTACGAAGCCGGTGTGCACAATAATACACCATACCTGGTGATGGAGTACATTCCGGGAGGAACGCTCAGCCTTCTGATTCACGACCAGACCGTCTCCGTCCGACGCGCTGCGGAGCTGATCGCCGATGTCGCGCGGACCGTTCATTGGGCTCACCTGCAGGGCGTCGTGCATCGCGACCTCAAGCCAAGCAACATTCTGTTGTCAGAAGACGAACAACCAAAGGTGGCTGACTTTGGAATCGCACTGGACGTTGAGCAATCAGACAGACTGACGCAGACCGGAGTCAGAATCGGCACGGTGGCATACATGGCCCCCGAGCGACTGGCTGATTCGAAGTGTTCGACGGTCGCCTGCGACATTTATTCACTGGGAGTCGTGCTGCACGAATTGCTCACCGGCGTTCTGCCGTTCGAGGGCAACAGTATGGAAGCCGCTCTACTGCAGATCATGTCCAGAGATCCTCTGCCACTTCAAACCTGGTCGCCGAGACTGCCGCTGACCCTGGATACGATCTGTCGCAAGTGTCTGCAAAAGGAACCCGAACGACGATACCAGGCAGCTGACGAACTGGCCGATGACCTGCAGCGATTTCTGGACGACCGACCAATTGCCGCAAAACCGGCCCGTTGGCCGGAAAAGACACGGCGCTGGTGTCGGCGTGAACCCGTCAAGGCAGGCCTGGCCGGCGGACTACTGTCCATCGTGTGCGCCGCACTGATTGGGTTAACGTGGGGGCTTTCAGTTCTGGCCGACGTCAATGGCAAACTGGCAACGTCAAATTCAGATCTGCAGGACAGTATCATCAATCTGAAAGCGGCCCGTGAGCAAACGGAGACGGAAACGCAACGGGCCGAAGAGGCTCTGGAATTCCTTGTGAAATCTTTTCGCCGACCGGATTCAATCCGGAATGGCAAAGAGCTGACCGTATACGAAGTCATGCTGCAGGCATCACGGGAACTCGGGGCGAAAGAGACGTTCGACCCGCAGACGCGGCGGTCACTGTTGCAGACCATCGCAAAAACGCTCATGTCGCTTGACGAATACGCTGATGCGGTGTGAGTTCTTGAGCGGGCAGATAAGGTCATCAAAGAACATCTCGACGCTGGCGAGGCAGAATCTCTCGATACGCGACACGATCTGGCTTTCGCGTATCGCCACATAGGACGGTACAAGGATTCCCTGGAGCTGAACGAGACGGTATTGGAGATGAAGACGGCCCTGCTGGGCGAAGATGACCCAGGTACCTTGAGGACTGCTACAAACCTGGCAACGGTCTATCGAATCGAAAAACGAATAATCGAGTCCATTGACCTGTTCGAAGAGACACTGGCTACACAAGAGCGGCTTCTGGGAGATGACCACCCCGACACTCTCGCCACGGTCAACGATCTGGCGGGTACGTATCGTTCTGTCAAACGTTACAAAGATGCCATGCGTCTGTTCAGGCTGGCCGTGAAAGGAATGACAGAGACGCTTGGCCCCGAACATCCGGACACTCTGATCGCGATGAACAATCTGGCCCTTGTGCACCTGAATCTTGACGAATCAGCGGCTGCAATTCCTCTGCTCGAACACATTCTCAACATTCGCCGAGACAAACTCGGCAACGACCATGAAAACACATTGATCACGCTGAGCGCGCTTGGCAGCGCGCATCACAGGAACGGAGATGACGCGAAGGCGATAGAATTCTATTCGGAAGTACGCAGGGAACGACAAAAAAAACAGGGCCCGGAATTCTGGAATACTCTGCACGCCACCAGCAATCTGGCCGAAATACATCGATGCAGCGGGAACTACATTCAGGCCATAGAGCTTAACGAATTCGTGCTTGAAATCAGACTGCGAAAAATTGGCCCGGAACACGCGCACACACTGCTTACAAAGAACAATCTGGCTGCGGCGTACAGAGACGCCGGTCAAACAGAAAAAGCTGTTCCGTTGCTGCAAGACGTATGGGAAGCTCGCGTGAAAGCTCTCGGTGCAGACGCCCCCGAGACAGTTAGAACTCGACGCAGGCTTGACGCCTTACGGGGCAAGTCTGCCGCGCGGCAACAAACGAATGACGCGGATAGTTGTCCCCAAATGAACCAACCGAGTAACAAAGAATGACCAATGCAGGTGATGGCGACGACGTTCTTTGGCATCGGCCCGCGGGCGAAGTCGCCCACGCTCTTTTTCGGGAATCCGGTGATGCCATTGTTGTCGTTGACCCGACGGACCTGAGCATCATCGACGTCAACTCCGTCATCATAAAATTCACGGACCTTGCCCGCGATACGCTGCTGGGTTCCCATTTATCTAAGCTTGTTCAATCCGAAAACCAGGACAGTGATGGCTTCGAGACGCTTCGGCAGACGCAGACATTTCACAGTCGCGACGGATATCGGTTGCGAACAAAGCGGTCTGATCTCTGAATTCCGGTAAGCGTCACAATCTCCAGACTGCACTTCCCGAACGCCTCGCCGCTGGGGCTGGTCACGTTGCATGACGTGCGCGAACTGAACGAATCCAGACGCATTGCCGAACGATCGTCCCATGAGCTGAAGCGAGTGTTGCAGTCCATTAACGACTGTGTCTGGAACGCCATTGTCGACGACCGAGGTCTGTTTCAATACGCCTATCTGTCTCCGGTGATCGAACAACTTGCAGGGCACCATGTTTCCGAGTTTCTGGAGCGACCGACGGCCTATCGCGAACTTGTGCATGCGGACGACCAGGCCGCCTATGAAAAATCCAGACTAAGACTGCACAGCGGTCAGTCGGATCACGCGGTCTACCGACTGCAGCGCAACGACGGGAACACATGCTGGGTCAACGAGCGGGTAAAATGCACGTCGCTGCAGGACGGTCGAGTGATACAGATGTTCGGACTCATTTCTGATATTACGGAACGTGTCCTGACTGAGAAAAGACTTCGCCAGAAAGATGCAGAGCTGGCGCACGTCGCCCGAGTGTCGGCCATGGGAGGCATGGCAGCAGCCATCGCTCACGAACTCAATCAGCCGCTGCAGGCGATCGCCGCCTTTGCAGATACCGCAGTCAGCGTACTGGACGCTGGTAAGGATCCCTGCGTGGATTTGCAGGAAATAAACGTCCAGATTTCTGAACAGGCTCTCCGAGCGGGTGAGATCATCCGGCGACTGCGCAGTTTCGTGCGAAAAACGGATGGACAACGTTCCATCGAAGACCTGCATGCGGTCGTTCGTGAATCGATTGAATTCATGACGGCTGTTGCCCGGGATGCCGGCATCACCCTGTGCCTGAATCTGTCGGATTCCGCAATTCACATACAGGCCGATCGAATCCAGGTGCAGCAGGTGATGGTCAACCTCATCCAGAACTCTATCGAATCAATCATTGACCAGGAGACATCCGATGGCACCATATCTGTCAGTACTTCGGTTGTCGGACAAGAGGCACAGATTTTCGTTGAGGATACTGGTGCGGGAGTTTCTGCGGCGTCAATGGAAACGCTGTTTGATCCGTTCGTCACAACCAAGAACACCGGTCTGGGGATGGGGACGGCCATTTGCCGCACAATCGTTGAGTCGCATGGTGGACGGATCTGGGCAACGCCAGGCAGGGTGTGCGGCACCATCGTTCATTTCACTTTGCCAGTTCATGACAAGGGCTGAATAGATGGCGACCGTGCCCGTCATATTCGTCGTGGAAGATGATCCCGCTGTCCGCACCGCCATAGCGATGCTTCTGAGACAGTACGATTACGATGTCAGAACATACGATTCGGCTGAGAGCTTTCTGGAAGTGTATGAGGAGACGGACTCTGCGTGTCTTGTCTCTGATATACGAATGCCGGGAATGAGTGGCCTGGACCTGTTGATCAACCTGAAACAGCAGGAAAGCCTGCTGCCCGTCGTGTTGTATTCCGGCTACGCGGATTCAGCAGTCGTGATCGAAGCAAAGAAGCAAGGAGTGATTGCCGTTCTTGCGAAACCGGTGGGAGCAAACACACTGCACGCGGCTGTACGGCAGGCTTTGCGTTCTGATCCGGCTGAACCTGTCAGCGATTGACCAGGTACGATTCCAAATGCCTGGCATTTCTGGCGTGCCTGATCGCAGTGACGTGCCGGATTGAATTTGCGGCACGTATTGGTCACGATGTCCGTTCGAGCAGGGATTTCGGCAGATTCGTCGGCATTTCCTCTCTGTCGACCGAGTTCGTCCCGGCCAACAGATGTGCTCAGAAGGGGAAACACAACATGATCGATGCAGTCCTGTCAACATCGTTGAGTGCCTCCTGGACTCCGCTCAACGTAAACACATTCGCTCTGGACACAATCATGCTCAGCAGCGTCGCGGACCTTTTCGCATTTGCGGTCCTGTCTGCGGTCTCGGTCCTTCTGGTGCGACTTCCCGAACAGAAGCTGCGACTGGAGCTTATTCGAGGCCTTTCCGTCCTGCTGTGCGGATGTGCTGTTCTCCATCTCGTCGATTTCTGGGTGCATCGGCAGCCCGGGGCAGACAGGATTATCGCAACGGGAATCACGACGGCATTACTATTGGTTTTTGCCGCCGCTTTGCTGCCAATGATCCTGCGCCGCAGACTTGCGGCCACCGATCTTCAGCAGACAAAGGAGTCGCTGGAGAAGACAAAGGAGCAGCTATCCCGCGAACAGTTTCTGTTTACCGCTCTGATGGACAACATGCCGGATTGTATCTACTTCAAGGATCGTGACTCACGCTTTGTTCGTTGCAACCAAACGGTGGCAGATACATTTGAAATCGCAGCACCAACAGACGTGATTGGCGCATGCGATCACGATTTCTTCACAAAGAAAGAGGCGGATGAGTATCGGGCGGACGAATTGCACATTATCGAAACCGGCGAACCGATCATCAACAAGGAAGAATACGAATTGTGGCCCGACGGTCATCACCACTGGGTGTTGTCCACGAAACTCCCGCTGAGAGATGAACACGATGAAATCATCGGAACATTCGGTTTGTCACGAGACATATCGGCGTTAAAACTGGCTGAAAAACGGATGGAGGCAAAGGTTGCCGAACTGGAGCAGCTGGACGCGGATTTCAGTCGCGAACAACGCCTGTTCAGCGCCTTGATCGAGAACATTCCGGACGCAGTCTATTTCAAAGACCGGAATTGCCGTTTCATACGAGTCAACCCGGCGATGGCTACGGATGCGGGCTTCAGGAATCCGGATGAATTGGTCGGATTGACTGACGCCAACATTTGGGGCAGCAGTTTACCCGCAGAGGCCTTCGCCGACGAACTGCGGATCATGGAAACCGGCGAACCAATTGTGGGCAAGCAGGAAGAAGTGATTCGCAGGACAGACAACGAACGACGCTGGGTCCTGTCGACCAAAATGCCACTGCGGGACGCTGGTGGCCGTATTGTTGGCACGTTTGGGCTGGCGCGTGATATCACGACATTGAAAGTGACGCAGGAGTGGCTGAGTGAGTCGCAGGAAAGATTCGAATTTGCTGTGCAGGGCACGACGGACGGACTCTGGGACTGGAACATAAGAACCGACGAAGTCTGGTATGCACCTCGGTTCAAAGAACTACTGCAGCTGACCAACCACAGTGAAGATCAGTTTTTGAATAAGTTAAGCAGTTTCACAGACCGCCTGCACCCGGACGACAAAGAACGCGTGTTGTCGTCGTTCGACGAGCACCTGCAGCACAAGAAACCTCATGATGAGGAATACCGCCTCAGGCTGGCATCTGGCGAGTACCGCTGGTTTCGCGGACGCGGACAGGCTGACCGGGACGAGTCTGACCAACCGATTCGAATGGCCGGTTCCATCCAGGACATCGACGATCAGCACCAGATCCGAAATGAGCTGGCGCGTACACGTTTACAGCTGCAGCAGGCACTTGAGGGTGGCAACGTTGGCATGTGGGACTGGAATATCGTCACCGATGAGCTCACGGTCTCCCCGGAACTCATGTTGCAAATCGGCGAAGATCCCCGGAAACCGTGGACCAGCCTTGAGGACTGGAAGCAACATCTCCATCCGGACGACATCGACGCCGCAACACAAAAAACATGGGACTATATCGAAGGGCGCACGGAAGAGTATGAGTCTTCGTTTCGGCTTCGACATGCGAATGGTCAATATCTCTGGATTCTGTCCAGGGGAAAACTGTTTCGCGATGACAATGGCAATCCTGGCCGCTTTATCGGTGTACACATCGACGTCACGGAACTGCGGGAGGCCGAGGAAGCTCTGGCACACAGCGAGGCGAAGTTTCGGGGAATCTTCAACCAGACGTTTCAGTTTATTGGCCTGATGACGCCGGACGGCAATCTGATCGATGCCAATCAGGCTTTTCTGGCGGCCGCGGGAATCAACTCCGAAGAAGCGCTGAACAAACCGTTCCGGGACACCGTGTGGTGGTCACATTCGCCGGAACTAAAAAAACGGCTTCAACAGGCCGTCGTTAGAGCTCGCGGAGGCGAATTCGACCGATTCGAGGCGACTCTCCCGACACCCGACGGCGCCACAATCGTTGTCGACTTCTCATTGAAGCCCATTACGAATGAGGAAGGCGAAGTCGTCTTTCTCATTCCGGAAGGACGTGATGTCACCGAACTCAAGAAATTCGAACGACAGCTGCAGGCCAGGTCGGAGGAACTGGAAAAAAGCAATCAGGAGCTGCAACAGTTCGCCTATGTTGCTTCGCACGACCTGCAGGAACCGTTGCGAACGATTGTCGGGTTCTGTCAGCTGTTGGAAATGGAATACAACGAATCACTCGACGACAACGGAAAGATGTACCTGGAAACGATCGTCAACGGTGGCAAACGCATGCAGCAGCTGATCAGCGATCTGCTGGAATACTCCCGTGTTGGTCGAATGGGTAGTCCGAAAGAACACACTCCGTTGCGTCAGCCTGTCGAGGAAGCTCTGGCACTGCTTCATTCACGCATACAGGAAAGTAGTGCCACCGTGACGATTGATGCACTGCCAGAGGTGTGGATCGACCACGCGCAGATGATTCGTGTATTTCAGAATCTCATTGGAAACGCGATAAAATATCGGGGCGACAGAGTACCGGACGTAAGAATTCGGGCTCAGGAATCGTCCGACGCGTGGAAAATCTACGTTTCGGATAACGGCATTGGAATCTCCGAGGAATTCTCGGATCAGGTTTTTATAATCTTCAAGCGACTTCATACGCGTGATGAGTATCCTGGAACGGGCATCGGGTTGGCCATCTGCAAAAGAATCGTCGAACGTCACGGTGGCTCAATCCGCCTGATCTCAGACAGGAATCAGGGATCAACATTCGAATTCACATTGCCGAAACGCCCTCCCGCCTAAGCCGGACCGGACAGGACGTTAGAGCAGTATTCGGGCAGACGTGGCTGTGGGGAAGCGACTTGCGCGAGCGGACGTTTGCCGGGACCACAAATCAGCGTAGTACGCCGTAGTCCATCTTCTCATCCTTCGGTCAGTGAAAACACGGGCGTTCAACTGGAACAGAAATGACCCAGAACATCCCAAGAAAAATCCTGCTGGTCGAAGACAGCCCGTCCGATGCGCATCTGGCGATGCGTGCTTTCGCACAAAGCACGTTTGCATCCACAGTCAATCATGCCAAAGACGGTGCTGAGGCGCTGGCAATGCTCAGGCGGGAAGGTACTTTCCACGAGTGCCCGCGTCCCGATCTGATTTTCCTGGATCTCAACATGCCACGTGTCAACGGAAAGCAGGTACTGGATGAGCTCCGCGTTGATCCGGACCTGGGGTTAATTCCCATCGTCGTGCTTTCGACATCCACGGATGACGCAGACCTCCGGGAGGCGTATCAGCTCGGTGCCAACAGCTACGTCGTCAAACCGGTAGACCTGAACGAATTCTTCCGCGTGATCGAAGCTATCCAGAGCTACTGGTTTCAGCTCTGCGAACTACCTGCGCCACAGAACTGAATCTCCTGACTTGCGGAATGGCTGGTTGCCACGATACTGCACGCTCCTGTACGGTCGCCATTTGCGCCTTGCCACGACACTCACTTTTCTCAGAGTCGATTTCAATGTCGGACCTTCGGATTGTCAACTTTCCTCACCCCGCACTTCGCTGGAAATCGAAAGACGTCAATCGTATTGACGCTCAGTTAAAAAACTGGATTGCTCAGATGTTCGACCTGATGTACGCCGCACGCGGGATCGGCCTGGCAGCAAACCAGGTGGGTTTGCCCTATCGTCTGTTTGTCATTAATCCTTCGGCGGATCCCGCCGAAAAGGAACTGGAACAGGTCTTTATCAATCCCCAGATCATCAAACGCAACGGCAGCGAAGACGCGGAAGAGGGGTGCCTGAGCCTGCCGGAAATTTATGGGCCGGTCACGCGGGCCGAACGGATCACCGTGGAGGCTTTTGACCTCACAGGTGAAAACTTCGCCTACGAACTTGGAGGCATACACGCCCGTGTTGTTCAGCACGAGAGTGACCATCTGGACGGTGTCATGTTCACTGACAAGATCTCTGCAGACGCTTTGGTGGAGTTGCAGCCGCTGCTGGACGACATGACCGCACAAATGGAGCGTCAACAGCAGGAAGGGCAACTAGCGTCCAACGACGAATTGCTGGCAGAATTGCGGCGACTGCAGGCCGAACGCACCGACGGCTGACACCCATTCGCGGTTCCTTCATGGTCACGCGCCAGCGTTTCACGCTGACTTGTGGCCGTGAAGGACGCTTTTTGATGGCAGTTTCGTTGCTCCCACGAGCCAGTATCGTTCACGACAATAAGTAAATCTCTCTGATAAGCAAACTGCCCTTCTAATCGAAGATTCCGTGCAGAAACCAGCCGCCAAGCACGATGTCGCGATAGATCCAATACACGGCCTGATCGGATGTCCGGACGCGGTAATAGTCTCGATGAATGGCAGACTCGTGCCACCATTGAGTCTCAATCCGCTCCGGACCGGCACAGTCGACAACGCGACAGACCTGTCCGTGTCGAACAAAACCGTCAGCCAACGGATTTGTGTCCGCACCACCGATGCGTTCCACTGCCGACAGCAGGCGCAAGGGCCGTTCAACGACCTCAGGTCCGGGCACACACGCAGCATCAGAAGTCACCAGATCAGACAGTCGGTTGTCAGTATGTGTCGAAGCAACGGATTCTGAGGACATCAAAGGCCTCAGTTCGACGGCGCATTCCGGTACAGGGTTGTCGGCCGGGTGGACGGTCAGCACCGCTTCTTTCCCCAGCCTGTTGCTCAGACGGTTTACGACAGCAGCCAGCTCTTCTGCCGGGTCAACATGCAGGTTGGAACTGAACAGATCCTTTTGATGTGCCATTGGCATCGGAACGACCGCTGAGTGCATTGATATGGCCATCACAGCCTGCCGTAACGACAACGATTCCAGTCGCAGCCTCAGCACGGCAAACAGCTCTGATGCCGTCTGCAGCGGCCTGATGACTTCTGCGACAAGCTCGATGCAGCCACCGTCTTCCTGCTTCAACCGGCACGTCAGCTGAACTGTTCCCAGATGGCGTCGCTTCAGCTGCTCCACAATGTCCTCCGTCAGGTGTTCGATCACCTGACAAATGCCACGCCGGTCCGACACCGGAAATTCCGACACCCAATTCGCCTGAACGGGATCTGCTTCAGGGATTGGCTCAATGATTTCGTCTTCCCCCCCTCTGAGTTGCCGCAGACGCCGGATGGCATCACTGGACAGACGAGAGGGAAGGTCTTCCTCAGGCAGTGCCAGCAGTTGCTGAATGGTCAGGATCCCCAGCTGGCGAAGAACCTGAGCGTCGGCGATTGGAATTCGGGCAGCGGCAATCACCAGCGGTCGCAGCCATGACTCAGCCTGCCCTGGGGGAATTATCACGATCGGAAGATCCCATTGCGGTGACTCGACGTGCCGCCCCCGCGTTCGATCCCCGCGACCGCGCCGGCGCCGCCCATCATTGTGCTGCAAAAAATGGCCTTCTGTGTGCGCGAATGCCCACGCTGTCGCAACGGAATCACTGATGGCAACCTGACAATGATAACTCCTGCCGGCCAGACGGGTTATCACCTGTTCTGCCAGCGATGATTCACCTCCGAATAGTGAACCGCAACCGGTGATATCCATGTGCAGGCAATCGGGCACAGGCATCTCATCCAGCCCGACAATCGGAGCAAATCTGCGTGTGTGTTCCGCAACTTCCTGCAACACACTGCGATCATCGCTCGGCTGCCATTCAACAAACTGAATTTCCGGTATCGCCGACTGACCTTGCCGACGATTGTCCCGGGCCAGCGGAGTCGACATGCTTCTGGCTTCTGCCAGCGGCATCCCGGGTCTGACTCCGGCATACCATGCGTCGTTCGAGACCGCGACCACAGTCGGCCCTCCCTTTGCCACTGAAAACAGCTCGCGAACAAAAGCCTGATCGGACGTACCCTCTGTTTTTTGACGACGCGCGGACGGATCCGGAGTCAGTGGATGCTGCGAAGTATGAACGACGACACGCGAACGTCGATCAGCAGGCAGTTTCCTCTGCGCCTGTTGGACGGGCCAGTTCTGGAACCTCAAGCACATCACCCGTTTCATAGTGGCATTCCAGCAATGCACAACCGTTGTGCTGGACCGCGTTCTTCGACCGTATCAGACGCACAGCGATCCGAGACCGATACCCAGCAGTTTGGCCCCCAGAGACCACTGGTTCCCTTACATGAGCAGATTGTACATGAAAACGAAGGTCTGCCCATGAAGTCTGGTGAAGTGCCGCAGCAGGACGGATCAGAAACACGGTCACTCCACTCGTTTCCACCGCCAGCTGCAGACGACGCTGAGCCGTCGACGACAATCGATCCACCCACGCCACGACAACCTGTACGCCGGAACAGCGCCCCAGTTGTTCAAGCGCCCATAGTGTCTCGGTTCTCTGGTACTGTTGTCGTTGCGAATAGCTGCCAGCATTGTCTGATATGGAACGATGACGTCCGGCCGTGTCCGCCTTTGGCCTGACAACCAACAGTCTGGAAACCGGAATTCCTGTGTTACGGACAGCAGCAGGGTTGAAACACCCACGACCATCCACAATAGCAAAGGCACCCGGCCTTCCCAGAAATCCAGCCGCGCACCGGAACGCAACAGACGATGCTCGATTGCCAGGACCATCACTGATCCACTCGATCAACGAACCCGTCGGCAATCCGCTCTGAGGCAAAAACGCATCCAGCGAAGACAATCCGGTGGAGACCACCTCTCTGCCTGGATTATGCGGTTGCGATTGAACCAACTGACGCCGAAGTATTTGCAGTGCAGAAGATGTAGCAGACATGAAGCCATTCGCCCGGTCGTGTGTGCAGCCGCACCAGCTTCACACAAAACACAAACCGTTTTCAGAGATCCACCTCCGTCACCATTCAACGCCGCCAGGAGTTCGTCGCCACACAAAGATAACGACGACCAATTATCAGACATGAATGTGAGAAAGATCATCCAAAAATACAGAGGAACAAGACGGTTTCCCTACCACGCTAAATCAACGAAACAGGATCCGCCTGACAGTCCTTCTGATCGGCGAACTCAACAGCTGGTTTTAGAAAAGTTGACACACCAAGTCAACATTCAGCAAATCCCGAATAATCTACAGATTCGGGTCACCACCTCAATGCCCCCAGGATGTGGTGTCGATCGCAATTCAGTAAACCTGGATGTCGGGAGAATTGCTCATGAAAGTTTTTTTTCGCCATCGTTCGCTCAGCTCATTCCTCAGAACAGACGACGACCTACTAACACCCCACCAAAACACGTCACAGCACACGCCACACCTAATGCCCAACAATCAACACCCCACAAACTCATCGTCGGCGCACAAAAAAAACGGCTGACGGTCAAACAACCATCAGCCGCTTAATTCTTCAAGCAGGTTCGACGAACCTACCTTTTCTTCTTCTTCTTGGCAGCTTTCTTCTTAGGAGCGGCCTTCTTCTTCTTAGCGGCCTTCTTCTTAGCTACCTTCTTCTTAGCTACCTTCTTCTTAGCTACCTTCTTCTTGGCAGCCTTCTTCTTTGGAGCGGCCTTCTTCTTGGCGGCCTTCTTCTTCGGAGCAGCTTTCTTAGCTGTCTTCTTTTTCACTTTTTTCTTGGCCACGAATTCCTCCTTAAAACAAGATCAACGGATGGCCATCCTGCCGCAGTCACCGGGCTTCAAAAAACCAATGGGCAAGACTAACCAGAAGTCAAGAAACAAATCACCACGCCACCAAGGCTATGGCGACGCAGATTCCTTTCATGCCGAGGACCGTGTTGAAGTCTGCTGTTGGGCAAAGTCCTTCGCCACGATGCTTCAATGCAACACAACAGAATCTGCTGTCAACGTTCGGCCGGAATCGTATTTAAAGTTTCAGAATGTGCAAGACTGTTATGCAGTGTCAGAGGTGTTGATCGAGAAGTTTTTTGAGATTAACTCGCATCTGATGTTGACGAGATATCAACATCGTGGCGACACCGGCGGCACTTGTCTGCATGTGTGACGCGTTGTTCGAACGCGATACTCAACACAACTCACAACACATGTTTCAGTTCTTTGTGCTGCAACCAGAAGATGCAACGCGTGTTCGTTTCGTCGCACAAAACACAGGCGTTTTAAAAAAAACGCAACTGCACACGCGCGCATTTGTTGCCCCGCAAGTTCGCACCGACGGCATTCCCGCGAGCAGAACAACACGTCGTTGACGCTTCACAATTACGTAACTCAACACGCTGACAAACCGCAATTCAGGAAGCTTTCAGTTCGCCTAAAACCTGCTTCAGATAGTCCATACTTTTTTTTGCAATTTTCTCTGCACCAGGGCTGTAATCGAACACTTCAACCGAAACCCAACCCTGATAGTCGACATCAAGCAACGCTTTCAGAATTGGATGGTAGTCCGTTTCTCCCATTCCAGGTCCAAGCAGATTAGTATCGTTCACGTGAAAGTGACCGCAGATGTCGCTGTGTCGATGAATCAATTCCGACACCGAATCCTTCTCGGCACCCAGCATTGCTTTGACGTCCTGATGCAGAATAAATGACGGGTGATCCACCATCTGCATCAGTGAAACGGCGTCTGCGCATGTATTGATGAAGTCCGTTTCCTTTTTCGTCAGCGGTTCCATGCACAGTACGACATCGCGTTCCTGAAATGTCGGCATCGCCGCCCGAAAGACGTCTGCAGCGTAGTCCATGGCCTGTTCGGTGGTGACGCCCGCCAGCAGGTTTCTTTGCTGAGGAGACCCGAAGACCAGAACGCGTCCCCCCAGGGCTGCACACGTGTCAGCCAGGAGTTTCAGATAGTTAACAGTTGCCGTGCGGACATCCGCGTCCGGTGACGTCAGGTACAGGCCAGTCGTTTTTGCCAACAGCCAATGCAGTCCAACGATCTCCAGACCATGATCACTGGCCGTGTTCTTCATTTCCGACAGGGTGGCTGCGGAAACATGGGACAAGTCATCGGAAATACTGAAGGGAGCGACTTCAATGCCCGTGTATCCCACGTCGGCAATGATTCGGCACTGCTCGCCCCAGCTTGTGTCTTCAAACAGCTCCTGACAAATCGCGAATTTCATTCAAAAAACCTTTCGAACAGGGGGGGGGAACAGGTAAGTCTGGCGATGATCGAATACCAACCAACAGATTGACGACTGCAGTCATGGCCGGTGGTCATGGGCACTACGATCACCTCCGTCACCGACAGGACTGCAATGGAACGTCAGCAGGCTGACGGATTTGACGGAAGTTACCGTCGTGTCACAGAAATTGACTGGATCGATTGCATCATTTGCAATAGTCCGTTGAGAAACAACCGCACAACAGGAATCTGCAGTCACTTCGGTCATGCGGACTATCTTCTGATTGGTCAATAGTCGACGAACCGTTTGACCATCTGTGTTGAGCGACCTAGATGATATTGGGTTGTGCGGCGTCCGGTCCGGACAATGACTGCGTCGACAGCAGGACGTTCGGCACATTATGGGCACAATGTGATAAAGGAAAGACGCGAGTGGTTACTTCTGCAGAAGATCCCCAATCTCAGAATGGTCTCGATGACCTGTTTGACCGCGTCAACCAACTGCTTGGTTCGACGCCTCCGCGCAGTGATGAGACCGACGGAGATTATCGCAAAGAAGCTCAGCAGCACTCGCACGTCGTCCCTGGGCAGCCATTCACACCGCGTCAGCCGCAGTCCATTCGCGAGAGCGGGATCTCTGCCGCGCTGATTGAACGGCTGATCATGAAGTACCTGTATCAGGTTGGCCTGGCGACCAGTCGCGGCATTGCCGCGCAAATGAAACTGCCATTCAAAGTGATTGAGCCGATTCTGAAGCAACTTCGCTCAGACAAGCAGATCGACCTCGCAGGCACCACTAATACGGGCGACTCAGAATACATGGTGACAGACGCCGGACGTGACCGGGGGAAACGCTACCATGAAGAATGCACCTATTTCGGTGCAGCCCCCGTCTCTCTTCAGGACTACGTCAGTTCTGTCTCGGCACAGTCGATCGCGGGTCAGATCGTGACCGCTGACGACTTGAATAAGGCATTCGACGGATTGATCATCAACCAGGACATGCTGGACCGGCTGGGACCAGCCGTCAATTCAGGTCGCGGCATGTTTCTGTTCGGAGAGCCGGGCAACGGCAAGACCAGCATCGCCGAACGAGTAACGGACGCCTTTGGAACCAGTATCTGGCTGCCGCGGGCTCTGTATATTGAGGGAGAGATGATCCGACTCTACGATCCGGGTATCCACGAAGTTGTTGAGGATCAGTCTGCCGGAGGACTTCTGGATTCACAGCAAATTGACCGTCGATGGGTACGGATAAAACGCCCCACGGTTATTGCCGGCGGTGAACTCACAATGAGCGAACTGGAGATCACCAAGAACGAGGTCTCAAAAATCTGCGAATCTCCACTGCAACTGAAGAGCAATTGCGGCACTCTGGTGATCGACGACTTCGGGCGTCAGACAATGCCCGTTGACGTTCTGTTGAACCGCTGGATCGTGCCACTCGAGAAACGCTATGACTTCATGAATCTGCCCAGCGGCAAGAAGATTCAGGTGCCATTTGACCAACTGATCATCTTCAGCACGAACCTTGAACCGAAGGATCTTGTGGACGGGGCGTTCCTGCGGCGAATTCCTTATAAGATTGAAGTCCCGGATCCATCGGAGGCCGAGTTCCGCAGGCTGTTCAGCATCATGTGCGGCGTCCTGAAGTTCGAGGAAAAACCGGAGTGCATCGAGTATCTGATTGAGACGCATTATCGGGCGGCTGACCGACCGTTTCGCCTTTGCCAACCTCGTGACCTGCTGCTACAGGTCCAGAACTACTGCAACTACCATCAGAAGCCTCTCGAAATATCCAACGAGTCATTCGATTGCGCTGTCGACAACTACTTCTCGGTGATGATGTAGAAACGCAGGGCCGTGGCAGTATGCGCGGACAGGGCACGTCGTTCTGTGTTTTGATTCTCACCGCGAGACGCTGACGAGCCTGTTGATTCCGGACAGCCAGAGGTACATCCTGTCGATCATCAGACGGTTGTTCACGAGAGACGACACGCAAGCGAACACGTGGTGTGTTCATGGAAGGCCGGGCCTACCGCCGGGTCGAGCTATCCGGCTCTGCCGCGAGCAGACTGCGCTGGGTCCCCCGCCATGGACGAATGTCAAGCACAAACGGTTCGAGTGCATCGTCGAATCCGTTGATGTGGTGGTATTCGGCCATTCGTTTCAGTTTTTTGGCCACGGTCAGTTCGCCAGGATGACGAGTCGCCGGAGCACGGCCCCAGAGAATCTGTGAACCTCCGCCGGTCCCAATTCGGAACTGCAGGTCATCCACTTCATCGTCCACCGCAAGTCGGCGCGGCGCGTGGATTGTCGTCAGGCCCAGGGCTGTCCACCAGGACTGCCCGGCCTCGTTGTTGCGAGTCAATACGGCTGCCAATTGCGCGGCCCCGGTGACAGCGGGGTCACCCCAGGATTCGCCAAGGTTGCCCAGCGGCACACTCGTCACATCCTTGATAATGGGATAACGACCAATGTCGGCGGCGGTGAAGTCGGTATTCGGCAGCACGTGACCGTGTCGGTCGATCGGGTAGTAGCTTCCGCCAACAACCTCAACCATTGCCACCGGTTCGCGGTACACGACCTCGACGTGGATACGAGCCGGATACGACTTGCGTACCTGCTTCAGTCCTTCAATCCACGGATGCGTGTAAAATGCCAGAGCAATTTTTTCACTCAACTCCGGGTCCAGCAGTGATAACGACTCCTCAAACCCGGCCCGTGCAAAAATCTGTTTCACAAGATCGGGTGGTACCCAGTGAGGGGGAGGCGTGATAATCACGTGTTCCACGCCAACACGATACTCTTCCCGATTCTCCAGTTGAGGCAACTGCCGTTGGACCTGAGGCCAGAACAACCACGAAAGCGCGAGTGTAGCTGCAAGAACAAGCCGAGTCGGTCGGAACATCCAATGCACAAGTCGCTGACTGATCGTCGGTGACTTCGATTTGCGTTTTCTGGATGCCGTTGCGCGAGCCATTGATCAGCAGATCCTTCGGTATCATGAGCCGCCAGTGGCGGCGATGCTTGTATCGACCAGCACCATTCGTTTGAGTAGCGAAAAAGTCAACACTCTAAATGTCGGCAAAACGACCCCGGCGACACTCGCAAAGGCTGACACCTGCAGACTTTTCCGATTCATGACACAAACCTTTGCATTGCCCCGCCTGCGCGGCGTTCAACGAGTGGAACGTGCCACAATACCGTCACGTGTCGCCTGTTTTTGCGGATTGTGGAGTGCCACGCGGCAGACTTTTCTGCCGTTGTGTCGGTTATGAAGACTGGGCAAACCAAAGAGATTCTTCAGACCCGTCCTGCCACGCAACAAGAACAACAGCGTTTCCTCCATCACCAATCAGCGTGAGACACGTCCGGATCGGCAATTTCTGCGACGGGAAGCATCCAGGGAACTCCTTAAGTATCCTAGGTGGCGTCACAACAAGTCAGACCATCGTCCGGCCGTGCATCAACACGGCTTCACGTTCAATCATTCAATCATGGCTGTGGTTTCCTTAGACGACCGCACACTCGCTGCGCGGGATATCGGTATTCATCCTCATGAGGCGTTTTCTTCAAAGACTGCTCGGTGATCGCGGCGAACGAGCCGCCGTGCGATTTCTGAAGAAGGCACGATTCAGGATCATTGCCCGCCAGTATCGGAATCAGTTCGGTGAGATCGACATTATCGCAATGGACGGACCGCAGATTGTGTTTGTGGAAGTTAAAACACGGCAGTCAACAGATACCGGCCAGCCATATGAAGCCGTCGATCGTCGCAAACAACAGAAGCTCACGAAGCTTGCCCTGGTCTGGCTCAGGAAGCACAAACGACTTGAGCAATCGGCACGGTTTGATGTGATTTCAATCGTCTGGCCTGAGGATTCTGCGGATCCGACAATCGAACACTTCCGACACGCATTCGATGCTACCGGCGCAGGTCAGTTTTTCAGTTGATATGCCTCCTGAGTATTGATGTCGGCTACGGCACATACGGAAAACCCTGCACAGTGACGCGTGGCTCTTGATGGAAACGCGTCATGACCTGAGTGCTGCCGAAACATTTCCGATTTATTTGGTCTCAATTCCCTTTGAGTGGATTTGTGGAACTGATCGGGAGCGAAGACCATGCCATGGCGATTTTCGTTTGCGCTTTCGGTCACAAATAGATACTTGACAGGGCTTTACGCTGGAGCAGCAGCGACGCTTGCCACCACGTAAGGCGGACAAATGACCTCAGAGAGATTCCATGTGTGATCGATGTGACGGCGGGCCCGGCAATCTCTATGGTATTTTCTGGCTGGGAATGGCTTAAATATTCCCGATGCGGTCGACCGTCTTTCGTTACAGCGTATTACGCTGATTCATGGCCGTGAAATACGTTTCCTGGCCTACGATGTGTGATTCCCACGAGCCCGAACGAGCCACTTCCGTCCCTCAAACACAGGAATAGCCGGCATGTCAGACATCTTCAGGTCGCTGGCCGCAGCGCTGGTGCTTTGCGGTTTGTGCTTTGCCCAGAACAATAATCAGGGCCAAAACAATCAGGGTCAAAACAATCAGGGTCAAAACAACCAGGGACAGAACAATCAGTTTCCCGGCGGAATTCTCATCAATGCAGAGGGTGTGATTGCCTCGCCGCAGGCCCGCCGGATCAACGCGGCCCTGGAACAAAAACGGTTGAAAGCACTGGCTGGTCAACACTTGTCGTCAGAAATGGCAACGGCCAGCGAACTGAGAAAAGTATCGCTGGTCAGACTCGAAAAGGAGCTTCAGAATGCTGTCGACGCCGGCAAAGAAATCGATCCCGAATTGCGATACCTTGCCGGCATTACTCAGCTGCACTACATATTTGCCGTACCCGAAACCGGTGATTTGGTGATCGCAGGACCAGCTGAAGGATTTGCGCCGCTGCAGGACGGACGGGTCGTTGGCGTGGAATCCGGACGACCGGTGCTGACGCTGGATGATCTGCTGGTCATGTTACGACTGGCCAGCACGCGGCAGTCGCTGGGCTGTTCATTTGATCCGGAGCCATCGCGTTTGGCGGCGGCTCAGGCATGGAACAACGCGAACAGTTCACCTGCCAGTCTGAACGTGGCGCAGCAGCGCTTCTATCAGATGGCCAAAGTGCTGGGAAACTGGAATGTCACGATCTTTGGACTGCCCAAATCCTGTCATGCCGCCGTGACAGCAGTGGAAGCCGACTATCAGATGAAACGCATCGCCCTGGGCCTGGACCGCCCTCGCATCCGTGGCTTCCGTAGTTACCTGGATATGGCGCGCCCCGGTGGGAACACGATGCGCCGCTGGTGGTTTGCGGCTCGCTACGAAGTGATCGAACGGTCTCCCGATGGTCACGTTTTTCACATTTCAGGGCCCCGGCTGCAGTTACTCTCGCAGGATGAACTCGTCGATGCACGGGGCAAGCGATCAGACGCCGCCTTTACTGAAATCACCGCCGAGAAGTACACTCGACAGTTCAACAAACACATGCAGGCCCTTTGCACGCAGGTGCCGAGTTTCGCTGGCATTCAAAACCTTTTTGATCTGGCAGTCGCTGCTGCGTTAATCCAGAGCAACGACCTGCCGAATGCCGTCGGCTGGCAGCCGACACTTCTGCTGGACGACAAGGCTTTGCCCGTGCAGGAATACACCGTGCCGACCGAGGTTCCGTCACTGGTCAATGTTAAGTCCGTCAGCCGCAGTCTGCTGCTGGGTGTCACTGGCGGCGGCGTCACCATCGTCCCTGATCGCATCATCCGCCGGACTAATGTCCTGCCCGCAGACAAAACCCCGGAGATCATGTCCGGCGACTCTGTCGCCTCGTGGTGGTGGGACTGAGCCTGCCCTGGGGCGTTCTTCACGCATGAAAAAATCGTCAAGACGATGGAAAATCGCCGGAGTCCTGGCGACGGTGACGTTTTGACATTAACATCGGCGTCCCCTGAGCCTCTTTCCCTGCCGGAGTCCCTCCCGATGACCACCTTCCGCTGTTCGACCATCCTTGTGTTTATCACGCTCGTCACTGCGCCTTTACTGGCCGAGGGCGAAGTTGAAGACGGTTTTGTTTCACTGTTTAACGGAGAAGACCTGACCGGATGGACTGTGCCGGAAGGCGACAACGGCCATTGGAAGGTTGTTGACGGCGTTATTGATTACGACGCTCAGTCGGAAGCAACAGGCGACAGGAACCTGTGGACCAAACAGGAGTACGGCGATTTCATCATGAAAATCGACTGGCGTCTCAAGCAGACCAGCGGCTTTTATGATGTGCCCATCGTGCTGCAGGATGGCAGCTATTTAACCGATGCCAACGGCAAGAAATTGACGATCAAATCGCTCAATGCGGATTCCGGAATTTTCGTTCGAGGCGTCGGCAATGCACAATTGAATATCTGGTGCTGGCCCGTTGGTTCGGGTGAGGTCTATGGGATTCGTAACAACAGGAACACGCCGCCGGAAATTCGAGCTGGTGTGACTCCACGAATTAACGCTGACAAACCCGTCGGCGAATGGAATCAGTTTGTCATCATTATGGTTCAGGATCGGCTGACCGTGATCCTGAACAATCACATGGTGCTCGAAAACGCTCAACTGCCGGACGTGCCCGAACGCGGTCGAATCGCGCTGCAGCACCATGGTGGTGTCAACGAAGACGGCAGCTTCAAGCCGGCATCCAGCCTGGTTCAGTTCCGCAACGTCTGGATCAAAGAACTTCCGGCGAAGGCGAAGTAACACGCCTCACGTTCAGCCCTTATTCCTGGTTTCTGACGGGCCCACTTATTTCGGTCCGAAGAATCGGCCCCAAAACACCAACCTCAAATCGGAGTCTATTCAATGTTCAAGAACGTCTTAACAGTCCTTTCCCTTGCATGCCTTGTTTGCGGCACCTCGCTGTCAGCTGCGGAAAAGACACGCATTCTGATGGTAACACAAAGTGCCGGGTTCAAACATGGGTCGGTGAATCGAAAAGAAAAGGACCTTGCCGTCGCGGAAGTTGCCATGATTCAGTTGGGACAAAAGACAGATCTGTTTACCGTCGACTGTACTCAGGACTGTGCTGCGGACCTGAGCAGGGACAACCTGCAGAACTACGATGCTGTCATGTTCTACACCACTGGCAAGCTGCCCGTCGCTGAGCCGGACCTGAAGTACTTCCTGAACGAATGGCTGCAACAGAAAGGGCACGGCTTCATCGGATTTCATTCAGCCACGGACACCTACAAAGACTACCAGCCGTACTGGGACATGATCGGCGGCAGCTTTAACGGACATCCCTGGGGGTCCGGCAATACGGTGACGATTAACGTTCACGAACCAGGTCACCCGACCATGAAGCCATTCGGCAAAGAGTTCCAGATCAAGGATGAGATCTATCGTTACAAGAACTGGCAGCCGGAAAAGGTGCGAGTGCTGATGAGCCTGGACATGTCGCGCTGCAAACCGTCTGAGCCGTATCACGTACCCGTTGCCTGGGTGAAGTCGTACGGCCACGGCAAAGTCTATGTCAACAACCTCGGCCATAACGAATCGACGTGGGCCGACAAACGATTTCTGCAGTCTGTGACTGCCGGCGTGAAATGGATTAGAGGCGATGTCAAGGGCGAATCTGCACCGAATCCGAAACTGTCGGCCGCCCAGGAATCAGCAGCGAAGGCTGTCGCCGAGACGTCAAAACCCAAAGAGTAAATGTGACACACAGACCAGCCACAGCGTTTCACGCCAGTGGTACACATAAAAAAACATGTGTGGCGGCCGTCAAAACAGAAAAGAAGCCCGGCATTCATGAAATGTCGGGCTTCAAATGTTTTGTGCGGCCAGCCTCTGATTACGCAAGCAGATCCTTCACCGTGTCTCGCTCTTCGCGAAGTTCAGCGATAGTGGCATCAATCTTCGCCTGAGCGAATTCGTTGTGCTGCAATCCCTGAGCGATGGACCATCTTGAGCCATCGCTGGTGACAGGAAAGCTACTGATCAGACCTTCGTCCACTCCGTAGCTGCCGTCACTGCAGACAGCGGCACTGAAGGTGGCTCCGGCGGCAGTGGGGTTATGGACGGCCTTAACGTTGTCGATGATGGCATTTGCTGCTGAAGCGGCGCTGGATGCTCCACGAGCCTGAATGATGGCCGCTCCACGTTTCTGCACTGTCGTAATGAAATCGTTCTGCAGCCATGCTTCGTCGTTGATCACTTCGGCCGCCGGTTTGCCACCAATCTTCGCGTTGTAGAAATCCGGATACTGAGTTGCCGAGTGGTTTCCCCAGATCGTCATGTTGGATACCGCAGTTACTGGTTGCCCTGACTTCTGCGCGAGCTGCGAGATCGCTCGGTTCTGGTCCAGCATAGTCATGGCATACCAGCGATCATTCGGTACGTCAGGGGCATTATTCATCGCAATCAGACAGTTCGTATTGCAGGGATTACCAACCACCAGAACTCGAACGTCAGACGCGGCCGCATCAGAAATGGCTTTTCCAGTGCTTGTGAAGATCGGCCCGTTGATCTTGATCAGGTCGCCTCGTTCCATGCCTTTACCACGAGGAATACTGCCCACACACAGCACCCAGTTGCAATCTGCAAACCCGTCGTTCAGATGATCGCTGTCGGCTTTCACAACGCCAGCCAATGTGGGAAATGCACAATCATCCAATTCCATGTGAACGCCGTCCAGGGCGGACATGGCGGGCGGAATCTCGACAAGGTGCAGGATCACAGGCTGGTCAGGCCCAAAGACCTGGCCTGAAGCAATTCTATACAGCAGCGAGTAGCCGATCTGGCCTGCAGCACCTGTCACAGCAACTCGAATGGGGGCGGACATCAATTTTCTTTCCAATGCAAAGTTCAATAGCGGACCCGCCGCGATACAAGTCTCACAACGGCGGGTCGGATCGACGCAGATTGTAGCGAGCCGACGGTCACGATTTCAAAGCACCCGAACATGTTTGTCTGAAGACGTGGCGGCGTTTCGCCAACGCACACAAGACAATTAGACATCACATAGCTTCATCGCTTCCGTCAGACCCGTGAGTGCGTCTCTGGTGGGAATGAATTCCTGTCCCACGTAGCCTTTGTAACCCACCTCAAGCAGCTTGCGCATGATCGGAGCGAACTGGACTTCCTGAGTGTCGTCCAATTCCGCTCGACCAGGGCAACCGGCGGTATGCACGTGACCAATGATGTCCTGCATCTGATCAATGCGCCGGATGACGTCACCATTCATCACCTGCACGTGGTAGATGTCAAACAGCAATTTGACTCGATCAGAGCCCACGCGTCGCAGCATAGCGGCAACCTTATCGACATCGTCACCCTGATATCCGGGATGGCCTTTCATCGGATGTGTGTCGTCTCGCGTATTCAGGTGCTCAAGGCAAATTGTCACGCCTTTCTTTTCTGCGTACGGCGCCAACTTCTTCAGGCCCGCGACACAATTGTCCATACCCTCTTCCAGTGGAATCTCGCCACTACCGGGATCCTCGGCGTCTCGCCATTTGAAACCGGTGAACGCTATCACACTCGGAAAACCGGCGTCGGCGCAGCCGTCGATGACTTTTTTCGTACGCTCGATCACTTCATCGTGATACACCGGGTTGTTAAGTCCCTTCATGAATGGTGCGCCCGGCATTCCGTTTGATGCGATCGCACACACGAGACCGTGCTTCTTCAGAGTGCCAAAGTCCTCCGGCCCCACGATCTCCACCGATTTTCCGCCCAGCTTCGTGGTAATTTCGCAGGTCCTGTCCAGACTCCACTTGTCGCCGCTGACGTTGAAACACCAAAACACGACCGACTGTTTGATGCGTCCGTTCACCACAGCGTTCTCCGGAACGGCTGCCGCCACGCGGGTCCCAGCCAGCCCTGCGACAGCTGCAGCTCCGAGCGAACCGCAGAGCAACTGTCGACGGTTGACCGGCCGCCCACCGACAGACGCGTCGTCTGTATTGTTGATGGCTTCGTCTTCACGGAATGTGGATGCTGCAGCGGAACGGTAATCGGACATGAATCTTTCCTTCTGTGAGGCGCAAGCGACGGAAACACCAGAGTCGCAGTTTATTTCATTTCGCAGGCGCGTGCCTTCGTATTCGGATGAACGCACGTCCCGGTCTTCAATCCTACCACTCTAATGTGACAAAGGAAACTTCGTGCCGTCTCAGTTTGTTGCGACCTGTGATGAGGTGCCGCAGAACTGAGCCCACGAATCTCCCGGCGCCACATCGTTGGAATAAGTCGCCAATCCTGAGCAATGAGGGGGCTTCTTTGTTGACCGACACTCGCAATCCAGTATCCGGTGTGCCCATCAGCTGATCTGCAGGAAATTCCTCAACAGGTCGTACCCTTCCTCGGTCAGGAAGCTTTCCGGATGAAATTGCACGCCGTGTACGGGAAAGTCTTTGTGCTGCAGTCCCATCACTTCGAAGGACTGTCCGTCTTCATCGACCCACGCTGTTATTTCAAGGCAGTCCGGCACGGTCTCACGGGGCACAATCAAACTGTGATAGCGTGTTGCGGTGAACGGGGCGGACAGGCCCGCAAAGACGCCAGTGTCGTTGTGATGGACTTCCGACGTTTTGCCGTGCATCAGCCGGTCCGCGCGCACAACCTGAGCTCCGTAGGCTTCAGCCAGGCACTGGTGACCGAGACACACTCCCAGGACAGGAATCGTTGGACCGAAACGCACGATCACGTCGCTGGAGATTCCTGCTTCCGCCGGCGTACACGGTCCCGGCGAAATAATGATCCGTTCCGGGGCCAGGGCCGCAATATCGTCCGTGGAAATGCGATCGTTTCTTTCAACGTGGATTTCCACGTCAGGATCAATTTCACCAATCCGCTGCACCAGGTTGTAGGTAAAGGAATCGTAGTTATCGAGCAAAAAAATCATGAGATGGTTTCGTGGGCCAATTCAGCACTTGGTGTCGAATCCCGGTTGTTCGGGGAACACGGCATCAGACCGACACAGGTCGCGGACAGAAGTGACGGGGTTTATCCCACGGCAGGTGATTATTGCTGAGTAATGCTCTGATGACGGTTGATGTCTGCCATCACGGACTGAACGACAGCGTACCGATTTAACCGAGACCCGCTAAGCGGTCAAAACACCGGCAAATCATAGGCGCATCGTCGCGACTATTGAGTCAGTTCTGTCATGGTATTCCGGATATTCCGGTAATTCCTGTTAGGTAGTCTGGGCAGACTATTGCTGTCAGGAACGGCTTGAGATCAGCGAAGTCGGTCACAGGATGGTTTCGCGTCGAATGGCTGGTTCGAATTGGACGATTTTTCCGACAACGAAGAAGACGCGGCGCGCAGTGCACGTTCAGTTTCCTTTGCACACTGCCGCTGCTGTCGCCTTCTCTATGATTCAGGGACGAACGCCATGAAGACACCCGCTCTTTCGTTGCTGCTGACGGCTGTGACTGCTGTTTGTGGATGTGCGACCGGACCATTCCCGGTCTGTGATCCTGGTGACGGGGGCAGCCCAGAATCTGCCGAATGGTGGGCAAAAAAAGCTGAGTTGCCACCGGGTGTCCGCCAGGTGTGTTACAAGGGCAAGACGTGGCCTGTGCGACCACGTCCTACAGGTGAACGCCAGCAGTTTACGCACACCTATCATTCGGCTCACTACTGGCCGCTGCCGTATGTTTGCCAGGATCGAGAGTATATGCGCAACATCGCTGACACGCAGACCAGTCTGGGCTGGCAGCAGGAAACGACGCTCTACGATCGACATTTTGAAGGTGGTCGACAGTTAAATGTCCCTGGACGCCTGCACCTCACCGACATTCTGGAAGTCGCACCGTCGTCCCGCCGTACGGTGTACGTTCAGTCCTCGTACGACGCCGAGAAAGATAACGCTCGAGTGGCCAACGTGCAGCAGGTCATCGCAGAACTGACAGGCGGCACGGAGCTGTTGCCGGTTGTGCTGAGAAAAGGCCGTGACTACTCCCGCCCCGCCAGCGAAGTAAAGGTCATTAACGATCTTTACACCGAATCAATTCCAACACCGCGTCTTGGATCGGGCAGCAGTAGTACGACAGCCGCTCCGGCCACCGGACCATAGCGGTCGGCCGAATCCCAGCGGTCCTGACAACGCTTTTACTGAATGCGCCACACGGACTCGCCATTGTATGCGAGTCCGTGTTTGTGTTTCCGGCTCGCTAAGATTAGCCTGCAGAGGGAATGGCTGTAGCGGTCGCATCGTTCTGAGTCGGCGATGGTCTGATTTCAGTTGGCACCTTGCCATCGGCCGTCGGCTCTTGCTGTTCGAAGCCGTCACGACGGCCTGCGGTTAAGGGGCGGACCGGTCGACTGTTCGGCAATGTGATATAAACGTGTGACAGCAGCCCGTCGCAGTGCCGTTGAATTGACGGCGTGCTGAGGAATGAATCGGAACAGGGGAATCATGTGAAGAATTGTCAGGGTCCATCTTCTGCTGTCTCTCGCCGAAATTTCGGCCAGCTTTCTGTCGGAATACTGTCTGCCGGTTCCGCTGCAGTTCTGGCCCGCGACGAACGCCCGTCCGCATCTGAACGAATCAACGTTGGCGTCATTGGGCTTGGTTCCCGGGGCTTCAATTTGATCAACGAATTCCTGCGGCGTCCGGAATGTCAGATCGTCGCCGTTTGCGATGTCGATCGTCATCACCATCGTGACCAGGCATGGGGCAAGGGAAAAGCCTACGGTTGCGATCCGGCAGATCAACACATCAGTCAGGCTTACGCCGCAAAAAAATCAGGCGCTGCGCACAGTGGCCTGCAGCTGTATTCGGACTACCGTGAATTGATAGCGCAAAAGGACATCGACGCGGTTGTTGTAGCCACGCCGGACCATTGGCACGCCGCCTGTACGTTTGCCGCACTGCAGGCAGAAAAAGATGTCTACTGTGAGAAGCCGGTGACGCACCTGTTTGCCGAAGGCCAGGCCATCGTCGCGGAGGTCGCCTGCCGGAATGCTGTATTTCAGACGGGATCACAGCAGCGATCTGATCGGCTGTTCCAGAAGGTCGTCGAACTGGCTCGTAACGGTGTGCTGGGCGACGTCACATCTGTCGAGGTCGGCCTTCCGCCCGGGTACGACAAAGCGATGGGAAGTACAAAAATCGTCGCCCCTCGGGCTGGACTGGACTACGAATTCTGGTGCGGACCGGCAGAAGTATTACCGCTGATGCAGGCCAGACATCATCGTTGGTGGCGCGGTCATCGGGCTTACGGCGGTGGCGTGTTGATGGACTGGATCGGTCATCACAACGACATCGCTCACTGGGCCATCGGTGCTGAACGCTCCGGACCGATCAAAGTAGAAGCTGTTGACTGGGTGTTCCCCACCACGCATGTCTACAACACGCCTCAGCAGTACACAATCCGTTGCGAGTACGATGGCGGCATCACATCGACGATTTCCAGTCGCAACGCGCAGGGGCTTAAGGTAATTGGCAGCGAAGGCTGGGTTTATGCACGTCGAGGCAGAATCGAAGCCTCTGACAAACGCTGGCTGGCGAATGACTTTCAACCCGGACCATTTCGCATTTCAGCGTCCGGCAGTCACACTGCCAACTTTCTGGAAAACGTCCGCAGTCGTGGTGAGTGCATCGCGCCCGCGGAGATCGGACACCGATCAATTACGCCCGGACACCTGGGGTACGTTTCCCATGCACTTCGAAAGCCTCTACAGTGGGATCCAGTTAACGAAAATGTGCGCAACGACGTCGAGGCCGAAGCACTGCTGAAGAACATCAAATACCGCGCACCGTGGCAGGTGCCGACCAGCACAAGATCCGCGTGAACATGTCAGAAGTTTCATCCCCGCCATCAGGCGTCATGCGGTCCGTGGTCATTGTCATCATTACGTGCAGCGTACTCGTTCTCCTGGTGCCGCTGCCCGTCGGAATGAAACCCGAAGGACAGCGACTGATTGCTGCCACAATCCTGATGGCCGGTTTGTGGGTGACTCAGGCAATTCCACTGGCCGCGACCAGTCTTCTTCCACTTGCGCTGTTTCCACTGCTGGGAATTCAGTCCGCCAAAGACGTCAGCCAGGCATATATCAACGACAAGGTTTTCCTGTATCTTGGAGGCTTCGTCATCGCATTGGGGATTGAACGATGGAATCTGCATCGCCGCATCGCGTTGAACATCGTGAACGTTGTGGGAGTCAGCCCGAAGCGTCTGGTGCTGGGATTCCTGATCGCCACCGGCGGCCTGTCCATGTGGATCAGCAACACGGCATCAACACTGCTGATGCTTCCCATTGCGATTGCTTTACTGAAGACACTCGACGATGAACAGTCAGCCGGGACGTCCGGGCAATTAGCTGGTGATTCAGCGGAATTGATTTCGCAAAAGTTGGCGGTGCCGTTGCTGCTGGCGATCGCCTATTCGGCCAGTATCGGCGGGCTCACCACGATTATCGGGACTCCTACCAACAACCAGGCAGTCGGCATCTATCACGACCTGTTTCCCGAAGCTCCGGAAATCTCAGTTGCTCAATGGATGATGGCGTGTCTGCCAATCGGAGCCGTGTACATGTTTGTGGCGTGGGTCGTACTGACCTGGAAACTGCCGACAGCCACAGAGCACGACGATTCTCTGCGCGGTGAATTGCGTGCTCGGCTGCAGCGTCTGGGATCGGCATCGACGGCGGAACGCAGAATGCTGGTTGTCTTCGCAACCACGGCTCTGCTATGGGTCTTTCGCAAGCCGCTGACGATCGGTATGACGACGCTGCTGCCCGGTTGGTCTTTACTGGCGGAAGGCTGGTTCGGATTTCTGGGAACGTCGATGTCTGTTGACCAGTTGACAAAGGACGCCGGTAATTTTGTGAACGATTCCACCGTCGCCATGTTGATGGCCGTCCTGCTGTTCTGCATTCCATCCGGCACGAAAACGGACGATGGCAAGAACATTCCGCTGATGAACTGGGAAACCGCATCCAAGCTGCCGTGGGACATCATGTTATTGTTTGGCGGCGGTTTTGCATTGGCCGGTGCCTTTAAGACGACGGAACTTTCCGAATGGCTCGGCCAGGTGCTGCAGGGTCCGTTGCAGCAGATGCCGATGTGGCTGGTCATTGCAACCGTCTGTCTGCTGGTCACGTTTTTGACAGAATTCAGCAGCAACATCGCCACGGTCAGTGCGTTGATGCCAACGCTGTGCGCGATTTGCGTTGCCCTGAAAGTCGACCCGCGACTGCTGCTGGTACCAGCGACACTCGCCGCCAGTTGCGCATTCATGTTACCGATCGCCACTCCACCGAATGCAATCGTCTTCGGTTCCGGCCGACTCAAGGTACGCGACATGGCCTGCTATGGCATATTCCTGAACCTGGTCGGCGTGCCGATCCTGACGGCCGGCACCTGGTTGTTCATCAAACCCCTGATGGGAATTCCCTGAGGCGTCCGACTTCGTCGGCCCGTACAAGCTAACGCTTTGAATATGTCAGGCCGCTCTCGCTGGTCGGTGCAAAGACGCACAAGACGCATCGAAGTGCCGGGAAAGACCTTGGCGCTCACAGGAAACCTCGACCTGTTCGACAGGGTGGCCTCTAAGCTCAGTCCAGCCCACGGCCACCCGTCACGACGATCATCGGCCGGAGCGGTTCATGCGACGCCGATGGATCGCAGAAACTGTGTTCCCGAGATCATCGTGGCGGCACACTGAATCGCTTCGTAGATCGCTTCGTCACTGAGATCCAGCTGACGAATCGCTTCGTAGATCGCTTCGTCACTGAGATCCAGCTGACGTACCTTCGCCACGTGAGCGGACGTACATGGCTTACACGCGTTGATGTCGCTCAGGGCCAGGTTAATCAGTTCGACAGTCCGCTCGTCAAGAGACGTGCCCTGAAAAGTGTGGGCTCGCAGCCCCACCGGCATACCCTCAAAAATCTCACTGCCACTGATGTCCCGAAACTTGAACAGCACGTTGTACATGGAATTGGTTGACCCAACGGCCAGTGCGTCGGTGAGTTCCTGCTGAGTGGTGGATTTGTCTTCCGCGAACTCTTTCAGGTAACTGATCCACGCCTGGCACCCCGCCTGGCCGGCCACGGCCACCGCAATCAGCAACTTGGTTTTTTCATCGAGTTTTCCCTCGGACAGCACGAACTTTCTGAAGTTCATGAAGAAATCATGAACGAACGTCGGGACATTGGCCATGTACCGGAAGACCTCAGGCACTTCTTCCACGCCCAGAACTTCCTTGATTCGGGAGTACGCCTGGACAGCCTTGTCGACTGCATCCGTCTCTGCCACCGGGCTCACAAACGCCATATTCCACCGTCCTTACTTCTGTTGAACCGTGCCGCATCGTCGATCAACGACCAATCGCGGTGAACAGGTGATGAATTCAAAATGACTTCTACAACACGATGCTCGCCAGATAAAGTCCGACGTGGTATCGCCGCAATGCGTTTTCCACCTTCCGCAGTAACGAATCTGGCCAGCGAAGAGGCTGACGCAGGATCCGCGTAATTCCTTACGTGCAATTCCGTCGGATCAGCCTGCGTTTCCCGTCTGTTGGTTTTCGTTCTTCAGGGTTCGAAGCCACGGAAGCTGATTTCGTTCGGTTCGACGGCACAAAAATCGTGCTCAAGAGAAGAGATGGGAAAGAGCTGAACGTTCCGATCAGTCTTCTTAGTCCCGCCGATCAGAAAATCGCTGAAACGCTCAAGAAACCTACGAAGCCGAGGAACCCGTTCGAGTAACGCGGACAGCAGGGTTGCGGACGACGTCATCGCACAGTTGGCAGCTCGAACTGCAGACGTCGTGCAGTCTGCCAGCGGTAAGAAACTGCAGGCAGGACCGCCTGCGCTATGGCAACTGTGAACAAAGACGCGGCAGTGTAGATTCTATAATTGCGATGCTCCGTTTGCCGCGGGGTTGCCGCCGGAGCTCAGAATCACCCGCGCCTGACGGATGACGTCTTCGTCAATTCCGGATTCTTCCATATGATGAATTGTGCGGTCGATGTCATAGTCCACTCGTCGGAACTCAACCTGTCCATCTTCAATGACGGCATACGACGCTCGAGCGTCTCCGTCGCGCGGCTGACCGACACTGCCGGGATTGATCACGCGCGTGGAATCCAGCTGTAGATCCATCGGCATGTGAGTGTGACCGACGCAGACGAAGTCGACGTTCACGTGTTCCAGACGCTGCTCCCAATCATCCTTGACGTTCGCAAGATATTCATCCATCGGATCTCGTGGAGTCGCGTGAACCAGCAGGAACGAATGGTCGCCGATCGTCAGATGCTGAGTAACGGGTATCTGCGCCAGCCAGGTCAGATGTTCATCGGTCAGAACTCTGAAATGCAGATCGCGCATCGCGGCTGCCATCCGCCGAAACGTGCCTTTGGGGCGCACCGCGACTCGTTGCGCGACGGAGTGATCATGGTTGCCTCGCACGCAGTATGTGGCTTTTTCGCGAATCCATTCGATGCACGCCACAGGATCCGTGGCATAGTCAACCGCGTCGCCCAGAAAGAGGCACACATCAAATGATTCGTCGATCGCGGACAGCGCGGGCCAATTGGCGTGAATATCGGCAAGCAGAAGGATTTTCATGGACGTGCTGTCGTTTACCTCGGCGATATGACACAAGAGTGGCCCAGGTGAATTGTTGCAGCCAGACGACGTCGATGCACGAAGCTTTCCTGGAATCCGGACGAGCACATCGAGGCTGCCTGGATTTGCTGTCTGTCACAGATCCTCCAGGCATGCGTCCCCCAATATGGGTTCCCGGACGGCCACATTTCAGTTTGCGGCCAATGACCAACCGTCCGGGCTGGAACGGAATGGGGTTTCTCTGTCCAATGTCCGCCCTCCAGCCCCCGTTTTCCGGCCATTCCACAACATGCCCAACACATCCGAGACAACCACATCCGAGTCTGACACAGGGGCGCCCGGCAATTCTGCCGCCGCGTCGGAGGTTCGAAAGTCGACGCTGCTGACCGTTTTCGTCGTCGTGTTTATTGACCTGCTCGGCTTCGGAATCGTCCTCCCGCTGCTGCCTCGCTACGGAGCACATTTCAATGCCACCAGTATGCAGCTCGGCCTGCTGATGGCATCGTTCTCGGCGATGCAGTTTCTGTTCGCTCCGATGTGGGGAGCTCTGTCCGATCGCATTGGGCGGCGTCCCGTTCTGATCGTCGGCCTTCTTGGATCAACGTTCGCATATACTATGTTCGGAGTAGCCACTGCGTTGGGGCGGGATGGCGTTTTACTCGGACTTGGCGCATTGCCGCTGCTGTTTGTAACGCGAGTTGCCGCCGGCATCGCCGGAGCCACGATCCCCACCGCTCAGGCTGTGATCGCCGACAGCACAGGACCGGAAGGACGCGGCAAAGGCATGGCTTTAATCGGGGCAGCATTTGGCATTGGTTTCACATTCGGTCCCCTGATCGGTGCGGCTTGTACTTCCGGAACTCCGTCCATCGCCTTGAGCGACGCTCAATACGCAGCCGTTCAGAAGTGGGACGAATCCAATGAAGTCCTGTCAGCGCAGCAACTGACAACGTTGCTGGAAGTGGATGGCATACTGGAAGCCGCGGACCGTGAATCGATTTCTCAGTACCTGACAGAACCAATGCCACAGAATCACGTCCGAAAGGAATTGCTGCAGCCACCATCAGCGTTGCCCGGCTACGTCGCGGCTGTCCTGTCGGCACTGGCGCTGCTGTTGGCCATTGCGAAGCTGCCGGAATCGCGCCCTGTCGCCCAGGAGGAAGAGGGGGTTGCGGAACCACAGCGCGGCGGGCTGTGGCAGCTGGGCGCCGTCTTTAAACACCTGACCGCAGGAAAGCTCTCTGCGATCCTTGCTGCTATTTTCATCACGACGTTCGCTTTTGCTCAGTTCGAAAGCACTCTTTCGCTGTTGACGCGGGAATTCGGTTACAGCTCCAAACGCAACTTTCTGCTGTTCGCATATATCGGAGCCATCCTGATGGTAGGTCAGGGACTTCTGGTCCGACAAATGTTGCCCCGAGTCGGTGAACACCGGATGGCTCTGTGGGGCGTCGTACTGATGACACTGGGCTTCGTGCTGATTGCACTGGCTGGCAACAAGACACTGCCAGCTTCCTCGCTGTGGTACATCCTGCCGATCGTGACGATTGGATTCTCCGCAGTGACGCCGTCGCTGCAGTCGCTGTTGTCTCAGTCAGCTGCCGACGATGAACAGGGTGCCGTCCTGGGAACCGGCCAGAGTCTTTCGTCATTGGCAAGAATTCTGGGGCCGTACATCGGCATTCAACTGCTGGGCGTTTCGGCCGCCACGCCCTATTTTGCGGGTGCCGGATTGATGGTGATCGGCGGTATATCCATCGCCGCGATTCGACGGGAAGAACATGCAACAACCCCGGCACCACACGGGTGATGCGGCCTCCGAAGAACCAGCGGCCATGGTGATCGCGAATAGATGTTCCGTTGAGGCGCCGGGGTAGCCATTCCGCATCGACGTATTGTCCAGGGGCCTTCGTATCAATGCCCTTCTTCTGAACTGCAGCAAACAAGGCCTTGAAAGCGCTTCCGGCCGGAAGATCATCGTCGCGATGGACGTAGTGCGTCATGACCAGCACAATACTGGTCTTATAGATATCGTCCAGCAGCCAGACTTTACGACTTGCTCATTCAACGGCAGCGTCAGACAGTGTTTTCTTTGTTTCTTCGACACTTCCATGAGTTCCGAGGGTGAACAATAACCCCAAAACGACTGCTAATGTGACTTTGGGTGCGCTCATAGTCGATTGCGCGAATAGGGAAGATAGACTATTGTGGCAACTTCAATAGTTTTTCCCATGGAGGTTGCACGATGAACTTTGCTGAACTGAGTCCCGCCGAACGTCTGATTGCGGAGCAGGCGGTTCTG
>JAAERP010000290.1 GCA_024230215.1 Fuerstiella sp. | reverse complement strand
GTCAACGACGCGCCGACGATCTCGTCCACGGAAGTCACTGCGGCAACCGAGGATGCGGCGTACGGTTATGACGTCGATGCCGTGGATCAGGATGTTGGTGACACATTGACGTTCTCGCTGGACGTAGCACCCGCTGGGATGGATGGCGGCGACGGTGGCTGGCCAGTACTGCTTGGCAACAACCCACTACCGCCTTCCGGTGGAACGATCAGTCTCGCCGTTGACGAAGATCAACTAAGTGACAGCGAACGCAATCACACAACCGAGCAGGTCGCCTACTTTGTGATCGATCCACCTTCAGGCGATGTGCAGGATTCTTCCGCAGGCAGGCGTTCCACGGAAAACGCCCACCGGCCATTCGTCTCGGCATCGCAGCGAACGGCTCCTGCTGATCTGTTTGGCGGTCAGGAAACGGTCTCACCACGGCTCACAACGATGCCAACGTCGATCGGTGCGTGGTTAGGGCACAGCAGGCGAGATTCGGGATCAGGCGTGTGGGGCACTCGGGACACATCGAAAATCGATGCCGCTCTCGTCAGCGTGGGCGGCTCGGACGACAAGGCACCCGCATCATCAGACAGCGACTTCGACGGCTGGCTGGACGTAATTTCCAACGACCTGGCCGAGCTGCTGGCCGGCCGGTAGATGGTTCGTGTCGTCGGGCGAGTTCCCGCCGTACGAGCACTTGCAATGTGGCCGGTAGGAACCGGCCGCAATACAAGCTCGAAGCGCCAGCGGGAGGGTCTGGTGCGTTTGAGAAATACATTTGCTTGCGCTGCGAGCTGGTATCAACAACGAAAATCAGACGGGCCGGAGAATCGTTATGCGAGAAAGCCTCCTGGTTCTATTCCTGGTCTCTCTTCTTGTCGCCGCGTGTGCGACCGTTGAGCCGGTTCAACTGCAGGTGAACTTTGCACAGGTGCAGGCATACATCGCAGGCCGAGTCTCTGCCTCACGTGGCGACCCCGTGGACAGCAATCCGTATCATGGCAGAAATCCAGACAATCTATTCCGGGAGTGGGAATCAGGATGGACGGCTGGACAACAGCAACCAGTCAACGAAGGGCCGGTTCCTGGCGACGACATTGAATGGCTCGGTTGGTAGGAATCGGCCGCAATACAAGCTCGATGCGCCAGCGAGTGGGTCTGGTGGGCTTGAGAAATCCACTTGCTTGCGCTGCGAGCTGGTATCAACAACGAAAGTCAGACGGGCCGGAGAATCGTTATGCGAGAAAGCCTCCTGGTTTTGTTCCTGATCTTTCTGTCTATCGCCGCGTGTGCGACCGTTGAGCCGGTTCAGCTGAAGTTGGAAGTTGCTCAGGTGCAGGCGTACATCGCAGGCCGAGTCTCCGCCTCGCGCGGCGAACGAAAGGAAAACAATCCGTATCAGTGGAGGAATTCAGACCTTCGATACCGAGAGTGGCAGGAAGGATGGACGGCTGGACAACAGCAACCAGTCAACGAAGGGCCGGTTCCTGGCGACGACATTAAATGGCTCGGCTGGTAGGAATCGTCCGCAATACAAGCTCGATGCGCCAGCGAGTGGGTCTGGTGGGCTTGAGAAATCCACTTGCTTGCGCTGCGTGCTTGTATCAAGGAATCGGCCTCGACTGTAGCGTTGGTGAGGCAGGCAGGCGGTTTGCGCGAGAGCGGGAAATTCTTAAACACGGAGTCACGGAGGACACTGAGTTTCATGTTCGGCATTTCTCTGTGATCTCCGTGGCTCCGTGTTCTAATCGTCCTTTATCGAATGCGATCGAAAATATCCCACTTCGGTCCGAGAACACAAACACGTGCACCCCGAAAGGAAACGGAACCTGGAAGTGCCCTGAATCCTTCGACCAACACAACTTCTATCGCAGCCGAGTGTGATCTCTTTGCAGAAGAAGGTATCATCAACGTCCCGTTTGACGGCTCGGTGCCGCCTATGGTCGATCGCATGCAAACTGAGAACATCAGATGGACAGCCGCGAACGAGTCTTCCTGGCGCTGGATCACCAGCAGCCAGATCGCATACCTTTCGACTTCTGGGCCAGTGCTGGCGCGTGGTCGGTCATATCAAACAGCACCGGTATGGATCGGGCCACGTTTCTGGACAGGCACGAAATCGACTTTCGTTACATCGAAGGTCCCCGGTACACGGGTCCTCCGCTTCGTCCGGACACCGATATCTGGGGAGTCAGCCGCCGCGTCGTCGTCATCCCGACGCCTTACGGTGCGGAGCGCTACAGCGAGGTCGACATTTCGCCGCTGGCCGAAGTCGAATCGGTTGAAGAGGTCGAGGCGTATGCAGGCTGGCCAAGTCCCGATGATTTTGACTACTCCGTGGTTAAGCAGCAGGCCCAGGCTGTTCGCGACGCCGGACGAGTTGCGGTCTTCATGGGAGATCGACTCAATCGCATCGCACAGCTCAAGCCTGCGATGTACCTGCGAGGCCCAACGACGATCCTGATGGATCTCGTCTTGAATCCAGACATCGCCCAAGCTATTTTTGCTCGGTTACGCGGTTTTTACGAATGCTATCTGGAACGCATCCTGGAAGCAGCGGACGGAACGATCGATATCGTCCTTACCGGCGACGATTTTGGGCAACAGAGCAACCTGTTTGCCAGCCCCGCGACCTGGGAGAGTCTTTTAGCCGATGGCTTTGGCCGCTACCTGAATATCATTGCCGCCCACGGAGTCCGCTCGATGCATCACACATGCGGCGACATCCGGTCAATCGCGGGACGAATGCAACAACTTGGTCTTAACGTGCTGCAATCGCTCCAGCCTGAAGCGATGAGTGATTTCTTTCCGGAACTTAAGGCGGCACACGGAGACAAGATGAGTTTCCAGGGAGGAATCTCTATCCAACAGACAATGCCCAAAGGAAGCGTCGAAGAGATCGCCGCTGAAGTCGAATCGCGAGTGCAAACACTTGGCGCCGGAGGCGGCTACATCCTCTGCACTTCGCACAACATCCAGGCCGACTGCTCGATCGAGAACATTCTCGCCCTGTTGGATGCCTATCGTGCTCACGCATCCTATTCGTCCGGCTGAACGGAACACGGCTCGCGAGCAATTGCTTCACTGGAGATCGACGATGCGCTACGCGTGCTTGTTCTGTCTTTTCCCATGTGCGTTGGCGACTGGCGCTCCGCCGGGTTCCTGGGAAGACATGGCGCTGCCAGAGAGCGAAGGACGGTGGGTGCGACCATCAGCTCGTTTTCCAGCGCAGCCGGTGTGGGGACACGTGGACGGTTTGCGTGTCGGGTTGGAACCGATGCCCGGGCCCCGTGGGCTGCTGCGAGTCTATTCGCCGTATCTTGGGCATGTTCCCGGTCGCATGATCAACTTCATTGCGGTGGAACCGACTGTCACGGGTCAGGAGCGCCGAGGGTTTTCAGAATTGGAGTTGAGCCAAACCGACGGCGTGCGGGGAAAGCGTTTTTGGAGCGTCAACAGACCGAACGATCTTGCGCCTCAACCGCCCGATCATCCGGCTCGTGGAGTGGTCTCTCGCGAGGGCGATGTTGAGACTCTCGAGGTATTCGTTCACGTCGAACGGTTCAACAGCGGTGCTGATCCGTATCTTCGACTCCGCTTTCGTTCTGACCGGCCGTTCGAAGTCGGGATCGCTTCGTTTGCAAAACGCAGTTCCAGGCCAATGCGATCCTGTGTGCTCACTGCCACGATGGGCAATTATGCACGTCTTCGTCGTTTACAGCTTGCGGATCGAATTGTGCAATCGAGAAACCTCTGGCCGGCATTCGACGGCGACGCATTCGCGCCTGTCAGGCGATTTCCGCTGGACCAACTGACGCGTACGCCTGAAGGGCACGCGTTTGTTTCAGCGACGACAGACGAAAGCGAACCGCAGAAAGCGGACTATGCTCCATTCACGTTTAAGGGCTGGAAGTACACGGGATTGCGCGCCGTTCAGTATTGGCGCTGTGAATCTCCGCCGGATGACCTGTACGTTCGCGTGAACGGCCGCACGAAGTACTGGGCCAGCAGGACCCCGATTCCTGGTGGCATCTCGTTCGAGAATTTTGAGATGGTGGCGCGGTTTCGCAGCGGTCAGGAGTTCTGGTTCGGTGTGAAGCCAGACCAACAATGACGCGGCGAAGTCTTCGCGTTTGGTACGTTCAATCGTGATAGAGCAGTTTACTTATTGTTGTGAACGGTACTGGCTCGTGGGAGTAACAAAACTGCTATTGAAAAGCGTTCTTCGCGGCCACAAGTCAGCGTGAAACGCTGTAGCAGTCCGTTGAAAAACGAACCCGACGGTTACACGAGTTCTGAGTTGTCGCCAAGTGCCGGGAATCGCGGTGCGCCGTTGACCCTTCGGTCGGAGCATCGGATACTGTGCCAACAATTCCACGTTCCAGGTGAGATGAATGAGATTGATTTGTTCTGTAATGATCGGACTGAGCGCCAGCGTATTGTCTGCTCAATCGGTGGATGAAGATCAGGCTCGCATCGAGAGAGCATTTGGGCATTCCTTCGCTGACGTCGTGCGTCTGAACTACTGGAGCGTCTTTGAACGCGGCGACGAGTTCGCGGAAGAGTTGGGGATCAGTCGTGTGCGCCTTGATACATTGTTGGCGAAACACGCATGGCAGCTGGAACCACCGCCGGCTCTCTCCTTACAAAATTCGCTCGATTCGGACCTGGCCAGGTCTCTAAAGGAAGTCAAAACTTCTTCCAACCAGGGAGCTGAGACCGGCGCCTTTATCGAGCAATCGGGCGAGCTGGCGAGTCGTGAGACCTTTGCCGAGATTCGTTGTGACAGTCATAAGATTACGCTCACCGTGACCTGCGCTGATCCGGATGCTGACCAGCTGAAGGCGGTCACTCCGTTGATCGACAATCGTCCGGCGAAAGTTCGGGCGTTCTGGGATGGGGACTTCGCCGCCATCAAACCATTGCTTTACCAGGGCATGAGCCTGGCTGAGGAAACGCAATGGGCGCTAGGCCTATCCAAGCCGGATCAGTCTGTCTTGCTGGACGAGTGCGTTGTTGTTTGCCTGACTCCGGTGGGAGTTGGTCAGGATTGGTCGAACTTTGATCTCATCGAGATTGCTTCGGATCCGGAAGAGCTTCGATCGCAGCTAAAGCCGCGTCCGGCGAACGAGAATCGAGTCTTCATGGAAGGAGCCTACTACTTCATCGCAGTTAATCCGGCCGGCGTATTGCTGGATGTCTTCTATGACCCCTGGGACGGAGGAACGATGTGTCCGGCATGGAAATCCGAAGCCAAAGTGACCACCACTCGATCGGAGCTGGGCTGGAAGCTGACGATGGAAGTTCCCTGGGATTCGCTGCGTCCCACAGTTGAAAAGGGCTCAGTATGGGGGATAGACGTCAGCCGCATTCATCGCAGGAACACAGGTCCGGCTGAGCTGAGCCGGAGTGCTGAAACCACGTTGGTTCTCTGCGACGTGGATCGAAATACGAACTCGCTAAGCATCGCAAGAGGGCAGGCTGACGGCGGGACAGTCGAGGCAAGACGGCCGACGCTTCGTCTGGCGACGGTGGACTCGATTGACTGGGATCGAGCAACGACGGTCTCGAAAATGACTGATCGCAGCGGTCGGAGTTCTGACCGGACTCAGGCTCGGCTGATGCACGATCACTCGAACCTGCATATACGATTCGATTGCGAAGAACCCTCGCTGAACCACCTGGGAGTTGTCACGCGGGAAGAGGAAGACAGAACCTATGGTAGCGGAAACCGAAGAACGAACTACCTGGATCGTCGCGAGTCATGGGGAATCGAGTGGGGGGACTATGTCGAGGTGTTGTTGTCACCTGAATTGGCTGCGACGGACTCCTATCACGCAGGTGTGTTTCAGTTCCTCGTAAACTCGGATGGTGTCGTCCTGCAGCGTTACTACGACTCCTTTGGGATGTTTACAGTGATGCCATATCCCGAGTGGCAGTCGGGAGCGGCCGCGAAGGTTGAGAAACATACGGACGGGAAACGTTGGTCAGTGGAACTGTCGATTCCCTTCAGCGCTCTGTGTGAACCTGGGCTGATTCCCAAACGATGGGGGCTGAATCTCCACCGCTGCGTTTCCGGTAAGAACGCAATGGCGACCGATGCGGCATGGATGTGGAAGGACGATTCAAAAGGCCAGGTTTCGCGTCGCGACGCATTGGATCTTTTTTGGTCGGTGCCGGATAAGTTGATCCGCGATCCGAGTCGACTTGGATGGTTAGAGATGGATCCCAGCAAGATAAGCCCTCTGGCGAAAGGCGGGACGCGGCCTGGTCCCGCTCCCGGGCGAGTCGCGAAGCAGGGCGAGTCGGGTTCGCTGGAACGGGATCGTCGTGGCGATCGTCTCGGGAGCGTCGATTTCGTGGACGCGACACACGGATGGGCAGCCGGAGGACTGGGGACGATCTTGCACACGCGCGACGGAGGTGTTACGTGGGAAGAGCAGGATTCCGGCGTGAACGTTTTGCTCGAGAAAGTGCACTTCGTTGACCGCGAACATGGTTGGGCGGTGGGAGGTTGGCCGCGCGATTATGATCTGGCGATTTTTGGAGGCATGGGCGTCATTCTCGCAACAGACGATGGAGGGCGCACCTGGAAGATTCAGCTGGATTCGGTGGGAGGCTGGCTCAGCGGCTTAACCTTTCTGGACCGAAAGAACGGTTGGGCAGTGGGGGAATTTGGAACCGTCTGGAGAACAACGGATGGCGGAGAACATTGGAATCAAATGCGCAACGTCCCGACACCAGGCTGGCTCTATGACGTGCATTTCATCGACAGGCAACACGGCTGGACGGTGGGCCGCTTTGAAACCGTGTTGACCACCGAAGATGGTGGCGAAAGCTGGAAGACGCATCCCATGCCAGCGCTCCATCGCCCCTTTGGCTTATCGCTCAGCTACCGGGCCGTTCGATTTTCCAGTCCGTTCGAAGGTTGGATTGTTGGTCAACACGGCAACATTCTTCACACCAATGACGGTGGGAAGACGTGGGCACGTGAAGACATTCAGCTGGACCCGCAGCTCCTGGACCTCGTCAATCTGGACGACATCAGCCTGGAAGGTGAAAACCAGGTGTGGGCTGTCAGCCCGTTTGCACTATTGCGCCGCGATCCTGCGTCTGGAACCTGGAGCGTGGTGCGGACCGGAACACCGGGATGGTGGCGCAGTGTTCATTTTTCCGACGAGCTCCATGGTTGGCTGAGCGGTGATCGCGGCACTGTGATCCACACGACAGACGGCGGAAAGAGCTGGACAAAACAGAGATCTTCAGAGCGTCGCATGGGAGTTCTTTATGCATCTCCTCACGATCATCACATCAATGGATCGGCAATGGCTGCGGTTGGAGACGATTTCGACAGCGCCTACCTGTTGCTGGGCCGAACGGCGAGCTGGCTCTTTCAGACCGGCGGCGACGTCAACACTCACAAGACCGATGCCGTCACCGCCGCGTTGGGCGTAACTGTCGGCTATAACTTCAATGAGTTTGCCTGGCGCGGACGAGACAGCCCCCACTTGATCCTCGAACGCTATCAGCATCATCGAGGTCTTAAGGCGATTGAGCTGCGACTTGTTGCTGCAATTCGCTGCTTAGGACCGTCGATTATCGTTGGCGAACAGCCGGTCATGCAGGAGGGATACTATGCACATGGTGTGGGAGACGTGGCACGCGCAGTCGTCGCGGCTTTTGAATCCGCTGGCGATGCGGATCGTTTTCCGGAACTCGCAGAACTGGGCCTCGAGCCGCACACGCCTCAGAAACTCTATCTCGCAACGATGTGGCCGAACCAGATGTATAACGTGCATCCAATGACCCTGCGCCTGGCTCCACAATTCGGAGAAGACAAGCGTCTGGGCAGACTCCGACGTGAAGTGGCGCTGACGGGACGACAGGTATTCTGGGGCCTCCTTGATCGTGGCCGCCCTCCCGAAACACAGAAACCCTGGCCAGGGGCCTGGAGTCTTCACCTGAAGAAGTCGAGAGTCGGACCGGCCTCGTTTCGAAATGATCTGTTTGAAGGCGTGAGGTAGCTGAGAAGAGTGAATCGATGGGCGTTGTCCGGACCATCGGCGCGGGGGCGATGGTCACCGGCGCACGGGGCCTGCCACGGCAACGCCCACGTGAGCGGCTACAGCGTTTCATGCTGACTTGTGGCCGCGAAGAGCGATTTTCAATAGCAGTATTGTTACTCCCACGAACCAGTATCGTTCACGACAATAGATAAATTGCTCTATTCCTGGCCCTTGTTCGTTCGGCTGTCGCGCCACACCGCGTTCAACACGCGTCCAGCGCGTTCAACGATTTCGTAGCCGGCGTTCGGTTCAAGACGTGTCCAATAGATCGGTCGGCCCGAATAGCCGCCACCGAGGATTCCGTAGATTGTTGGGCAGTAGCCACCGTAACCGTCTGTCAGACCGACGACCGCGGTGATCGGTGCCGGACTGCGACGTTTGATGTCCAGGCCAAACTGACAGTAGAGTTCGCATGGCTGCGTCACCAATGCGACGTCTCCGATACGGACTGTGTGAATTGGCAGAGTCTCGACCGGATTCTCGCCGTACTCTTTCTGCAGGTGAACCGCTCCGAAGGCCATGATCATCTTCATCCCACGGATGTTCTCTCCCGCGTCGATGCGTTTCAGGATGGCACGTCCTTCCGCCAGGTGGTCGGCGTCCGGCAGTCGCACGCCGACCTTCACGTCGTCATAGCTGTGGTCCAGCACGGGATGGTCGTGGTACTTGACGTTCTGATAAAGCCGTAAGGTTTCGTCGGCTGCCAGTCGAGCGATTCGCTGAAGTTTCTCCTCGCGTGATTCATTGCGGCGGTGGAGCATGTCGTCGATGGCGAGATCGCCCTGCGCTCCGTTGAGGTACAATACGGGGATGTCGCCCAGTTCTTTTCGGATGAGATCGCGAGCTTCGCCCGGGAAATCTGCCGAGTAAACGCCCGCTGCGTAGAAGATCGTTGGGTGTGTGGTGTTGTGATGCAACACTGCGATCAGTTTTCCATCGGCATCTGCAGCGAAGATGGCCAGGTGCTGCGGATCATCGGGACCTTCCAGTCCGGCGAAGTCCTCACGCGACGCGTCGCCGTGCATCGAATGCGTGCCGTCTGCCCAGCAGAGACGCCGATTGAATCCTATCTGCGCCGTCCCTTTGCCCCAGCCAAGCTTGCCCGGTCCTGCCGAACGAACTGCCGCTTGAGCAAGTTCCACGAGCCAGGTTTGCAATCGGTCCAGATAGGCATGATCGATCGGCATCAGATAGTTGGTCTTGAGCAGGGAGGGGCCACCATGCGTGTGCGTGCAGGCGATCAGGACGTTCCGTGACGGAATCTCTGTCGCTGCCGCCACGGCCTCGCGAATGATGGTCACGTGTTTCGAATTCAGGCCGACCAGATCGCAACTCACCAGCAACATCGTCGTCCTGCCGTCGGACAAATAGAGTCCGTTTGCTTCCAGGTTATCTCGCTGCTTCGTTGCGGTCTTGGGAACGCCAGCTCCCTGCACCCAGCTGCCAAGACGATTGTTGATCACCTTGCTCGCGGCGCCAGCCTGTAGCGGCGTTGTGTCTTGAGCGTGCCCCACGCCGAGCATCAGCAGCCAGACCATTGCTGCGAACCACATGGCAGTCATCTCGCAAGCAGGTGTTTTCGAGCATCGTTGGATTATCTTCATCATCTCCCCGATTCGTCCTGGGCTGCTGGACTCAATGACTCGTCCAGGTTCTTATTCACTCGACGCATTCCGATCGAGCGAACGTAGCAACTCGATGCGATCAAACATCACGTTACCTCCCATCGCTGTGGGGGCAACGCCCGTGAGTGTGAAATTGCCGAAGTCTCTCCAAAGGTCGCGAGTCACGACGGTCCACTCGCCGGGGGCGTCCTGCGAGACCTCCGTTGCTTTCCAGTTGGTCGTGTTCCTGCCGCTGTAGTAGCGGCGAAGTGGTATGTCGGCCGATGGCCACGCGCCGTTGTCGGCCAATTCAATCATAACGCCATCACCACCGCGAGTCTTCCAGGCAAATCGAATGTATCGAAACTCGTCCAGGCCGGGCGTTTCGCGAATTCGGTATTTCCAGCCGGGGATCTGCCGAGAATAGCGCTGTGGTGGCGTGACAAGCAGAGCCGCCGTTCCGCTGAAACTGTCGTCGGCTACCAGCGTCGCTGTGCCCGCGCCTTCGTTCAGCGCAGCGACGAACACGGGTTCTTCGTCGAACAACATCAGCATCGGTGGAGGGACCGGTCCCAACATCCTGCGGAGGTACGCGATCAGGTTCGCCGCGTCCTGTGGTGAAACATCCTTCTCAAGATTCTCCGGCATCAGAGACTGATTCGACGATTTCATCTGCTCGATATCCTTGCGCAGGATCGTGTGGTCGACGACCGAAGGAGCGTCATTCAGGCTGGATCGATCGGATGCGCCGCGCAGTGTGACGCTGGTCGCGTTTTCGGCTGTGAGAACGCCCGTGAAGACTCGGCCCCGCACATCCGCGACGACATAGGTGCGATAGCCGGCCGTGATCTTTGTGCTGGGTTGCAGCATGTCGAGCAGGAAGGATGCGTCAGGCCGGTTCTGCGCGGCGGACAGGTCCGGCCCCACCTGACTGCCCTGGCCTCCCAGCCGATGGCACTGCGCGCAGATCTTTTTGAATATGGCTTCACCCTGCGCGGCGTCGCGTTCGCCGGCCAGTGCTGTGTGATAGCGGTCGAATAACTCGCGGCTCTTCTGCGGAACGTGTTGGGCAAGTAGCGTTGTGGCGCGCTGGCGAACAGTGGGGTCCGAGTGTTCAAATAACTGAGCTCGGTGCAGCGAGCCCAGGCTTTGCGGCGAAACCGTATCCTGCTCGATTGCATCCAATAATCCAGAGATGCGGTTGGCGCGACCGAAGATCGTGTCAATAACGGCCGATTGAACGTTTGGACTGAAAGCGGACCAATTGGATAACAGGACTGAGACGACTGCCGGACGATCGGCCGACGAGAGCGAGCGGATGCCCGCGAGCTGCAGCTCTAACGGTTGTCGAGGGCCGAGTAAGGCTGCGGCCGTTTCGGCGAGTGTTTCGTAAGGCGCACTGGCCAGCATGCTCACCGCCGCTTGCCGTATCTCAAGCGGTTTGTGCTCGTCCAGCGCGTCCTTTGCAGCCGCGGTAAATGCTGCTTTCATTAGCGGTGAGTCGGACAGCTTCACGAGGCCGGACACGCGCAGTGCCAGCAGGCGAACTTCGGCCGATGGAACGCTGAGAAGTCGCAGCAGCGCCTGCTTTCCCTCTGCTGAGTCAAGGGCCTGCACCTTGCCTCGCTGGAGTCCTTCGAGAAGTCCGGTGAGACACGCGACCTGCGCATCGCCTTGATGCGACTTGTCATTCGCAGCGATGGTGACCAGCAGGCTGGCGATCTGTTCGTCCTGATGCCGAGCACCTGTGATCGAAGCGAGGCCACTGAGAAGTCGCCGGCTTGTGCCGGTGCGTTCTGACTTCTCAAGAATCGTAGCGAGCAACTCGGATGACGACTGCGAAACGGAACTGAGGATCGCCGCACGCATCCACTCGTCGCTGCCATCACGGTCAGCCAATTGTTGTAGTGTTTGATTCATGTGAGGGTCGCGACTCTCACCCGCCGTGAGTGCCAGTTGCAGACGGACTCTCGGATCCGGATCGTCTATCAGCGACCGCACGTCGTCCACCAGGTGTGTTTCTACGTTCAACCAGGGCTCGGACAATCGCAGGGCGTGCATTCGGACGGCAAAATGATGATCGCGGAGCGACTGGCTGACGACACTGGGAGTCAGTGAGTGCAGGCCATCCAGCGCATAAAGGGCGTGCAACCGCGTCTGTGCAGTGGCTCCACTTCGGACGGTCCTGGTTAAGGCGTCCACGGCGGACATGTCAAGGTGTTCAATGAGCAGCCGTTGCGCTGTCTGGCGCCACCAACCGTTAGGGTTCGAGAGGTCGGCAACGAGTTCGCTTGTTGTGACTGGCTCTGCCGATTGTCCGTCTCCGTCACGTCGGTCGACTGGAGCGGCGTCGCTCTGAGGAACAATCCGCCAGATCCGCCCGCGGTCGTTGCCTTCGATCAAACCGTATTGCTGTTGCAGATAGCGAGGAATCGCCGAGTAGTCTTCGATGATCTCGCGATACATGTCCACGACATAGATCCCACCGTCAGGCCCCAATGCAAGATTCGTGGGGCGAAACCACTGGTCAGTTGACGTGAGGAATTCCGACGTCTCTTCGCCCGGCGCACGTCGAGCTTTGAACCGCAATCCATCGCGTTCCACCAGACAACGATGGATCAGATTCTGTGAAGGCTCGCAACACAACAGGTTGTCTCGGTACGCTTCGGGGAGTGTGTTGGCCCGGTAGATCAACTGCCCGCATGCGGAAGTAAAGTAACCGTTGGCCGTTGCTTCGGCCGCGCCGTACCGATCGCCATAGTACCTGGCCCACTCTTTCTTCTGGCTTCTTTCAAGGCGCCACGGATGAGGCTGGCTTGCCGGATACGTGCGAATGTCGTCAAACGCGTTGGCAACGGCGCTGGGCGATGGCACGTAAGGATTGCGTGCCAAATAGCGATAGGGCAATGGCACGGCGTACAGGGCGGGCGATCGTGTCGTGATCAGAAACCGGTCGCCCCAGTCGGTCATCGTTTGCCCGAATGTCGCCGTGCGTCCGGTGACCGGTTCGATTGCGCTGCCATCGGCCTTGATACGAAAATCAGTCGTGCCGATCTGAACTGAATTCTTCAAGTGTGGACCATTGATTCTTCCGCCTGCGTTTCCACCGGAGACGTAGATCCAGTTATCCAGACCCCAACGCGGGTTGTTAATTGAGCGTTCCATCGTTGTTTGGCCGAAGCCTGTGAACAACGTCTCGCGAATTTCGGCCTTGCCGTCACCGTCGCGATCGGCCAGAAAGAGGATGTCCGGTTGGCAAACGACAATCACGCCACCGCGCGCGACCACCAGCCCGTGGCAGGGGGGAAGACGATCAGCCCAAACGTCCGCCCGGTCCATGCGACCGTCGCCATTCGTATCGGTCAGCAGCTTGACGGTGCCGTACGTACCGTCCTCGGCAGCTTCTCTCGCTTCAGACCCTGCCGGAATGCGGCGTACAACCGTGTCCAGTTTGCCGGTTTTGTTGAGCTGCTGAACGTCCAGATGTCCTTCGAGGTTGTAACCATGCAGCTCACAAACAAACAACCGCCCTCGCCGATCAAATGCGATCGCTGCCGGATCAGCAACCAGCGGTTCGTCAGCGACCAATTCGATTCGCAGGTCGTCCGGCAAGCGAAAGTGCTTGATACTCTGTTCTGCCGAGAGAGGTTTCGGCGCGTCATCGCGCCGCTCAATTTCATCCGCAGCACAGGCCACACTGCACGCCAGGCCACAGAGCCCAAACAGCGTGATCAACGGCAGCAGTTTGCGATTTCCGTTTGTCATCGTCCCGGCTCCACCAACCGTCTTAGATACAGGCACCCATCGAAGCACGATGCTCGATCGTTGATCATACCCAATTACAGCAGGAAGTCTGAGGCTACAGCGTTTCACAGCCAAGAAGTGGCGTTGAATCGTTCGCCGGAAAAGGGGGTCAGGTACCAAAAATGCAAAGCACCCTTCGGGCCGTTCCGGTTTTTGGTACCTGACCCCGTT
>JAAERP010000289.1 GCA_024230215.1 Fuerstiella sp. | reverse complement strand
CGAAGATTGAGCGTGTTGACTCCGTTTTGCGTGCATCTACAACAAGCAATACGAATCTTCACCTCAACTTCGCGGAGCTTTTTGCTGTTCTCACCCCCGTTTCAACCACCCGATGAAATATCGAGTCACCCACTAACTAGGAAGCTGACCTTCGGAAGTTGTGTACCACTCGCATTGACCGCCGCACTTGTCGGCGTCTGCATGTGGAGCGTCAGTTCACTGATCGAATCCAATGGATGGGTGGATCACACGCACAAGGTCATCGCGGAAGCAAAAGCGATCGAGGCATCTGCAGTCGATATGGAGACCGGCATGCGCGGCTACCTGCTGGCCGGCGAAGAAGCGTTCCTCGATCCCTATGTCAGTGGATCAAAGGCCTTCACCGAAAGGGTTGCTTCACTGAAGAAAACCGTCAGTGACAACCGCGCACAGGTGCAACTGCTGAACGAAATCGCGACAACCATTGCCGAGTGGAAATCCAACGTCACCGAGCCAGTCATTGGCTTGCGGCACGACATCGGAGACGCTCAGACCATGAATGACATGGCCAGGCTGGTCGGCGAAGCCAAAGGAAAGGTCTATTTCGACAGTTTTCGGGAACAGATCGCTGCCTTCACCGGCCGCGAGCAGGTGCTGATGAAAACACGTAAGCGGGACGCCGCAGCGGCAACAGGCGTTGCCACCAAGGCACTGGCAATCGTCAGCGAAACGACCGGTTGGGTGAAGCATACATACGAGGCGATTGCTGACGCCAAAGAGCTTCTGGCGTCAGCTGTCGATATGCAGACCGGCATGCGGGGCTATCTGCTGGCTGGCAAGGAAGAGTTTCTTGATCCCTACAAGCAGGGCAAAATACTCTTCTTCGAACGGCTTTCCGAGTTGCAGGAGACGGTCAGTGACAACTCCGCGCAGGTGACGCTGCTGGCGGAGATTGAGGCAAACATCAGGGAGTGGAACGAGAAAGTCTCGGAGCCGGCCATTGCCATGCGTGGGCAGGTCGGCGACAGGAAAACGATCGGCGACATCGTGACCCTGGTTGGCGAAGACCACGGTAAGCAGTACTTCGACAGGTTTCGCGACCAGATCGCAACCTTCATTGGCCGGGAAGAATCCTTGCTGACAAAACGTGAGCAGGAAGGTCATGTCGCCTCCACGCGCGTGGCCGAAAGTATCACGACGATTGGAGAAACGACCGATTGGGTCGACCACACACACGAAGTCATTGCCGAGGCCGAAGGTCTGCTGGCGTCGGCCGTCGGCATGAAGGCTGGCATGCGTGGATACCTGTTGGCAGGAAAGGATGAATTCCTTAGCCCCTACATGCAGGAAAGCAAGGAATTCAAGTCGAAAGTCACTTCACTGAAAGAGACAGTCAGCGATAACCCGGCGCAGGTGAAACTGCTCGAGGAGATTCAGGGCACGATCGCTGAGTGGCAGGACAAGGTGACCGAGCCGACCATCGCTCTGCGTCATGAGATCGGCGATGCGAAGACGATGGACGATATGGCAGACCTGGTTGGCGAAGCCCGCGGTAAGCAGTACTTCGACAGGTTTCGCGGCCAGATCGCGACATTTGCGGGCCGAGAACAGGACCTCATGGACGGGCGTCAGGAAGGTGCCGCAAATACCGCCAGCATGGCCTACTACGTCATGATCGGAGGAACGCTGGTCATTATCGCGTTGTCTCTGGGGATTTCATTCTTCCTGATCCGCAGTATCACTTCGCCGATCAACCAAACGGTCGACGTGCTCGAGTCTGTGGCACAAGGCGACCTCTCGAAAAGGCTGAAACTTGACAGCAAGGATGAACTGGGACGAATGGCGACCGCGCTAAACACCGCAGTTGAAGCTTCGGCCAGGACACTTGAAGAGATTAAAGAGGCCGCCGAACGAGAGCAGCAGGCTCAGGCTCAGAAGGCAGCAGAGGATAAACGGCGAGCAGAAGAGGACAATCAGCGGGCGGAAGAGGAACGCCGGCTCGCACAGGAAGCCACGGAGAAGGTTGAGAACATTCTGGAAGTGGCCAATCTGGTCGCCATTGGCGATTACTCAATGGAAGTTGAAGTCACCGGCGACGACGCACTGGGAAGGCTGGCTGACGGATTGCGAACCTTCTTCAGGAACAAACGTGAGACGGAAGAACAGGTCGCGATCGTAACCGAACAGGAACGTGTCCGCGTCGACCAGGAACGAGTTCTTGCAGCAGAACGGGCCGAGAAGGAACAAGCCCGCGTTGAGCAGGAACGAGCCCGCGACGCCGAACAGGCCAACATGGAACGTCAACGTCTGGAGGAAGAGCAGGCTCGTCAACAGGAACGGGCTGAAACACAACAGGCAGAAGCTGAGGCACTTCGCAGCAAGGTCAACGATATTCTGCACGTCGTAACCACAGCGGCCGCAGGTGACTTAACCCAATCGGTCGAAGTCTCCGGCGACGACCCCATTGACGAATTGGCCGCCGGCATCAACAGGATGCTGGCGGACCTGTCCGGTGTGGTTCGCGAAGTGATGGACGGATCACTGCAGTTCACTGACGGTTCTCGGGCAATTGCCGAGAGTTCGCAATCGATGGCTCAGGGTGCCCAAAACCAAAGCGCGTCGGTAGAACAGATGTCAGCATCAATTGAGGAGCTGACACGATCGATAGAATCGGTCAAGACGGAAGCCAAAAAAGCCAACGAAGTCGCCAACACGACCAGCGAAATGGCTGAGCAGGGTGGCGTCGCCGTGCAGAAGTCCAACGAAGCAATGGAGCAGATCCGCACCAGTTCGGCGCAGATCGGCGAAATTATCGAGGTGATCTCCGAAATCGCCAGCCAGACGAACCTATTGGCCTTGAACGCCGCGATCGAGGCGGCCAGGGCGGGTGAGCACGGCCTCGGTTTTGCCGTAGTGGCGGACGAAGTACGAAAGCTGGCCGAACGATCAAATCAGGCAGCCGGTGAAATCACCAGCCTGATTCAGGAATCGACCAAACGAGTCGAGGAAGGTGCCCAACTCAGCGTGCAGACAGCCGAGTCGTTGACAAAGATCGTTGAAGGAGCTCAGGACACCGCCAGCCGAATCAATGCCATGGCCGAAACGACTGTTGAACAGTCTGCCACAGCCGACGAGGTGTCCGGTGCTATCCAGCAGGTGTCCAGCGTTACGCAGCAGACTTCCGCAGGGAGCGAGGAACTGGCTTCCAGCAGCGAACAACTGGGAGCTCAGGCCACGGCCTTGAACGAACTGGTCCGCAAGTTCAAGACGAACGGTGACGACGGGTCGGCCGGACATCGAACGACGAAGACCGCCGGTGCGAACTTCGATTCCGCCTATGCCGAGGCCGCTGGCGCATTTTAACCCGCTGATTTCACTGGGAGCAACAAAGAGTCTTTTTCGGATCCCGGACGTTGCCGGCGGGCGGAGCTTCGTCCGAAAACAAGTCCCGACCCTCCCTGAGACAACGTGAATCAGTAGCCGCTGATGGTCCGGTTGACTTTGTGATAAATCTTCCTGGAATGCCCACTCAGAACGAAAGTTCCACGGCGCCGACCCACCAGCTGCAGGCTGACGTTCGAATCAGAGAAGTTCCCCGGCAACAGGGCAAGCTCAGTACCTCTTTTTATGGCGCAGCCGCCGCGGGTGCCTGAAACGGGTCAAAATCTGTGCCGGCAGCACTCACTTCGTGTCCTCGCCCTGACGATCAATAATGGACAGAACTTCCTGCAAAAACAACGGGTTGAATCCTGCCAGAATATGCAACCCCTGATGAGTGCCGATCACGTGTGGCTGAATCAGTTGTCGCGACCACCCCAGTGAGATGACCGCGGGCAACCCCGTCCAGAACGTGAACAGAAAAAAGGATTCGCTCTCGACGAGAGTCAGCAGGACAGACGCGACGGACATGCCCCCCAGCACACAGGCAATGAACATCCACGTTTTTTGCTTCCGCCGGTGCCGGCGAATCACATCGGTTTCCACGTACCATGTTACCTGGATACGACTTGTCGCTCGGGCGGCGACCCACAACACGGCGGGAAGCACAATACACACGAAGACGAATACCAGCGCTGACATCCATGTAATCTGCGGCGTGCTCTGGATTGGTTGTGTCGCCCTAATGACCAGCAACTGAACTGCGACCGGCAGCCCCATCGCCAACAGAATCACTCGTATCCGATGCAGCCATGTCGGAGTCCACCGCAGCTCGTCAGACAGCCGTTGCAGTTCGCCTCTGTCACCCGTGCGGATGCAGACTTCCGGCAGGCGGACTTCCGGCCCGCACAGAATGCACTCACTGGAAACCATGAACTCAGTGTCCGGCGACAGTTCGGCATCCTGAGGACCGCTTTCCGGTGGACAGTACGGGTTAAACGGAGTGTCGGCGATTGGTATGTTCAATGGATATTCACTTTGACAGAAGGGGTGTGGAGGCCACGTCCGAGTTCCGATCGTCTGCCAGCCCCGTCCCCTGAATATTAGGTCGACTTTGCCTGTGATTAGACCCGCTGGGCGTTGAGAAATGCGTGTTATTCTGCTAGTATTTGCTTCTCTTCGCGAGATGCCGTAAACCGTGACTTAGAAACTGGTTATGTAAGTTCCGGCGAGATTTCTTCGGCATTGGTGTTGTCAGGAAAAACGGGGTCAGGTACCAAAAACCAGAACGGCCCGAAGGGTGCTTCGCATTTTTGGTAGCTGACCCCGTTTTCCACATGAGGGCCACTTCTGTGGCGTTGGCGGGTCAGGCAACCCGTGGCAAGTGATGACACAGATTTTGTCGGGAAGCCCCTGGCAGAAACCTCAGGTTTGACCAGCAATCCACGCAGTTCGGGCTAAGCATAGCTTAGCAGCCCAAAAGGAGTTTTCAGGTTGTCCACAGACGATCCCACAGGTGACCTTTCCGCGCCAACCGGTAGCGGTGGAGAAGATCGAGTTCAGCGCACCGACATTCAGGAGGAAATGCAGAACAGCTATTTGACGTATGCGATGAGCGTCATTATCAGCCGGGCATTGCCTGATGTCCGTGACGGTCTTAAACCGTCCCAACGCCGCATTCTGGTGGCGATGAACGACCTGAATCTCAGTCCGGGGGGCAGCCGCAAAAAGTGCGCCAAGATCGCCGGCGATACGAGCGGTAACTACCATCCGCACGGCGAAGGATCCATCTATCCAACACTGGTGCGCATGGCTCAGGACTGGGCGATGCGCGAGGTTCTGATCGATAAGCAGGGCAACTTCGGTTCGCTGGCCGGACTTCCGCCGGCAGCAATGCGATATACTGAAGCACGACTGGCTGGCGCAGCCTCAGAACTGTTGCGCGATATCGATCGCGATACCGTGGACTTTGTGAACACGTACGATCAGGAACGCACGGAACCTGTCGTGCTGCCGGCTCGATTTCCGAACCTGATTGTCAACGGCTCGACGGGAATCGCCGTCGGCATGGCCACCAGTATTCCGCCTCACAACATGGCCGAAGTCTGTGAAGCTGTCAAACGCATCATCGATAATCCGGAACTGACCCTGGATGAACTGCTGGATGCGATCCCCGGGCCGGACTTTCCCACCGGAGGCGTTATCTGTGGTCGCATGGGAATTCGTCAGGCCTATATGACGGGCCGCTCGACGATTGCGCTGCGAGCTCGCACTCACTTTGAGACCGAAAAGAAAAGCGACGTGATCGTCGTGACCGAGATTCCGTACATGGAAACTCGTGACCGTATTCGTGAAAAGCTGGAATTACTGGTTCGCGATGAACGTATCAAGGGCATTTCCCGGATCGTTGACCTCACCGACCGTACAATTCCGTCGTGGCAGGTTCGCCTGCACATTGTCCTGAAGCGAGATGCCGACAAGGACGTCGTGCTGAATCAGCTGTACAAGTTCTCCCCACTGCAGTCGACCGTCAGCATGATTCTGCTGGCACTGGATGGCAGTCGCCCGCAACTGATGACACTGCGCGGCATGCTGGACGCCTTTCTTCGGCATCGCGTGGAAGTTGTCCGTCGCCGCACAGAGTTCATGCTGCGAGAGGCCCGCAAACGCAAGCACACGGTGGAAGGGCTGCTGCTGGCTCAGGTGGATATCGACCGCATCATCAAGACAATCCGAAACGCTTCCAGTCGAGCGGTTGCGAAGGATGATTTGCAGGCGATCCCAATCCCCGCCGAGCTTGTTGCTCGAGCACTGGGAGAACACGGATTTGGCGAGTACCAGGCCGAACAGGGCACGGCGGAAGAGTACTTCATCTCGACCAACCAGGCCGAAGCCATCGTCTCCATGCAGCTGGGTTCATTGGCCAACCTGGAACGCGAAAAGCTGCAGGGCGAGCACGCTCAATTGCTCGAGAGTGTCGCCGAGTATCTGTATCTGCTCAGCGACGAAGCTCACATCCGTGCCGTCATCCGTGAGGACATGGATGAGCTGCAAGACAAATACGGCAATAAACGTCGCACCGACATTTCCTTTGAAGAATTGGGTGACTACGACAAAGAGGCCCTGATCCCGGAAGAAGCGATGGTGGTGACGCTGTCGCGTCGCGGCTACATCAAGCGGACGCCGCTCACGACCTATGAGGCTCAGAATCGTGGTGGCAAAGGGATCAAGGGAGCGACCTCGGACGAAGAGGACGCGATCGAACACCTATTCGTTTCCAGCACACACGACTACCTGCTGTTCTTCACCGATCGTGGTCGAGTGCACTGGCTGAAGGTCTACGATCTGCCGCTACAGGCGCGCACGGCCAAGGGCCGCGCGTTGGTAAATGTCATCGCTCTGGAAGAGAACGAGCGGATTTCGAACTGCTTCAACGTTCGTGAATTCCCGGACGACAGGTTTCTGATGATCGCGACACGCAAGGGCATCGTGAAGAAGACCGCCCTGTCGGCCTATGGGCGACCGCAAAAAGGTGGCATCATTGCGATTCGTCTGGATGACGATGATTCACTTGTCGACGTACGGATTCTGCAGGGCGATCAGGATGTTGTCATCAGTACCTCCGGCGGCATGGCCATTCGCTTCAGCCACGACGACGCTCGCCCAATGGGCCGAGCCACTCGCGGCGTGAAAGGGATCAACCTGATCGCCGATGAAGAGGTCGTCGGAATGGTTGTCGCCGAAATCAGCTGCACCTTGCTGACGGTTTGTGAATTGGGCTACGGCAAACGAACTCCGTTCGGAACAGGTCTGACCGGTGCGTCTGAAGAGGACGAGACTGAAGGCGAAGGGTCCTCCAGCAGTACGGCTCAGTACCGCCGTCAGCGACGAGGCGGCAAAGGGCTGCGTGACATAAAAACCACGGCACGCAACGGCAAAGTTGTTGATGCGATGGCTGTCCGCGATAACGACGAAGTTCTGATTGTGACGTCCAAGGGAAAAATTCAACGCCTGCGAGCGTCGGACATCAGCACCATTGGACGAAATACTCAGGGTGTCCGCATCATGAAACTGGACGACGGCGACACGCTGGCGTCGTGTGCCGTGATTGCCAGCGAGGATATCGAAGCTGAGGCTGCCAAAGCTGAATTGCGCAATGAAGCCGCGGCACAGGAAGCTAATTCGGACGCTACAACGCCGGAGACCACCACGCCGGACGCAGAATCGTCCGACGACGTGCCTGCGGGCGATGAGGCGCCGGAGACTGGTGACACAGATTCGTTTGAGCAAACCGATGACTCAGAAGAGTAATGTGAGTCGAAACTCAGAAGAGGCGGGCAGGTTGCCGCAGCTGTAAGCTGTAAGCTGTCTGCAACCTGCTCGGCCAGTGACACGAGATTCGCTCTGATCCTTGTGGCCGGTGCATTCCACCGACTCGAACGGGAACTACTTACGATGAGCGGAATTGTTGGGCACACGATGTACGCCGTTCTGGCCGGCATGGCGACCCGGCACAGAAAACTGCCCATCGCGCCGCTGATCCATCGTCACTACGCCAGTTATCTGTGCGGCGCTTACCTGGGTTGTGACATTCAAACAATGCCGGAAGCTGTCTGTGTGGATACCGGGCAGGACGTCGGCTACGGCACGGCCCCACTTCAGCAGAGCCCACTCACCGGTGGTGCCGTGCATCCATGGTCGCTTGAATTTGACGGAAAGTCGTACCGGCCACGCGACATCCATCAACTCTTCTATGGTCGTTCCCATCTGGTGTTCGGCTGGACGTCGGCCGAGCGAATGCAGACCGTTCCGTGGGATCATCTGCCCGATTATTGCGCGTCGGTTGTGCAGGACGCTTTCGAACTGTTCGGGCCTGGAGAGCGACAGCTGGCGTATCTATTTGGCTGGATGGCTCACATTGTGAGTGACAGCCTGATCAAATCGGTTCAGCCGGGGATCGATCTGAATTTGCTGAATGGGAAGTACACGCCACAGAATCGCCCGATCCAGGATCTGGTCTCGTTTCACGAAATCGGTGCCAGTGAACTGCGTCTGAACTGGCCGGCACTGTTGAGTGACCTTGCCGAAACACCTGTCGAACCCATTCAGCTGCACTATATGCGAGCCTCAAAACCACGAGGCGAACTGACTGCCCGGTTTTCCAACGCGTGGTCACCGCAGCTTGCTCGTTTGCTGAACGCTGTGTTGCAGGAAAACCGCCGCTATCAGAAGATCCGGAACTCGCGTCTGCTGAAACTCTACGCCCTTAAGAAGACCGGACAACGCTGGAACTGCAGCCAGGAACTCAGCCGACAGACCGGTGGACTCAGCTATTCGGAAATGCTTGAACTGGCAGATCAGGCTGATTTCCGTCATGCCATGTGGCAGATGGGCGAGGCAATCGTCAGGGTCTTCGAACAGGTCATTGAACGCACGAGGCTGTTGCAGAAACTGCCAACGGACGGGGGCCGATCGTGGTCAGACCTAACGAATAAATGGCGAAAACGTCGCTGATATTCTGCCGCAGAATTCACGAGGACCAGTTTCCATCCATCGGCGCGCGTTTAACCGCGTGGGCATCCCCCCGCGCGATTGTCGGTGTATGGGTGTGAAATCGACTAAACCGTCAAGTACAATGATTTCGTTTTCGATTGGTATCGAACGCGTCGGGAGTTCTTTTCGGATTCATGACGGCTAAAACAGATGAGTTATTGCCCGAAAAAGACTTCCGCCCCACTTCCGCTGCTTTCGTGCGGTCTGTTGTGTGCGATTGTCGGTCAATCACCGGCTCAGGACGTGCAGTACAATCGCGACGTGCGGTCAATTCTGGCGGACAAGTGCTTTCCCTGCCACGGGCCCGATGAGGCTGCTCGTGAATCGCAGCTGCGTCTGGACGATAGACAGAACGCAACGCAGGATCGGGGTGGTTGGCGAGTGATCGAACCGGGGAAACCGGCATCCAGCGACTTGATCGGGCGTGTCACGTCCTCTGACGTCGACGAACGCATGCCACCGGTCGACTCCGGTCTGACGCTCAACTCCAGGGAAATTGAACTCCTCCGTCAGTGGATTAAGAATGGGGCAGAGTATCAAACGCATTGGTCGTTCATTCCGCCGCGTCGTCCGCCGCTTCCCTCAGTGGATCAGGAATCCTGGCCGAAGAATCCAATCGACCGATTTGTGCTTAACAATCTGGAAGGCCACGGACTTCAGCCATCTGTCGCGGCCGACAACGCGACGTTGATTCGCCGAGTCACTCTGGACCTGACGGGATTACCGCCCACGCTTGAGGAAATCGACGCGTTTGAGCGTGATTCCAACGACGACCACGAAACTGCCTACGTGAATCTGGTCGATCGGTTGCTCGCCTCACCGCGCTACGGCGAACGGATGGCCCCTGGCTGGCTGGACGCCGCACGCTATGCCGACACCAACGGCTATTTCACAGATAACGATCGCACGATGTGGCCGTGGCGCAACTGGGTCATCAACGCCTTCAACAGCAACATGCCGTTCGACCGGTTCACCATCGAACAACTGGCGGGGGACCTGCTGCCGAATTCGACCAGGGATCAGAAAACTGCCACGGGCTTCAACCGCAATCATATGGTGAACAATGAAAGCGGCATCATTGAGGAGGAGTTTCGTGTGGAATATGTCATCGACCGGGTCAACACGACCGCCACCGTGTGGATGGGCCTGACGGTTGGCTGCGCACGATGCCACGATCACAAGTACGATCCGGTGTCGCAGAAGGACTTCTATCGCTTCTATTCGTTCTTCAACAATGTGCCTGAACGAGGGCTGAGCGGCAGCAGCGGCAACGCGGCACCGCTGCTGAAAGTGCCCACGCCTGGTCAGCAGAACCAACTGAATCAGTTGCACGGCCGGATCGCGGCAGCTGATCAGGAATTCGCTGCACTCCGAAAGGAACTCGATGACGCACAAACGGTCTGGGAAACTACGGCCGTTGCAAACTTGCCCAAAGTCGTGACGGCCGGCCTTGTGGCGCACTTTACATTGGATGGGGAAGTTATGGCCGAAACGACGATTGGTCGCGTCAACATCGTCGAAGGCATGATCGGTACAGCCGCAGAATTTGACGGCGATGCGTGCATCGGCATCGCCGACAGAGTTGATTTCGAAGCCGACGATGCATTTTCATTTGGAGCCTGGATTCGGCCCGAAGCTGCCGGATGCGTGATTTCGAAGATGGACGACGCCGACGACATGCGCGGGTTTGATGTCACGCTGCGAAAAGGTAAGGCCATCGTCAATTTCGTCCACCGCTGGAATCGAAACGCAATCCGGATCTCGACATCATCATCGTTGCCGTTGCGACAGTGGCAACACCTGATGGTCTGCTACGACGGCTCAGGCGAAGCGGCGGGTGCGAAAATCTATCTGGATGGGCAACCGCAACTCGTCGAAATTGCGCAGGACACGTTGACCGGGACCATTCGAAACCGGCAGCCGTTACGAATCGGACGACGGCAGGCCAGTGCGTCGTACAAGGGAATGATTGACGACGTGCGTTTCTATGATCGCCAACTGTCCGCCGAAGAAGTGAATCGTCTGGCGACGGAGCAGCTGGTGCGTGGCATCGTCACAAAACCGCCGGATAAACGCAGCGATGTCCAGCACAGAAAGCTGCGGTCGTTCTTTCTGCAGAATCATGCCGACAGGCGATTTGCCAGCGCGGCCTCAATACTTGAAGAGCTCCGTGGCCGGCAGAATCAGATGTCGAAGAGTATCGCGACGACCATGGTGATGCAGGAAGCAGACCAGCCGCGTCCCGCATTTCTGCTGCTTCGCGGCGAATATAATCGACACGGAGAAGAAGTCGCCGCCGGCGTGCCGGAGTTTCTTTCTTTCGGCCGGACAGAGAATTCCCCGCAAGACAAAGACGGATCGGCCATCCGTTCTGCGAATCGTCTGGATCTGGCGAAGTGGCTCGTTGCTCCGTCACATCCGCTGACGGCCCGCGTCACAGTCAATCGACTGTGGCAACAGTTGTTCGGCGCTGGCATCGTGCGGACTGTTGACGACTTCGGCACTCAGGGCGAATGGCCCAGCCATCCGGAACTACTGGACTGGCTGGCGATTGAACTTATTGACAGCGGCTGGGACATGAAACACGTGCTGCGAGTGATTGTCCGGTCCATGACCTATCGCCAGTCGTCGAATTGCTCTGTACAGCTTCATTCCCGTGACTCGGACAATCGTCTGTTGGCTCGCGGTTCGCGATTTCGCATGAATGCCGAGATGATACGTGACAACGCTCTGGCGATAAGCGGACTGCTCTTCGAAAAGCAAGGCGGTCCGTCGGTGAAACCGTATCAGCCTGCCGGCCTGTGGCGGGAAGTGACATACGACGGCGGTCGCGAGTATCAGCCGGATCGCGGCGCATCTTTGTATCGCCGCAGTCTGTACACATTCTGGAAGAGACAGTCTCCACCACCCAACATGCGAGTTTTTGACGCACCGACTCGTGAGACCTGCACGGTTCGGCGTTCACGCACCAATACACCGTTGCAGGCCCTGGCGCTGATGAATGATCCGACCTTTGTCGAAGCATCCCGAAAACTCGCTGAACGTTTGATGACCGAGGCACCAGACGATCCGTCAAGACAAATCATTATCGCATTTCGTACGGCGACCGCACGACAACCGACAGCGGACGAAGTGGACGTCCTGCGCGATGTGTTTCGAGTCCAGCAGAAAGTATTTGCAGCCACTCAGACAGAGGCGTTGAGACTGCTGAGTGTAGGCGATTCAAAACGCAACGACACGTTGAATGTCGCCGAACATGCCGCATGGACGGTTGTCGCAAGTATGATCCTGAGTCTCGATGAGACGATTACCCGACGATAATTATCCTTGATGAAAGTATGACATAGAAATCGAGCAATAACTCATGCCAGATTCCAGCAATTCCCGTTTCCCACCTGGACAGTCGGCGTCCGACGTCGGACGTTCGCAAACCCGACGTCAGCTTCTCGGCCGCACAGCAAGCGGCATCGGGACGGCTGCACTGGCAAGTCTGCTGACCCCCGACGTGCAGGCCAACTCACGAACCTCCGCTCCGCGAGCCAAACGCGTCATCTATTTGTTCATGCACGGCGGTCCTTCGCAGATGGACTTATTCGATGACAAGCCGACTCTGCGAAGGCTAAACGGCACAGAATTGCCAGCTTCAGTTCGCATGAATCAGCGGCTGACCGGGATGACGTCCAAACAGAAGACGCTGCCCGTTGCATCCTCCGTTTTCAAATTTGCTCAACATGGCCAGTGTGGCGCTTCGCTGAGCGAACTGCTGCCAAATCTGGGTACGGTTGCCGATGACCTGTGTTTCATCAAGTCGATGCACACGGAAGCAATCAACCATGATCCTGCTGTGACGTACCTTCAGACGGGACATCAACAACCCGGTCGGCCCAGTATGGGTTCATGGCTCAGCTACGGACTTGGCAGTGAGAATGAGAACCTGCCTGGATTTGTCGTCCTGCTGTCCCGAGGCAGTGCCGCTCGACCCGATGATCCGCTGCACACGCGATTGTGGGGATCCGCGTTTCTGCCGTCCAATCATCAGGGCGTCAGCTTTCGTTCGTCGGGCGATCCGGTGCTGTATCTTTCCAATCCGCCGGGCATTGACGCCGCCACTCGCCGCCGCATGCTTGACGGTTTGCGGAAGCTTAACACCAGACAGTTTGAATTCGCGGGCGATCCGGAAATCAACACGCGGATTTCTCAATTCGAACTCGCAAATCGCATGCAGATGGCTGTCCCGGAACTGACGAACCTGAGTGACGAGACAGATGACACATTGAACAGGTATGGCGACGACGTCCGTCGGCCGGGTAGCTTTGCTGCGAATTGTCTGTTGGCTCGCCGCATGGCGGAACGGGGCGTCAGATTCATTCAACTCTATCACCGTGGCTGGGATCAGCACTACAACCTGCCCAGCGATCTGCGACTGCAATGTCGAGACATTGATCAGCCGTGCGGAGCACTCATCAGTGATTTAAAACAACGTGGCCTGCTGGAAGATACACTGGTCGTCTGGAGTGGAGAATTTGGTCGCACGATCTACAGTCAGGGAAAACTTGAAAGTGACAACTACGGCCGAGACCATCACGGCCGCTGCTTCACCGCGTGGCTGGCGGGCGGCGGCATCAAACCAGGGACGACGTTCGGCGGCACCGATGACTTTTCGTACAACGTAGCCCATGATCCGGTCCACGTGCACGATCTGAACGCCACAATCCTGCACTGCATGGGCATCGACCACAAGAAACTGACCTTCAGATTCAAGGGCCGCCAATACCGCCTGACCGACGTGCATGGTGACGTGGTCACTGATGTGCTGACTTGAGTTACGATGAACCCATTTGGCTCTGTTGCCGGCGGTGCACAGCGGAAAACTTCGGACTGATGCTCAGGTGATCGGCACCAGTACGGTCTCATCGTATTCCAGAGCGGGCTTCACAAGCCGTGCGTCATTCCGCAGGTAGTGGAAGGCGACGGCTCGGCGAGCGTGGTCACTGGTGTTGCCGGACGACTGGTGCCAGGTATTTCCATGGTGGAAAGAAATGCCTCCACCTGGCACAGGAGCCGGAGTCATGGCATACTCGTGAAGCACTTCCGGAGTCAACTGCAGATTAAACGGCTCTCCCTCAGGTGCAACGTGTTCGTAGACCGGGCAGTGGTTGCTGCCGTCGCCGTAGAACAGGCAGCCGTTCTGTTCCGTGGCTGTATCCAAAGCAATCCAGACGGTCAATGTGGCGTCCGGGGCATCCGGACCAAAGTAGAAGTTGTCCTGATGGATCGGTTTGGGTCCGCCGATTTCCGGTGGTTTGCAGAAGACCTGACTAAAGAAGATACAGACCCCGGCCCCAATCAGCTGTTCCACCATGGCCACGACATTGTCCGACCTGGCCAGCTGCTGAAATACTGGTCGATGAAACGCGGGGTTGTCCAGCTTGCGCAGAGCAGTCGCCTGACCGCCCTGTTCAAGATACCAATGCTTCTGATCGTCGGGCAGGTTTCCCAGGAATTCATCGCTCCAGCGATCAATGTCCTTCAGTGCTGCACTGACCTGGTTGCGCGTCAGGACATTGGGGACTGTCAGGTGACCTGTGGTCCGATACTGTTCAATCTGCGAATCAGATAACACGATTGCCAGTCCTCAGTGTTGGGCCTGAAACAGCCCCGAGGCTTCAGCTACCGAAACCACCGCGCTGAACGTCGGTTTCATGTCCTCCGAAACCGCGGTCGCGGGAGCCGGGTGCAGGTAGTCGTCGACCTTTTTGGGAAGATCGACGAATGCGGTTTTGGCGGCCATCGCAATCAGCATTACTAAACCCAGTCCCGCAAAAGCAATCGTGCCAGGTCCATTGACGTTCTCGCCCATTACGTCAGGCGAACTGGTCAGCCACAGAAGAACTCCGGCGACCAGTGGTGCGGCCACGACAGTCATGGCCTGAGCAAAGATGATCGTTGGAGTGCGATCGAAATCGAAGATCAAAACGGCCACGCCCACGAACATTCCCGTCAACAGCGCTGCAGTCGTCATTAGACGTGGCCCGGCGTCGGTTGGTTTGCTGCCCAGGCCGAGTCCATCCGCGGCCATGAAGCCGCCAATCATCGAATTGACCAGAAACGAAGAATAGGCCGCTGAGAACAGTCCCAGACAGAAGATAATCTTCGCGCTGGCTCCAAATGTTTCTTCCAGGGCGGTTGCTACGGCGACTGGATTCTTTAGTGCCACGGCGGGACCGCCCGGGTTGTAGAAGGCGGCTGCGGCTGTCGACATCAGCATCAGCGTGATCAGAAACATGATCACCGAGCCCACTCGAGCGTCGACAAGGCCGCTCTTCAGGTCCTCTTTCTTCCAGCCTTTTTGACGGACCAGATACGCCTGATAGAAAGCGGCAGTAATCACAAAGGTTGTACCAACGAGTCCAAGTACCGGCAACATTTCGCCGGATGTTCCGAGCGATGGAGCGAAGCCTTTGACCATCCCGGGGATGCTCGGCTTCAGGCTGATCAGGTTGACCGCGAAACTGGCCAGCATCAGTCCGACAAACGTCATCATCAGTTTTTCAAGAGTCCGGTACATGTCTTTGAACAGGTACAGGAACGAAATCGCCAGAGCATTGAACAGCACGACCATCACAGTGACGACGATTTTGTCTTCGACAAACGCTTCGAATGCGGCGGCGACGCCGATATTGTTGCCGGACTGAAACGCGGCCGAGATGAAGAACACACCAATGCCCACCATGATTGCCAGCCAGCTGCCCGCCTTTTTCCGGATCAGATCACCGGGAGCTTCCGCCGCTACCGCTCCCAGTTTTGCACCCAGCGTCATGTACACCATCATAAACGCGACCGACACGACAACGACCCACAGCATGGCGTAGCCATCGTTCGCTCCGATCTTGGAACTGGTCATGATGCTGCCTGGGCCGATCACAACACAGGCAGTGATGAGTCCCGGGCCGATCCGCTTGTACCACGCCGTGGGCGCGCTATTCATCGATTCGTCGGAACGATTATCAGCCGGGGAACAATTAGGGGATTCGATTGCGGACTCTTCGGTCATAACGGTTCCCAAGGCAGGAATGTGGAGGAGGGTTCGTGCACAGTGTGCTGAAAATGACGTCCGTGTGCAAACACTCAGCATCGAATCGCTGCCGCGGAGTGCGGGGGGCGGATTACGTCCCTGATGACGAACGGCCACGATAGGACGAGTTGGCCACGTGCCACGGAAAGCAAAATTCCGCCCGTACCAGGTGCCATTCTGCGGGCGGGGGCAATCATCCACCATCACATCCGCGACCTCTGACACGCGGCGTAAGGAGGCAAACTACTCCAGCTGAGCCGACCTGGCGAACGTGAGGAAATCATCCTCTACGGCGGCGACCTGCTCGACTGGTCCTGTCAGCTTCATGAAGTATCCCTGATCCGGCAGCGGAGCAATGATGCCCAGCATGCGCCAGCCGTCCTGGGCTTCACGCCCAAAACCTGCCGAAAATCGCCCTTCCAGATCGATCAGAGTAGCATCTACTCCGGCCACAGGCAGCGTTTCCGTAATTTCGCCACGTGACTGTGCCACCTGCCCACGCCACCGGTCGAGGTTGTCCGAGAGCGAACCACCTGAGCGGGAAAGAGTGAGAGAAACATCCGGGCCAGCATCTGGCATGCTGAATTTCGCCGAGATAATTCCCATCTGAAATTGCGACAACGACACTTCTTTCCATCCCGCTGGAACCGCAAACTCGAGGCCATCGAAGCCTTTTCGTTCCCCCGGTGCGGTCGCCGACGCGACGGGCGTTTCCTGCCCTGCGGACTCAGCAGAATCCGCTTTCATCACAGGTGGCGTCGACTCGATCGAGTGTTCGTAACCGCACCCTCCCGGAATCAGCAGAACAGAAGACGACAGTAGAATAATTGATAAGTGAGTACGCATTGGGAATTGCCGGATATTTCATAAGGCCAACTTAGTTGTGTTGGCGACGGTTTCTGTATTTGTCGCTGACGCGATTAAGTATCTGCAGCTCAAGGCTGCTTAAAGAACCGCGACCACTTAGATGAAGCTTCTGAAGGATGTCATCGACCTGTTCTTCTTCGCGCCGTCTTTCCTCACGTTCCTGCCGCAGACGCTGTTCTTCCGAACCCAGACGCCAGTCCTCGCTGACGTCGGCGGACTCCGCCGGGTCGTCGGACAAATCAGATTCGTCTTCAAAGAACTCTCCGTTGGCACCGCCGTGCTTCTCACTGATGTGGAATTCGGAGAATTCGTCCGGTTCACTGACGAATTCGTACCACCTCATGTTCTCATGCAGGTGAATAACCATAACGAACGCAGACATCGCCACCAGTCCGCTGATGTCAAACACGAACCCGGCCAGGATACCAAACATGCCCAGCACCAGTCCAAGTCGAATCATCAGGTCTCGGCTTTCCCCCTCAGAGAACCGAGTTGACAGATAAGTCCGGACCAGAACTCCGCCGTCGAACGGCGTGACCGGAAGCAGGTTGACGACGAACAGCACCCAGTTGATCAGGAATGCCATACGCCACGCGGTGGTCGTCAGAGGCTCACCGCCTGCCACATCAAGACCGGAGAATGGACTTAGAAGCGGAGACACTTCCACGGCAGACAGCGTCATCATGCAACTGAGCGCCAGCAACAGATTTGTCGCCGGACCAGCCAGCATCGTCTGAAAATGATCGTGCAGATAGCCACGACCATAAGGTTCTTCAAGGCCACCCAGTGGCCAAAGAAGAATCTCGTCCATCTCACCACCGGTCGATCGCGCGACCAGCAAATGGGCGAGTTCATGAATCAATACGCTGAACAGCAGGATTGCTGTGGCCAGTAGTCCCAGTAAAAGATCGTCCAGTCGCCAGATGATCGCGATCATGGCAACTGGAAACAGGAAACTGAGTCTGAACCTCGCGCCCCCGAGCACTCTCAGCGGAAAACCGAACTTCAGGATTGTATCGGTCGCATACATAAAACGAATTGTAGCGATCACATTAGCCGATGCGAGACTCTGCGTGTCAATTTTTTCAGGTCTGCCATTCAGGATCCTTTACAGGGTGTAAGTCCCTTGCTGTTCACGCGCTAAGGTGAATGGGCGTTTGACCGAGCCGCTGGGTTCATTACCATGCTCAGGTGCCGTTCGAATGCCCACTGTCGATTTCACGGTGGAGCATTCCCGTTTCGGCCGATTTTCTCTGATAAAAATCCTACGATGGCATCGCCGGCAGCACCGGACACCAAAGGCTGAACTCATGGACCAGGACGAAATACTTCTCGACGCTGAAGACCGGATGGAAAAAGCTGTCGATCATTTTAGTTCGTCGCTCACGGGAATCCGCACCGGACGCGCGAATCCGGGACTTGTCGATTCCATCAAGGTCGATTACTACGGATCGCCCACACCGCTGAAACAGATTGCCAACGTCAGCGTACCTGAGCCGCAACAGATCATGATTCGACCGTTTGATGTATCGAGTCTTGACGAAATCGCAAAGGCCATTCAAAACAGTGATCTGGGGATGGCCCCCAATAACGACGGACGTGTTGTTCGCCTGAACGTTCCACCGTTGTCGACCGAGCGTCGTCAGCAACTGGCCGGGCGCGTCAAGGAACTGGCGGAGGAAGGTCGTGTTTCCATTCGCAACATTCGTCGCGACGCGAACAAGCACGCCGACCAGGCTCAAAAGGACAAGACGATGTCCGAGGATGAACGCGATCATACGAAGGACAAGGTTCAGGAACTGACCAAGAAGTTTGAGGGCGCGGTCAACAAAGGCGCGGAAGCCAAAGAAAAGGAAGTGATGGACGACTAAAGCACTGCCGGTCCTTACCACTGCCAGTCATAGCCGAAGTCCAGCGCCGGAGCGGAATGTGTCAGTGCACCAACACTGATTCGATCGACACCCGTTCCGGCAATGCAACCAACGGTTTCCAGGTTGACGCCGCCGGATGCTTCAAGGAGCGTGTTCACAGACAGCTGATTTCGCAGTGTGACGGCGTGCTGCAGTTCTGACGGCTGCATGTTGTCCAGCAGGACAATCTCCGGCTTTTCTGACAGTACGTCACGTAACTGCTCCAGTGTGTCTACCTCGACTTCCACCGGCAGGTCGAGCCCCCGTTCTGTCAACCATGACCGGGCGGCGGCCACCGCGTCCGCGACGGAGTGACTTCCGCGTGCCGCAAGGTGATTGTCTTTGATCAGCATGCCGTCAAACAGCCCAATGCGGTGATTCGTGCCGCCACCGCATCTGACTGCGTATTTATGAAGCAGCCGAAAACCCGGCAGCGTTTTTCGAGTATCAAGAATCACGGCACGGTTGCCGTCAGCGCGACGTACGAACTCGGCCGTCATTGACGCAATGCCACTCAGGTGAATTACAAAGTTCAGTACCACTCGTTCCCCCGTCAACAGCAGGCTGACCGGGCCGGTAACAGTAGCCACCGTCGTTCCCGGTTCCACAGCCTCACCGTCGCTCACACATGACCTAACCTGCACAGTCTCCGCAGCAACCTTTCGCAATGCACAAAGCGCCGCGTAAACGCGTTCGATCACAACGCCGCCGCTCAGGACGCCGTTTTCTCGAGCCACCAGATTCACGATTGCCGCCGCATTCGGTGGCACGGTCGCCTGACTGGTCAAATCACCGCGATCTTCCAGATCCTCAGCAAGGGCAAGTTGAATGAGGTTGTCAGCAGTGGCTAACGCTGCTGTTGAAATATCCACGGACGTCATCTGTTACTTTCCGTTTTGTCCATACGTGAGCCGTCCCGCCTCCAGTCCTGCGGAGGACCGCTGCTTCTTCAACAGACACTTTGGACGAAAAATGCCACGAACGCCTGTTGACGTCCCGAGACAGCGTAAGGGCGAAGCGTGTTTCCCTGACCGAATTTCGTCACCATCTTATCGGACCACGCTCCGTCGCAAAGTGGATTGAGTCCCGAAGAGCCCCGGCTTTTCAAAAGACAGGGGCTCTGTACTGCCGTGGCCATGTCTGGCAGGCACAGTCGCGGCCTGCCGCGACTGCCCTGCCCAATGAAGACGATGTTGCATCGGGAGTGAAGCGGAACTTCCATCCCCTTTCCGCTATGATCAGCAGTTCGTCCTTCCAACCTCAGGCCCTGTGCAAATCCAACATGCATGTTCAGTGGTGTCAGTCAGGAAACTCGGCAGGTCCACGCATCACGCAGCTCTGCGTTCAACAGGAAACGACTCAACGGAATCCTCCGTGACGTCGCTGATAGCCTGATTGCTTTCGCTCACCTCCTGCATGACGCTGCCAGGAGCGGACGGGATTGATGCCGTTGCGACTACCAATCCGGCCGCGCAGAGTTCCCAAAAACGAATTGGCAGTGCTCTGATGGAAATGTCCTGATCCCTTCCTGCTGTCGCGCAGGAATCTGACCGACGAAACCAAGACACCAAGACACCAAGACGGAAACAGAATTGAATGCCGACGGAACGTAACCCACACATCGAGATCGATGAGTTCTTTGATCAATGGCGTCTGTACGATGCCGTGATCAGACACAACTACATGACACACCGCGAAATTCATGCTGCAATACACGGCCAGCTGGCGAAGTTTGACGTTTCTGCAGGAACGCTGCTTGACCTTGGCTGCGGTGATGCCTCTCAGATCGCGCGATCGGTTCAGAACACACCGATTACGTCTTACATCGGTGTCGATCTTTCAGGGGACGCCCTGAGCCTGGCCCGGCGGAATCTTGAGGCAACAGATCTGGAAGTGCAGCTGCATCAGCGTGATCTGCTCACCTGCCTCAGTGGGCCAGACCTACCTGAAATCGATGTCCTCGTAGCGGGTTTTGCACTGCATCATCTCAGTCCTGGCGAGAAGCAACAGTTCTTCCTGAACGCACATCGGCACCTTCGTCCGGGCGGGCTGCTACTTCTGTACGACATGTTTCGGCAGCCCCAGGAATCTCGTGACACATTCCTGACTCGCTATCTCGACCACTGCCGCGCTCACTGGGATAGACTCAGCTCGGCACAAATTGACCAGATCGCACAGCATATCATGAAATTTGACTTTCCGGAAACCGCTGAGACACTTCAGCAGCTGGCTGAAGACCATGGATTCTCAACGGAGCAGGCGTTGCTCTTTTCTGACGACAGACACGGCCTCTGGCGATTCACCGCCGTCACTGAAGTCAGTGGCGTGAAAGCGGGACAGAAGGCGGATGCTGATGAGCGATAATCCGCACAAGGCATCTGAAGACAGCCGCAGCGTACGCGGACGCTGTCATTCCGCTTAGGTTGGCAAACAATTCAATGTCAGGATTGAGGCATTCTTGATTTGCAACTGTGGAAGATCGTCGGGATTGAACGCCAGATGGCATCCCGTTTCTGACGCTGAATGGTCGGGATTGTCGACCATATCCGCCATCGCCGTAAAGATCGCAGCGATCCTGCGGAAGGAATGCGTGTCGCCGAAGAAACGAACACGTGTTCCGTCGCCACCATCATTGGGGTCAACCTCGATCGTAACGCTCCAGTCCTGTTTCTCCATCAACTGCTGAATAGTGGTCATCGTCTGTCCTCCAACGAATTCATTTCGATCTGTCGCCGTGCCTCTCGGGCTACCGCAGGTAAGGAAAATGGCAGGGCCGCCAATTCCGTCTCCGTTACGCACAAGCAACTTCCCTCACGAAAAGGAGACGGTACGCCACACGTGATGCGGCCGTAGACAGCAAGTGATGCCGCACGTTGAATACAAATAAATCTGTTTTGTCGTCAGAACAGATTGCAATCTATGCGGCGGCAGGGATGCCGACTCATAGATCGTGCGTTGAACTTTTCCGTTTCGTGAGCCGCTGATCGACGTACTGCGGATTCAATGTGCCTCAGGAAACGACATGCAACTGAGTGTACACCTTAGGGTGTTCGGTGTCACTGCCACTGGTGTTGGGGTGGGAAATGACAGATGGTCCGACAAGAAATGTCTCACTCAGAATGACATGCGGCTTTCACGTTGCCAGAACATGTCGTCGCAACGGACGACTTTCGCCGCAGGGACTATGCCACTGACCTGGAGATTCGCTCCGACCTGGCCAACATGGAAACACGCTCCAACCTGGAATATCCAGGCGACCTGGCCGTCCCGCACAAACGGACCGGGACAAACGGGGGGCATCATACTGACAGCATGTTAGTCGGGATCGGGAGTCAGAAACCGACCCTCAATCTCGACGACCATCAGCGAGTTGTCGCCGTCATACGCTTCACACTCAAACGAAACCTGGTGTTCCTCGGCCAGCGTCCGAAACCGAGCAAAGGCGGCTGCCTCTAAGGCATACTCCCCGCTGGAACAACCATAGTCCCGCAGCAGATCATCCCAATAGATCGCATCCACCCGACCGTCTCGCGGATCCATGCAGGCCACGTCAAGAAACTCCTGCGCCGCCTCTGGTGTCGCAGCGATGAAGCAGGCGTCCTCGTTGTACTCGTAGCATTCCTGCCCAGTGTCAAACACTGAGTAACCAATCGGAAGTCGCGGCGTATCAACACTCATCAGATGGAAAGACTCCCTTAAACACGTCAGCCGTATCATCGCGAAGCGGTTAAGTTCAACGTCAGACGTAACCGGGCGGCGACGTTACGCGTTGACTTCAGATTCCGCGTGATCCGCCGCTCCGGTTCACGCAATTGATGTTCGGCGTAGCCCCTCAGTTCGTCAATCTGCGCTTAATTGCTTTCCACTTGCCATTCATACACCCAGGCGTAAACGGTGTAGGTTGCTGCCGGGGGATCGTGGAACACGCGCCCATCCAATTTCTCCCCGCAGCGCAGTGAAAGACGCAGCCCGTTCTTGAAGAAGACCGGATCCTCGTCGTGGAAGCGATAGGCCGAGAAGCGGTTCTTCTTCACGTCTATGTGAGTGAGCCCCGACACCGGTGACTGGAAGAGCTTGCGATGATGGAAATAGCCCGAGCTAACAAAGTAGTCCTCCAGCCCCGACGACAGAAACGTCGGCTCCTCGGCCTCTCCGAAGTAGGCGCGCATGCATCCTTCCTGATACCCCTGGTCCTTCCACGTGCCGTACGGTCGGTCCCCCTGGACGGCGAGCGTCACTTGGTAGAGGGCTCCGGCCCCGGCGACTCTACAGACGTCAAACTCTTCCAGCGGTTTCGCGCGGTAACCCTCCAGGCGGTGCAGACGCAACCGGGCAGATTCGGGCAGGCGTACGCCGCCAACGGTCACGGGCAGCCCGTCGGAGCCTCGGATGATCCACCAGACCTTTCGCTTGTTCACACCGTCGAAGACCTTTGTAGTTGGTAGTACGGTGACCTTGATTTCCTTACCGAAAGGAATCCGATAGTTATTGTAAACACCGCCTTTCCTGCCGAATTGGCGCACGCCCCAGGGTTCCGGGGGACCGCCGAAAGCGTAGCCGTGTCCAAGGTCCTGAGCCATGTCGATTGACGGGGCCTGCTCGCCGTCAACGTATACACGGATTCGGGTGCGAGGGTCCATTGCAAACCACATGTGGGTAAGACAGCCCCTTCCATTCCGGCGAAACAACTCCACCTCCATATCCGCTTTCAGAATCGACTCTTCCTTGCCGATGGAACTGAATGTTTGCAGTGCCAGGTTAGATGTGGGTTGCGGCGAGTTGGACGGGGACAGGTCTTCAGCGAAGACGCGTACTGCCAAGAACGTGACGAGTAGTACCTGAAGTGCCGCTCTCATGCTAATTGCCTATCTCCTTGCCGAACGCACAGCGTAACCCGGTTGTGACTGGTTACGCGGAATTCAAAAATGACACCCCGACACAACTCGGGTGCATTTTTTGTTATCCCGAACTCTGACGTTTTCGTTTACGCTTTTTGTTTGACACCACTAAATGCCGTCACCAAACCGAGTCCGATATAGACGGAACCAACTAAATATCTCTGCGTTCTCAAGACCTTCAAGTTGTGCCTAAATGCATTGCCGAAGCTTCCAGAAATCGTTGCGTAAACCACATCTGCTGTTGTACCCAGACAGGCCACGATCATTCCCAAAACAAGGACCTGCATTCCGACTGCGCCTCTGCTGGCGTCAACAAACTGTGGCAAGAATGCCAGGAAAAACAAAGCTGACTTTGGGTTTAGTACATTAACGACTGTGCCTTGAATCAATATCCTGAAAGTGTTCTGTTCCTTGTTGTCGATATGCTGGTCGATTTTGTCTTCCCGTATCAATGTTCTAATCCCGAGCCACACCAAATAAATCGCGCCTGCATATTTCAGAATATTGAACGCCAATGCCGATGAAACGAGAAGCGCTGAAAGTCCAAGTGCCGCAGCAATAACGTGAACCAGCGTTCCGATTAATACGCCAACGCACGATACGAGGCCGATTCTTCGCCCCTGTTCTACACTACGTGCAATGACAAACAACGAGTTCGGACCAGGAACAATAACCAGCAAAGCAGTCGCGGTAACAAACAATATCAAACTCGAACTTTCAAACATCATTCAATCGTGGCCGGGATAACGAATTGCGATCTATGCGGCGGCAGGGATGCCGACTCATAGATCGTGCGTTGAACTTTGCCGCTTCGTGAGTTGTTCCGAGGTGGTCCTGCGGAATCAATTCACTGTTCGAAGTGGCTCAGAAGAGATGATACGCCCGGGGGACATTGCTGTCACGTGCATTGGGGCGACAGCCGAATCTGACGGCCGAGACAGTCGTTTGCTTCGTGCGAATCCTGACGAAAAGACGGTCGCACCGAACGGCATCACCCCGACGTTGCCGCATACAGCGCGCAGTCGAATGGGACTCGGTCGATGCAGATTCCGTGAGTCATAGGGACATCGAATTTTTGGGTGCGGCTCAACCATCGTCGTACCATTCCGGACGAAAAGAACTTCTCATCACGTCGTACCAGCTCGATTTGTCCGTTGCCGACACACACAGCAGGAGCGTTTCGCAATGGGGACAACGACGTTCACCATCGTACTCCGCCGACTCAGTCACGTCGGGAGCCACTGGCTTGTCGGCGACAACCGACAGCAACTGCCGTGCGAGGAACGACACAAGCACACCGAAGCCTGTCATGTCTACGGCTTCCACGACTTCAAGCGAGCGTTCGCCACATACAACGCGGCATCGCTCAGCGCCGTTCGGTTACAGCGGCTGATGAAACACACCGACTTTTCCACCACGCAGGGATACATCGATTACGCCGAATTGATGACCGAGAAGCCAGACGTTTTTGTGCCTGACATTCTTCGCATTGAGGACTCTGGAAAAAGCGGCACTTCCGGTTAGACTACGGCCGTCACTGGGCGGATTTGGCAACCTATAGGCAACCACGCTTTCCAGAGAAAACACCAGAAAACGCCACTTCATCAGCGTTTTTATTGGTAAGCCGGAGTGGTGGAATTGGCAGACACGCGGGATTCAAAATCCCGTGGGATTAATTTCCCGTGTGGGTTCGAGTCCCACCTCCGGTATTGTTTGAATCTCATTTCGCGTGGAAAAACGCTCGTCATCAACCCTTTCATTGGGTGTCGGGCGTTTCGCGGCACAAGTGCGTTCCGTTGCATTCGGAAGCGTTTCGGCCGAATCTGTGCCACTATCTGTGCCACTTTTTGACCGTCGTCTCGGTCGGCTGTTGAATGCTTCAAAGTGGCCATCGGTGATTTGCGCGTAACTGGCCCGCTGCACTTTCACGCTGTGTCCGATCCAGCCAGCGACAACGTGGGCCGGATGTCCTTCATTCAGCCACTCGGTCTCACAGCTGGCCCGCATGTTCTGAAAGGTCACAAGCGCCAACGTTTGCCGAATGCGTCCGAGTCCTTGATGATCCTGATAAACGCACATGCTATTCGAGCGTTTCCAACATGGCCTGCTTCACGCAGCAGCCGTTCACGCGCTCGCATGGATCATTCGTGGGTCCTGACATTCGACCACCCCGTGACTAGCGCCAGCCGCGGCAACCTGTCAGCGGCAGTCGATCATCGAAAACACGTCCGTTTTCACGGGTTAACAGGAAAATAGCGAACAAAATCATGGCGTTCGGTGTATTTCGAACGATATCGCCAGGCGGATTTCGTTAATCCAGACACTTCTACAGTACAGTTGTTCGAGGTTGCCGAATGCAGACGACAACGAATCACTGACCGAAATTGCAGTTGCACCATTTCATCGTGGGCCTACGCTACCGTTTCTGTTCGTGCGTCGCAGAGGATTATTGCGGATAAGAGCAGCGGCTGGTCGGTTCATTGTTTCAATCATGTATTCCTGAGGATTCCCACACATGTTGATCCGAAGACGTTCCGCTCTAAAACAGGGGTTCACGTTGATCGAACTGCTGGTCGTAATCGCCATCATCGCAGTGTTGGTTTCCCTGCTGATGCCCGCCGTGCAACAGGCACGTGAAGCGGCTCGACGGACTCAGTGCAAGAACAACATCAAACAACTGGGACTTGCGATGCACAACTATCACGGTGTGCACCGTTCGTTTCCTCCCGGCTGGGTCGATCAGAACGGAGGCATCGCAGCCAACTGGGGCTGGTGCGTCTATATCATGCCGATGATCGAGCAAGCCAACCTGTACACTCGACTGGCCGTGGGTGTGGAAAGTCTTGGACGATCGCTGGACAACCCGGTCAAGCTTCGACTGATGACCAAACCACTGCCGGGTTTCCGCTGTCCATCTGATACAGCTCCCGACGTGAACAATCAGAACACACTGAGATCAGACAACGGTGTCGAACATGCGGCGGCGATCTCAAACTACATTGGAACGAACGGTGGTGCCGAGTGGCGACAGACTGACATTGGCGGAACCTTTGGGCAGAACAGTCGCATCAGGATTCGTGACTTCACCGATGGCACCAGCAACACGCTGATGATTGGTGAGCGAGCCTGGGTGCTGCTGAATCCTGTCACCGGTCAGGTTTCCTGCAAAGCCGGTTCGATTTATGGCGTCAGCTCTGATGGAACTGGTTTCCGTCAGCGACACGCGATGGCAATGGGCCTGTACGGGATCAATCAGACAGGGCCGGACAACGTCTCCCAGCCTGTCCTGTCGCCTCCACTTGATCAATGTACCCGCTCTTACAACAGTCGACATGTTGGCGGGGCGCAGTTTCTACTGGCAGACGGTTCCGTTCGCTTTGTCAGCGAGAACATCGAACGCGACCAGTCGGGTACGAACGGCAACTTCCTGTTCCAAAACCTTTTGAACAAGGCCGACGGAAATGTGATCGGCGAGTACTAAAGCTTTGTCAGAACCAGAGCAGTTTACATCTGATTCAACAGCGCCTGCGCCTGAACACGGATACCGGCGGCTGAATGGCTATCAGAAAGTTGTCCAAGCACAGCTTTCAGCTCCGTTTGAGAAGCCTCGTCGATCTTCTCCCAGAGCGATTCGACGGCCCGGATGCAGTTTCGCAGAATGATGGGTTGTTCGAACTGTCGATGCTGCAACAGTAACTGCTGTTCTTCCGGCGTGAGTTTTCCGAAGTCTTCCCGGCTGAGTTCCGTCGTGCCGTCCGTGAGCATTGCCAGCAGAACGGGCACACCCTGAACCTGACCGTTGCGTGCCAGTGCAACGGCAGCGTTAGCGCGGGTCATTGGATCGCCATCCAGCAACATCACCTCCAGCTGTTCCACGGCCGACTGGCCGCTGACAAGTCCCAGCACAAATGCCGCGAGATGACGAACAGCAGGCGCCGGATCCTGGGCTGCCAGTTTCAGTTGCTCGGTGACTGATTCCTCGGTGATTGTTGGCGTGCTGAGCGGGGCGTCGAGGGCTGGAATTTCGTCGGCAGTGCCAGGCTGCGCACTCGTCTGTGCCTGAGCCTGGGACTCAAAATGTCGGCCGGCAATCATGGCCAGCGACATCAGGCTGCTTTTTCGAACCTCAATATTCTTGTCGGAGGCCAGCGCCTTTGCCAGCATCGGCAGGACAACATCGTCAGCCTCAAGTGCCCCCAGTGTTCGCGCAAGAAACTCCTGGTTCTTGACCTCTTTGTCGTTCGTTGACTTTGAGTCCATCGACTTCTGCAGCAGATCCGACAATGCGGCAGCAACCTTTGGCTGTCGAGCCAGCGCAACTCCGTTCGTGTCCGGGGCAATCTGCTGGTTGCGAAGCACCTGGGCCAGGCCAAGAGCCGCTCGCCAGCGGCGATTTTCGTTCGAGCTGCCAAGTTCCACAACAAGCTGGTCCAAATCCGTCTCCGAATCGGCCAGTTTGCCAAACAAAGCCCAGACACCAATAACGGCGGCGACGATCAGAGCAGGTATCAGAAACAGCTGAATGATGTAGCCGGCTGAGGGTGGCTGCACCGGCGGCAGTTCTTCCGGCAGTGATCCGGCGGGAAACGCAACGGTTTCCGGATTCTCTTCGTTGGGCGAATTCGACTCAGTCATGTGAAACTTCCGATGAAGCCAGAGGTGGCGATTCACTGAATGCGCCGTAACAGACTTCGTGTTTTGAGATCCGGCGGCCTACATCCACCCGCTGGTCCATCGATGTGACACTCCAGTCGACGCATCTACGGCAGTAGCCGCCCGACGCCGCAGGACGCATCCAGAATCGAGCTGCTGCAGGCGAATTGTTGGTCCGTTCCCGTTCGTCATTCCAGGTATGCTCAACAAATCGGACATCAATGTCCATTAAACACTCATGCGGGGATTTTAGGACGCGTGAATCGGGTTTTCAGGTTGATCAACGGCGGGGACGCCATTTTCCCAACGTTGATTCCATGATTATCCGATCGGGCGCGCGGTAACTCTGGCATCGGGCCAGTGTGCCCGGCCTGCAATTTTGCAGCTGAACAGTGGCAGGAGTCGCTTCACTCCGGTGAAGCACGCCGCGAATCCTTTGATTCGCCGGCTTTTTGCAGAACGATCCGCGCGTTCTGTGTGCCCGCCGTAATCCGCTGGGCGTCCTGTGTTTCGAATCCGCTGGCGGTCACGTGGAACGTGTACGCTCCCACGTACAGGTTCCTGATTTGGAAACGGCCCTCTGATTCACGAAGTATTTCGTGGATTACCGCGTGGGCGGAAAATCACGTCAACAAAGATCTTCGTAGATTGAAGTATTGATCACACAAGCCGCGCGAAGCCGCTGTGCTTTACCGGCCCGCCGATGCGCTGCGCGACGTCATCAGCCGCGATCGCGGTGGCCAGCTCGGCAAACACCTCGTCCAGCGCCGCAAGATAGGCGGCAACGTGTCGCGGTTCGTGTGCCAATGTGGCATTGAACGCGCCGCCGGCAAGAAAGCCGTGTTTCAGCATTTGCGCCGTCATCAGGGTAGTCAGCGCTGCAGCGTCAGGATGATCGAACGCCAGCACCGCTGCCTCCGGACGACCAGGCAACGTCACGGGCAGCTTGTGTCTGCGACCCAGGTCCCCCCATCCTTCCATCACCAGCGTGCCGATTTTCGCAAGGTGGGCCGGGACGTCGATGCTCATCAATTTGCGAACGCATGCCAACGCCGCGGCCGGACCGACACCTTCTGTCCAGAACGTGCTGGATATGAATGACGTCTGCGCGGCCTGCATTGTTTCCTGCGTACCGATGACCGCGCCGATCGGGAAGCCATTGCCCAGCGCCTTGGCAAAAACTGCCAGGTCGGGGTTCACACCGAACTGGCGATGTGCACCGCCCAGACACAGTCGCCAGCCGATTGAGATTTCGTCAAAGATCAAACTCGCGCCAACGCGATCACATCGTTCACGGACGCCTTCCAGAAAACCTGGGACGGGATCGGTATGGCGGGTCGGTTCCATCACCACAGCCGCCAACTCATGCCCGTGTTCAGCGATGATCGCGTCAAGTTCGTCAAGTTGGTTGTAGCGAAACGTCAATGCGCTGCCGGCCAGCCCGGACGGAACACCACGGGGTTCCAGGCCTGGCAGCAGATGGCCCGTTAGCTGATCCGCCTGTTCTTCGTCACCGGATGCCGCCAGGTTTGCGGCAAGATACCAGTCGTGCCACCCGTGGTACCCGCAAATGGCCACTTTGTCCCGCCCCGTGAATGCTCGGGCAATGCGAACGGCAACGGTCATGGTCTCGCCACCGGCTCGAGTGAAGCGAGCATTATCGGCCCACGGATGAATCGCCAGCAGCAACTTAGCCAGATCGACTTCGTCCGTCGTCTGCAATGTGGCCATCGCCCCCAGACTGACTCGACGAATGACCGCCGCATTCACGTCCGGGTCGCTGAAGCCCAGCAGGCAGGCCAGGATACCACTGAGGCTCATGTCGATAAAACGGCGGCCCTCGATGTCAATCACTTCGCAACCGCGCGCCTCGCGATAGTAAGCCGGCCACTGCTCGGGAGCAAACATTTCGGGACGCTTGCTGAGTAACTGCGTGCCACCAGGTATGATCTGCTTCGCCTCACGATAAACCGCCTGCACATCGGCCAGTGGGCGCGACGGCGACAGGCCGAGCAGGCGTCGTGCCCCAAAACAGAACACCTCCTCCACGTCGCCATCAGTCAGATGCTGGTTGGTACACGCCTGTTTCAGCGCCAGCAGTGATTCGATTCCCAACAGCGTCGGTCCTGCAAATCGAGATCGCGAATAGTCCGGACGGAGTTCATCGAGCCACAGAAATCCGTCTGCCAGACTCACGCAGCGGCTCCGCATTTCGGTCACGCAGAAGTCCGCACCGAAGAACAAACGCGTGGGGCCAAACGTTTTCAGAATGGCCTCGAAGGCTTCAGGCTCACAAACCGCTGACGTGTCAAAAAACACATTATCCAGACCGCGCAGTGATTCGATGCCCTCCACTGTGTGGCGGCCGCAAAAACCTCGTGCTGCATGAGCAAGAATCAGCCGGGCGTTCGGGAATCGCTCGCAGTACTGACGAATGTAGATCTGATTCGCGGGTTCCGCCAGTGCCCGTGGCCGCACCATGTGCAGCATGATCACAAGGCCACGTTGGGCCGCTATTTCCCATGCCCATTTGGGAATGAACTCCTCCGTCGGCGCGAAAAGAGTATCCTGACGTGCCGCGAACAGATGATAAACTTTGAAACCCACAAAACCATCGTCGACCACCTGGCGTTCGACGACTGCCGCATCCTGTTGAGGTGTCACGATCATCAGCCCGCGCGAATTCGGATCGGGCTTCATCTGAGCAGCAAGAAATCCGTTCGCACCATCCACATTCATGTGACGCGTTGGAAAGGGGAAGAATAACCCGCCGGTTGGACATCGTTCCGGCATCCACCCGGTGATCCGTTCGTCGTATACTGCCCGAGTAACTTCTGCCGGACCCGCTGCAGCCAGCGATGGCGTCGGCGTACCCAGATCAGCCACGCGCCACAGGTGCGCGTGCGCGTCAAAGGAATCAGGCGGCACAAAATCTTTCAGGTGTCGGTTGAAAATGGCCAGATCATCTTCATTCACCGTTGCCCAGACGTACGGATTGATCTCATCGCTGGTCATGTTCGCAGGAAGGCTCATTTGACTTCGGTAATCCTGATTTGAGATCGCAATGTTCCGGTCGTTGGAGCCTGACATTGGCCCCGTCAACGATCTGAATCATAACAACAATCGCTCACTACAACGTTTCACGCTGGCGTGTGGCCGCGAAGAACGTTATTCAAGAGCAGTTCTGTCACCCCCACGAGCCAGTATCGTTCACGACAATACGTAGACTGCTCTGAAACAGAGAACGAAACCTGTGGCAGCTCATTATCTCATCATTGACGGGTACAACCTGATGCATGCGGCAGGCATTGCGCGACGAAGATACGGTCCGGGCGATCTGGAACGCTGCCGCAATCAACTCAATCGGCTGCTGACGGAACTGCTCGGTCGCAACGCGCTCAGCCGGACATCAGTTGTCTATGACGCATTTGATTCCACGTCTGATGCGAATCGCAGTCAGAACCACGCAGGGCTGCATGTTCTGTTTGCTCCGAAAGGCACCGACGCGGATACCGAGATTGAGCAACTTCTCAAACAGCACAGCAGTCCGAAGCAGGTGCTGGTCGTTTCCAGCGATCATCGCCTGCACAAAGCGGCTCGCCGAAGAAAAGCGAGCTGTGTCGACAGCGAAGACTTTCTGGCCGGCATTCAAACGTCGGCGGATACAGACGTTCGGCAACCACAGCGGCCGCAACTGGAAAATACCTCACACTTGGCAGTGGAGGAACAGCTACAAAGCTGGGCCGATGAGTTCGAGGGTGCTGAGGATCAAGCGGACCCGACATCAGAGGGTCGGCACTTCACCGACGAATATCTCAAGGACATCCAGCGAGAACTCGACGAAGAAGAACTACGGTAATGCTCTAGCCGAGATCCAGTTGTTCACGTGGCCCAACACCGACAGTAGTGCTCATGCGGATGGGGTACTGGCCAAGAAGCGCGTTGATGTCGGTCAGGGAAAGACCGCGCACAATCTTCAGGTCGTCGGCGACGGATTTGTATTCCCTGCGATACACCCAGTTGCCGCCGAGTGAGCTAAGTCGGCCCATGGGGCGTTCGCCTCGCAGCACGATCCTTGACGCCACTTTGTTCTTTGCCTGCTCCAGCTCTTCCCTCAGAATGCCGTTGTCATTCACGTCTTCAAAAACGCGAGTCATGACAGCGATATTCTCCTCGACTCGATCCGGCTGGCAGCCAAGGTAACTCATCCATGTCCCGGCGCCGTCGTATTCGTTGTAGCCGACTTCTGCGGAATCCACGTGCCCCGGATCAACCAGCTCCCAGAACAGACGGCTTCCCGAATCGTCACCAACAACCACAGAAAGCAGTTCTGCAGCATACCGTAATTCGTCCGTGCCCTTGGGGGCTGGTCCCATCTGCATGACGTGCTGCTGAACGCTGGATTCCTTTGTCACGAGCCGCACTGCCGGCCTGGGAATGGACTCCGGCAGATCCCGGTCGCACTGACCGGCAGGAATGCCGCCACAATACTTTTCCGCCATCGCCAGCAGTGAATCGAAATCGGTATTGCCGGCGACCACCAAAGTCATATTGCTGGCTTTGTAGCGATTTGCGTGATACGTCTGCATCTGCTCGGACGTGAGCGCTGCGATGCTCTCCTTCGTTCCAAGGATGCTCTGACCCAGTGGATGGTCGGCAAAATGCGTGGCCATGATGGTATCGTAGGCAGTAAACGACGGGTGGTCGTCGTACATACCGATTTCTTCAAGGATGACATTTTTCTCCATGTCAAAGTCTTCCTGACCAAGCGACGGTTGCATCAATACCGACAGCAATTCCATGGTCGTATCCAGGTACTCAGGCAGCACGGCGGCATAATACATCGTGACCTCTTCGCCGGTGGACGCGTTATAATTGGCACCGACTTCGTCAAAAATACGATTCACGTCGTCGGCAGAAATCCTGTCGTCTCCCTTGAACGCCATGTGTTCCAGAAAGTGGCTGACTCCGGACACGCCGCCGGTTTCATCCCGGGCACCAGTGCGAACGAAGAATCCGGCCGCAACGCTGTGCACGGACGGATTGAGCTCCGCGATGACCTGCAGACCATTGGAAAGTGTGTGTTGGTGAAACTGCATCAGTGGTGATCCAGGGGTGATTTGATGCTGAAGAAAACAACGCCAACTGTGATCAGCGTTCGGCAGAAAAACAATTCATGAGAAGACAGTGTGTCACACCGTCGGGGCTGCGGCCGTCAGGCAACTGGCGTCCAGTGCATCCGGCCCGATTGTGACAAGTACCATCGAATCCGGCGCGTAATCCAGAGCGAAGTCGCGGACCTGATCCACCGTCAGCGAGTCAATCCGTGAGCGAATTTCCTGCAGCCCGAGCACTCGGCCAAGGTGTAGTGTGTCTCGAGCCAGAGAACTGGATCGTGACATGGTCGATTCCTGCTGCATGATAAGAGTGCTTTTCGCACGAGCTTTGCAGCGCTGCAGTTCGTCTTCGGTGATGCCTTCGTGAAGTCGTCGAATCTCGGCAACCATCACGTCCAGGGTTTCCTGAGCACGTTCGTTCGTTGTGCCAGCATATCCAAAGACACGAGCCTGGTCCTTCTGCGTATTGATGGAAGCGGAGATCGCATAACACAGTCCGCGCTTCTCTCTCACTTCAGTGAACAGCCTGGAACTCATGCCACCGCTGAGCAGACTGACGGCCGCCCACGCTTCAAAATATCGTTCGTGCCGGTAAGGAACAGTTTCCCACGCCAGGCCGATATGTGTCTGAGCAGAATCGTGTTCGACGTGCTTCGGTGACGCTTCGACGTCACCCGTATCGGACACGGTCACTCTTCCGGGGGTCCAGTCGTCGAATGCAGCCGCCACCGCTTCCTGCAGTTCTGCAGCAATCACGTTTCCGGCAACACCGATAACTGCATGGTTCGGACAGATGAAACTGGTGTAGTGCTGCTGAACATCCTGCAACGTAATTTCCGGAACATCAACAAGCGTCCCTTCGGCCGGATTTCCCCACGGAGCGGAGTATGAACAGCGCCGCAGGAACTGACCGAGCCGCTGCCGGGGCTCGTCTTCGATAGCACTCAAAGCCTGCTGCACAAGTTCGCGCGAAGGGCCGAACTGTTCATCATCAAGATGTGGTGCGGTGATTATCGACGCGATCAGTGGAATCGCTTCCGCGATTCGGTCGGCAGTTGTGGCAGCAGAAATCGTGATATAGCCGACACCGCCCGCCACGCTTCTCTGCAGGCCGAGATTGTCCATGGCAGCAGACAGTTCTCGAGCGGAGAGTTGACCGGCGCCACGCGGAAACATCTCTGAAAGAATCGCGGCCGTCCCGGACCTGCCGGGACGGTCAAGAACGCTGCCCGCAGGAATCATCAGCGTGAGTGCGGCCGACTCGACGCCCGGCATCGGCTCCACAACAACCTGTAATCCGCTGGACAGCGAAAACGACTCGAACTTCTGACTGGTCATCTTTTCCTTTGTATTGAATGATAAAAACACGGAATCGGCGGGCGACTGACGGTAGTCCGTGAAGACAACGGTTCGTTTTTCGCGTACCTTACGTCGCGACCAACGTGCGTGAACAGTGTTTTTCAGGCATTCGCTTCTAATTGGCTCGACGGCCATACCCTCACCAGGACGATTGTCGACGGATTTCAGTTAGTGAGGGATGGATTGTCAATCCGACTCCCGAGTTACTGCCACCAATTCTTCTGCCACAGCCGCTCAATTGTTTGGGCTGGGCAATCTGTTCGTAGGCTGGGTCGCGACCCAGCGATCTTCTTCCTCTGCAAATTTCCGGGGCGCGACCCAACCTACATCAGGTTCTACACAGCGCCGCAGGAACTACTGAGAAGCCGTCGTCATCTGCCCCTTCAGATTCTCTCCGGACAGCATCCGATTCTGCCTGAACAGGGTAAAATCCAGTTCTACCGTTCTGACTGGTCAGAAAACTGCTGTCCGTCCAGGAACGCATTGGCAGAAAAACTGATGAACATCGCGAGATCCTGCTGCGCACTCTGCACAAACGTCGCCGTGGTTTCGTTCGGAAGGATACCCTGACACCGTTTAGCGACTGTCCTGACCGCTGGAATTGCTGCCCTGGCCTTATCGCCAAGTAGCTCAATGGTCCGCACGGCATGAAGCACTGTATTCAGATCCATGTGACCGGTGGCCTCAACCAGAAGTGGCAGAGCTGCGGCAGGTGTGTCGTTTTCGACCAGAATTCTTGCTGCCTCAATTCGAACGGCCCACGCCGGATCGGTCAGACTCGGCAGCAACGCCGGCAAGCTGTTCCCGGTCATCTTCATCCGGCCAAGCCCGATTATGGCCCAATACCTGACAGCGGCATGTGGCTCTTTTAGTACTTCCAGAAGTTCGTATTCCGTCGAAAACCCTGACTTCAACGCAGCGGTGGCAGCGATTCGAACGGCACGCACTTCGCGGTCCGGCGCGTTGTTGTGTGGCTTGGCATCCACGGTGCTAAGCAACGATTCAGGAATAAATCCTCGGTCTCCGTATTGCTCAATCGACTCTGCCAGGGCCGTTCGCATTGACGCAAGTACATTCTGATTAACGGCAGAGTCAGCAAGATTGTGCAGGTTCAGCGGATCAGCTTTACAATCGTAGAGTTCTTCCAGCGGCCTGGACGGGCCGGCGAACTGCCACTGAGCCGCCGTCATCGTGTCGCGGTTTGTGAGTCGATTGATTTGCCCGCGAATGTCACCCTGATCCGGCCAGGCCGTCGGCTGATTGTAACTCAGATGCGGCATGAAGTTTCGAATGTACAGGAATCTCTTACTGCGGACTGATCGGGCACAATCAAAGGCCTCGTCGACGCGATCACGATGCCCCAAAGCGAACTCCCGTTCAGCAGGCACGTTGTCTCCCAGAAAGGCCTCTCCCTGCATGTGACCGGGAATGCTAAGACCACAGAGATTCAGGACAGTTGGCGGAAAATCGACAAAGCTCACCATTCGGTCCGTCACGCTTCCAGCGCCGGCAGGAGCAAGGTGGCGATACTTCTGCGGAAAACGGATCAGCAGCGGCACATGCATCCCGGTGTCGAAGAGTGCTCGCTTATGGCGCGGCATTCCGGAGCCGTGGTCACTGAAGAAAAGCACAATGGTATCGTCGGCCAGACCGTCATCTGTGAGTTGCTGCAAAATCTCACCGACCTGCTGGTCCATGGCAGTCACGCAGTCGTGAAAGCGTGCCCAGTCGCGGCGAATGATCGGTGTGTCAGGGTAATACGGGGGCAACGGAACGGTCGCGGGATCGTGAACATCCACGGAGGAAATATGGCTCTGCACATCAGCCTGAAACTTCTCGTAAGGCCACACCATGGTTCGACTTTGGTGAGACGTCATCAGATTAAAGACGCTGAAGAACGGTGCTGTCTTGTCCCTGCGACTGCGCCAATGAGCCGTATCGCTGCTTTCGTCCCAGGATTCGTCAATCAGACGTGCCGAGTCAGACGTGTTGTAATCTGTCTTCACATTGTTGGATGTAAAGTAGCCGGCGTCTTTCAGAAGGGCCGGGAAGCCACGAATGGATGGTGGGAGCGGAAATGCGGATCGCATGTTGTGTGTGCCCAGAGACGTCGCATAACACCCCGTGATCAGACAGGAACGTACTGGAGAACACACAGGAGCTGTTGCAAAGGAGTGCGTGTAACGCACGCTCTCCGTTGCCAATTGGTCGATGTTCGGCGTGGTTGCATAGCTGTCTCCGTAGCAGCCAAGCGCCGGACTCATGTCCTCGGCGGTAATCCATAGAATATTCGGCAGCGCTGCAGCTGTTGACTGTGAGAAAACGGCGATCATGAGTGCTGCTGCGGCGAATGCCTTCGTGAACAACAATGACCAGCTGCGCGCGAATGTCTGTCGCGAACATCGAAACGAGAGCAGCAGGTTCCGGGCCGTCCTTGAAAGTCGATGACGGTGGTTTCGCACTTGGGACTGGCACATGAGAGAATCACCTTGAAAATCTGGTGCGTGACACTGGACAACGTGACTGCGCAGAGTAGCTGGTATTAAGTTCATTGAAAGTGAACCGTACCAGACATCAGATCACGGCCTCGCAGCGACGACCGTCTTTCAGCTGTACGTCTGGTCTTTCCGCCCCCAGGCTTGTGCAACGGGAAACGTTGTTAGAATTAGCCGGCACAGCCGACCGGCATGACAATGCATAGCAACCGCAATAGATATGCGAGACCAGCAATGGGGTCCTGAGGCAACCATCATTGGAATTACTGGAATAGCGGATGATGTTTTTTCGAAGTGTGCTACCGATTTTCACGATCATGTGCTGGGTATCTCTGCAGAACGCCGTTGTTGCGGGCAACTGGCTGTTTGTCTCACTGCTGCAGGAAAAAGCGATCGTCACCTTCGAACGTGACGTGGAGACCGGCACGCTGATTCGCCGTGGACGTACAGCGTTTCCGGCCGAGCCCGCGATTCTGATGACTCCGGATTCACATCACCCACGACATCTGATGCTGCACCCCTCGGACCGCTGGGCCTATACCAGTGATGAAGCGGGCGACAGCATCAGCGTTTATGATGTCGCCCCAACGCAGGCAACGCTGAAACTGAAGCAAACGGTTAGCTCCATTCCGGCGGACTTTGACGGATCAAAGAATTCCACCGCCCGCTGTGAAATCACGCCCGATGGACGGTTTATCTATGTCGCCAATCGTGGCCACGACAGCATCGCTGGTTTCATGATTGACCAAAGCAGCGGCATGGTCAGGTCGCTGGGCCAGTTTTCCACCGAACCCACTCCGCGTTCGTTCAGCATCTCGGCGGACGGTCGCCATCTATATGCAGCCGGTCAGGCATCAGGCCGTCTGGTCGTCTACCGGATTGGTGAGACTGGAGGTTTGGAGGATATCGGACGATTCGAATCCGGTCCTGTTTCCTGGTCGGCATTGTGTGTTGACACCGCCGATTAGGCCGAGAGAATCCGCACTCCCATGACATCCCCACTTGTTTCGCCCGTCTAGTGTTTTTCCGAAGCGTAAGCGAGGCGATCGACTCATCTTGTAACCTCGGTTACGCTTCGTATTAAGATGAACAGGAAACTGTTGATGTTCAACGTGGGACTTACCGCGTATCAGAATCATCGTCTTCTCACCAGCAAACCGCGTCAAACACGCAGAATGCTGGAATTCAATTACGGAGCGGTAAGCTCCGAGCAAACCGCCAGGGCGGCTAACGGCTAATCATGAGTTCACTGTCGTACACGGTCATTATCGGGCTTGAGGTTCACACCCAGCTGAAAACGAAGTCCAAACTCTTCTGCGGCTGCGCTAACAGGTTCAACCCGGACCATCCCAATACTCAGACCTGCCCGGTCTGCCTGGGACTTCCGGGCGCTCTGCCCGTGATGAATCGTCATGCCTTCGACCTGTCACTAAGAACGGCTTTAGCGCTGAACTGCAACATCCCGCTCTTCACCAAATGGGATCGCAAGCAGTATTATTATCCCGATCTGCCCAAGGCGTATCAGATCAGCCAGTTCGACCTGCCGTTCAGTGAACATGGCTGGCTGGAAATCACAAACGACGAAGAAGGCGGCCCGGTTCGTCGCATCAATATTACTCGTGCTCATCTTGAGGAAGACGCGGGCAAGAACATTCACGATGAGAGCGGGCGAGGCGGAGACAGTTGCGTCGATCTGAATCGCACGGGCACTCCGCTGCTGGAAATCGTGAGCGAACCGGACCTTCGATCGGCGTCGGAAGCACGTCGATATCTGGAAGAAATGAGGACGCTGCTGCTGTTCATTGGAGTTTCTGACTGCAACATGCAGGAAGGCTCACTGCGATGCGACGCCAACGTCAACCTGCACATTCACAACGACGACGGCAGCACGACAGCCACGCCGATCGTCGAACTGAAGAACATGAACAGCTTTCGTAACGTCGAAATGGCGATCGATTACGAAGTGAAACGGCAGCATAAGGAATTCCAGAAGACCGGGAGAACCATCGACGATACGGCCAAGGTGACTCGCGGCTGGGACGCAGAACGAAACGTCACATTCGCGCAGCGTGAAAAAGAAGATGTGTCCGATTATCGATTCTTCCCCGACCCCGACCTCGTACCGGTCGTTCTGACAGATGCAGAAATTGACGCCGTACGCCAGGCACTGCCGGAAACCCCGGCTGTCAGGCGAGATCGTTTTCAGGCAGAGTTTGGCCTGACAGAATACGACGCTTCCGTCATCATTGGTCAGGGGCCGGAAATCACCGCCTATTTTGAGACAGTGGTGACCGCGTGTGGCGATGGTAAGATCGCGGCCAATTGGGTGACGCAGGACGTACTGCGTGACCTGAATGCCAGCGAATCCGGCATTAATGACTTCCCGATCACGTCGAAACTGCTGGGCACACTTTTGAAATGGATCACCGGCGATCGCCTGACCAACAAGAGCGCACGCGAAGTATACGCAATTCTGAAGAAAACGGCGGAATCGGGCGATGCAATCGCAGTGACAGATGTCGAAACGCTGGCGGCAGAACGGGAAATTGTGCGGGACACAGGCGCTCTGGAAGCCGCCATCACGGCGGCCATCGCCAGTCGACCGGATGCTGTTGATGATGTGAAGGCCGGAAAGCTTCAGGCGGTTGGACCGATGATGGGCATGGTCATGAAACAGGTGGGTGGGGCCGACCCCAGGGAAGTCCGTCAGATGCTGATCAAGATGATTCAGGAATCCTGATGAGGAAATAACCCTCAATCCGGATTCGAACCTCCCCGCGGAACAGATAGATCTGGTGCCGTGGGTCGTTCCAACAATGCTCAATCCGGACAGTCGTGTTCGCGAAGGAAATCAATGAGCCACCCCATCTTTATGCCGCGGGAAGAGTACATCGAACAGGAGTACTTCTTTCGCGTTTATCGCGAACGGCTGCAGGAAAACGTTCCGTCTCAGGATGTTCTGAAAACGGTTCACGAAGAGATTCTCAGCACCACGCAGCTGCCAATGGCGGTTGACTTTATGCGTGCTGAAATACTGCACAGCGGCCGTACCAGCGACGCCATGATTCGGCTGCCGCATTACTTCACTCCCTTTCAGTGCTTTGTGATCGCGCGAGCCGAAGACGACACCTCTCGTTTCGAACAGATGACCGGCCTGCAGATTCTTGAACGCGAAGCAAAATACCGGGCCGGCAATGCAACAATGGCGGGAAGTTTCGTCTATCAATTCGAGTGCATCGTCAGAAACCGACTGGGCTATAACGACGGGTTACGGGCAATGGCGAACGACCCCTGCTTCGACGAAAACTGGAAGAAGTGGATCCTCGACCTGAACAATAAGCTGGGCGCCAACGAATTATCAGCGATTGTGTATCGAGGATCAGAGCATTTTCTGACTCGTCAGAAATCCCGTCCGGGGGCGGAACCTGAGGCGGAAGACTCTTCTGTCCCGCTGTTTGGAGAACAGGAAGGCCGCATTGCCCGGGCGAATATTGGCAGAGACCCGATGTACTTTTTCGCGGCATTGCAAAGACAATTGAACTATCCGCAGGTGCCCCTGTCCCGCAAAGTTGTCGACGACAAGCTGTCGCCGTTCCTGGAATCGCGGCTGGTCAGAATCGAACAACGGCTCAAGATCGTCGAACTGGAGCAAAAGGGCGGCATCGACCTGACGAAGTTCTATAAGAAAGAAAACGAAATCGGGAACGGCAACGGCGCACTGGAGAACTGAGCTCGTCAGGCCAGAATGTTCTTGGCGACGCGTCAGGAAGTAGGCATCCAGGAGCCTCGGCGACGCCGCTCCGGCAATGGGATGATCAGAGACGTGGGCGACGCTGGGTGGCAACGTTTGCTTGCAAACGGAGTGCCGCAGGCACGGGAGACTGAAGCGGGGACCAACGGAGCTCAGTGGACGATTCAGCCTGGGGCTCCTGTTGCTGCGCAACCAAAGGTTGCTTGCAACCTGGGCTACCCCGCTGCGTGGCAACGTTTGCTTGCAAACGGAGTTCCGCAGGCACAGGAGACTGGAGGTGGTACGGTCTGATGTCAATCGGAGGATCAGGCTGGCGACTCTTGTTGCTGCGCAACCGCAGGTTGCAAGCAACCTGGGCTACCCCGTGAGCGATCACGGTCTCTCGATATAATGTGTCAATCTTGGGTGGCAACGTTTGCTTGCATACGGAGTGCGGGAGGCACAGGAGGCTGCAGGTGGAACGAACTGAGGTTGAACGATGGTTCACGCCAGAGGACTTGTTGCTGCGCAACCACAGGTTGCAAGCAACCTGGGCTACGCCGTGCGTCAGGCTACCCCGGAAGTTACATATTCTTGCACCGTCTACGCCAGGATGTCTTTGGCGACTCTGCCGGCCAGGTCGGTCAGGCGAAAATCGCGACTGGCGTACCGGAATGTAAGCCGTTCGTGGTCCAGTCCCAGCAGATGCAGCAACGTGGCATGCAGGTCGTTAACGTGCATCTTGTTTTCGAGAGCGTAGTAACCGTAGTCGTCGGTAGCACCGTACGCATAGCCACCTTTGACTCCACCCCCAGCCATCCACATCGTGAAACCATGAGGATTGTGGTCGCGACCATTGGTCCCCTGAGCCGTCGGGGTACGGCCGAATTCTCCGCCCCACAACACCAACGTATCTTCCAGTAGCCCACGTGCCTTCAGGTCCGACAGAAAACCGGCAATCGGCTTGTCGACTTCTGAAGAGTTCTTCGTGTGACCGTGGTACAGATTGGAATGCTGATCCCACTGCACCTCGCTGTCACTGTGAGTCACCTGCACAAAACGCACATCGCGTTCCAGAAAACGCCTTGCCATCAGGCACTGCCGACCAAAGTCCTCGGTAACAGCATCGTCCATGCCGTAGAGTTTCTGCGTGGCCGCTGTTTCGCCGGATAGGTCCTGAACTTCGGGCATGGCCGACTGCATGCGAAACGCCAGTTCGAACGAATTCAGCCGTCCTTCGAGCGCTTGGTCTCGTCCGGTCACTTCCAGGTGAGCCTTGTTCATTTCCCGGATCAGATCCAGTTGCCGGCGCTGTGCCAACGACGAAATCCGATCATTTCGAATGTGCTTCACGGTAGCGTTGACTGCAGCAACGCTGGCATTGCCGATCGGAGTCCCCTGACAGTGTGCAGGCAGGAATGCGGAGCCCCAGTTATTCACACCACCATGTGCCAGAGTCGGACAGATGGTCACGAAGGCGGGAAGATTCTGATTCTCCGTCCCCAGACCGTAGATCACCCACGACCCCATGCTGGGCCGGACAAACTGATCCGTCCCGGTGTGCAGCTTCAGCAAAGCGCCGCCGTGGGCCGGATTTGTTCCATGCACAGATCGCAGGACACAAAGGTCGTCGACGTGCTGAGCAACATGAGGAAACAACTCGCTGACGGGCAGCCCGCTTTCGCCGTAACGTTTGAATTTCCACGGAGACTTCAACAGGTTTCCCTGAGCACCAAACGTAATTCTTGGCAGATCGAAGGGCAATGGCTTCCCATTGTCACGGGTCAGCAGGGGTTTCGGGTCGAAGGAATCAACATGCGACGGCCCCCCTTTCATGAACAGGAAGACAACGCGTTTCGCGCGAGCAGTAAGATGAGAGAGTTTGGACGCCAGAGGCGTCACAGCAGCAGGCGGCCGTGTCCGGTCAGCCAGAGTTTCCTGGCCCAGCAACGCAGACAATGCTACGTGACCGAATCCCACCGCTGAGGTCTTCAGTAGCTGGCGGCGTGTTTGCACTTCCGGACCGGACAACATGATTACCTCACGTATATGAATTCATTGCTGGCAAACAGACTCTGACAAAACACGGCCCATGCCTGCTGTTGTCCAGCCTGCTCAACTCCTGTCGCACCAATCGACTGCGACGTCAGTTCACCGACAAACGCGATTGCTTGCTGAGTCTCATCCGTCGACGGAGAACGTCCAACCGTCCGTGCGTAAGCCATCTTCACGCGCTCAGTATCGTCCCTGCCGCGGTTCAGCAATATCGACGCCATGCTGCTGGCGGAATCCATCACCAGGTCAGAGTTCATCATCAGAAGTGCCTGGGGAGCAACCACCGTCGAAGCACGGTGCCCCGTCGGCATCGTTGGATCAGGAAAGTCAAATTGTGCAAACAGCGAATAGACGTTATTGCGAATCACCGGCAGATACAGGGCCCGCCGCAGGCTGTCATACTTCGTGTGATCTTTCGACGTATGATTGAAGACAAACTGCCGATTGCGTAGTGGCACCGTCTTGCCACCGATGGCCATGTCCAGCCTGCCCGACACAGCCAGGACAGAATCACGAATTTGTTCCGCTTCCAGTCTCTGCAGACGAAATTTCCATAACAGCAGATTCTCCGGATCTGCGTCAACGGGATTTACTGCGGTATCTGAGGGGCGCTGTTCCGCAGGATGGATCGATGCCATCTGATAGGCATTGGAGGACAGAATCAATCGATGCTGATCTTTCACCGACCAGCCGGACGCCATGAATCGCCGAGCCAGCCAGTCCAGCAGTTTCGGATGCGACGGACGATCACCAAGTCGGCCAAAGTTCTCGGTCGTACCGACAATGCCGCGTCCGAAGTGCCAGCACCAAAGACGATTCACAAGAACTCGTGCCGACAGCGGGTGCTGAGTACTCGCCATCCACCGCGCAAACTCCAGACGCCCACTGTGACCGGCCGGAAGCACGGGCCGCACCGTTGATGTCCGCATCACCTCGGGAAACTCGCGTGCCACGGGCTTTCCGAGATTCAGGTGACTGCCGCGGATATGGATTGGCAGACTGGTCAGGACTGTCTGTTCCCCGACTCCCATCGTCGCCGGTTCGTCGGGGGCATTGCTTTCCAGAATCCGAGCCTCGTCTTCCAGCCGGTAGTATTCGGCCAGAGTCTTCGCGTCAAAGGCGAATTCCACTTTGGGCGGAACGGCCAGAAACCCCGACAGGTCGTGCAGGGCTGCTCGCGCCGCCTGCAACCCTAGGTCCGTCAGCGTCTTCTGCGGAGGATCCAACTTCTGAGCCGCTGCATATGCCGCCTCAGCTTCCGCAAACACAGTGCGAAAGTGTTTATCAACGCCATCAACATCACCCACAGACACCAGTTTATGCCACCGACTGAAAAACGGATCGTCCTGATTGTATTCCAGGTGCAGTCGTGTGTGATGCAGGATTCTGGGGTGCAGTTCGAGCGGTGTGGCAATCGCTTCGACCATGGCCAACGGAGCAGACGGTTCGAACTTCGTCGCGGCCACCAGATAATCGGTCGCCTTTGCTCGAGCTGCGTCCCGCAGTCTGACGATGGCTTTGGACTTGTAAGAAGCCGCCGCACTTTTCGTCTTCGCAATTTCGGCGTCTATCTCCTTCAGCTTCGCCTTATCTTCCTCCGTGGCAAACGAATACTGATGCCAGTGCTTGATCACGCCGGTCCTGGTTTCGGCGAACGTCCGCGTACTCTTAAGAATGGCTGCCAGGGCGTAGTAGTCGGTCTGTGTGAGCGGGTCAAATTTATGATCGTGGCAGCGAACGCATCCGAACGTCATACCCAAAAACGCCTTGCCCGTGGTGTCCAGTTGCTCGTCAATGGTATCCATGACAAGCTTTTCCATGTCCGGTTCTGCCAGTACTTTTGCGCCAAGTACCAGAAAGCTGGTGGCTGTCTTCGTTTCCTGATTCGCTTCGGGAAGCAGATCACCGGCAAGTTGCTCAATCATGAAACGGTCGAATGGTTTGTCGTTGTTGAATGCATCGACGACATAGTCGCGGTAACGCCATGCCAGACCGAAGGCAAGATTCTCGTCCAGGCCGTTGGAATCTGCGTAGCGTGCAACATCCAGCCAGTGTCGTCCCCATCGCACGCCGTAATGCGGCGACTGCAGCAGACGTTCCATCACTTTGTTATATGCGTCCTCGGATTCATCGGCCAGGAACGCGTCCACTTCTTCGGGTGTCGGCGGAAGCCCAATCAGGTTGTAGGTGATTCGACGGATCAAAGTGCGCTTGTCGGCAGCAGGCGCCGGACGCAGACCGTTGGCTTCCAGTTGTGCCAGCACGAACGCGTCGATCGGATTCCTGACCCATGCTTCGTCCGTCACGTCAGGAATCTCCGGGTCGGCTACAGGTCTGAACGACCAGAAGTTCCTTCCTTCTTCAATGCTCATTCCCGCTGAACCGCGGTCTTCGTCACCGGGGGATTCAATTCGCGGATCCGGCGCTCCCATGGCCACCCACTTCTCCAGGACCGCAACCTGAGGGGACGACAGAGCGTTTTGTGGCGGCATCTGCAGATCACGATTTCTGTAGCGAACCGCTTCGATCAGCAGACTCCTGTCGGGATCACCGGCGACAAGTGATGGGCCGGTGTCACCGCCCTGCGTGACCCCGGTCCTGGAATCCAGCCTCAGACCACCGTTCACATCGCCGGCAGCATGACATTCGTAGCAATGTTCCACCAGAATCGGCCGGACGCTCTTCTCGAAGAATTCAAGGGCAGCACCATCCGGGACAACGTCATCTGCGCGGACGGATGTCGTCAGACACGCAAACAGAGCAATGCCTGCCAGGCGGAATGAGGATCGGATGGTGAGAGGAAAAGGCGGGCATGGCATAGTAGAATCTTTCCACAAATTGTAAGCCCCGCTCGCCACAAACGCGACTGTGAATCTGCGAACCCCGCCGATGAAGACCGGATGCCAGGATCTCAGCCCCGCCCCGTTGGTGCATCCCATTCAAACAGGGTTATTGACCGTGCTGCTTTCGGGCTCCTTGCTGCGGGCAGGTCTACCGAGCCCGCATCCGACCGGCTTCGGCGGAAATTGCCGCGCAGCTTGCCTGACCCGAGGATTGGCAGCGGTGATTCCACGCAGAAGGTCAAACGCGGGTTCTCGTGAATGCGGATCAAGCTACGATTCCTCGGATCCGTATTCCTGCTACCGCCAACACTGCGCCATGGCTGCATATCGCGAACACATCACTGTCAGCGGGACGCTGGGCATTGCCTATGCGTTTGCGGCGGTATTTGCGCTGGGGTTCTCGATGACTCAGGCGATGATTGCGGCGATTCTGACATGGATTGCCGGCATGCTGCCGGACATGGATTCACAAAGTGGCAAACCCGTGCGAGAACTGTTCGGAGTGACGGCGGCTCTGGCACCGTTGCTGTTGTTGCAACATACAAATCAGCTCGGCGTCAGCGGCGATCGGGTGATGTTGTTTGCCTTGCTGCTGTACGGCGGAGTCCGATATGGTGGGGCGGCGGTGCTGGGAAAACTGACGGTGCACCGAGGCATGTTCCACAGCATCCCGGCACTGGTGATTGCCGCCGAAGTCACGTTTCTGACGTACCACAGCCCTGACCTCCGAGTTCGTATGCTCATGGCGTTGGGTGTAGCCCTGGGCTTTATGTCTCATCTGGTGCTGGACGAAATGTACAGCGTTCAGTGGGACGGAGTGCGGATCAAACTGAGCAAATCGGCCGGCAGCGCCGTGAAATTCTTCGGCAAAGACGCGCTGCCGAATGGCGTGGCTCTCGGGCTGATGATGTTTCTGACATATGCCAGTCTGACGTCGGCCGGTATCCTGAAAGCTCCGCGTGAGGAAGCTGCCCCGGAAGTGCTGGAGCTTTCCGGGGCGCTGGATGACGCTCCCGCTTTTCAAATGGCCGATGAACCGACGGATTCGGTGTATCGCTAGCGGTGTGTCTGACAGGCTTTCAACGATCGCTCACCCAAAAAAACGCGGGTTGCGTATCGATCGGAAGAAAGTCATCCCGTTTGCTGCACACCGTCCAATTGACGGTTGAAAAGCCGCAGCCCCGGCCTAATCTGTGCGAATTCATGGAGTCCCGGTTTTCCTGAAACACCGGGACTCTTTGCTGCAACAATCAACAATCGCGATATCAGACAAAGGTTTCCGTTATGGACGCAAAGATCGTCCTGTTGCCGGGTGACGGCATTGGTCCCGAAATTGTGGCTCAGGGTAAACGAGTCCTTGAAGCCATCGCAGGAAAATTCGGGCACACGTTTTCTATGCCGGAACATCCGATTGGCGGCAACGCCATCGACGACTTTGGTGATCCATTACCACAACCCACAATCGATGCTTGCAGGGATTCGGACGCGATCCTGCTGGGTGCCGTCGGAGGTCCGAAGTGGGACGATCCCACAGCGAAAACACGCCCCGAAGTGGGGCTGTTGAAGATCCGTCAGGAATTGGGGCTGTTTGCCAACCTGCGTCCGATCAATACGTTTGACGAACTGGTGGATGCGTCGCCTTTGCGCCGCGAGATCGTCGCCGGCACAGACATCCTGTTTTTCAGGGAACTCACCGGCGGCATCTACTTTGGCGATTCCGGCCGTCGCCCACACGAATCCGGAGAAGAAGCGTACAACGAAATGGTGTACTCAACCGGCGAAGTCGAACGCATCGTGCGTTTGGCAGCGGCGGCCGCCAAAGAGCGTCGCGGCAAACTGACGTCCGTCGACAAGGCCAATGTACTGGAAGTCTCGCGGCTGTGGCGTCAGGTGGCGGAACGAGTGGTGAAGGAAGAGTTTCCCGAAATCGAGTACGAGGTTGTCCTTGTCGACGCTATGGCCATGCATTTAATTTCGCGCCCGAAGGACTTTGACGTTGTTGTCACAGGCAACATGTTCGGCGACATTCTGACCGACGCAGCATCCATGCTGCCCGGATCTCTGGGGCTTCTTCCATCGGCATCAATCGGCAGCGACGGCCCCGGTTTGTACGAACCGATTCACGGTTCTGCTCCCGACATCGCCGGCCAGAACATTGCCAATCCACTGGCGACGTTTCTGGCGGCAGCCATGCTGCTGAGGCACTCGCTGAACCTGAATGCGGAAGCTGAAGCAATTGAAGCTGCGGTCGCAGCAACCCTGCAGTCCGGCCACCGCACCAAAGACATCGCAGCGGGGGGAACGTCGGTTTCGACGACCCGGATGGGCGACCTGGTTGTTCAGCAACTGGCGTAGTTTGACGTCAGCGCTGACGTAGACAGCAGGACTTGTATTTCTTTCCGGAACCGCAGGGACACGGATCGTTGCGCCGAGGCGTGGCATCAGTGCGCGGTGTGGCAGCATCAGCGGAGGTAGCTGTCGTGGCTGAGCGCTGCTCCATGATCAGCGCGGCCGGTCGGCGATTCTTGACAAGAGCGGCCATCTGCTGCATGTCCGGATCGACGTGCCTGAAGAATGTTCGATAGCCGACACACAGGAAGTTCAGGCCGTTTTGACCGTCGGGCGTCTGCAGAAAACGATTCTTGGGACATTCTCCGTTGCAGGCGTGCCGAACCTCGCACTCCAGGCAGTACTGCGGCAGAGTGTTCAGCTTGGCGTCGCCAAAGTCCTGCTGACGCCCTGAGTTCACCAGATCTTCCAGCGGCACGAAGTTCAGATTGCCCAGCAGGTAATCCGGTTCGACGTAGTGGTCGCAGCTGTATACGTCGCCGTTGTGTTCCATTGCCAGAGCTCGCCCACACGTGCGCCGGAAGACACACAACGACGGTTCCACGCCCACCCAGGCGCTGAGTGCCTGATCGAATATCTGCACGAACACCCGACCGACGTCGCGTTGAATCCACTCGTCGAAGGCGTCACACAGAAACGTGCCAAACTGTTCCGGCAGGACGCTGCGAGAACTAACGGCCGTGTCAGCTGCATCGAAGGCGACAAAATGGTCGGCTGCAACGACTTCACATTCAGCATGTCGGCCCACACCGGATCGTTCCACGATTGGGATGAACTGCAGATACTGACAACCCGCGTCGCGCAAGTAACGATAAACCCGTGCGCCGTGAGCGCCGTTCAGCCGATTCACTACGACCAGTGCGTTGAATTCGACGCCGAATTTTTTCAGTTTTCTGATGGCAGCAATGACTTTGCCGTGACTACCCCGGCCTTGATGGTCCACTCGGTAGGCGTCGTGCAATTCAGCAGGCCCGTCGATGGACAGACCGATCAGAAACCCGTTCTTCAGGAAGAATCGACACCAAACGTCGTCCAGCAGAATTCCATTGGTCTGCAGCGTGTTGGTAATCTTCATGCCTGGCCGAGCGTGCTGCTGCTGGAGTTCGACGCAGCGTTCAAAGAATTCCAGCCCCAATAACGTCGGCTCGCCACCCTGCCAGGCAAAGGTGACTTCCGCGGTACCGGAAGGCTGAGCGTCAATGTACTGATGGATATACGATGTCAGACAATCGTCGCCCATCTTCCATTTGTTGCCCTTTGGATAGAGCTCCTCCTTGTGCAGGTAGTAGCAATACGTGCAATCCAGGTTGCAGATCGGCCCGATGGGCTTGGTCATCAGATGAAACGGCTGATCCGTGAACTGAGCGATCAGACTATGTGTCTGGTTGGACATGCCGTGAGAAATCTTGCGGTTTGTTGTGAAAATGGGCTGGAGCAGCGAATGTTAACGCATAGACTGCATTTTCACCGCCAGTGAACTCTGCGGATGCCCGAACCCGGCGGATTTGACTCAGGAAATCATGAAATCGAACAGCCAGCTGCTGTCGCGAATACTGCACTCAGCGTCAGAACTTATCAACTCTCGGGCGTCCCAGGCCCGGATTCGTTTTCAGGAAGGCGAATCCCACGTCAGTGAATCGTCGGACCAGGGTCTGCTGCGCCGCCGACTGCGAGCCAGCGCCATGGTGTTGCTGACGGCAAAGGTGGCAATCACGATTCGGTCGCTGGCCCTCTCCGGGGCACCCAACTGGGTGGATGGCATCATCTTCCTGGGGTTAGTGTCAGTTTCCGCATGGCTCTACAGTCCCAGGAATGTTCCTGCACTCTGGCTGCGGACCATCGAATCTTTGATGTTTCTGGGCGTCTCGCTGCAACTCGGCATGCAATTGCACGAAGACCTGCGGCACTACGCGACAGTTCAGACAAAAACTGCGGAAGAATACACGTGGGCGGCCGTATCATTTGTTACCGCCGTGAAAGACCAGATCATCGCAACCTTTGGCCTGATGATGATCTACGGCATGTTCATTCCGAATACCGCACGACGCGCTGCGCTGATGGTGTTCCTGATGGCGATCATTCCGGCCGTTGTCATCGGCCTGCACGAATCGTCTGTTGTCGCAATCGCCACATTTCGGGTCGAGCAGATTACCTCTGCCGGACTGTTCTCCGGCAACCTGCTGGCCCTGACCGTAGGAGCCGGTTGTGCCATATATGGCACGGCGATCATGAATCGCTGGAGAAGCCGGGCATTAGAGGCGGAACAACTGGGGCAGTACCGTCTGCGGGAAAAAATCGGCAGTGGGGGAATGGGCGACGTCTACCTTGCAGAGCATCGCCTGCTGAAACGATTGTGCGCCGTCAAACTCATTCGCAGCGAACTGTCGGAAGACCCGGTCATCCTGAAACGCTTTCAGCGTGAAGTCCGAACGACCGCAACTTTGACGCACTGGAACACGGTTCAGGTGTTTGACTACGGTCAGATGACCGACGGCACCTTCTTTTACGTGATGGAACATTTGCATGGAAAGAATCTGAAACAGACAGTCACGGAATTCGGACCAATGCCGGAAAACCGGGTGGTCTTCATTCTGCGTCAGATTTGCAATGCCCTGCGAGAAGCTGCGGCTCGAGAACTGGTACATCGCGACATCAAGCCCAGCAACGTATTCCTGGCACACGTCGGCGAGCGTTTTGATGTTGTAAAGCTCCTGGACTTTGGGTTGGTGCGACCACTCGCGGCCAAAGCGGATCCGGAATTGTCAGTCGTCAACAACATCAAAGGATCGCCACGCTATATGTGCCCCGAGCAGGCTCAGGGAATCTCGCAGGACACACGTGGCGACCTGTACTCGCTGGGAGCCGTCGCCTATTTCCTGTTGACCGGTCGTCCGCCGTTTGACCTGGAGAACACGCTGAAACTTGTGGTCGCTCACGCCACACAGGCTCCACCAACGTTTCGTGAAATTGGTGCAAACATCAGCCCGGAACTGAGTGCCATTGTCATGCGTTGTCTGTCAAAGCTGCCAGAAGAACGATTTCAGTCACCCGATGAAATGCTGGACGCCCTGGAAACGCTGCCACTGGCGAAAGACTGGACGTGGCGACTAGCCGAAGTCTGGTGGCAGGAACACTTTTCAGACTGCCTGCGAAGGACCGAGGATTACTCCGACAGGACTGATACGCCAACGGTCAGTCACAGCGACGAAGCCCTTGAGGAGACAGTCGTCAGTGTGCAACGGTAGTCTCAGTCCGGAAGAAGTTGCGAACGTGAGACTGCCAGGTGCGGCAGCAGCAAAGAATCTCACCCATGAATCCTGATACCATTCCGGAATGCTGGCGCAAGACGTTGCAGGACGATCTGGAATCGCCGGAGTTTCGAAAGCTGCGTAACTTCGTAGCGTGCGAACGAGAAGCGAGTCCGGTGTTTCCGTCTCCAGGCGACGTCTTCAACGCGCTGACGATGACACCACTGCGACGCGTCCGCGTTCTTATTCTTGGGCAGGATCCGTACCACGACGACAACCAGGCTCATGGGCTCAGTTTCTCCGTCAGACGCGGCGTAAAGATCCCGCCGTCGCTCCGCAACATCTACAAAGAACTGGAAAGCGACCTTAGAATTCCGGCAGCCACGCACGGATGTCTGGAATCATGGGCTCGGCAGGGAGTCCTGCTGCTGAACACAGTGCTGACCGTTCGGGCTCACGAACCGAACTCGCATCGCAGACAGGGTTGGGAAGAGTTCACCACGCAGGTCATCGAATGTGTGAACGAACTTCCGTCGGTCGCGTTTGTCCTGTGGGGCAAGACAGCTCAGCAGAAGGCAACATTGATTAATGCGCGGCATCTGTTGATCCAGAGCTCGCATCCATCACCGTTGTCGGCAAGGCGTGGCTTTTTCGGAAGTCGCCCGTTTTCACAAATCAACGACTTCCTGAAATCGAACGATCAACCGCCGATTGACTGGCGCGTGGACCAGAAGTCGCTACAGTAGGGCCCTCTTCGAAGTTGAAAAAGTTGCGTTTTCCATCTACGTCGCAATCCTGATTCCTGCCAAAAGAAAATCCAATGAAACCCTTCGTGATCTCCACTGCACTGTTGTTCCTTGTTGCTGCGTTTGCTGTTGCCGACGAGAAGACGGCGAAGCCCGCTGGCCTGCAACCCACGCACGCCAATGTTTCGTACGGGCCGGACAGGATGAATGTCGTCGATTTCTGGAAGGCGGAAGGCGACGGACCACGGCCGTTGATGGTTTACATTCACGGCGGTGGCTGGATCGGCGGTGACAAAAATCGCTCGCCCGCTCAGGTGCAGCCTTTTCTGGACAAGGGCATCTCTTATGCGGCCGTGAACTATCGATTGACGGGACAGGCGTCGTTGCCGGCACCAGTACACGATGCAGCACGAGCCATTCAGTTCCTTCGATCAAAATCGGCCGAATGGAACATCAGAAAAGACCGTGTCGCTCTGACCGGTGGCAGCGCTGGAGCATGTACGTCAATGTGGCTGCTGTTGCACGATGACCTGGCTGACCAAAAGTCCACTGACCCGGTACTGCGAGAATCAACGCGTGTCACAGCGGCGGCCGTTGCAGGAGGACAAACGTCCATCGATCCTCGACAGATTGAGCCGTGGCTTGGACCCAACGTGCTGAAGCACAATATGATCAACATGGCTGTGGGCGAAAAGACAATCGCCGGCGCATTGAAGAACTATGACAAACATCGGGCACTGTACATTGAGTTTTCACCATACAACCATCTGACCAACGATGATCCTCCTCTTCTAATGACGTACGGCAACAACATGAAACTTCCATCGGAAAGTGCCGGGCACGGAATTCACCATCCGGTTTACGGTGTGAAGATGAAGGAAAAAGCTGACACGCTTGGTCACGAGTGTCACCTGTTAATCAAAGGCGTCTCAGAATCGAAAGATTACACCACGGTCAACGACTTCCTCGTCGACAAACTCCTCGCTCCGTAAAGCGTTGCTGCACGTCACACATTCACGGAGGAATCACGGTCATGGCATTAGAAATACCGGTATTCTGCCGATCGTTCAGACACCGTTTCCGGATTACGACAGCATCGACGTTGTCAGCCTGCGGCGGCAGATTGACCGGGCCATGATAGCAGTTGCAGTGGTCGACGAAGACCATACCTCTGTCCAGACGCGGGTAGTTGCCGCCATTTGCACGTCACCACGATGACAAATCATCGCCATAAAATGACGAATTCCGGACACTTTCCGGAATATCCACTACGGCTGTTTTGAATATGTCGAAGCGGTTCTTTGACTCAGCGGCAATTTGACCTGCGCGGACAAATCTCCAGTTGCAACTTGAGTCGCCGTCACTAAGAATAATGCCGCGCGTACGCACAACGGTCGCCCCGCGCGCTCGTTGACCGTTTCGTACGGTGTATTCGGCGGTACTACTTTCTGGCAGGACCCTCCATGCGTCACGTGTTCGCTTCGATCCTTCTCAGTCTTGTGGTTGTTCATTCCGGACCCAGCTTCGGCCAGGCAAAGAAAAAGCCGCCGGCCAGCAGGGTTCCACGAGGCTCGGGTTCGGTGGAATGGGGTCCCGTCGCCAAAGTTGACGGTGAACGACGTTCCAACGTGCGTGATTCGGCAAAAAAAATCGACAGCCTGATCGAAGCCGGCTATCGCAGGAATAGTATCACGCCGAATGCAACCCTGAAGGATTCGTTGTTCTGTCGCCGCGCTTACCTGGAAATCGCCGGCCGCGTGCCACTGTTGCAGGAGATTGGTGAGTTTGTCCAGAGCAAGAATCCTCGTCGACGTGAGTTGCTGATTGACGAACTGCTGGGGTCACACGATTACGTCAGCCACATGTACAACTACTGGGCCGACATCCTGCGGCTGCAGGACCATCCAATCAACAACAATCAGCTGGCGCAGCCGTACCACGAGTGGATCAAGGACAGCATTCGTGAAAACAAGCCGTATAACGACTGGGTACATGAGATGCTGACGGCGGAAGGCCGCATCTGGGATAACCCGGCCGTTGGGTTTGTGATGCGGGATTCAAATATGGAACTCGACGCTGTCAACAACATGGTGCAGGTCTTTCTGGGGACTCAGATCGGCTGCGCCAAATGCCACGACCACCCGTTCGACAAGTGGACACAACGCGAATACTACGAGATGGCGGCCTATTGGTTCGGCACTCGTACACGAGCGAATGCCGGCGATAAGAAACGGTTCACAAAAGGCAGTCCGCTCGGCCGGCTTCGCGCTGAACTCAAGAAGATGGATCCCGATGCCAACACCGGCGGAACCTTCAGCCGCGTTATCAACGCAAATCTGTTTGAGGTCTGGGAAATGAGGCGTGCACTGAAACTGCCTCATGATTATCAATACGATAACGGGAAACCTCATCAGGTAGTCAGCATGAAGCCAATCTTCGGTGAGGCAGAAGAAGTCGTGAAGGGAAAATCACCGCGACGGATTCTGGCTGACTGGATGACCAGCAAAAAGAATCCTCGATTCGCAAAGAACATTGCCAACCGAATGTGGCAAAAGGCATTTGGCATCGCCCTGATTGAGCCCGCCAACAATATCCAGGACGACAGTGAGGCGATGAATCCCGAAGTGATGGACTTTCTGACGGCCGAACTCATCAGGCTGAACTTTGATGTCCGCGAACTGCAGCGAATCATTTTCAATACGAAGACGTGGCAGCGGGAGGCAACGACGAAGGACATTGATCTGGCGGCGACGTATTATTTCCCCGGTCCCGCTTTGCGTCGCATGACATCCGAACAGATCTGGGATTCATTGATCACACTTGCAGTCCACAACCCTAAGTCATTCACACGTCCATCCATGGACACTGTGGCACAGACAATCAACATGGATCTGGATAAGGTGTCCGCGAGCGAAGTTCTGAAGGTGGCGGAGGACTTTAACGGCAAGTTCAGTGCGGGCGCTCAGCGAAAGACGACTCGAGAGCGGAATTCCTACAAGGGCATGACACTGGCACGAGCTTCAGAGTTGCCGACACCGCTGCCTCCGGAACATTTCCTGCGTCAGTTCGGGCAGAGTGACCGCGAATTGATTGAAAACTCCAGCCGCGATGGCAGCGTTAGTCAGGTCCTGACAATGTTCAACGGCGAAATCACTCACATGATGCTGGAAAGGGGAAGCGTCATCTTTGACAATGTAATGAAGGCTCCGTCAGTCACGGACAGAATCAACGGAATTTTTTACAGCGTTCTGTGTCGGGCACCGAAGAAAAACGAGGCGGACGTCGCCCGCAACGAGATCAAGGCGGCCGGCAACGCCGGTTACGGAAACGTGATCTGGGCCTTGATCAACACGAAAGAGTTTCTGTTCATTCAATAATGCGGAACGCCGTATTCAGCGGTCCGTCTTCAACGGTTCATGCGAGCTGCCACCGGGAAACTCTGATTCGCCGCCTCGGAGCATCAGGTGGGCTCAACAGCAGCATGCGGACATGAACAGGTCCAGCTGACAACCGATACAATCACCCATCCACGGAGTACATCATTCATGCGAAATCCGCATTCACGCCTGGACGGTGTTTCTCGCCGTCGCTTCATTGAATCGACCGCGAAGACAGCATTTGGAGTCAGCGTCCTACCCGTTTCTGAAACTCTGTTTGGCTCAGCAGCCCAGGCTGCAGTGACGGCGGCTCCCGGAAGAAAAGCGGAGCACGTGATCTACCTGATGATGAATGGAGGGATGAGTCACATCGACACATTCGACCCGAAACCGGACAGGAAAGAAGGTGGCGAAACCAAAGCCATTCAGACGTCTGTGCCGGGACTGTCGATTGGCGAGCACTTACCGACGCTCGCATCGAAAATGGACCAGCTGGCTGTCATTCGGTCCACGACGACAGAAACCGCAGCTCACGAGCAGGCACGTTATTTGATGCGGACCAGCTACAAGATGATTGCTACGATCCGGCACCCGTTCCTGGGGTCGTGGCTGACGCACTTCGAAGGCAAGATAAACAAGGATCTGCCCGGCAGCGTGATCATCGGCGGAGGGACTCGTCATCCGCGACAGGGCTATCTTTCTGCGAAGGTTGCTCCCGCTCCGGTAGGAAACCCGGCAACGGGGCTGCAGAACACCAAGTCGCCGAGTTACCTGAATGAAAAGAATTTTGAGAAACGTCGCCGCCTGATCAATCAGTTTGAATCCGGTTTCAAAAAGAAGTTCGCCACAACGGACGTGAAAGCCTATTCCGACTATTACGCGGAGGCTGTTCGTCTGCTCAAGAGTCCTGACCTTGAAGCATTCGATATCAGGAAAGAGGAAGCTGCTGTCAAAGAGGCTTATGGTGCGAATCGCATCGGACAGGGGTGCCTGCTGGCTCGGCGTCTTGTCGAAAAAGGAGTCCGTTTCGTCGAAATTGAACACGGCGGCTGGGACAACCACCGAGACATCTACGATTCATTCAGCGACCGCGCAGGACAGCTTGATACCGCCATCGGCGCGCTGCTGGACGACTTGAGACAGCGCGGACTTCTGAACAAAACACTGATCGTGCTCAGTTCAGAATTTGGTCGCACGCCCAAAATCAACGCGAATGCCGGTCGGGACCACCACCCAGCCTGTTTCAGCAGTATGCTGGCCGGAGCCGGAATCAAGGGTGGTCAGATTTACGGGCAGACCGATGAAATCGGCGTGTCTGTGGAAGACGGTCACACCTATCCTCAGGATCTCAACGCAACAATCGCCTATGGATGCGGTTTGCCGTTGGAACAGGAAGTGTTTTCGCCAAACGGTCGGCCGTTCAAGGTCGCCCACGATGGCGCACCTCTAAAAAGTCTTTACAGCTGAGAACCAACTGGGCATCGCTTGCCAGAGGTTTTGCCACGGCGGCTTTCACGAGGGTGGAGATTCGACATCGCCACTTTTCGCTGAATCCTCGTTTTTACTTTGCCGAAAACGTGAGTGATTCCTGCCCATATTTCGAGTCCTCGCTTACGCACATCCTCGGAATCAGCAAGAATGCGGCGCGGTCCCACTAAGACATCAGCGTGGCCGGCGAATAGAACTTTGGCCCTGGCTCACTTTTCAGCAACACCAGTAATCACGGTTAGTCCCATGAAACGCATCCTCACGCTGTGCCTGTTCGTGTCCGTGCAATGTTCGTCTGCCCTGGTCAGTGCGGATGAAACGCCGGCCAAAGGAAAAATCAACCCGGCGGCAAAAGTAAGAACGAAAACCGTGATACCGGTATTTCGACTGTCAGGACCAGTCACAGAAAAACCGGTGGCAGAGGACATGCCGTCTTTGTTCGGCGGGGCGACTGGCGAATCTTTAAAAAGCCTGCTGAGTCGTCTTGAGGAAGCAAGGAACGACAAAGACGTGCCTGCAATTGTGCTGCAGCTGAACAACCCAATCGTGGGGCGAGCTCAACTTGAGGAAGTAACCAGAAAACTGGCGGCCCTCAGGAAAGCCGGCAAGAAGATACATGTCCACACAGATCTCTTCACCACCGGCCAGTTCGCATTAATTTCACATGCGACTGAACTGAGCATGGTGCCGACGGGCTACATGTTCATTACCGGACTTTACGGCGAGCAGGTCTTTCTTCGAGGACTGTTGGACAAAATCGGCGTGACTCCTGACTACTTCACCTGCGGCGACTACAAAAGCGCGGGAGAAATGTTCATGCGAACGGCCCCGAGTGATGAAGCGGCTGAGATGTCCAGGTGGCTGTACGACGGCATTTACGACAATCTTCTGACCACGATTGCATCAGGCCGCAACGTGTCGGTTGAAAAAGCGCGGGGCTGGATTGACGAAGGCGTGTTCACCGCCGAGCGTGCCATCGAGAAGGGAATCATCGACGTGGTGGAACACCATCACGAATTCGAAGCTCGACTGAAAAAGCAATATGGTGACGACCTGCAGTTTGACCGCAGGTACGGAAAGAAATCATCCAGTCAGATCGATCTTTCTTCTCCGTTTGGACTCATGAATTTCTATGCGGAATTACTGTCGCCGTCCACGTCACGTCGCAGCACCAAACCTGCAGTCGGCATCGTGTATCTGGATGGTGCGATCATGCCCGGTGACGGTGGCGGCAATCCCTTTCTGGCGGACGCCGCTGCCTTCTCTGACACGATTCGCAAAGCACTGGACGAAGCGGCGGACGACGACGCCATCAAGGCCGTGGTATTCCGAGTTAACTCGCCCGGGGGCTCAGCCGTGGCCAGCGAAGTGATTCTGAATGCCACGAAACGTGTCGCGGCGAAGAAACCGTTCATCGTTTCCATGGGCAACGTCGCGGCGAGTGGTGGCTACTACGTCGCCTGCGGGACGGCCACAATCCTGGCGGAAGATTCCACAATCACCGGTTCCATCGGAGTGGTCGTGGGCAAGTTTTCCACTACCGGAATGTGGGACAAGCTGGGGGTCAGCTTCACGCCTATCGAGCGAGGAGAGAATTCCGCTCTACTGAGTTCAGCCGCTGTGTTTTCGGATTCCGAACGCGCTGCGATTCGCAGCTATATGGACGAAGTCTACGACGTTTTTAAAGGCCACGTGACGACCGCACGCGGCAAACTGCTGAAGAATCCGATTGATGAGTTGGCAGGCGGGCGAGTCTATACGGGAAAGCAGGCACTTGAACTTGGGCTGGTGGACCGAATCGGCGGCCTGAACGAAGCCATCGCATTGGCCGCATCGAGAGCGAACATGAAACCCGATTACGAAGTTCGTGTTGTACCTCGACCGAAGAACTTCATGGAACTGCTGATGAGTGACCTATCCGGCCCTAAGGACGATGGCAAGCATCTGTCGTTGGGAACGGACGCCGGCATTACAGGATCTGTGGTCGATGCGGTTCTGCCGCTGCTGCAAATGCTGGATCCCGCCCGAGTCACCGCGGTTAAACATGCACTGTTGCAGTTGACCGTACTGCAAGCCGAACGCGTCAGCCTGACCATGCCGGTGATGACGCTGACCAATTAACAGGAAACGCTTTGTGAGAATTCAATGCTGTGTGCTTCTGAGCACGTTCGTGATCATGTCATCGTGGTCATTGGCGTCCGATCAACCTGCGGGCGACGACGATGCAGGACTCAACGTGCTGGTGATCTGTGTTGACGATCTGCGTCCGGAACTGAAGTGTTTCGGTAAGAGCTACATTCAGTCGCCACATATCGATCAGCTGGCAGCGCGCGGTCGGGCGTTTCATCGTCACTACGTCCAGGCTCCGACGTGCGGTGCATCCCGGTTTACGCTGTTAACCGGCCGATACGGATCCTCCAGCAATGGGGCACTATTTGGCCGGGCCAGGGATGTCGTGGAGCGCCCTGACTCAACGCCGTCGTCTCTGCCCGCATGGTTCCGTAAACATGGCTACACGGCGGTCTCCGTCGGCAAAGTGTCTCATCATCCGGGAGGTCGCGGTGGAGCAGACTGGAATGACGACAACCAACCGGAAATGCCTCTGTCATGGGATCGCCACCTGATGCCCGTCGGCCCGTGGCAGCATCCTCGTGGAGCAATGCACGGGTTGGCCAATGGTGAAATTCGCATTAAGGCCGGAGAGATGGACGTACTGCAATCGGTCGCTGGTCCCGATTCAATATACCCCGACGGCTTGACCACGGATGAGGCCCTGCGCCAACTGAGTTCATTAGGAGAACAATCGAGCACACAGCCATTCTTCCTTGCTGTTGGCATCATTCGACCGCATCTTCCGTTTGGAGCACCCGCCAGGTATCTGGAGATGTACAAGGATGTCCAGATGCCTGCAGTTCCCCATCCCGGGAAGCCGGTGGGCAAGACGACGTGGCACGGTTCCGGCGAGTTCATGAAATACAACCGCTGGGGGCGAAACCCAAATACTGACGAGGAGTTTTCAGTTCATGTCCGAAGACACTACGCAGCCTGCGTAACATATGCCGACGCCCAGGTAGGCCGCATTTTGGCACGTCTGGATAAACTGCAACTACGCGACCGAACGATTGTGGTCCTGTGGGGCGATCACGGTTGGCATCTTGGTGAACATTCCATCTGGGGCAAGCACGCGTTGTTTGAAGAGTCGCTGCGTTCTCCGTTGATCGTTGACTATCCCGGCATCCCGCATCCCGGCCAATCGACTCGGGCCATGGTGGAAACACTGGATCTGTATCCCACACTCTGCGATCTGACGGGACTTGACGTACCGGACTTTGTTCACGGTGCTTCCCTTCGCGGAATCCTTGAGCAACCGTCGACGGCCGGACACGCCGCCATTTCCTACGGCAGGGCAAACAAGACCATTCGGACGGAACAGTACAGACTCATCGCCCACAAAGATGGTCATATAGAACTCTACGACCACGCATCGGCCAACGGAGAGACCCGGAACATCGCAAGCGAGCATCCGGAGCTTGTGACCCGGCTGAATGAACAATTGCAGCAACGTCTGTCGCGTTAAGACTCCGTTTCGCAGAAGTGACGAAACTGCTGTTGAACAGCTTTTGACGGCTGCAAGTCAACGTGAAACGCTGTCGTCTTTCGCGGCCTGAGCGCGAACCTGATCAAACGGATTGCTGCTAACGAGGGTTGTCGATGTAGAGCCGGCGACGACGTCAGATACCGCCTGTGTTGCGTCAGTAGACAAGTCGTCCACATCTTCGCCTGTTACCGGAGTAGTCGCGGACGCAACGGTAGACGCCTCAGGTCAAAATGAAGAGAAGAACAGCAACCTCCAATCAGGTCCCGAATAGCTTAAGCAGTTCGACTGTATCAACAGTCGATTGGTGAATCAGCTGTTGTGCCGCATGCCGACACTCAAAGATCGGCACTTCGGGAAGCCAATGCTGAAGTTGATTCTGATTCGTCTTCAACGATGGGTCAATCACATCACCCGGCGCGTTGCAACAATTCAGAACCACGGCTGCTGTCTTCAGTCCCCGGCTGCGAGCAACTTCCACGCTCAGCAGGGTATGGTTAATAACGCCCAGGCGATTGGCGGCCACAATGACCAACGGTGTCTGAAGCGCAGCGGCAAGGTCAGCCACTGACGTGCGATCTGAAAGGGGACACAGCAACCCACCAGCCCCCTCGATAACAACATAATCCGCAATATTCTCCCAGCGTCGAAGTCCCGTCCGCAGCAGACTGTCGCTGACTTTGCGGCCCTCCAGACCAGCTGCCACGTTGGGCACAACCGGCGCGGCGAAGCGTTGGGGACAAACGGCTTCGATTTCTCCAGTCCAGTCGATGGCGTTTGCCAGAGCCTCCACGTCCGGCCACACACGTGTCCCATCAGCCTTGAATTCCACGCCGCTGCAGACCGGCTTGTATGCTCCGGTTCTTAGTTTGTCACGCCGCAACTGGCGCAGAATAAGGCTGGCGACCCATGACTTTCCGACACTCGTGTCCGTACCGGTGACAAACAGTTTGTGCACGACGATCAGCCTGGTTGCCCTGTGTTGACATCACGGCCCTGACGCTGCATGACGTCACGCCACGCATCGGCGGGCAGCTCAGTTGCTTCGTCCACCAGCAGTCGCGGAATGTCATCCACAATGGGGTAACTCCAGCGAGTCTCCGGGTTCACACAGACCAGCGAGTTGCCATCGTGGACAAGTTCGCCCTTGCACTTCGGACACACCAGGATGCCTTTTACTTTTTCGTATTCAAATACCATATCAGATTCGCGGTCAGAGTAATGTACAGAAGGCACAACTCAGCTAAGCAGAATTCCAGCCTCAGGAGATTCAGAGTTCCGAAACGAACGTACCAGCATTGTAAACGCGTTGTCGTACCGTTGGCTATTCACACAGGAGTGTCGGGAGGGAACGAGACTCCCATGACAATTAACGCGACGGCCACCGCGAAAAAGATATCGACACAGTTCGCACGCAATCCTCAATACTGATGGCGATCGTCTCATTCCGCCAGCAACCAGGCGAACAGACCACGCGCCAGATGCATTCGGTTTTCGGCCTGTTGAAACACGATGCTGGAGCTGCCGTCCATCACGTCATCTGTGACTTCAAGACCGCGTTTCGCCGGCAGGTCATGCATGAACCTGGTAGCGGCGGGCGCAAGATTCATCAACGCGGCATTGACCTGAAAATCCGCGAAGGCCCGCTGGCGACGTTCGGCTTCTTCTTCCTGCCCCATGCTGGCCCAGACATCGGTGTACACAACGTCCGCCGTCCTGACGGCCGACGATGGATCGTGCACCTGCTCCACCTGTGATCCAGGAAAACGATCTGCAAGATCGGCGCAGAATTCCTGCGGCATTAAGAAACCCTGTGGCACGGCCAACGTGAACTTCATCCCCGTCATCGCGCAAGCAATCGCCAGCGACATCGCAACATTGTTGCCGTCCCCCACAAAAACAAGGTGCAGGCCCTCAAGTCTGCCAAACGATTCACGTATGGTCAACAGGTCCGTCAACGCCTGGCACGGGTGGCGTTCATCGGAAAGGGCATTGATGACAGGACAGCTGCTGATCTTTGCGAAATCTTCGATCAGCTGCTGCGAAAATGTCCGCATCGTGATGATGTCGCTGTACGAGCTCAACACGGTCGCAACATCGCGCAGGGACTCTCGTCCGCTCAGACCGGCTTCTTCGGTTGTCAGAAAAATACCAGCCCCGCCCAGATTGATCATGGCCGCTTCGAAACTGTTCCGAGTCCTGAGTGAAGGTTTCTCGAACATCTGCGCGAGGACTCGCCCCTGCAGGAGTTGCGGACGTTCACCGCTTTCATGCCTGGCCTTCAGGTCCGCCGCAGAGTCGAGGATGGCCAGCACGTCCTGAGGCGTCAGATCGTAAAGAGACGTCAGATGCCTTGTCATATTCTTCGGTTCACTTGCAAATCGAAAACGGTCAGCACTGTATGTGCATCACAAAAACAAAAACGACTGAGGCAGCTCTCGGGAGCCATCTCAGTCGAGTTGTGTTTCAACCGCATTGTTCCACGGGACCGCCGTCTGGTTAAGCCCCTGATGTCATTTTCGGCAAATTTTCACTAAGGAAATAGTCATGCCGCACGATTTCCCAGGCGGACGGGCCTGTTTTTTGGGCGTCGCCCCGGGAATTGACTACCAGGACCGGGTGCAGCGACAGGTTGTCGTTTCGAATTGGTAGGTGGCCGCCGCTGAGCTGAGCGTGCAAAGGAATCGCCGGGGCGGGCACGGGTACGTTGCTCCAACCCCAGCCACTCTCTCCACGTCGGCGACATTCGGGGTGATCATCATTCCGCGACGGCAGGATCGACCGCCCCCTGTTCCAATCGCTGATAAATCGGGAGATGTCGGTAATAGACCTCCAACGTCAGAATCGACAACGCCGTTTGGTACAGCTGCCCGCCGACATCAGAGTGCGGTCCATTTGGTCGCCAACTGCCAGCAGCCGGACCTTCGGTGATCTGACTTCGGACCAACTGTTCACGAAGTTCCCGGTTCCACTTTTTCCAGAGATCTCCCCCCCAATGATGCAGGACCTGGGTGGCGTAATAGTTGTAATACATGTCGTCCCGATTGGGGCCACGCCCAGCCAGGTACTTCACGCCTTTTTCGAGCGACGGATTATCGTTTCGCCAGCCGAGATACATCCGGCACAGCAGGCCGACGGCCGTCATTGATGGCTTTGCGCCCTGGTCCGGCACGTATGAATACTGCGCACCGTCATCCGCCTGAACGGTGCTCAGAAACTCGCGGGCCAATCGCAGCGATTTGCTGGAAACTCGAATGCGCCCCGACTTGGCACTCTGAAGTGCCATTACCTCCCAGCCGACAACTGACGTGTCACTGGTGTCATCACGTGGCTTGTAACGCCAGCCGCCGGTGACGGGGTGCTGCGCTCGCTCGATGAACCTCACGGCCATCTCAGTCAGCCTGGCCAGATCCCTGTCACGGTGTTCCAACGCGTGCGCCTCACTTAAACAGATCGTCGCCAGGCCCTGCACATACATCCCGGAATTCCCTTCAGCGTCACCTCGCAGATCGGCAGTCCTCCCCTGCGTCACCGTCGCACTTTCGCCGATGAACGCCAGACCCTGCTCAACTGTCTCTCGATAGAGCCCTTCCTTCACATGAGTGTGGCCGGCCCCCAGAAAACAGAGCAACGCCAGCGATGTTGCACCGACCTCGGTCTTTCGATACCGGCCCGGAACAGCGCCCGGTCCCTGCTTCGCAAAACTCCACGATCCGTTCTTCTGCTGAATCGTCTTTAGCCACCTCAGACCTGAGACAACAGACTTCTCGCTATCGGCCGTACCGCCGTACTTTTTCAACGCCGCCCGTTTGCCAGCTTCGGACCGACCACCAAATTCCCCCTTCTTGTACAGCACCTCCATTTCGGCATCTGTGGGTTCAAGCTCGAGTGTAAAGTCGCGGTCCTGTGTGTCGATCATCAGATCGTTTGTCAGATTCTCCTCAAGGTCTGAAACCAATTGCTTCATATTGCTGCTGGTGTCCAGATCCTGAATGGCCTCCGGCTGCAGAATCTGCTCGATGTCGATCACATCCATCGGGACATCAGTTTCCGAATCAACACGGGTGACGATCAGGTCGAACAGACGCCCGGTCGTATCTGGCGGCAGGACGTACAAAGCCATTACGAATGCCACAGCCAGATGAACGGCCAGGCTGATCGCCACGGTCAGGATCTGCTGACGGCGGCCCATCAACCAGGTGGGTAACGCGTGAGTCACGACGCCACGACTGCGGGTCACCTGTCCAGCAAGCCAGATCGTCCAGCCAGGTGGCTGTCCGCGTCTTCGTTTTTGTTGTGTCTTTTGCTGCACCTGCTGCAGCACAGACGGCATTGGTAGCAGTTGAAAATCCGTTTCAGCCGTAATCCGGCCGTCAGCGCCGGCAGCGCTGTTGTCAATGGCTTCAGCTTCAGTTCTGGTACCGGAGTCGTCCATAGTGATGCCGTGAACAGACAGTCAGAAGACAGACACGAGAGTGTCGCCATTGCAAAGTAAACGTCGAAAGACAAATAGCTTCGACGAATTCTCCTGGCAATGCGGGATTTTGTGACGATTCCAGGTGGATTCGATCGAATTTACACGGGGCCGGCATAGTCTGCGATGGAGCCAGGGACCTCCGCTGAGTTTCTCCCCGGGACAAAGATCGCTGCAGTCATTCAGAATCAGCTGCAGCAGGAAGACTTGCCTTCGGTCGAGCACTGACTTACCTGGTGCGCCTGGTCGATTTGTTGCAACAACTGAGCCGACTCGTGGTCGCCAGCAGTAATGTCAAAGCCCAGATCACGGATCATATTGAAGTCTTCCAACGCCTGCTGACCAGGCGTTGTCAGATAGTCACTCACAAACATGGAATTGGCCGCATACAACCCCATGGCCTGCATACTGCGAAGATTGACCTCACGACCACCTGCGATTCGCAGTTCCGTCCTGGGGTTGGTCAGACGAAACATAGCCAGGACCTTCAGGCAATAGCGTGGATCCAGATCGACCGGTCTGCCCAGCTGGGCACCTTCGATGGGGATTAAAAAGTTAACCGGGATCGAAGCGACACCCAGTTCTGCCAGCTTCAATGCAACATCGACGACGTCTTCCCTTGTTTCACCCAGGCCGACAATCATGCCGGCACACAGCTCCAGTCCAACGTCACGACAGGTATCCAGGGTTTCGAGACGATCCTTAAAAGAGTGAGTGGACACGATCTGGTCGTGGAAACGCTCACTGGTATTGAGGTTGTGGTTCACGCGGTTAACGCCCGCCTCTTTCAGCTTCGCGGCCTGTTCCGGTCTCAGCTGTCCAAGGCAACAGCAGATGTGCAGCCCGTATTCGTTCTTGATCTGTCGGACAACGTTGCAGACGTGATCAACTTCGCGATCTGACGGGCCGCGTCCACTGGCGACGATGCAATAAGTGCGAGCTTTACTTTCGTAGGCCTTCCGAGCACCATCCATCAGCCGCTCAGCGTTCAGCATGGAGTACTTTTCGATGGGCGCTTCCGAGTCTTTTGCCTGCGAACAATAGCCGCAGTCTTCCGCACATAATCCGCTCTTGGCGTTCTTCAGATAATACAGCTGCACGCTGTTACTGAAATACGTTTTTCGCACGCGAAACGCTGCATCCAGAATCGCCAATAGCTGATCGTCGTCGGCCTCCAGCAGGCTTAACGCGGCTTTCCGGGAAAGCGTTTGCCCGCTGAGAACAGAATCGGCCATGTCGGCCCATGCGGCGGACGTTGAAAGCGTAGTGGTATCAGCGGACATCAGTGGCAGTTCCCAAGGGCCTTTTGCGAGAATTCGTTCGTGCGGCTCGCCTGCAGCAACGGATCAAACAGGAAAGTGACGACGCTGAGCGAAACCAGTATACGGAAGCGAGAGTCTACCGTTGATTAGATTCATTCAACAGCCTTTTCGCGGCGCAAATTCACGTTTCGTCACGAGTTGCGGGAGGATGCTGCCGGGAGGAGCTTTCCAACATGCACGGCCAGCACCTGGCCCGAACATTGACACTCAGGCCGAACGGATCGTCTGCCATGGTTTGTCAACCGTGAACGGGTCAAACAGAACGGCAAGCTCTGCGGCGGCAAGCTCTCGACCGGTCACGAATCGGCCGGGGCGAGTCCACTTTTCCAGTGTGTCGGCGTCGACGGGAAACAGATTGACCAGCAGTTGATCCAGATCCCCTTCCAGTTCTTTGAAATGTCGAGCCCATTCCGTGGCTTCTTCCAGACGAACATCCTCTTCTGACTGCCAGCGCATCGGGTGGAACAGCAGTGTGCTGACCGCGGTGACAAATCGCTTTCGACAGGCCGCAAACGGCATCAGGGCGGCCGAGGAACATTCTCCCACGACGACTCCCGTGGCGTTCAGTTCCCGGGTCCTGATCAGCGTTGCCAGGGCCAGTCCGGCATATACGCTGCCTCCGGCAGAATCGAAATAGATGACGCCCTTGCTGTGCAGTGGCAACTCAACAAGACGGCTCAGCAGATCTGACTGCCGGTCCGATAGATCGCCCGAGATCACAAGTTCCCAGGGTCCGCGGTTTTCGTCACGTGGATTTCCATGTGGTGCTGCAGGATAGGGACCGAGTTTTCGGAGGGCAGGTTCTTTGTCCATGGTCAGATACGTTAGAGTGCGTCCACGAAATAAGTAACGGCGTTTGCGAGGAGCCAAACAGGATTCGCAGAGCGCCGGCCGCTACATCCCAACCAGACTCAGCCTAATCTTCGTCTTCGTACTTGGGAACGTTGGGTTCAGGGACTTCGGCGATAAGTTTCTCAATGATGTCTTCGGAAGCCATTCCTTCCGCCTGCGCCTGAAAATTCGTCGACACTCGGTGTCGCAGCACTGGAATGGCCACTTTGCGAACATCGCCTGTCGTCACGTTGGGGCGACCGTCCATGGCAGCCATTGCCTTGGCACCGGCAATCAGGTTCTGTCCCGCTCGGGGACCAGCCCCCCAGTCCACCATCTGTTTCACAAATTCCGGCGATGCGTCGTCTCCAGGACGAGTGGCTCGGACCAGTCGCGTGACGTAACTAATGATGAACGGCGACGCCACGATCTGGCGGATCTGCTTCTGCAGGTAAAGAATCGCTTTTGCCGACAGAACCTTGCGAACCTCAGCCTTTTCGCCGGACGTGGTCGCTTCCAGAATCTTCTCCTCTTCGTCCAGCGACGGATAATCCACCTTCACGTTAAACATGAAACGGTCCAACTGAGCTTCCGGCAACGGGTAAGTGCCCTCCTGCTCAATCGGGTTCTGCGTGGCAATCACGAAAAACGGTTCGGGCAGATCATAGGTTTTCTGTCCCACGGACACTTCACGTTCCTGCATCGCCTGCAACAAGGCGGCTTGAGTCTTGGGCGGCGTGCGGTTGATTTCGTCAGCCAGCAGGACATTCGTAAAGACCGGCCCTTCCACGAACCGGAATTCGCGACGCCCCTGCTCTGTTTCTTCCAGCACGTTAGTTCCCGTAATGTCCGACGGCATGAGGTCAGGCGTAAACTGAATGCGTCGAAATTCGACGTCCAGCAGCCGGGCGATTGTGCTGACAAGCAGCGTTTTCGCCAGTCCCGGCACGCCAACCAACAGACAATGGCCGCCTGTAAAGACCGCTGCAAGGATCTGATCAATGACGGCATCCTGTCCGATCACGACCCGGTGCAGTTCCTCAACCATGACCTCATGGTGCTTGCGAAACTTCACCAGAAATTCTTCAAAATCGCGTTTCTCAGCCAACGGTTGAAATCCTCAAACATAAATTCGTTCAGCGTCAGTCGGATCATAGCGGCACGGTCGACGATGTTCTATTCGCGCAAAGAAATGGGGAGTCCACAAATCGTGAACTCCCCATTGCGTTGAAAATCAGATCAGCCAGATGCTGCGGCCGGCGATGTTGGCTGCAGCATCCTTGTCAATAAACTAGTTGCAGCCTCCGGAAGCACAGGCGTCTGGTGCTGAACAGCAGGGATCATTGCAGGTTGGCTGGCTGCAGCACACGGGAACCTGCACACAGACCACGCGCGGCACACAGCGAGTTTTGCAGACAGGAACCTGTCTGGGCACGCACTTGGTACGAGTGACCATTTTGGTGTCGCAGACCTGTCGGCACGTTGTGTAAGGAATCCGCTTTGTGCAGGTTTGTTTAACCATGCGGCAGGTTGTGTAAGGAATTCGCTTCGTCACACAGTGACTGACCATGCGACAGGTGGTGTGCGGAATTCGCTTCGTCACGCAGTGATTCGTCCACGTACAGGTGACATAGGGAATGCGTTTGGTGCATGTCCGTTGAGTCATATGGCACACGGTATAAGGAATCTGTCGCGTACGAGTTTCACGAGTAAAGCTGCACGTTGTGTACGGAACTTTTTTGTGAACAGTATATGGAATCCGCCGACAGGTTGTGTACGGCACTTTGCGATGACAGACCTGCGGCACCATGGTTGTGCAGCAGACCTGCTTCTTAACCGTGCACGGAACCCAACGCCTGCAGCAGATGGTTCGCCCTGGACACTGTACACAAACGCTCTCACGGCATTCCGAATTACACGGATCGGGCACACACTTCCGGACAACAGGTCCGGGAATGTGCTTGGTGTACGTTTCCCAGCGGCCGCTGCAGACATCAACTGTCTTCGTTGTTGTGACCGGCTTGCAGACCGTGTAACAGACGTCCTTGTAGCACGTTTGAGTTTCCGTGCGGTACTGAGTACAGCACACATCACGATAGCACGTCTTGTAACACGGGCGACACACGTTGTAGCAAACCGTGCGGTAGCATGTCTTAAAGCACGGCTTGCAGACCTTGTAACACACGTCTCGATAACAGGTCTTGTAACACGGCTTACGTACGTTGCAGCTGACCGTTCGCCAGCACGTTTCCACCACCGGACGACAGACCTTGTGCTGCACGCAACGGTAATGCGTCTGGTAGACCGGCTTGCAGACTGTGTAACACTGGTCTCGATAACATGTCTCATACACATTTCGAGTACACGGCACGGGAACAGTCTCCGTGCAGCGGTCATAAACAGTCCGCATGCAGGTATACTGCTGACGGTCCCAGACAACCTTTCTGACAGTGCGGTACTGAACTCCACACCCACACTTCGCTGCCGCGAAGTCCCCGCATTCATTGCACGCATCTGTCGGACAATTTGAGAACCCTCCTAGTCCGCACAGACCCGCTGATGCGATGCCACTGTCAAGCAGCATCATGACCGCCGCAGCGGTTCCCAGCATGATCCTTTTCATCGCCTTGAACCCTCATTTCCTGAGTGACTGAGTTGAATCGGGCAACACCAATAGTTTGCCCGAAAGATTTTCCACGCATAGTCCTCTTCGACTTCGTGAATTACCCAACTTAACCACACAAGGTGTACCTGCACCGCCGTGCCGACAGTTCCGCGCGGGAAACCGGATAACCGGACGATCCTGCACAGGTAGCGATGCTCTGGCCACCCGGCATCCCAGGGTCAGCGATTCTGCCAGAATCGTGCCATCTGTGCGTTCGGCGTGTGCGACTACGGTTTTTCGCTGTCTGCACATTCACAGACCATTTTTCCGCAACCGGGGCAGCCATCGCCATACTTGAGCTTCATCGCTTCGGTCAGATTGATGCCTGCGACGTTGGCAATGGTGGCCAGCCAGGCAAGTACATCGGCAAACTCTTTGGCGATTTCTTCCCTGGGTGACTCACGCAGGGCAGCGGCCAATTCACCAATTTCTTCCATCAGCCACATGAATGTACCTTCGACACCGCGAGCTTCGTCCTTGCGCGAGTACATTCGGTCGATCATTTCCTGCAATTCATCCAGCGTCATCGGTCAGATCCTGTTCGATCACTATGCTGAGTTTTGGAAGCCTGCAGAAAGCCCATGGATGACATCCAGTCGGCACACCGAGCTGGCCATTCAGAGACAGCATTGTGACTGGGACGCATGCCGTAACCATGTCCGCCCTTTGTGTAGACATGAACTTCGGCGGGGACACCTGCCTTCGTCAGTTCAGCAAACAGCAAAGCCGAGTGCAGTCCGCGATTCTTGTCGTCCTGCGTGACCACCAGGAACGCAGGCGGTGTCAGACTGTCGATCTTCAGCTCTGGATTCAACGTTTCAGTTCTGTCGTCACCTTTTGCTCCCAGATAGGCCGCATACACGGGCACCATAAAGTCGGGACGACAACTAAGCTGGTCGGCTTCGTCCACGGGAATGTATGTCTGTTCGTCGTAGCGGGTGGCGACGTTTATGGTCAGGTTTCCGCCGGCCGAAAAACCAAGGACACCAATTCGTTTGTTGTCCAGACCCATTTCGTCAGCTCGGGCACGAATCAGACGCAACGCGCGCTGGGCGTCCTGCAGTGGCGGCAGGGTGAAATCCGGATTGCGACGGGGAACGCGATAGGTCAGCACGAAGGCGTGAATACCAATGGAATTCAGCCACTGGGCGACATCACTGCCTTCGTGTCCCCATGCCAGGACATTGTAGGCGCCTCCGGGGCACACCAGTACAGCGGCTCCGTTGGCACGTTCGGCGGGCGCCGGATACACAGTCATGGAGGGTGCTGTGACGCCAAAAACGCGGTCGGGGACATTTTTTTTCTCGGCGTCCACAACCTTCGCGACAAAACCCGAATCCAGCAGATCTTCGCCGGGAACGGTCTGAGGCCAGAGTATCACACGTTCGTAACCTGCAGCAAACGCACAGCTCGTGAACATGGAAAAGACAATGATCGAGGCGACGAACCGAGAAACGACGTTCAGAGTCATAGGATTCGTACTACTTAAAGAGAATCAGGCGTAAAGAAAGGCGCATAAAAAAACGAGTGCTTGCAGTCCGCAGGCACTCGTCTCCATTTTCCGTCCAGATCAACCGCCAATAGCCTGTTGTTTTGAGGCAGTGCGAGCACGCATCTGGGCACGGCGACGTTCACGACGCCGTTCGTCACTTGGTTTTTCGTAGAATTCGCGCTTGCGCATTTCGCGTTTGACGCCAGCATGTTCCACGAGCTTGCGGAATCGTCTGACCGCATCGCTCACATTTTCGTTGTCACGCAAACGCAACTTTACCACAAAGAACCTCCGCAATCATGTTGTTTCAGGACACCGGCAGCTGTAGATGAAGACCACAATTCAGGTGCACGGCTTGCCGGGAAGGATACAGGATTCCAGAGTTCATGCAAACTCTTCTGCCCGAAACTTGCTGGTTCAGACACTTTACAGAGTACGGGAATGTGGGATCCTTCAAGCAAAGAAGAAGTCGTAACACTACGTGCCGTCACCGAAAACACTAATTAATGCAAACCAATCTTCAGAGTTGCCCAAGTGGACGTATCGGCAAACGGGGTAATTTGGCGTCGACTGGATTGCTTCGATTTGGTTGTTTTTGCTGACATTCTCCGTTTTTGAGTGAATTCCTCAGCGGCGGGAAGCTGATTGGACTTTCCGCGTTGGAAAAGAAAATCAACTCCGTCGACGTCCTTTACAATGATGAACGGGAAGAAAGATACTACGGTCCCTGTCTCGTGTGCTGCCTCGTGGCACACGGCGTCATTACATCAAAGTTGAGATCCTGCCCCAACGTCATGGGGCGGGCAGTTCTCCGGAGCAATCAATGAAGAAGTGTCGCCGTTGCTCAAAACCAGCAACATTGCACATCACCGAAATCCACGATGGCAACGCAGTCGCCGTGCATCTGTGCGAAACCTGTGCACACGAGTACCTGGAGAATGAAGGGGGGGAAGAAGTCAGCAATCCCGCCGCCGAACTTGCGGCCAAGCTGGAAGCCCTTGTTTCTGATGACGATGATGATGAGTCGCAGACGTGCTGTTCGAACTGCGGAATCTCATTTTCAGAGTTCCGGGCCCAGGGACGACTAGGCTGTCCCAACTGTTATGTTGACTTCCGTCAGGATCTGATGCCGCTACTGGAGAACATCCACGAAGAGGCCGTTCACCAGGGCAAAAGACCACTCAGGTCTCCCGGCCAGACTGAGGATCAGGCTCGCTTGATTCATCTTCGAACGGAACAGCGTGACGCCATAGGTCGCGAAGACTATGAAGCTGCGGCGGAACTCCGTGATGCGATTGCAAACATTGAAGCAACGCTGCTGCGTAGTTCCGGCCATAGAGACACTGATGAATGAAACATGACAGCTGTCGTGCAGGCGGTCGCGCCCCGATTTGCTTCATGTGTGGAATTCTGCTGACAACAATGGACTGCGCCGGTCAATGGCGCAATGAATCTGAGAGATCAAAACAACGATGTCCGATGGCGACAATAAGTCACTCTGCCTTGAAGAACTGGCACGCACCGGCGGGCGCTGGCTGTGCGCTGAAGGACCGGAATCTGACATCGTTGTATCGACTCGAATTCGCCTTGCCAGGAATCTGGTAGGTTATCCGTTCATGTCCTGTGCAGACGACGACATTCGCCAGCAGCTCGTGGATTCGCTGAGGAAAACCATCACATCGACGGAGGTGGGACGTGACTTCCAGTTCATCGACGTCGCCGCGCTGGACGACGTGGACACTCAGCTATTGGTCGAACGTCAGCTGATCAGTCGTGAACTTTCACAGTCCGAAGGGCCGCGGGGAGTCATCATCGGAAACGGTGAACGGGTCAGCATCATGCTGAACGAAGAGGACCACGTTCGCATGCAACTGCTGGAAAGTGGTTTTTCGCTGCAACAGTGCTGGGAACAGGTTAACAGTCTGGATGACGCGTTCGAAGACCATGCCTCCTTCGCCTTTGATGAATCGCTTGGGTATCTCACCGCGTGCCCGACGAACGTCGGCACCGGTATCCGAATAAGTGTGATGCTGCACCTGCCAGGCCTCAGAATTACGGGCGAAATTCAAAAGGTGCATCAGGCCGCCCAAAAAATCAATCTGGCCGTTCGGGGTCTGTATGGTGAAGGCAGCCAGGCCATGGGTGATTTTTACCAGATCTCAAATCAGGTAACGCTTGGCTGCAGCGAACAGGATCTGCTGGACAACCTTGCAGAAGTCGTCCCCAACATTCTGGGTTACGAACGCCGCGTGCGTGATCTGCTGTGTCGAGACAACCGTGCCAACCTTGATGATCAGGTTTCGCGAGCAATGGGAATTCTGACAAGTGCTCGTACCATCAGCTCTACCGAAACCATGCGGTTGCTGTCGCTTGTTCGGCTCGGGATCAACCTGGGCATGGTCAGCGACGTGAGCATTGCGGCCGCCAACGAGTTATTTTTGCATACGCAACCAGCGCATCTGCAGAAACTCAGCGGTGGCCCGTTGAAGACTCCGGAACGCAACGAAGCACGAGCGACCCACATTCGTGAAAAACTGCAGACGTCGCAATAACCGTTCGGCGTCCGGAAGAGTGCTGCCGGGATTCACGGCGGCCCCAGCGTCAAATCGGCGCCGTGTACGGACGAGTTTCTGCAAAACCTGCCGGTTTGAACCGGACCGGGCGCCCGTGATCCTGACCGCCACAGCTGGTCAGCAGATCTGACCTTGTGACCCGTATCCGATCACCAGTAAAACATGAGGTCTGAACGATTTCGCGCGCCGCCTGATGGTGAATCCTGTATTGCTGCAGGTCCACCGGCGGTCCTTGAATCGGCGACGTCACCAGCTGACCCTGAAAGTGCGGCATGTTGTGCCCTCACTGCAAATCTGAAACCAGCGTTTCCGGCCAGTCCTCTCTGAACAGCTTGCGCTGCGGGAATTGCGGGAAGTCGATTGGGCACGAGATGGCAGCCGGACACTCCGTCCAACAGGCTCGAGACATTCTTGCCAAGTGGTCATCGAACGACCTGCTGGACAGAATTTCATCACTTCCGGAAATCCCCGAGATTCCGTCACCTCACTTTTCAGGAGCGACAACAGCCGCTGAAGGCCCCGACGAAGAAATGCAGGAATCGCCCACTCCTCAAACCGCCAATGAATCGGAGCCCGAAACAGGCATCGACGTTGTGAGGCCAGCGGAACAGGAAGCCGATTCTTACGAGATCTCAGGTGAACGACCGGACGAAGCCAGGGCAGAAGCAGAAGGGCCGTTACAGATTGAACCTGAACGTGCGACTGACACAACCACTGCAGCCTCCGGAGATTCAAACAACTCGCTGACAGCAGCCTCATTGGCCGAGGACAAAGACGACGTAATGCGGACGACGAGTGTTGCGACTGTGCATCAATCTGAGCAACACGCGGAAGAAGCGGATGTGAACGAAGAGTCAGACGACGGACTGGCGTCTGGCGTGACACCGGCGTCACGTGCCACACACGAACACAATGAACGGCCAGAACCGAAGTCTTCGCAACGACGCAGGCAGCGGCGTGCGGTGCAGCAACGAGAACATCAGAGTCGCAAACGAAAAGCGGAAGTTTCCAGCAAAGGATCGAGCGCTGTGACAAAGACATTTCGAATTGACACGCCCGGAAAAAAATCCGGCAACGAAAACTCAAATTCCACAATGGATGCTGCCGGCGGCACGATTAAGAGTAACTCGGGCAGTGGCGGTGGAAGGCATCGTATTGATACCGGCCAACCAGTGGGAGAGACCGTCGAAACAGGTAGTTCACGTGCCCGCACACAAGGGCGTCCACGCAGCCGTTACATTGATGAGCCGCATGATTCGGCCGTTCGCGGACCTCATTTTCAGGTCACGGCTCCCAGACGATCCAATATTACGACGATCACGGGGCAGTTTCTGGCCTATGCGGGAGTTCTTGGTTTGACGATCGGCACCGCCATGGTGATCTACGGCCACTTTGGCGGATACTCCGATTATACTCCGACCGGTTGGCTGGTCACGACCGTAGCTCAGATGATGCTGTTTCTGGGCGTCATTAACCTGGTTTCAGGTGGCATAGAACAAACGAACGACGATGTTTCGCAGCGAATCAACGTGTTTGGTGAGCAATTGATGAGAATCGAGCAGGTCACCGAAGAGGCACTGCGTGGCCCGAAGATTCCAGCCCGCAGGTATGCCGACTCGTCCGCAGCCGCCGAGTCTATCCGTGAAGTCGTCCCTGCCGGTGACCACGATTAGAACGGCTAAGAAGACAACTCCAGCCGCGCCTTCTCACGACAGTGGCAGGAAACGGCGGATGAAGACTATTCGTCTGCGTGCATGTGCTGACGGCTGACAACAGCAGTGCGACAGCACAAAATGAAACGCAGGCTCGGTCTGTCGACGCCTGCGTTCAGCCGGGTCCTGGCAGAGGGAATGTCCCGCGCGTTTTGCTCGCCAGTATGCAGGCGAAGAAGAACGAGCAAGAACAGGCTGTGATCCACCGTCGCGGGCGGATTATTCGGAATTCCGGCATCGAATGCAGCAGCTGGCGAAGACCATGGAATCGCCGGACGCGCTGTCACACATCACAGGAAGACATGGTTCCTGAATCGTTGACCGCTGATCCGGAAGATGACGTGGACGGCTTGTTGGTTCCTCCGCCCACTCCAATCAGCCTGCTGACAGGGGTGCGCTCATAGTCGATTGCGCGAATAGGGAAGATAGACTATTGTGGCAACTTCAATAGTTTTTCCCATGGAGGTTGCACGATGAACTTTGCTGAACTGAGTCCCGCCGAACGTCTGATTGCGGAGCAGGCGGTTCTG
>JAAERP010000288.1 GCA_024230215.1 Fuerstiella sp. | reverse complement strand
CGTTTTTCGCGGCCACAAGTCAGCGTAATACGCTGTAGCTGCTGAATTGTTCGCCAGGTCGGCTACACATCCGTGTGATACGGGACAGAACCTGCCGCCTGGTCGAATTCCATGCACCAAATCGTCGTTCCTGTGCGCTGGGATCGTGGCGAATATGCAGGTCACTGGTACCTTGAAAATGCGAGATTCGGTCAACAAGTCGAAGAATCGGTGGTATCTGCCGGAAGCATAAAGCCGATAAGAACTGAGGGGTTCACTGAGACTTTTGCAGGACCGAGGCCGTTTCGATAATGGATTTTCTGGTCGGCGCAGATCTTCCCGGCACCTGGGCCTCTTTCCAGAGCAAACTTTGCTTCTGCTACCGACATTATCGGTCTCTCCACAAATCTCGACAACGGGTTCTTCCCTTCTTCCGGGAGGGTCGAGCCTAAGCGAGGGGAGAGTGAATTGACTTGTGCAGACACCACTGGCACCGACACAGAGTCGTTGCCGCAGCCCAACCTGGAATGCCGGCGTAACTCACCGGCAGCAGTGGAATGTGACGATGAATAGTCCACAGCTTCAACAGCCAACTGCTGCGTCGCCGCCGTGGATTGTGTCGCTGTGTTTTTGGTTGACGCTGACATTCGCTGCCTGTGTTTACGCGGTGGTCGCACTGGCCCCCAAATTTTCAGTTTGGAATCAGGTGAGGCACGAGTACCGTGGCAACAACCAACAGCTGATTGCGCTGGAACAGGACGTTGACTACCTGGAACGGGTCGAAGAAGCGTTAAGGACGGACCCCGAGTTTGTCCAGCGTCTTGCTGGTGCATCTAAACAGAACAATGACGAGGCTTCGGAGTTGATCCCCGTCAGTGGCGAGTTGTTATTCGGCTATGTTGACCCGGCTGAGAACGCTTCGCAAAACCTGTCGCAGCCGCCGCCTTACCACAGTGCAATCAGTACACTTGCCAGCCACTCGACGCTGCGAATCTCGCTGCTTTCGTTTTCTGCACTGTTGACGGTTTTTGCGTTTACTTTTCTAAACGACGCGGGAGCCGGTTTCGTGCATACGACAGGACGACTTGTCAAAGCCGCCGCGGTGATCCCGATCGCTCGATATTTTTCAGTGGCTGAAGTTGACGTGGCTGACAAAAACGAGAGCATGCATGTCGTGCGCAGCCGTTCACAGTCGCAGGTGGATTAATCTGAAGCCAGCGATATGTCAGATTCAGGCATCATAATACGCCTGGATTCTGCGACAGCATACGGCCGTCACGTGAACCGTTCCCTGTTCCGTCCCTGCCAGCCCGCCATCAATGACTCGTCTGTTCAATCTGTTGATTGCAAGACCGAAGACAGCACTGGTCGTTGTATTTGTTCTTGCGGCAGTCGTCGGTTCTGGCGCGCTGCGATTGCGAGTTGACTTCTCGCCGGAACAGGTTTACGTCGGCAACAACAGTGCCGTTGAATTCTGCGAGGCTCATAAGAAGCTGTTTCGCTTCGAAGACAGTATCGTTCTTGTTCTGTTGGAAGCCACGGACGATCGTTCGCTGTTGCGGGAAGACTGCCTGCAATGGATGAAGCAGTTCGCGGAACGGACCAGACCAATCGACGGAGTGCGCGACGTTACTTCGATTATTACACTTAAACGACCACGCGTTTCACTTCGGGAAGATCAGGAAATCAGTTGGCTGCCCCTGTTCGCTGAAGATCAGTATTCCAACTCTGAGCAACTGCAGCAACGGATCAGGCAGCTACCCTTGTTGAACGACATGCTGATCAGCAATGATCAACAATTGCTGATGACGTTGGTGGACCTTGATCCGGCCGACCGCACCATCGCCACGGCGACTGAACGAGTCAGTGGCATCGAACAGGTCCTTGCAGACACAGCACTTCCACCGGGTACGCGAACTTTTGTTACCGGTGTTCCGGCGATCCGTGTCGACGTCATTCGCAGCATTATTACGGACCAGCTCAAGATGGTCCCGCTGTGCAGCGCCCTGTTTCTGACGGTTTCGCTGTTGATGTTTCGCAGTCCGCTGATCACCGGCCTGTCGCTGTTTTCTGTGTTGACGGCGGTGGTCCTGACGATGGGCCTGATGGGCTGGTGCGGTGTGACGTTTTCCATCATGAGCAACATAATCCCGACTCTGATTCTGATCATCGGAGCAGCGAACAACGTTCATATTCTCAGTCGCTTTCAGGTCGAAGTCAGAGCGTTTCGGAGAGACTTCCTGCCGTCTTCTGTGGTCCCTGCGAGTTTCGAACTTCAGATTGAGTCTGCTGGCGAGGCGTCCCCTCTTCAGCAGGGCGGCGGAGAGATTGCCACGTGTACCCGAACGACGATGCGTGAGATGAGCCGCACCTGTTTTCTGACACTGTTGACGACGGGAGTCGGCTTCGGCAGTCTGCTGATAGCTCAGGCGGATGTGTTGAAATCTATTGCCATTCAGGCTGCGGTCGGTATGGGGTGCTGTTATGTCAGTTTGATGCTGGTGGTGCCGCCGATGTTGATTCTGTGCGGACGAAGACTGTGCCCGCTGTCGAACGGCAATGACGCTGATGATGCTGCAGTTGATCATGCGGAGCTGTCGGAGCTGTCGGAGGTCACGAGGGGGAACGGTCATGCTGCGACTTCCCGGCTGGGGAAGGTGTGGCTTGTTCTGGGGCACTGGATTTCAGTCTATTCCGTACCGATCGTCGTCCTTCATTTGCTGGTGGCGGCCTGGACGCTGTGGAGTTGCCGCGACATTCCTATCAATTCCTACGTGTTTGAAACTTATGATCGCGACCACCCCACAATGGAAGTCGTCCGCACCATGGACGAACGGATGTCTGGATTGATTTCCCTGGAAATCCAGTTGCGGGCCGATGACCGCAATCGATTTTTTGACGCAGACGTTGTTGCCGCGTTGCTCACGATGCGGGAAACAATTCCACAGGACGACACCGTCACGTTTTACCGCGATTACATTGAATTCCTTGCCGTCTTTGACAACAACCGCACGCTGACCCGCGACCCCGCGCGGGCGGCCGCCTCTTTGCGCCGAGTGCGCATTGCGTTGAAGCAGTTGGACACGCCGAAAACAACGTCGGCATTTCTGGGCACAGACGAGCCTGTTGCTCGAGTGATGATGCGGATCAAAGACGTTGGCAGCACGGGAATGAAGGATTTGTTCAGAAACGTGGAGAACGTACTGCGGTCAGAACTGCCGTCCGACATTCAGTTCACCCTGACCGGTGACGCCTATCTGCACGCGGTGTGTATGGACGTCTTTGTGCGTGACCTGTTCTATTCGCTGCTGGCCGCTTCGGGCGTCATTTTTCTGTTGATCTCGCTGCTGTTTCGCTCGCTGCGGATTGGTTTAATCTCGGCGGTGCCCAACATGTTTCCGCTGGTGATGACTCTGGGTTACATGCATCTTCGGGGGTATGAACTGACAGCAGGAAATGTGATCGTGTTCGCGATCAGCCTTGGCATCGCCGTGGACGACACCATCCACCTTCTGGCTCGCTATCGTGATGAACGCAGGTCCATGACCTCGGAACAGGCCATCCAGGAAGCGCTTTCGTCCAGCGGCCGGGCCATCATTCTGACCAGCGTGCTCGTGGTGAGTGGACTGAGTATCCTGGTCTTTTCCGACTTCGTACCGACGCGCCGATTTGCCGAGCTGGCAGCGGTCACGATGTGTGCGGCACTACCGGGTGATGTAATTCTTCTGCCAGCACTGCTAAAACTTTTCGGCGACCGCAGACGCGGTCATCGCGGGGGTCCTGACCCCCTTTCCCGGGGAATGCTCCCACCCTGACTTTTGCCTGTGACAAAGCAGTAGATTCCTTCAGACAGAACCGCACCAGCTGGATTCGGGCCGCGTTATCGACCGTCGCGCTATTTGAAAATCTCAATTACCAACTCTGGTCTGCTGGACGGCACCAGCTGGATGATTCTCAATCCGCCTTCGGAGTCCGCATATTCTCGAACCAGTACAAACCCGATTTGCCGGGACAAACCAGATCGATGTCTCCATCGCCGTCCATGTCGCGAGCGTCCATCTGCAGCCCCGTGCCCGCACTGCCGCGTGCAAAATCCTTTAACGCACGCCGATCTTTGGCAGCCTTCGGTGCAAACTTCGCCGGCTGACCTTCAAAGATAGCCTGCCGGTTCCAGCGGGCCTGGCCACGATCATACGTAAAACTGTAAACGCACGGTGATTCGGTGGCCCCGGGTTCTGTCTCGTGCGCGTAGACTCGTTTGCCCGTGATGATTTCCGGCTGCGAGTCGCCGTCCAGATCGGCCAAGTGCAAAGTATGAACCTGCGAGAAGGTCATGTCGATATCTTCGCGCGTCCAGATTCGCTTGCCATCGCCGGCACTCGACTGCTTCAGCCAGTGAAGTCCATAGTCATGCCCCATTCCCCACATCACGTCGGTGTCGCCATCTCCATCGAAATCGCGACCGACAATCAGAATACCGGCGGCACCCAGCTGGAACTCCCCATGAAACGGCCACGCGTCCGAATCGGCTGCAGCCGGCTGCTCGTACCAGCCTTTCGGAGTGATAATATCCGTCTTCCCGTCACTGTTAACATCGCCATACCCAACACCGTGGCCTGCTCCCTCATTGCCGAGGTCATGCTTCGTCCAGACGACTTCCGGATCTGTGGCCGTGATTTCATACCACACCACACGACCACCAAGATTCGGCAGAAAATCCGGACTGCCGTCTCCGTTCAGATCGACCAATTGCCCCGTCTCCATCGATCCTGGCAGATCGATGGTATGTTCAATCCAGGGTTTCGTGGGATCGCCCGGATGTTCGACCCAGGCAATGCGTCGACTAAAGTAAGCACACGTAACGATGTCGACGTGGCCATCACCGTTAACGTCCAGTGGCAAATCGGCAAAGTCCTCGTAGTAATGCGGATTTGTGCCGGGCAGAACTTCGCGAACTTTGTGTCTTGTCCAAAGTGGCGCTTCGTACCAGGAGTCCCCGCTGAAGACATCCAGCCTTCCGTCACCGTTAAAGTCTGCTGCGCCGGCGGCTTCAAACGGAGACTGGTCGTTGATCGTATGCTTCCGCCAGCGAGTATTTTCCTGTTTGTCATCGGACAAACCGACCGAGTATGCCGCACAGCAGATCAAGCTGGCCTGCAGGGCGATGTGGCTGTATCGAAGTTGCAAGATCGGTCTCCGTACTGATGAGTCAGGGAAAAGTCTATAGAGCGTTCGAGTGCACTGTCACCATAACTGCTCATTCCGCCTCTTGCGAATGCTCTGCCGCATCATGCTGCACCTGTCAGCTCTCGATAACGACAAACATTAATCGACAACACTGACATGCTGCGGTAGGATGAAATCGTCAGTCGAACACAGTCGGCAGAAAACCTCCTACGATCGTTCCGTACTCAAATCATATGCCGGCAGCTGCTCGGAGGGCATCGCGATCGCCGAGCCCCCGCCGCACTTCGTTCGACTCAGAATCAAGGCATCACACACTGCACCGGTGCGATCCCGACGACGAAATTGATTACAGACCATGCTGTTGAAGGCAGAACGCAAAACAATCCGGAATTCATTCTTTTCAACGATAAATTCTCGCCATCGACGCCGCTGCATACCCGAGCGAACGGCCATCGAGATGCTGGAACACCGTTGCCTGCTGGCGGCCAGCACGTTTACGCCTGAAGAGCAATTGTTGCTGGAGCTCGTCAACCGCAGCCGCGCCGACCCGCCGGCGGAAGCAGCAAGGCAGGGAATTGGGCTTAATGAAGGATTGGCGCCCGGAACGATTTCGACCGATCCGAAACCACCTCTCGCAGGAAACAACGTCCTTGGCGGCGTGGCAGATGGACATACGAATGACATGCTGGCACGAGGTTTCTTCGCCCACGCAACTCCCCCACCTGGCAGTACGACCGCTGCTCAACGTGTCACTCAATCGGGTTACCCGTGGACTAATACCGGTGAGAACCTGGCGATCCAGAGTTATTTCACACTGGATTCTTCGTTTGTCACAAAACAGATGCATGACATTCTGTTTAAGAGTGTCTCTGGCCATCGTCAGGGCCTGTTGAACGACGTGTATTTTGAAACGGGCATGGGCATCAACTTTGGCCCGTTCACAGATGTTAACAACATCTTTGGTGGTGGAGCAGGGACTTCATACGACGTTGGAATGGCGACGGAGGTGTTTGGAACGCAGGGCAGCGGTCCATTTATTGTCGGCGTCGTGTTTACGGATGCCGACAATGGGTCCGCTGCCGACGACAACTTCTTCACGATCGGCGAACAGGCCGGTGGAGGAGGTACAATTACGGCCACCAACGTCACAACGGGACAATCCTGGTCGGAAACGATTGGCACCGCCGGCGGGTATTCGATCAACGTTCCGGCCGGAACTTATGACCTGGTCGCCAGCGGTGGCAACCTGGCGGCACGGTACGCAGTGTCCAACGTCGTTGTGGGCAGCGCCAACGTTAAGGTTGACTTTGAAACCACAACGGCGGCGCTTGCCATTCCGGCGGTCAACCTTGGTGCCGATGCGCATGTTGGCAGTGAGTCTGACCGGACCGTGATTACTCTCACCGCGACTGCCTCCGCACCGGTTTCCGGCATTCAGACCGTGAATCTGGCCGTCTCGGGAACCGGTATCACAGACGACGATTATGAATTGTCTACCACAACCATCACCATTACCGACGGTGCCACGCAGGGCACTGCCACGTTTACCATCACAGATGACGCGGCGGTGGAACCCCTGGAAACGGCAACCGTAACCATCTCCGGGCCGACTGCCGGCCTGAATCCCGGCTCGACGTTGAATACGAACATAGAAATCACAAGCAACGACATCGCCGCCTTAACACTCAGCAAGGACACAGCCACGGTCTCGGAAGCCGGAACAACAGCTTCGTTTTCCGTGATTCTGGAAGCTGAGCCTGTGACGAACGTGGTGATTGAGATCGGCAGTGGCGACGCCAGCGAAGCAACCGTGGCGCCTGCGATGCTGACGTTCACTAAGAATAACTGGAACACCGGTCAGGCCGTGACAGTGTCTGGCGTTGATGATGCGGATCACGATGGAGACCAGAGCACTGTCGTCACGGTTTCAGTGAAGGCGGCCACCAGCGACGATGCATTTGATTCCCTGCCCGACCAAACCGTGACGGTCGCGACAACGGACGACGAGACAGGTCCGCCAGCTGTGGGCGACGTAGATGGTGATACTGACTTTGACGCGAACGATTCGTTTCTGATTCAGCTGGTCAAACTTTCAGGGACGGACGCACAAATCGATCAATCCAAGGGCAGCAGTCCATTCGCCGCGTTCCAGATCCGGGCCGCCATCGCTCAGCTCGGTCTGACAGCTGACGTTGATGGCGATCTGGACTTCGATGCCAATGATTCGTTCCTGATTCAACTGGTCAAACTTTCCGGTACCGATGAGCAAATTACTCTGTCCAGGGGCAACAGCCCATTAACAGCCATTCAGATTCGAGCAAACGTCAACGGCCTGGAGATTGCTCCGGCGGCGACTCAAATCGTTGACAGCGGCTCTCAGGTTCTGCGGTCGGCATTTTCCACCAGCCGTGATCGCCTGCTGTTCGAAAGTAAGCAGGTTGATTCACAACTGTTGACGTTTCCAGTACCTGAGTCAGAACTGGCAGATAACTTGTACGTGGATAACTTCCGGCATTGGATCGACACCATTTAGCTCAGCAAGGAAAGCGATACACGACAGCGTTTCACGCCGGTTTCACGCTGACTTGTGGCCGGTGTGGCATAAACGAATTCGACACAACAGAACGCGTTTTGTGCGGAAACACAAGGAAAATGGGGACTTCAGAGCTGTCATGTCGGTCCAGTCCGGCGTTGTTCAGACTGGGTGCGCTCATAGTCGATTGCGCGAATAGGGAAGATAGACTATTGTGGCAACTTCAATAGTTTTTCCCATGGAGGTTGCACGATGAACTTTGCTGAACTGAGTCCCGCCGAACGTCTGATTGCGGAGCAGGCGGTTCTG
>JAAERP010000287.1 GCA_024230215.1 Fuerstiella sp. | reverse complement strand
CAGAACCGCCTGCTCCGCAATCAGACGTTCGGCGGGACTCAGTTCAGCAAAGTTCATCGTGCAACCTCCATGGGAAAAACTATTGAAGTTGCCACAATAGTCTATCTTCCCTATTCGCGCAATCGACTATGAGCGCACCCGAGGTCGCTGGAGTTAGCGGATCTGGACATGGATGGCGATCTGGATGCCGTTGTTACCTCCTTTGGCGGTGCCGATCTCGTTTTTAGAAATGACGGAGATGGGCATCTTCGTGATACCGGGCAACGTCTTGGCCATGCGGATGGTGCGGAACTGGGTCTCGCTGATCTGGACGGCGATGACGATGTCGACCTGTTTATCTGCAACTATTCGGAGCAAGCCAACTCAGTTTGGTTCAATGACGGTCAGGGGAACTTCGACGACAGCGGCCAAAGGTTGGGGGCCGCAAAAAGCCATGCGGTGGCGTTCTCTGATGTGGACGCTGACGGCGATCCGGACGCATACGTTGTCAATGTGGACGCGTCCGATTCGCTTTGGATTAACGATGGTTCGGGTATCTTCAGCGAGACGACGCCGTTCGGGCACGAACTGACATCGGGATCGATCGGCGTTGCGGACCTCAACGGTGACGGTCGAGACGACTTCTTCATCGTCAACGGCTTTCGCGGTAATTGCCAACCTGGGCAGATCCTGTTGACATCGTCCGGTCACGAAGAGCCCTTCGATGCTCGTTGGACTCAATTGTCTTATGGGGCGGACGTCGCTCTGGCTGACCTTGACAGTGATGGCGACATCGACGCGGTGGTCGCGAATGTGGGCGACCATGCCAGTCGGGTCTGGCTCAACCGCGACATTGAAGAACCGCACGAAAGGTCCTGGCCGGTTCGATTCGAAGACTCGGGACAGAAGTTAGGCAGCGCGTCCAGTATGGCCTGTGAACTGGGAGATCTGGACGGAGATGGAGATTTGGACGCGGTCGTCGCGAATGCCGAATCTGATCCCAATCGCATCTGGTGGAACGATGGCAGTGGTCGGTTTCATGAGCATGGCCAATCGCTCGGGACGTCATCGCTTCATGATCTGGCGGTAGCCGATCTGGACAACGACGAGGATCTGGACGTCTTTCTTGCCTGCAAAGACGGACCGAACACCGTCTGGCTGAACGACGGCAGTGGGCAATTCAGCATGATGGAACAATTGATTGGCGATTCGGACAGTGCCCAGATTGCTCTGGCGGACTTCGACGCAGATGGTGATCTGGACGCCTGGGTCGGAAACCTGAACCCGCATCACGACCGCGTGTGGGTCAATGATGGAACGGGAGTCTTTACGGACAGCGGGCAGAAACTAGGCACCGATCGAGACTGGGCCATCAACACGGGCGATGTTGATGATGATGGCGACATTGATGTTCTTGTTGGAACGGCGATTGGCCATCCCAACAGCCTTTGGCTCAACGATGGGAAGGGACAATTCACCAGAAGCGACGAACTACTCAGCGAAGACACTGGTTCGAATGGGTTTGCTGTCGGCGATTTGAATGGTGACGGTGCGATGGACCTGTTCGAGACGTATTACTCTGGTTCAGACCGCGTCTGGTTGAACGACGGAACGGGACGCTTCACCGAGACCGGCCAGGGCCTTCCCAGTCTAAAATCCAAGCGAGCTCGACTGGCGGATCTGGACGGCGATGGAGATCTGGACGTCGTCGTATCCGGTGAACGTGACCATCCGAACTACGCCATGCTGAATGATGGCTCTGGTCGGTTTATGGATCACGCGGCGTTCTTCGGAAACAACGACTCGAACGGTTTGGCGTTGGGAGATCTGGACAGCGATGGCGACCTCGATGTCTTCGTTGCCAACTCCCACGGACAGCCGAACCGTGTGTGGCTGAATCAACTTGTGGAGAGTCCGGCCAGCAGTCGCGACGCGGCTGAATCCTCTATGTCTGCGGCCCATCTTCTGGCGACCGGCGAGTACGACCGGTGAGTGGAGAAGAATCCGGGGTGTGCCAATCAACTCCGATTCGTTCGATTCGAGTGCGACGATGACAGCCGATCGCGAAACTGCCTTACGGCAGTTTCGTTACTTCCATGAGCCAGAACGGTTCACGAGCATAAGTCGCCTGGTCTATTCCGTCGGTTCGTCGTTCAATGCCCGGTTGACGGCATCCAGCAGGACTTCCATCGCGAATGGTTTCCGCAGGTAATCCACCACGCCCAGCATTTCTGCATAGGCCTTGTGACGACTGCCTTCGTTGGCGGTCATCATGATCACCTTGGGTGGGTTTTCCATTTCGCCCAGGAATTCCAGCACCGGAAATCCGCCCATTCGCGGCATCATCATGTCCGTCAGCACAAGATCCGGCTTCCGCGACGTAATCAGCTTGCGGCCATCCTGGCCGTTCGTAGCCGCCAGCACCTGGTAACCAGATGCCTTTAACACGGTCTGAACAGTGTTGGAGATTTCGCGATCGTCTTCGATCACAACGATCAGTTTTTCCGTCACAGAGCACCTCGGGAGCAAACAGCAAATGCAATACACGATTAATTGACGACGACGAACCATTGTCTACACATTCGACGAATCGGGAAGGTAATCCCTCACAAAAAAGCGTCGTGAGAAGATTTTCTCACGACGCATCTGTGTTCGTACGACAGCGATCTGTAGGTTCAAATCGCCGATTCGTCCAGTTCACCCGTTCGGATACGGATGATCTTTTCGACATTGCTGACGAAGATCTTGCCATCACCAACCTGGCCGGTTCTGGCTGAGTTGACAATGGCATCGACCACTTTGTCCAGTTCCTCGTCACCGACGACGATCTCAATCTTTACTTTCGGCATGAAGTCCACGATGTATTCAGCACCGCGATACGTTTCCTTATGACCCTTTTGCCGGCCAAATCCGCGTACTTCGGTCACCGTCATTCCCTGAACACCAGCTTCGGTGATTGCGGACTTGACGTCTTCCAGTTTAAAGTGGCGGACGACCGCTTCAATTTTTTTCATATCTTCGTTCCAATTTTGTTGAGTAGATTATCTGTTGATGATGCGTGCACAGGAACGGCGTCATACCGCCAGCAACAGCGGCTCGCAGAGACTCTCCGTGCGATGCCTGCCGCTGTCAGCGGTGATGCCGATTCTTACTGGAAAATGTAACCTTCTTCGCCGTGTTGGCTGATATCCAGTCCCTGGACCTCTTCTTCTTCGCTGACCCTCAGCCCCATGATGGGATCGATGATTTTCAGCAAAACAAATGTGCCGACAGCGCTGAAACCGACCGCTGCCACCACGCTGACCGCCTGTACCAGCAGCTGCCCGCTATTGCCGTCAAGGTAGCCGGCCGCGTCCGTTGAACCCGTGACCAGGCTGGTGGCAAATACGCCCGTCAGCATCGCCCCCAGCATTCCGCCGATTCCGTGAACACCGAAGGCATCCAGTGAATCATCGTAGCCCAGAGAGGTTTTCATCTTTGTGCAGGCGAGATAACAGACTGCACCTGCGAGAAAGCCCATAATAATTCCGCTGACGGGTGTCACGGAACCGCTGGCCGGTGTGATACAGACAAGTCCGGCGACCGCACCGGAACATGCTCCCAAAATGCTGGCCTTGCCCTGTTTCAGCCATTCCATCAGCGACCACCCAAGTACTCCGGCTGATGCCGCGAGGTGTGTTGCGAATACGGCGTTGACGGCGATACCGTCCGCCGCGAGTTCACTGCCGCCGTTGAATCCAAACCAGCCGACCCACAGCAATCCAGTGCCGATACAGGTGTACGTCAGGTTGTGTGGAGGCATTGGGTGTGTTGGAAATCCTTTTCGTTTACCCAGCACAAGTGCACAAACGAGGGCCGACACACCGGAACTGATATGGACGACCAGGCCACCCGCAAAGTCGATCGCTTTGTATGGCGCAGCTTCGTTCCACCCACACAGCCAGCCGGAATCTGCCCAGACCCAGTGTGCGATCGGGCAATAGATCAGCAGTCCCCAAAGCACACTGAATACCGCCATGCTGGAGAACTTCATGCGCTCTGCAAATGCGCCGCAGATCAGAGCTGGCGTAATGATGAAGAACATGCCCTGGAAGGCCACGAAGATCTGATCACTAACAAGTGATTCGGCCGTTCCAACGTCGGTCGCCGGGATCATACCCTCCAGCAGCAGATGGTCGAAGTTTCCGAAGTAAGGACTTTCGCCCCCAAAAGCCAGGCTGAAGCCAATCACGGCCCAGACAACGGACATCAACCCCATCAGAAAGACACATTGCATCATGACGCTCAGGATGTTCTTCTTGCGAACAAGCCCGCCGTAAAACAGTGCCAGCCCGGGACACGTCATCATCAGGACCAGAGCAATCGAGACCAGCATCCACGCGATGTCACCTTTGTCATAGTCCGACTCCGGTGCCTCGACAACGACAACCGAACCCTCTTCGGTCTCTGGACGAGCACTTTCTACAAATTCAGATTCTGCATCATGACCGGTGTCGAGGTCATCCGGATCCACCTCAGTTGTTGCATCGTCCTGCAATACTGTTGTCGCGGCCTGCGCTGATACGGTCAGTTGAAAACTGACCAGCGCCACCGCTAATGTTATTACATAGCTGATTTTCCGATTCATGTGTTATTCTCGCCTTGAAATACTGCCCTGCAAACGTCTTTGCAGTGGTGGATTTGCACTCAGAGACCAAGTGACATTGGTGTCCCGTGCCCATAGGAAAACAGACGCCCCGAATTGCGTAAAGGGGGGCGCTCTCGCCCGTTGTTCCCGCCGAACCTTTGTGAATATCCGATACCCCGTCTCTGATCAAGCGACTGGGGTGTGGCAGCTCACGATTTTTTGACACATGCCAGCAAAAAGACTGAAGTTCCTGTGCGCACAGCGATGCAACGGTGTTTGCCGTGCAGCGGGACCCGGCGCGAAAGAAACTCCGGGTGCGAATGCTGTATCCGTCCAATGCTGTGAATGTTGGCCCGGTGCAATGTTCGACACATCCCCCGTTTCCGGCGAATGATTCAACCCCACTTTTGGGCTGTGGCAAAGCACTATTCTTCTGCCGGAATCCCCTCATCCTGGTCACTGCGCCAGATCCCGCGCAACGCAGCCACGTAGACCGACAGTTCGTTGTCACCCATGTGCTCACGAACGATGGCACGTAGTTCGTCCGCGTAAGAACGCGGCAGGTCGTGGTCGCTTGCGATATGGACAACAACAGCGTCCATAACGCTCGATCGTCCAAGAAATGTGATGTCGACTCCGGGGTCCTGTGCGACTCGATCGTGCAGTGCGCGAGACACTTCTCGCGTCACAGGAAACACGGCCGTCTGGGCCCGACCTTCATCCTGCTGCCAAAGCAATTCGAGACTTAATGGGCCGGCCAGAACAACCAGCAAAGCCAGCAGGCCCCAGCGTCCCCACCGGGCCGTATGCCGGTGCCGCGGCAGAGAACGACCGGTGGAAACTCCCAGCAGTGTAAAGGTGAAACTGGAGGCAACGATGATTGCGATCAGGTTCGTCGCAAACAGCAGCATCGCTCCGGCGGCATTGCCAATCGCGCCGTTCGACAGCGACAGCCCCACTGCGCAGACCGGCGGAACCAGTGCTGTTGCAATGGCCACACCGGCGACGGCCCCGGCGATATTTGGCCGAGCCAACGCAAACGTCGCCGCCATCGCAGCGAATAATGCGATCAACAGGTCCAGAACGTTTGGCGTTCCGCGGGCCAGGACTTCCGGTGACAGGGTTTCACGCGCCGGCGTGATCATTCCCAGCAGAAAACTAACCGCCAGAGTGAGAAGAAAGCCGTACAGGACAGATTTTGAACAGCGTTTCGCACCGGACAGGTTGGCCTGGGCCAGGGCGAGTCCAGCGCCAATCATCGGTGTCATCAGAGGTGCCAGCAACATCGATCCGATCACAACGGCTGGCGAATTCTGCATGAGCCCCAGAGTTGCGATGGCCGAAGCCAGTGCCAGCATGCCGACAAAGTCACTGTTCCACCGCGACCCCTGACGAAGATCCTGAATAAGGTCAGCGTGATCGCGTGGATTGATCTTAGGAAACCAATCGGGCCATGATCGCAGGCTTAGCGGAGGAGACCGCTTCACCACGATCGTGGTCGTGTCCTGCAGCGATTGTCGCAGTGGCCAGACGTCTTTCGCACTGTCCCGACCCACCAGAATCAACTGGTGACCATCGACACATTTCAAAATGCCTCGGTGCTTAAGTCGGTCAACAATAACCCTAATTTCGAAGCGTTCAATGTCCAGAGCGGCATCGTGAATTAGTGACCGAATGGCTCGTTCCCCAGCCCGCTCTGCTCTTTCGCCGGACTCGAATTCGACGGTCGCGACGGTGACTTTTGCATGTAGTCGGCGACCAAGCTGATCGGCGACACGCAGAGCCGTAAGATCGTGCGCACCGCGGTTTGCGACGATCAGAATCCTGTCCACGTTCTGGGGGCGGATCGTGCCAAACAGTCTTATGAAAGTTCTGCAGGGCGCAGAACGGATGAGCTCAACAGACGAATACGAATGTCCCCTGCGGTCATTCAGAGCAAACGATTCTGATACCAGTGTGTTTGCTTTCGACGTGCGACAACGATCCAGAATCTCCGCAAAAGGTGTCGTCGTTGAAATCGTGTTTACGCGTTGCACATCACTCGATTCGCTACTGAGAGTTGCCCGCACGGATAATTCGGCGCTGCCTCTCCGGGAATCATCGACGCATAGGTATTCCACAGGATCGTCGTCTGTTAACGCCGCGGTCCATTCGGCCACAATATGTGCGGCCGAAGGATCAGGGACGAACGCTATGGTGGGCACGGAGATCGACTCCTTCAGAAAGTAATGACTGCGTCAGTGGGTCCTGGTGTTCGTCAGAACGAATCGCGCCGACCTGAGACCGGGCAGCCTCCTAAATCAGTTTGGTCATTGCTGCAGACGATACGGGCTCGTGGGAGGAAGGAAACTGCTCTTGAAATGTGTTCTTCGCGGCTACAAGTCAGCGTGAAACGCCGTGACACTACTAGATCGTGATCACCGCCCGAATTCAAGGCGGTGTCAACAATCCATCTTAAGTCTGAATAACGATCTCGAACATCTGCGCACACTCCCTGATTTCCTGCCGACCTGATTGACAACCTGATTTGCCATGGATGTAATCGGATTGGATGTCAGATTCCCCTTCCGACAATCTCTCTTTCTGAGATGGCGTTGGCAGGTTTTCCTTTCTTAATTCCCTTTCAACGTCAACATACGGGCAGGCCACCTTTGGCTTGGTCACGGGTGCGCTCATAGTCGATTGCGCGAATAGGGAAGATAGACTATTGTGGCAACTTCAATAGTTTTTCCCATGGAGGTTGCACGATGAACTTTGCTGAACTGAGTCCCGCCGAACGTCTGATTGCGGAGCAGGCGGTTCT
>JAAERP010000286.1 GCA_024230215.1 Fuerstiella sp. | reverse complement strand
CAGAACCGCCTGCTCCGCAATCAGACGTTCGGCGGGACTCAGTTCAGCAAAGTTCATCGTGCAACCTCCATGGGAAAAACTATTGAAGTTGCCACAATAGTCTATCTTCCCTATTCGCGCAATCGACTATGAGCGCACCCTCATTTATCATTCGCAAAAAAAGACACGCAGCGTAAGTCCGTTTTAGAGCAGTACTTCTATATTTAATGCGATGCTAACGGTCTGCCTGATTGCTGTTTCAGAAAAATCTGTTCTCATTGAAACCCTTGATTTATGTCACGAATCAAAGTCGTTTTTTCCATCGGGTCGATGCACGGCGGAGGGGCAGAGCGGCAGTTGGTATCCTTACTCAGACACCTTGACCGAACCCGCTTTGAACCGTTCCTGTACCTGGTTTATCGCTCCGGACCTCTGCTGACAGAGCTCCCGGATGACGTTCCGACAGATGCATTCGAATCTCGTAACACGAAACCCCCGACGAAGTTTCCAGGAGCAATGCACCGGCGGCGAGTGTGTGACATGAGTCGGTTTTTGCGCGAAGTACAAGCAGACGTCAGTTATGATCGCACCTTCCTGATGACGCTGATTGCCGCCGCTGCAGCACAGCAGGTCGCCGTGCCGAACATTTCGACAATTGTGACGGACCCGATGTATGGATTCCGTTCCGTTGCCGGACGATTCCAGTCAGTCAAACGGAAACGTCTGCGCAAACTCTACTCTCAGTCAGCGAGCGTTGTTGCCAATTCCAGCGGCGCCGCGCGATCGGCAGAATCGTTCTATGGTCTGGCGCCGCAGTCGGTGGGGACACTGTACAACGGAGTCGACATGGAAGATGTGTTGCAAAAATCCAGTACAAAGATCGACGACGACTGGTGGAACGCAACGGGGTCGGGCAGGAAGGTATTTCGAATCGTGACCGCCGGTCGACTAAATCAGGAAAAGGGGTTCTATCTGCTGGTGGACGCGATCAGTCGGCTGCGAGACCGGAATCCTGACGTGGATTTTCGCCTGGCAATTCTGGGGGAAGGCGACGGGCGACGGACTCTCGAAGCTCAGGTCGCCGACCTTCAATTGCAGAATACCGTTCGGCTGCCGGGTTTCCGGGATGAGGCTGCCGCATGGTACAAGTCTGCCGACCTGTTCGTGCTGCCCTCATTTTTTGAGGGGATGCCCAACGTGTTGCTCGAATCGATGGCGTGTGAGACGGCTGTGCTGTCCACCGATTGCCCGTCCGGACCAGCCGAGATTCTGGGTAACGGTCAATATGGAGTACTTTGCCCAACCGGAGACGTGATCGCTCTTGCTGTGGAGATTGAGAAATTCGTGACGGATGCGGGCCACGCGAATCGTTATACTTCAATAGCTGCCGATCACGTGCGGCAGAATTTTTCGATTTCTGCCGCAGCCGAACGTCTGGGAGACCTTTTGGAGACTGTAGCGGCAACACGCCTGGCTGAGTGAATCTGCATCAAAAAATCAACACGAGTATCAATTACCCACAACGGGCCTGACCATCCAATCCTGGGGGGGGGGACTGCCCCGGGGCAGAACAATCGCGAAGTAAACCAATGCTGCTGAATATCGATTCAATCTGGTGCAACAAACGGAGCCCGACCAGAGCTGCGGCTGGCCCGATGATTTTCAGGAAAATGTCTGCAAACACGGCAGCGTGGCGGCTGCAGCTTCCCGCCGCAGCGTGTGCTCAGAATGCCCCAACCACTGGTGGCGGGCTGCGTGACCGTCGCCGTGTGATGCCGACCACACTAAGCAATATCATCAGAATCAGTCTCGTCGCATTGGCGATTCTGGCCAATGTCTCCAGCTGCCTCTCGCAATCTCGCGACCGATTCTCCGAAATCCGACGTCGGATGGTGGCCGAGGTTATTGAGGCAGAAGGAATCACAAACCCCCTGGTGCTTGCGGCAATGCGAAACGTACCGCGTCACGAATTCGTCAGCGGTCCACTGCGAGCTCGCGCCTATCAGGACACGGCCTTGCCGATTGGCTCGCAGCAAACAATTTCTCCACCGTACATCGTGGCGTACATGACAGACACCATCGATCCTCAACCGGAAGATCGCGTTCTGGAAGTGGGGACGGGCAGCGGCTATCAGGCTGCCGTGCTGGCGGAAATCGTCAAGGAAGTATACTCCGTGGAAATTGTTTCCACTCTGGCAAAATCCGCGGCGCGCCGACTTACGAAGCTTGATTATGACAACATCAAAGTCCGTGACGGTGACGGCTACGAAGGCTGGGCAGAACACGCACCATTTGACAAGGTCATCGTCACGTGCTCCCCGGAGAGTGTGCCACAGCCACTCATTGATCAACTTCGTGATGGTGGAATGATGATCATTCCAAAGGGACAGCGATATCAGCAATCGTTCTATCTGCTGCAAAAAGAGGGCGGCGTGCTCAAGGAGAAGAAACTGGTGCCAACGCTGTTTGTGCCGATGACCGGTGAGTCAGAAGAGCAACGACGGATACAGCCGGATCCCAGGCACCCGCGTCTTGTAAATGGCGATTTCGAAATCGATGGCAACGAAGACGGTCGCGTTGACGGCTGGCATTATCAGCGACAGGCAGAAATGTGTACGGAAAATCCGATGAAAGGGCCTGTCTGCCTGCGGTTTTCGAATCAGGTACCAGGACAGCTGTCGCAGGCGCTACAGGGCTGCGCAGTGAGCGGACGGAATGTCGTGGCACTCGACTTCGCTGTATGGGCGCGAGTCGATTCGGTGGTTCCTGGTCCCTCAGCAACGGACTTTGCTGCAGTCGTCATTCACTTCTATGATTCCGTGCGTCGCGAGGTCGGAGTACAGATTCTGAGCAGGTGGCGTGGAACTGCGAATTGGCAGCAAACACGTCGCCGGATTCAGGTTCCCCCCAACGTACGAGAAATTGTGATTCGCATCGGTCTGAATGGCGCAACGGGTACGCTTGACCTGGACGATTTTCAGATGGCGCCCGTGGCGCGACGCTGACACCACTTCATCATCACAAAGCCACATGGTATGGTGTCCAGGCAAATGTTGGTTAATTGGCTGAAAGAGTCGCAGTTTCATCCATGCCGGCCGGTTCAAAGTCCCGGTTTCCGGTTTGGGCCCGCAGGACATTCAGCTGCGATTCGTTGCGACCATCGACGTCAGCCTGTGGCTTTATAGACTGCCATCGTTCGGATTGCGTTTTCTCATGGGCTCGATAGGAAGCGATAGGGATGTTGATGTGCTGTTTCCTGACCTCCTGTGGCAAGATCTACTATGGAGGCCGACGACTGCCGGTTCTTGTGATTCTTGTCTCGCTGCTGTCTTCGTCGGTGAGTGCCGAGGACAAGGTCGGTGACGCCTTGCGAAAAGCCGTTTCTGCGGTCGCTCCCGGAGTCGTTCGTATTCGAATCATCGGCACGGCGAATGGCGATAACCTGACGGTCAGTTCACAGGTGACTACCGGCGTAGTGGTCAGCGAACGGGGTGAGGTACTGACAAGTGTCCTTGGGTTCAACGGCAGTTCTGCCGGCATCCTTGTGGAAGATTCCACCGGAAATCGCAGTGCCGCAAGGGTTGTTGCAACTGACCACGTCCGCAAACTGGTTTTGTTGCAATGCGAAACGGAAGGAATTGCCCCGCCGCAATTCTCATCCGAGCGGTGGCCCGCTGTGGGAGCGTGGTCGGTCGCTGTCGGAAAAATGTACTCCGGCACGCAACCGTCGTCGTCGCTGGGAATCATCAGCGCCACGCAGCGAGTTCACGGACTCGCGATTCAGACCGACGCGAAGATCTCACCAGTCAACTACGGTGGCCCACTGGTTTCGCTTAGCGGCCAGGTACTCGGAATTCTGGTCCCGCTGGCACCTGGAGATTCAGGAACTGAAATCAGTGCCGGCGTGGAATGGTACGATTCCGGAATTGGATTTGCGATTCCCGCCGTTGATGCCCTGGCGACCACCGAACAACTGCGTACAGGCAACGATCTGTTTCATGGGGTGATGGGAGTCGCCTTTTCCACTCGCAATCCACTCGCGACGGATTTCGTCGTTCGCGTCGTTCACCCGGGATCGCCGGCGGACGTCGCGGGCCTGAAGAAAGGCGACCAGATCATCGCGGCGAACGGCCTGCAGATGAATCGTTTCGGAGTCTTTGAATCCGTCGTCAAGAAATCCTACGCCGGTGCAACACTCAAGCTCAGGCTGAGACGTGGCGACGAAATGCTGGAAAAAAGTGTGATTCTGGCAGACAAACTGACACGATTACCGCGCGGTTTTCTGGGAATCATCGCAGACACGACAGTCAGTAATGCAGAGGGAGACGACGACAAAGGAGTAGCCATCAAACTTCTGCCTGATTCTCCGGCTGATCGAGCTGGCGTGAGCAACGGCGCGATCATCGCAAAAGTTGACGGTAAGAAAATGTCATCCGTTGCCGAATTACGGAAGACTCTGAGTGCCGTCAAAGAGGCTCAACAGGTGGAGTTAACACTTGCTTCGGCCCAGAGTGCCGCGATGAGCCGCGCTTCCGTCACCGCCACAGCCAGGCCCGCTGAATTGCCGGCAATTCCGGTTGAGTTCCTGAACAGTATATATGGCAGTCCTACAGACGTTGAGTGGCAGCGCACGGAAGACACGCAGGAAGGGGGCGGCACAACCGTTTGGTCATACGCTCCGAAAGACGATGCAACGCTCGCGACCGGTGTTGTCGTCCTGCTTTCCGAAAGCACAACGCCGGCAGAGGCTGTGCTCAGGAAATGGGCCGACGTTGCACGACAGCATCGTCTGCTGCTTGTCGTACCGATTAATGCCGAGAAGACGGACCTGGGACGAGAAGATCAGACCGTCGTGACAGATGCGATTGCAGCCGCTGCGCGGGAGCGAACGCTGGACGTCCGTCGCGTTCTTCTGGTGGCAGAAGAAGGACAATCACAATTGTGTACGCAACTACTGCTCAATCCACGATTACCGCTGTTCCGGGCGGCCGTGTATGTCAAGTCGTGGCCTCGCGTGTCCGGAATTCCGTCGGAACAGCTTGCAAGAAAGTCACCATCCGTTCTGATATTCCACGATCCCATCCGGTCCCGTCAGTCGCAGGCGTTGGCAGAGCAGGCCGCAACGGACTTGAAAAAGTCAGGAGTGTGGACGCTGAACCCGTCATTTCCAACGGAGTCGCAGTCATCGGTCGCGGAACAAATCGCCACATGGGCCCTCTTGCTGAACGCTCAATGATCATTAGAAGATTGCCGTTGAGGAGTTGCCGGCCAAACGTTGACACTGCAGGATTCTCCTGAAAAACGAGCTCAAACTGCATCTGGTGAGCTGCTCGCACAAACACACAGGCGACCAGCCCCAACGATAATCTGAGTCCGCGTTGACAGCAGCTCAGCAGAGTTCGCCAATGAGCAACGTATGGGGCCAGCCAGGCTGAATCTCCTGGCTGGCTGGCATTCGTCAGGGCTGACTTTACGGCCGCAATCGCGACGTTGTCTCCGCCCCCACCTGGACTCCGCCACAGACAACATGAATCCGGCGCCGGTCAGTTGCGAAGTCGAATGAACTCACCGTACAATTGTCCCGGCGAAGGATCTGACCTGCATTTCGAGGATTTGGCGATGACAGCAGTTGAATCAATACCCCGGCTGACTCTGTTTGCACAGGAAAATGGCGGTGGAGGTGGCGGTGATTTTGTCAACATCCTATTCGGCGGCTTTTTGCTGATCGTCGGCTTCATACTGCTCATCTTTTTCGGAATGTTTGCGTCCGTCGCGGCACTGTGGTTTCGGGGATTCATGTCCGGAGCCAACGTGGGGCCGCTGCAGATGGTTGTCATGAAACTGAAAAAAGTGAATCCCAACGTGATTGTGGAATCACGCATCATGGCTCGTCAGGCGGGACTGGCAAACGTCACCACCAACCAGTTGGAATCGCACTATCTGGCCGGCGGAAATGTGCCAATCATCATTCGTTCTCTAATCGCAGCGAATCGAGCCAGAATCGATCTGGAATGGAATACTGCTGCGGCCATCGACCTTGCCGGTCGTAACGTTCTGGAAGCTGTCCAGACAAGCGTAAAGACAAAAGTCATCGATTGTCCTGATCCGTCACGCCACGGGCGTTCAACGCTGGACGGAGTGGCTCGCGATGGTATTCAGTTGAAAGCGCGCGCCCGCGTAACAGTCCGCACGAATCTGCATCAATTGGTGGGTGGGGCCACAGAAGAAACCATTATCGCCCGCGTCGGCGAAGGCATCGTTTCCGCGATCGGTTCCTGCAGGACACATAAAGAAGTGCTGGCCAATCCCATGCTAATCGCGAAAACGGTACTGGAAAAAGGACTGGATTCGCAGACGGCCTACGAAATCGTTTCGATTGACATCGCCGATATTGACGTCGGTGACAACGTGGGCGCCCGATTGCAGGCTGATCAGGCCGAAGCGGACGTCCGCATCGCTCGGGCAAAAGCCGAAGAGCGTCGTGCTCAGGCGGTGGCCAGCGAGCAGGAAATGAAAGCTCGGACGCAGGAAAACCAGGCAGAAGTTGTGCTGGCAGAGGCTGAGATTCCCATGTCCATGGCAGCAGCCTACCGCAATGGCGGTCTGCGCGCCAGCGGAACATAGCGTCTCGCCATTTTGCCCCGGATTCGATTGGTCCGGGCGGCGCCTCGTCACACAGGACGTTGCACCTATGCCGCGGGCAGCAACCCAGACGTTTCACACGACGCATATTCACTCAGGCTGATGATTAGGTGGTCTTTGCCGGTAAACGGTGGCTTTAGCCAAAAACGAATGGCCATAACGTCTGGCGAAGCCGCTGCCATTGACACAGAATTCGGTCCGACGCGGTTCTTTCTGAGCGAAGCGCTTGAGGCTGCGTAGACAGTGGCATAAACTTGCCGAAACAGAAATTGTGCATAAATTCGGAATCAGGAAGTGACCGCATTTGTGCGTTTCCCAAACCCACTCGCCGGGATCGAAACGCAATGGATGAAGTCCTTCAGATTGAATTGACCACCTGCGAACGCGAAACGCTGTTGCAGGGACTGCGCTATGTCCGTAGTTCCATCATGCTGGAAACACGAGACCCGACGAAAGAGGACGATCTTCGTCGCAGTGGTCTTCTGGACGAAATCCAAATGCTGTCCCAAAGATTGGAAGCCACCGATCCCGTGCCCGCCGCCGGCGTGTAGGAACAGGATCGGGCGCAGAGTGTTGATCCATGCGTTACGAACATGTCTGCGTTGAGGCGGTTGCACATCGTCTGCCACTGAACGTTGTTACGTCTGATGACATCGAACGTCAATTGGCGCCGGTTTACGATCGGCTGAATCTTCCGTACGGTCGTCTGGAACTGATGACTGGTATTCAGGAACGTCGTTTTTTTGATCACGGAACGCTGCCGGGACAGATCAGTGTTCAGGCGGCACATGCAGCCGTGAAGGCGTCAGGGCTGCCGCTGGAAGCGTTTGGCGCCTTGATCCATGGTTCTGTTTGTCGGGATCAAATGGAACCAGCGACTGCAACTGGCGTGCACGCAGGAATCGGGCTGCCGGACGATTCGCTGGTGATGGATGTCAGCAACGCATGTCTGGGGCTTCTGAACGGCATGTGTCTGGTCGCGGATCTGATTGAACTGGGTCGTATCAAGGCCGGCGTCGTCGTGGGAACAGAAACCGGGCGAGGTCTTGTTGAAGGCACAATTGACAGCCTTTTGAAAGACCAATCGCTCACGCGAAAGTCTATCAAGTCGGCATTTGCGTCGCTCACGATCGGTTCGGGTAGCGCAGCGATTGTGCTTTGCCACAGGAGTTTAAGCCACATTGGTCACCGCTTGATCGGTGGCGCATTTCTGTCAGACACAGCTCAGCACGATCTGTGCGCGGGCGGCGTCGAATCCGATGTTCATGGGGACAGCCGTCCTCGCATGGAGACGGATTCAGAAGGATTACTGCGAGCTGGCATCGCTCTGGCAGAGCGCACGTGGCAGAAAATGAAGGCCGAAGTGGGCTGGAACAATGAAGATGTCGACCGTGTTTTTACTCATCAGGTCGGCAAACAGCATCGGGCCATGTTGTTGGAGACGCTGAAGCTTGACCCGCACCTGGACTTTCCAACAGTTGAACGCTTCGGGAACACGGGAGCTGTGGCCCTGCCAATGGCACTGTCAATGGGGCTGGAACAGGATCCGCCGCCAGCTGGCACAAAACTCGCGCTGCTGGGCATCGGCAGTGGCCTGAACTCGGTCATGCTGGGCATCGAGTGCGGAACCGGTCGTTGATGTTCTGCTGCAGAATGTGCCGGTGCAGGGCACTGATTCAGGGCAGATCAGTGGTTTGTTCGCCACATTTCCATCTTTGTTCCGGATTGGGCTACAGATTATCTTTTTTTGTGAGAAAACCATGTTGACACAAAAAGACGATTAGAGATATCACTCGGCCTCTCAAACCGAACTCGTTCCTGAGTTCACACAACCTCTCTCTCATCCCTTCTTCCCGTCCGGGAAAACTGAGAACACGACGACCTCCTCAAGGGTCACCTCACATTCTTTGTTCACACTTTGAACAAAGATACGGAGGCGCGTTCGCACTTCTCTCAATCCTCCCTCTCTCTCACCCTTTCGACTTGGTCAATAGTTGAGGAAATCATGAACGAGTACGCATCCGGCGCTCATCATGAGCCGCAGATCCTTCAGTTTCCAGCTGGCTCACCGCCTCTGGTGCAGGGATCGGCTGATAGCACTCCAGAAACTCCCACGGAGTCCGCTCCTGCTCCCCAATCGGTGTTGGTGTTCTCGCCACGCCCGGGAGCTCGTCAGTTGCTCGCTGACGATGTGCGGAAGCGAGGTATGTCTGTCTGTGAAACAGACAGTCCGGACGCAATGTTGTTTCATCTCAGTCGACAGGAATTTCAAATCTGTATCATTGATGATGCAGACAATGTTTCCCGGCTGCAGGAAGTCAACGCGGCCATTCGCAATCATTCACGATCCGCACAGATCCTGTGCATTGTTTCTGAAGATTCCCGATGGGGACGCGAAACAGTTCCGACGTTCGAATGCGAAATCATCGAACGTCCGTTCTCGGCAACTCGCTTTGGTGCGTCATTACTGACAGCCATGCAGAAATGCGAGTTGATTCGCGAAAACGAAAATCTGAAGCGACAACTTCTGAATCGCAACCTGATGGATCTTGTCGGCAGTACTGCTGCCATGCAGGCCTTGCGAGAGAGCATCCGCATCGCTGCGGACGACGATCGAACGGTCCTTGTTCGTGGTGAATCCGGCAGCGGCACAACGCTGATTGCCGAAGGACTTCACCGTTGCAGCCGTCGCGCTGAAAAACCATTCCTTCGCATCGACTGCAGTCTGCACTCGGTCGAGACGCTGGAACATCAGCTGTTTGGCGACGGATCAGAAGACGGTTTTCCCGGCTATCTGAACATGGCCGACGGAGGATCCGTTTTATTGGATAATGTGGAAACCGTTGCACTGCCGTTCCAGAAAAGACTGGCTCAGCTGCTGGAACAACGAGCCACATCAATTCTGAACGGGACAGCGGATTCTCCAAACATCCGCTTTATCGCTGCCACCCATTCGGACCTGAATCGTCTGGCGATGGAAGGCCGTTTTCGAGACGACCTGCTGCAGCACCTGAGCGGAATCACGCTGCAGTCACCTCCATTGCGAGTTCGACACAACGACATCCCGCTGCTGGTAGAACATTTCATCGGCGAGATTTCGCTGAAAGAAGGCCGTCCACCTCGAAGCATCAGCACAGATGCTCTGCAGCTTCTGGAAGGACATTCATGGCCCGGCAATGTTCGCGAACTGCAGAACATTGTCGAACGTGCCTGCACGACCGATGTCGGTGGTGTCATCACCGCAGACTCACTGCGACCGTGGTTGCAGAACGAGGCTGTCGAAGACAGCAGCGTCGATGGTGTCGGAATGACGCTGCGTGAAATGGAACGCAAGCTGATCGAATCGACCTTCGCCCGCTGCAACGGAAATCGCGAACGAACAGCTCAAATTCTTAAGATCGGACTCAGAACGTTGTCCGGCAAACTCAGAGAATACGGCTACCCGCCTCGTGGGGGTCCTGGTTCAAATCTGAAAATTCACACTCCGGAACGACAAGCCGCTTAGGCATCGCTTGGCAGTCATCAGGAAACAAAGGGCGAGTCTTCCACCGAAGACTCGCCCTTCCTGCGTATTGTGTTCCGCGTTGTCGTTACCCACAAAGCCCGAAGCCGATTCACTGGCTCACCTTGTTGCAGAATTCCGCCGGACGTAAACTGCCGGTCCCATCTCCCAATGCGTTGGTCTCCTCCGGTCGATACCATCGGGCCACGATCTCTGTCGGGTCACACACTTCGGTCTGCACCAGAAAATGCTTCGCGCCGTCGCCAGAAACCTCAGGCAACTGTTCACAGCGGCCGCGCTGTTGGCGCTGCTGCTCGTGGCAACCGAGATCTGGCTGCAAATACGTACCGACGGGGCCACGGTTCGCACGGTATCTCCGCATACAGCCAACGAACTGCAGTCCGTTCTGGTGCCATCCAGCACTGCACACCATGAACTACTGAGACTGCGAAGTTCTTCGGAATCCTCAGGCGGCCCGTCCTTCTCCACGAACAGTCTGGGCCTGCGCGGTCAGGAACCTGCCATTCCAAAACCAGCGGGACTCTATCGAGTTCTGATTCTGGGCGACGAAACCGTCCTTGGACCACATCTCTCCGAAAAACAAACGCTCGCTGCCAGGTTGCAGGGATTCCTGACACGAACGGCAACTGGAAAATTCGAAGTGCTGAACGCAGGAGTGCCGGGATACAGTCCGCTGCTTTCTTTGCTTCAGTACGGAAACGAACTGTTTAAGCTGCAACCGGACCTGATTGTGCTGCACTTCGACATGACGGATGTCGCTGACGATGTTGTTCATCGCCGTTGTCTGAAGGAATCCGAAGGCCGGCAGATCTGCATCAATCCGTTGCTGGGCAACCCAGGCAAAAACCAATCGAATGCGCTACGCCTGTTGAAGAAGTCCGCCATCTGGCATTCCGTGGCGTCGCAGATTTCCAATATCGGCGAATCGGGGCGCAGCCGTACTTCGTCAACGATCAGTCGGCATTACGAATGGACTACGGAATCCACTCAGGATCTGCGACTGCAGGTACGGCATGCCGTGGATCCGGTGATTCGACTCGCAGACCTGGCCAGGCAACATAACACGCAACTTGTGGTAGCCACGTCTCCGGTGCCGTGGCAAGTGGTTGCGTCTGACAACTTTCCCGTGTTGTCTCAACAACTTCGACTGAATGCTGACTGGCCAACCTCCCAGGATGTACCGCAGCTGGTTCTCAGCGCGCTATGCAGGAACCTGTCTATTTCCTTCTGCGATGCGACCACAGCATTCCGCAGCGCCAAAACGTCGTCAAAACTGTTTCAGCCGGACGCACCGGGCCTGTCTGAATTCGGTACGGCGCTGTACGCTCGCGAAATAGCGGCCACGTTGTTCAAATCTCCTGATGTAGCGGAAATTATATCCCGGGCAACAATAGCGTCAGCACCAGCAACTAATCACTTATGAACGCATACGAATCTGCCTGCCACTACTTCGCAAACGCGGCGTCGGTGATGGATCTGTCACCGAATATGAAGAAGCTGTTGCTGACGCCGGAACGAGAAGTCAAAGTCCAGGTCGCAATGAAGATGGACAACGGTGAAATCGCCACGTTCGTGGGATACCGTATTCAGCACAATAGTGCTCGAGGTCCCATGAAAGGCGGGCTGCGATTCCACCACGACGTTGATGCCCAGGAAGTCCTGGCTCTGGCCTCGTTGATGACATGGAAGACAGCCGTCGTCGACATTCCCTACGGCGGTGCGAAAGGCGGAATATCCGTCTCTCCGAAGTCACTCAGTGATGCGGAACTGGAGCTCATGACGCGAAAATTCGTTGACGAACTACAGGACGTCATCGGCCCCGACAAGGATATACCGGCGCCCGACATGGGCACCAATGCGCAGGTCATGGCATGGATTGTGAATCAGTACGAAAAGTACCACGGATTCAATCCGGCATGTGTCACCGGAAAGCCATTGGAACTGCACGGGACGGACGGTCGCGAAGAAGCAACCGGGCGGGGCGTCGGATTGTTAACGGCTGCGATGTTGCAGAAATTCGATCGTCCGCTCGACGGAACGACCGTCGCCATTCAGGGGTTCGGCAACGTGGGATCGTTTGCCGCTTCATATCTGCACGACAACGGTGCCAGAGTGGTCGCGATATCGGACATCAGCGGCGGCCGATACAATCCTGACGGCATCGATATCCCCGCTGCGGTCCTGCATGTTGCCCGGCACCGCTCTCTGGATGGCTTTGAAACGACACAACAGATTTCGAACGAGGAATTGCTGACACTGGATGTCGATGTCCTGATTCCTGCCGCACTCGGTGGAGTTCTGACAAAAGAAAATGCTGCCGATGTCCGTGCTCGTTATGTTGTCGAAGCAGCGAACGGACCGGTATTGCCCGATGCTGACGAAATTCTGCACGGACGCGATATCGTTGTATTGCCTGACATTCTGGCAAACGCTGGCGGCGTCACGGTCAGTTACTTTGAATGGGTTCAGAATCAGCAATACTTCCGCTGGGACCTGGAACGAACACGAGCAGAACTCGCGAAGACACTGAACGTCAGTTTCGAAAAGATGTGGGATATTGCCACCCAAAAACACATACCCCTGCGCTCCGCTGCCTATCTGATGGGCATCGGCCGTGTCGGCCGGGCTACCGTGCTGGCCGGAATCTGAACCTGAGACAACACATGAACATGCTCGACCGGGAATTGACATCGTTACAACTCTTCAGTGGTCTGGAGCACGAAGACGCTTCCCACATCTGCAATTCGCTGCAGATGACTGAATTCGCAGCGAATGAGGCCATCCTGAACGAAGGTGAATCTATTCAGGCCCTGTGGATCATTCTCTCAGGGGAGTGCATTGTGAGTCGGTCCGCTGAGTCCGGACCGGAGCAGCCGTTGGCCCTTTTGACCGCAGGGGACGTATTCGGCGAAATGTCCTTCGTGCGAACAGCTCCCCATTCCGCTTCCATTCGGGCTGTCACAGATGTCACGGCGTGCTGTTACCGTCGCGAAGATTTTCTGCAGTTGTCACAGCAGCACCCCAATGTTGCGCTGCAGGTCACGTCAAATATTGCAGACGTCCTGGCGGAACGACTTCGTCGAATGGACACGTGGGTATGCGAAATAATGGCCCGTCCGGAAGAAAGTGAGCGCCGCAGCGAGTGGGAAAAGTTTCGTGCGGCCGTCTATATCAACTGGAATTTCTGATGCCGAATGTTTGCAGGCACTTTCGAGCATGCGCCGGAAAACAACTGGTTCGCTCCCGACGGTCGCTGCAATGACAAACTTCAATCGCATCTGATTCGCCGGAAAAGAACAGCCTCCGTTTGGCTCGATTGTGTCAGAGTAATGCGGTCGAGTGAGATCCACTCGATTTCGTGTGGTATGATGCCCATGTTTTCTCCCCGCATTCATTTCTCCGGCTCACCATGAACGACCTGCCCAAATACGTAGATACCGTCGCCCGAAATGCCCGCCAAGCGGCAACTGACCTGACAACCGTGAACGGAGAACAAAAGCTCCGCTGGCTGAACCGCTGTGCAAAGAGTCTCGTCACACGCGCTGACGAAATCACTGCGGCAAATACCAGAGACCTGGCTGCTGGCGAAGAAAAGGGGCTCAGCAGTGCGATGCTCGATCGCCTGCGTCTCACCCCCGAGCGCCTGCAGGGGGTGGCTGATGCCGTGACTGAGATCGGCCAACTACCGGATCCGGTCGGTGAAATCATGGATAGCTGCAAACGCCCGAACGGCTTGCTGGTAACAAAAGTGCGAGTGCCGCTGGGCGTTGTCTTCTTTATTTACGAATCCCGTCCGAACGTGACGGTTGATGCTGCGGCTTTGTGCGTGAAGAGCGGCAACGCCGTAATCCTGCGAGGAGGCAGCGAAGCCTTTCACAGCAACACCGCTTTGTACGCCATTCTGCGAGAAAGTCTGACAGCGGAAGGGCTGCCACCGGATGCCGTGCAGCTCGTGGAAACAACCGATCGGGCCGCCGTCGGCGAATTTCTGAGCAAAGGTGATCTTATCGACGTAACGATCCCGCGAGGTGGCAGATCGTTGATTGAACGAGTGGCAAATGAAGCGACGATGCCCGTCATCAAACACTTTGACGGTATCTGCCACGTCTATATTGACAGCACCGCCGATCAGCAGATGGCAACAGAGATCATCATCAACAGTAAATGCCAGCGACCGGGAGTCTGCAATGCAGCGGAAACTCTGCTGATTCACAGGGACGCGGCGGATAGATTCTGGCCGGCACTGGCCGCCGAGCTGCAGTCTAATGGCGTAGCGCTTCGGTGCTGTGCACGGAGTGTGGATCGTGTTTCCGGGGCAGCACCAGCATCGGACGACGATTACGCGACGGAATACCTGGACCTGATTCTGTCAGTGCGCATCGTTGACTCCGTGGAAGAGGCTGCAGCGCACATCCGTCAGTTCGGTTCGGGACATACGGAATCGATTGTCACCCAAAGTCTGAATGCAGCCGAGTACTTTCAGAATCACGTCGATTCGGCCGCCGTCATGATCAATGCCAGCACTCGCTTTAACGACGGGGGTGTGTTCGGTCTGGGGGCAGAAATCGGCATCAGCACAGATCGCTTTCACGCTCGCGGCCCCTGCGGACTGCGGGAAATCATGAGCTACAAATATGTCGTCCATGGCACCGGGCAGATTCGGTGACCGAACGAGCGCGATTCTTTCGTTCGTATCCCTGAGTTGCCGGCAATGACCACTTTCTGTTGAGTTATTTCCTGCCTCATTGTTGCGTTGACGTTCATTCCTCTCGGACATGCAGACGACACGCCTATCACTCAGGTGCGCGCAACCCTGAAAGCAAAGTGCATTCGTTGTCACGGCCCGCAGAAACAAAATGCTGAGGTGCGGCTGGACCGTCTTTCCACAGACCTCGAAATCGAATGTCTTCAATCGTAGAATCTTACGGATTGTTTTCCAGGGGTTCACCGCGGGAAGCGGCGAGTCGGCCTGCGAAGTACGCCTGCCTGCGGAAGAATTCGGCACGTCGGCTGACGGCGGATCGATGATAAAGTAGGCGACCTGTTCGGTCGTATGCTTTCGTTCGGTGTCCTTGCTTTGGTCTTCGTCAATGGCCAGCTTCAGAGTATTGCCAGTTGGCGTGATCGGGTTGCTGCCGTACAGCACTGCCCAGCCTCCGTTGCCACCGTCCATTCCGGCCTGACTGACAACCGCTGTTTTGGAATTGAGCATGGCCGAGTAACTGCATCTGTAGCTCGGTGAATCATCCACGCCTTTGATCGTGTCGGCACCAAGCGTGTAGCTGTCATTGCCTGCCATGGGGGCATCGTTCACCGCATTCACGGTCATAGACACGGTGGCGGCGAACTCGTGTGCGGCGATTCTGACTACGGTTTGAGCGTCGTTTCAACATCACGGAATCTCCTGGGAAATTGGGGAAGGTTTGTGGATTCGGTTGTGTTACGATGCAAAAAGCCATCGACCGGAACGCGCGCATCCTGGAAGATGCCGGGCCGGTGAGGAGGTAGTTTCGCGACTTAGCCTCACCGGCCGCTTTTTTTGTTTTCAATCGCCCCGTTGGGCAACGCCGTGAAGGAAATTAGACAACTAATTCATTGCTGGAAATTGCTTTGAGTTTTTTCTTTTCATCGATGTTCAGTTTTCGAATTTTCGGTTCGCCGAGCGGTTTCTT
>JAAERP010000285.1 GCA_024230215.1 Fuerstiella sp. | reverse complement strand
TGGTCGACTGGAACGGCAACCCGCTATCCGTGGGCCTGACGCAGATCGACTTCACGGTGGAGGTGGTGCGGCAGGGGGTCCACACCAGCACGCTCGGATCAATGGTCGCCGGCGATCAGACGATCCTGCAGGATACGGCCGGCATCGGCACGCGCAACCAAGCGACGTTCGCAGGGCTGGCACAGGGCACGACCATCTACATGGGATGCCAGCGTGTTGCCCTGGACGCTGAATGGTACATCGGGAAATACCAGTTCCGGGCACGCGAGGACAAGCACGCGACACAAGTTCCGCGGCCGACCTTCGGCACGCGAATCGGTGCGATGGCGTACGAAGGTGACCCGCGGTCGATCCGGCACGTTCGCGGCGTCTACTGGCAGCAGCCGTATCTTCGAGGCACGGACTTCAACGACCTGTTTACCGCCGACGAACAGGCACAGATCGCACTTGCATGATGTACGGGAACACCAGCGAACCTCGGTTTGATGTCGAGCAACCGACGCAGTTCTGGCGGGTGCAGTCGTCGACACCGACAAACGCCGGCCAGTGGAAGTACACGGTGATCGCGGTCGAGCCTCGAGTAGGTGACGACCCTGAAGACCTGACGTGGGACGACGTCACACAGACGGGATTCCTGAACGCGATCAACCTGCTCGAGCAGGGCAACACGTCGACGGTGCAGATGGGCATCACGATCAGCACGCTGCCGGGAACCTATGAGCTGAAGCCGATTCCAGACGACGCGATCGTGTCCGGAACGTATCTGTCCGCACAGAACGTCGACTTCATCGTGCTGTCCTGGCCGAACCAGTTTGACGGGGCTTGCACATGACGCTGACCCGTAAAGCCTGTCTCGAGGTCGGCTGCTGCTCGTTCGAGGGATACAGCGACGAGGCTTCTGCCGGGACTGGGCCAGAGATCAAATCGACGTCGGTAGTCGGTACGCAGCTGTGTCGGAAAGGCGAGCCGGGTGGATCGTTTCCTGCTGATCCGCCAGTCGGCAAGGTTTACGCCTGGGAAGAATTCCAGGTCCAGGTGTTGTCGGTGACACGGGGTGTTCCGGCGTGGACGCAGTACGCTGGGATCGACTACAGGTGGGAGATTCCAGTCACGTTCGAATTCCGGGTGACGTCGACGTGTGATGATTGCGACAGCCCGACGACGGTTGACATCACGCACACGCAAGAATTTCAAATCGAATGCGGGCGAGACAACGCTAACGAATTCACGTTTTCTCACCAAGCAGCATTCGATAGTTTTGGCACACTTTGCGGAAGCAATGCAGCAAGTGCAGCGGCTGCATGGATCAATGGGACCAGCCGAACAGAGCAAACCGTGCAATCGTCTGCCATCAGCGGCAAGGGTTGCGCGGCATACGATCAGGTCGTGTTCACGATCAACGTGCCGATCACGGGTGTTATTCCCGGCATCGGAAGTCCGCCGTATCCGTGCCAAGACGTGAGCCTTTTCAATTTTCCAGCAAGCACGTCGAACGGGGCTTGCGTCCTGACGATGGAATGGAGTCTGCTTTCGCCATGACGTACCAGCCGAAGCTGACAAACATGCGCGGTGCCGGCGACCTGGTCGAGCAGGTGACGAAGCGAACCGGCATCAAGCTGCTGGTCGACAAGGTCACAGGAAACGGCTGTGGATGCGGCAAAAGACGCGATATACTAAACAAGCTCATACCGTTCCGGGGGGAACCAGATGACGTGCAATCCGACGACCATTCTGCTCAGCAGTAGCGGGACCACCACAATCAACGTGACGCTGTCGACGGATCCCGGCGACGGCACTGCTGTGACCCTCGAGGTGGACGGCCTGAGCATCAGCGAATCGGCTTCTAGCTC
>JAAERP010000284.1 GCA_024230215.1 Fuerstiella sp. | reverse complement strand
ATGGGATTTTCTGCCCTTTTCTTCACAATGCTGTTCGCGTGGATCTATCCGGCGGCTTGAAAAGTTGTGGTCACTGACTGACGATATGTTCACGCAATTTTGACAGGATCTCCAGCGAAAGCCGAAAATGAGACACGCTCCCACTAGTGCCCGAATCATGGCTGGTTCGGCAGATAAGAATGCTTCTCTGTTCAAACGAATCGGCGTACCGCTGGGGGATCCCGCCCCTTGGATTGAATTGGATAACAAGCGAATCGCTCTTGTCCGTGACCTCGAAGTGGACCTAGTCCGACAGCACAGCCACGCAGACGATGTGACCTGCCCAGCAGAACACCCGCCCTCGGCTGGCCTCAATGCGGATCGTGAAACAGCCACAGCCGAAGCAGCTGCGCAGTTGCTCAGGTCTGCCAAAGTTGAAGAGGTCTATGCCGATCGTTCACTACCCTACATTTTTGCTTGGCATCTGATTCAAGCTGAAATCAATGTGCTCTACGATGACGACCTCGGAGTACTGGATCGACGCCAGAAAACGCACCAGGAACTGGACGCCCTGGCAGCCGCTCAGAAAGTCACCGAAGACGTGATGCGGATGATGTGTGAAATGATCGCACGCGCCGATGCCTCTGCTGATGGCTCCCTTCGATATCAGGGAGAACAACTCACCAGCCAAAGTGTTCGCGCCACAGCAGCAATCGAATTCATGAAACGTGGATTCAGTATGGGACACGGCGCTATCGTCGCTACCGCGCCTCACGTAGCTGATTGTCACCACGCTGGTGATGGCCCGCTATATACCGAACAACCTGTCATCGTTGACCTGTTTCCCCGCGACGATTCATCCCGCTACTGGGGCGACTGCACGCGCACCGTTGTGCACGGACAACCATCCGACACAGTCAAAGCCATGCACGCCGCTGTTCTGGAAGCCAAAGCGGCCTCGGCTGCTGCTTTGATCATAGGCAATACAGCTGACACCGTTCATAAAGCTGCTGAAAATGTCCTGATCGCACACGGCTATCCCTGCTCACGAGGGACCATTACCGATCACCCCAGCATTCAACATGGGACAGGACACGGTATCGGACTGGACGTGCATGAACCGATCCTGCTGGATCACGGTGGAGGCAAAATTCTTGAAGACGAAGTCTTCACGATCGAACCGGGCCTTTATGGACGCAAAGTTGGGGGCGTT
>JAAERP010000283.1 GCA_024230215.1 Fuerstiella sp. | reverse complement strand
CAGGAAGTAGTTTTCCAGCAAGATGCGGTTCTTCAAAGTCTGATGCCATCGTTCGATCTTGCCTTGAGTTTGCGGATGATATGGCGCACCGCGAGAATGTTTCATGCCTTTGTCCTGCAACCATTCCGCCAGATCCCCTGAGACGTAGCTGGACCCGTTGTCGCTGAGCAGGCGTGGCTTGTGGATGACGTGAACTTGGTCACAGCCGGATGCCTGCAATGCGAGGTCCAGTGTATCTGTCACGTCTTCGGCCCGCATGTTCGTGCAGAGTTTCCAGGACACGATGTAGCGGCTGTAATCGTCGAGAACTGTGCTGAGATAGAACCAGCCCCAGCCAAGCACCTTGATGTAGGTAAAGTCTGTCTGCCACAGCTGGTTGGTGGCAGTCGTTTTATCTTTGAACTCACTGGCTGCCTTGATGACGATGAACGCAGGGCTGGTGATAAGATCATGGGCCTTCAGCACGCGATACACTGTGGATTCAGACACAAAGTAGCGTTCTTGGTCTGTGAACGTCACGGCCAACTCGCGGGGT
>JAAERP010000282.1 GCA_024230215.1 Fuerstiella sp. | reverse complement strand
GTTAGGGAAAGGAAGTTGCAGGAATTGATTGTTCCCTTTGAGACTAGGAGTTGGCGTTCACCAAGTAGTACCTACTCTATTTTAATCCGTGTGGCTTTTTTTTACGATCATTTCCCCGGAAAGTAGCGTCACCACGCGACCGCTGGCGAGCGTCGCTTGGACGTCGTACTGATAGCGACCGCTGCCAATGTTGGTCTGGTCCGCAGTAAGCTCAAGCTGGAAAGCCTGCGTGCCTGTTGGTGATGTTACCGTCGGCACTACGGTCAGCGAGTTCAGCCGGTTGCTTGCTGTCAGCGATAGCGTGGCACCGCTCAAGCTCGGCCACTGGTTAGACGTCAAACCTGTCCATGTAATCTGCCGCGATTCGCTGCTGTTGTAGTCGTCGCCCTGGACGATAGTGATTGTCGTGCCATCCGTCGCAACCATGCTGCTGATTGTGACCTCGGTGCCGCCAATGCCTGCGATCACAGCGTTGGCGATTGCTGACGTGTCAACGTTGACACTTGCCGTTGCGTCGACGCTGTTGGCGTTTGTGAACGTCAGTTGATCTGTCTTGACCTGCACAGCATCCGCGACGGTGTCAATCGTGCCGAGTTGCGTGTCAAGGTTTGCCGATGCCAAACCGACTGCGGTGCGTATACCTGCAGCGTCAAGGTCATTCAAAGCAGTGATGCTGGCTGCCGTTGCCAATGCCGAAACGTCTGCTTGGCTTGCTGTGCGGCTTGCTGCGTCTGTCGTGACTGTCTGCGTTGCTGGGTCAAAGTCGTTCAGCGCTGCAATGCTGGCTGAAGTTGCAAGTGCTGAAACGTCGGCTTGGCTTGCCGTTCTGCTGGCTGCGTCCGTTGTCACTGCGGCAGTGACGCTGGCAACCGTCGTGACGTTTGCAACGGTGTCACTCGTTGGGTCAAAGTTGTTCAACGCTGCAATGCTCGCAGCGGTTGCCAAGGCAGACACATCAGCCTGGCTTGCAGTACGCGATGCTGCATCAGTGGTGACCGCATCGCTTGCTGCATCGAAGGTTGATGCATTGTCAGTCCCACGCTCTGCTGCAAGGATCTCAAAGTTCCAGGATTGAACGTATGCCTGACTGCTGATGGTTGCAGTCTCTTGGATCGTAAAGCAATCACCTTCTGCTTCGGACGCAGGATTGTAGTAAGCGTCATAGATGCCAGTGGTTGCTGATCGTTTGGTCACGGTCACCACATCCGCTGTGAGTGATCCGTTCTTATACACAACGACAGTAGGCGTGCTGTCAGCATCTACAAGCACTCCCGCCGAGGTGTAGGTCATGATCGTCCAGTAGGACGTGTTGCCTACTTTCAAAGTTGCTGGTCTGCTCATCTGAGCCTCGTCTGAAAGAGTTGTTTGAATGCGTGGGTCGCGAATGCGTTGTATTGTGCTGTAGGCGTGCTTGGTGACCCCTCGATGCCCCTGCTTGTTGCTAGGTGGGTTATTTCTGCTTGGGTTAGGACGCGGTCGTAGACGCGGATGTCGTCCATTACTCCGTCAAAGAATCCACTAGAGACAGTGTTGTTGCTGCCGATCCTAAGCGGAACAGTCGAAGTAATATCTCCGTAGCCTCCAATCGCAACAGATGACACTGAAATGCCTTCGTATAGAACCCTGAGTTGACCATCAGTGTTGTTTCGTTCTACAACAAAATGTCTCCATGTCCCATCATTATACGAGGCTGTGTATGTGTTAGTCAGCTTCTTCGTTGTGTTGTCGTCTATCCCTGCCCTGACCTTCCCGACATCTGTGCCGCCATTTACATCACCATTAAACTCAGTGGAAATCCACTTCCCGTTTGTTGCGTTGTAGGTGCTAAGCAGCGTACCTTGTGAACTGGACGATGACTTCACCCAGAAAGAGATC
>JAAERP010000281.1 GCA_024230215.1 Fuerstiella sp. | reverse complement strand
TTCGGGTGACATTTCCGTCAATCAGCTGGCGACGTTGTCTGCCGCGAGCATCACGTTGGGCGATAGTGCCGGGAACGCAACGAACTTTGGCAGTCTGATTTTCAATTCCGCAGGTGCCGTCACGATCAGCGAAGATAGTTCGATGACGGTGGCTGGTCCAAGCACAGCTGGCGATGGACTCGCCTTGTCGAGTGCTGGCGATATGCGGTCGAATGGCACGGTTGATGTGACGGGCGACACGACTCTGTTGGCCACCGGTGGGATAGAAGTGAATGCCAAGCTGAACGGTTCGGGTGCGATCGTTCTGCTTGCGACCGACGATATTACGGTGAATGCGGAGATCGATCCCACCTCGGTCACGTTGCGATCAGATGACGATATTTTAATTCACGCGAGCACGCTGGCGTCGAACTTGATCGAGTTGTCGGCCGGTGAAGATGGCACGGGCGGAATTGAAATTACATCGGCAGGCAGTTTAGAAACAACCGCCGCAGGCAGTGACATTACCCTGGCAACGGGGAATGTCGGAGGTGACGTGTTGCTGACGGGTAGCATGACGGCGTTGGATCAAGTCACAGTGACGAGCGATGCCGGTTCGGTCGCCTTGGAGGGAACACTGAGCAGTGATTCCTTGTCAGTAACAGCGACGGGCGACTTGAGCGACGGCGGTTCGGGTGATATTTCCGTCAATCAGCTGGCGACGTTGTCTGCCTCGAGTATCGCGTTGGGCGATAGTGCCGGAAACGCAACGAACTTTGGCAATCTGATTTTCAATTCCGCTGGTGTCGTTGCGATCAGCGAGGATAGTTCGATGCTGGTGGCTGGCCCAAGCACAGCTGGCGATGGACTCGCCTTGTCGAGTGCTGGCGAGATGGGGTTGAATGGCACGATTGATGTGACGGGCGACACCACGCTGTCGGCCACGGGCGAGCTAGAAGTG
>JAAERP010000280.1 GCA_024230215.1 Fuerstiella sp. | reverse complement strand
CATTCACGCGCATCGTCTGGGAAGGTTCGTAGCTGTTAGTCGTCGCGCCTGGTAACAAATCACCTCCGCGGTCAAATGTCAAACCAAGCTGCGTGGCGAGAGCATCTGTTGCCGGCAGAAAGTGATTTGGTTTGGCAGAAGATACCCTGGTTGACCACATTGGCCGACGGAGTGGTGGCCGCCAACGCTGCGGATCGTCCGTTACTGCTGTGGGTTATGAATGGTCACCCATTTGGCTGCACGTGAGGCAATGGTGTGGTGGGCCGGCGGACCATCTGGGCTAGTGACGATGTGATTGAACTGTCGAAACAGTTTGTGGCGGCGACCGACGAGGTGTGGCGACTGCAGAATGGCGATGACCCAGAATGCAAGTACTTTCGAGAATTTGCCGAACAAGGGCATTACCGTGGAAAGGGATCGACACGACAAGGAACGTATGTCTGTACGCCCAGCGGAATCTTGCTCGGTTCACTGAATTCCCATAATGCCGATGCCGTACTCAAGATGATGCAGGCCGCACTTAAAAAATATGAGTCGCTGGAACCGAAGCAGCGTTTG
>JAAERP010000279.1 GCA_024230215.1 Fuerstiella sp. | reverse complement strand
TCCCCGGAAAAGGGGGTCAGGTACCAAAAATGCAAAGCACCCTTCGGGCCGTTCCGGTTTTTGGTACCTGACCCCGTTTTCCTCGCCAACCCTAAAACCTGGCTGTGACAAACCACTAGCTGCTCTTCGGTGACGGATCCTTCCAGGCCCTGAGCTGCTCTATGAAATCGGCGTCCATTCCCGCCGCCAGTCTGGCTTCCTGCTGAAGAACCTCGCCCTTCGCGTGAGCCGGACGAATGGGCCAGTGCAGGGCCTGTTGCCAGGCCTGAAAGTCGGTCAGTGACGGATCCTTCAGCTGACGGAGCCAGGCCACGCCGAACTCCACATGCTGAATTTCGTCCTGGTGAATGGCTTTCATGATGGCAGCTCCCCGAACGTCTCCGTGGTCCAGAAAGTACTGTTCAAATTCCACCGTGTGATCCAGATTGGCACCTTCGAACACCAATGGAAGGCCGGCGATATATTCCAGCACGCTGGCATACTCCGTAGCTTTGTTCCAAATATACGAATTGACGGGCAGGTCACCGAACGCGACTCCCAGTTCTTCGGCCCGCTGGGCCTGCATCTTTGTATGCCGCTGTTCGTCGAACATGATCTCGGCCATACCCATGCGGAACTCAGCCGGTGCCGCCGGAAACTTCAGCAGCACCATGGCCATGACTTCCAGTGCCTGAAGTTCGTGATTCGCCATAATGTGGTGAGCGATCCCCCGTTTTTTCGGGTCAATGAACGCAGGTGGTTTGGGCATCGACGGCGCAGTTCGCCTTGGAGCAAATTGAAGATTGTCCGGGCGTACCGGCCGGTCCACGCGCCGGGCCTCACCTGGCGTGTTGTCTGTGAGTCCTGTCGCCGGTCGCTGGACTTTTTCAGCCAACGAATCGGACAGCAGTATCTGTTCCGCGAATGCTCGTAATTCCATGTAACTAGTGGGTGTCCCGAAAGTCTCTCCGGCCAGTGATGCTCGTGAGGAACTGGCGTGAGGAGTGCCGAAGATTATAGCGATCTTCGTTTGCCACAGCGGCTAATACTCAACGAGGCTGATTTTTCGAGCGTTTGAACGCTCT
>JAAERP010000278.1 GCA_024230215.1 Fuerstiella sp. | reverse complement strand
TCGGGCCGTTCCGGTTTTTGGTACCTGACCCCCTTTTCCTCGCCAACCCTAAAACCTGACTTTAACAAAGCCATAAATGCCGTCAGCACTACGGTCGCCGCGAAGAAGTCTGTCGTGGTCACTCTTGCAGGCCCCTCCAGATTGGTTCGGTGTCGTCCACAATCACGCGAATCTGGTCCAGCGCGGACCCGGCCCCCAGATTCAGAACCAGCGTTCGCTTGTCAGCAGCAAGAATCACCGTGTCCCGATCCGGTTTTCCGGGCGGGACTGTGCGAGGCGGCTCAATGCCGCGACGATTCTGTTCATAAACGCCGCCTGGGTGACCGAGGACAGCATCCGATTCAACAAGCTTTCGCGTACTGGCGATCAATCCCTGGATGGGTCGATCAAAGGTAATTTGTCCCATCACCACAGTTCGGTCGCGCCCGACCGAGTTTAGCTGCAGCAGGTAGCTTCGAACGCGATTGCCAGCAGCGAGTACGTTAGTTGTCCGATCGCCAACCCGGCGGTATTCCCCCGGTTCTGCAAAGTCTATCCGGACAGGGGATTCCAAAGTCACATCGCGGCATTCCGGAATGACCACGATATGCTCGCTGTCTTCAAATTGCCCCGGGGCAAAACCGGGGCCAGGTGAAACGAACTTCATCAGACCTGTCGTCTGCAGAACACCGGAATTGATCGGCCATGCTCGTTCAAAACGCCCGGTGTCGAAATCAACTGATTCGATGGTCGGCAGCGAACTGTCGGCACGAACCGCCTGGCCCTCAAAAACACGATGCGGTTCAGCGTCCAACGATTCGTTCGTCCGCTGATTGACTTCAACCTCACCTTCAAACACGCAGATATCGGTCATGCCCTGATCGCTGACCGAAACTCCAAATGCGGTTCCCAGATCAACCACTCGTGCCGACACGGTGTCGACAACGAAGCCGTGCGCTGACTCCGGAATTCTTGCCGTTACGATTCCGCGTTGAAGAACGACATGAAGAGCATCCACAATTTCGAGACTGGCCGGACCCTCGACAGCGACCTCCGCACCGTTTGAAAAATCGAGTCGCACAATGCCGCGTGCGACACGGAAGATTCCAGCATTAACCTTCTCGCCCGGCTGTATCGCATTACCATCATCGTCATGCCCACCTACGGACTGAGCGACGAGGGCGGGGTACGCAACTCCGGAAGGTGCCTGCCCACGCCAGGTCAACAACCCGACTCCAACCAGAATACTGGCAGCGACTGCAAGCCAAAGCCACGCCCGACTGGCTGGCCCGTCCGACATCATTGCTGATTCGACAGCACCGTCTGCAAGCAGTTCATGTGTCTGCTGGTCCAATAGACAATGCCTGGCAAATACGTCCGCATTTTCAGCACTCGCAGCCACCCATCGCATCAACTCAGCCAACTCGTCGTCACTGAGTAAACCGTCCAGATAACGGTCGATCTGTCGAGGCATCCTGCTCATGACGGTTCCTCCATTGAAACGCGACGTTCTATGCAATCACGAAGACTCGCGCGAACTCGATGCAGAAGCACTCCGACGTTGCTGGCTGTCATTCCCAACCGCTTGCTAATCTGCGTCAACTCCAGTCCTTCGGTATAACGGAGCGCCAACACCTTCTTACTGCGTCCCCGAACGTTGCTGACGCAGTTGGCCAGGGCGTCTTTCATCATTTCCGACTGTGGTTCAAGCCGCTCAAAAGCCTCGGCGACCTGCACAACGGCATCAGAAAACTCAACCTTCCCATCACGGCAGGTCGACCGCAGATGCTTCAACACGACGTTGCGGGCGATTCCCAGCGCCCATGCGATAAATGGGCGATCAGCATCGTATGCCTCAAACCGCTCGACGATGATTAAGGCGACTTCCTGAAGCAAATCTTCCGCTACAGCCCGATCGCGCACGAATCCACGGATGAACCGGCCCACCGAAGGCTGGGCCCGCGTCCATTCAATCGTCATCCGCTGGATTGAGTCGGAATTCTGCATCACACACGAGTATTGTCAGCTGGCGACGATCCATTACAAAAAATATGTTCAATCCGGGAATTTCGTGGGCAACTTCATATGGGGGCTGCGTGAGATTCCATGAACGCCGTCATACCTGCAGTAACACAACACAGTGTTCATCGGACAAACTGTACGAAATCACGCCCGACCGTGCGCAGAAGATATTCGAAGGCAGCGTCGGCGGCACGCCAGCAAATCGGATGATTCATCGCGAATCAAATCAACTTCTCATTGACTCGAACAGGCACGGATCTTTGGTTCCCCTATCGGTGGTTCACATTACCAGCCGGCGGATCAATCGAACACACGTTCCCGGCAGGCTTCAGCGCCTACTGGGTCCGCGCCATCAGCGATGCGGAGACGAAAGCCAGCGTGACATTTTCATACAGGTAAGTTTGAAGCTTGTCATTTTAGCAGACACGTTCGGAGAATAACCGGGGGACGCGGTCTGACGGACGCCAACGGCATCAACATCACAACGATGATAAAACTACGACCCACGTGAGATCTACCAGAATAGCGAACCCATATGGTCTGGAGAGTCTGCCGACGCGTAAACTCCGGCGTCAGGCGAGTTTCCTGACAATACAGGGTGCAGATGCCTGGGGGCTCATGCGGATCGGCAGGATCAGTTCAAACGCAGACTGACCGAAAAACTGACAACCCGCGGACCGGGCCATGAGCTGGAAGTAGGCGACCGCTTCCGCCATCGATAAACTCTTTCTTGCCGAACTCGTTGCGATGCATGGTTGCTTGCGCAACCTCATTCGTTTGGTTGTCCTGAGCAAACCGTTCCTGAGCATTTGAGCGATGGGGCCTCAGTGAGATTACGACAAGGACGCGAACGCCTGCGAAAGGCGCCAACGATGAACCTGGAGAGCCGTCCACTGGTTCCCCGAGTCGGTCTCTACACGAATTCAGGTCTCGCTGAGCCGTGCGTCTGTAGGTTCGACTGCCGAAGCCCGGTACAATTCCGGATCAATCGGAGTGGCAACCAGATGATTCGAACAATCCGAAGGCCAACGCCGGAGCCTGGAAAGACGAAGATTTCGCAAAGCATCCAGGACCGACGCCAACAAAGAGAGATCAAATTGACCGTTAACCTGAGGAAGAGGCTCTGTGTCCTCTTGTCCCTTTTCACGAGTGTCCTTCTTTCTGCAGACGCAGTCGCCTGGGACAGACCGAATGTGATTCTGATCGTGGCGGATGATCAGGGATACGGGGACATGTCGTGTCATGGCAACCCAGTGCTGAAGACACCGAACATGGATCGGCTGCATGCGGAGAGCGTGCGGTTTACCGACTTTCATGTTGCGCCGATGTGTTCGCCAACTCGCGGTCAACTGATGACTGGCCGCGATGCGATGAAGAACGGATGCACGGCTGTCTGTCAGGGGCGGTCGATGACTCGTGAGGATATCCCGACCATGGCCAACTTCTTTGCTGGTTCGGGATACGACACCGGTCACTTCGGCAAGTGGCACATGGGTGACAGCTATCCGCATCGGCCACAGGATCGAGGATTTCACGAAACGCTTCATCATCGGGCGTGGGGAATCACGTCGCTTGCTGATTACTGGGGCAACACGTACTTCAATCCGGTTCTGAATCAAAATGGTGTCGACAGGAAGATCGCAGGTTATTGCACGGACATCTTCTTCGATCAGGCGATGGAGTGGATTGACCGTAAGACGAAAGCGGACGATGAAAAGCCGTTCCTTATCTACCTGCCGACGAATACTCCACACGTGCCGAACGTATGCGATGACAAGTATTCCGATCCGTATATCGGCAAGCACGAGGGCAGGAATATTCCCGCAAAATTCTTCGGGATGGTCGCGAATCTGGATGAGAATCTTGGGCGGCTGGAAGAGTTTCTGAAAGCTCGCGGACTGCGAGATAACACGCTGCTGATTTACATGTCCGACAACGGCACGCAAAGCAATGAAGCAAAGGAGCTGTTTAATGCCGGTATGCGAGACAGGAAGACAAGCGTGTTCGAAGGCGGTCACCGTGTGCCGTGCTTCATACGCTGGCCAGATGGAAAGCTGAAGCATGGCCGCGATGTGGGTGAGCTGACTCAGGTGCAGGATCTATTGCCGACGCTGATCGAATTGTGTGGTCTGAACTCAGGCCGGGAGACGCTCCCTGCTTTCGACGGAACCAGCCTTGCCGGCTTATTGAAGGGAACTGCCGATGAGTTGACTGACCGGAAGCTGGTCATCCAATACCGAATCTCCGGCCAAAAGTGGGATCCAGCCGTTGTACTTTGGGACAAATGGAGATTGGTCGGCCCCGGCAGACTCTACAACATCGCAGACGATCCTCATCAGGATCGCAACATCGCCGAGCAGCATCCTGAGATCGCGAAGGCGATGGAGGAACATTACGACGCGTGGCATGCCGAGGCCAGCCGTCTATTCGACATTCCACGGTGGATCAAAGTCGGCACCGAACAGCAGAACCCGATGATGCTGTACGCTCAGGACTGGGTGGGTGATTACTGCGATAATCGCGGCGGACTGACCGCTGGCCGAGCCGTTGGCTATTGGAATGTCGATGTTGAAACAGCCGGAAGCTATGAACTGAATCTTCGCCGCTGGCCGGTGGAATCGAAGCTGCCGCTCAATGCTGGTTATGGAGCGGATTTCAAAGAGGGAAGTCGAGGGCTGCGTCCCGTCGCGGCTGCGAACCTGCAGATTGCCGGCGCGAACTACACACTCGACAGCAAGACGGACGACACACACGTCACCTTTCGAGTCAGACTGAAAGCCGGCCGGCAGCAACTGCACACACGACTGCTTGACGCCAAAGACCAGACGCTCTGCAGCGCCATGTATGTCAAGCTGACTCGACTGCCTGATTCGGCAGAGGTCGAACTGACTCCGGAATCTGATCGCGAACCCACGGGTATCGCTCGTGCCGCATCATCGGTCCGGAATACTGTCCCCGCGAAACCAGTGAAGCTTGCCAAAGACGACATCCTCATGGCCGACTTCGAGGGAAAAGACTTTGGCGACTGGACAGCAGCTGGTGACGCGTTCGAGTCCGGACCAACGGACCCTAAAGGCCGCATCGTCGGCTTTCAGGGTCGCGGCGTGCTTGACACGTACGTCGCAAATGGCAGTGACAGGCCAACAGGTACGCTAACGTCTCCGGAGTTCACGATTGATCGCAAGCGAATCAACTTCCTGATCGGCGGCGGAAAAACACCACAGAAGACCTGCGTGAATCTGCTGGTCGACGGCAAGGATGTTCGGACAGCAGTCGGCGCGGCGACAAAGAATGCCGCGAATCAGAAGATCCTGCAATGGGTCAGTTGGGACTTGTCCGAACTCCAGGGCAAGTCGGCTCGCATTCAGATCGTCGACCAGCACTCAGCCGGGTGGGGGCACATCGTGGTCGACCACGTTTACCGGTCGAATCAATCGCCGAGCGCCCAGGCAAACTGAAACGAAACTAGAAGACCGTGCGCAGAGGCAGACGGAGAACCATCAGCCGCTCTACCCCGCAATACACCTACAGGGATTTACAGATGATAAGCCGATCACCGCGTCAGACGTTTGCGAATCTGCGTCTGTGCGTGAGTCTGCTTCTGTTCTTTGTATGCTGCCTGGCGACTGCCTCAGCAAACGTTGCCGACAAGCCGAATTTTGTCTTGATCCTCGCGGACGACCAGGGATGGAATGCACTGTCGACGCGTATGGATCCGGATGAAACTGGATCAGGAAGCACGTACTATCAAACGCCAAATCTCGACAAACTTGCCGCTCAGGGAATGCGGTTTTCCCAGGCGTATGCACCGGCTCCGACGTGTTCGCCGACGCGACATGCGCTACAGTTCGGTCGCAGTCCTGCGAGCCTGAAGATTTTCGGAGCTGATGGGATCAGGGACTGGGATGCGACAAACGATGAGTCTCTCGCAAATACTCTGAAGAAGATCGATCCCCATTACGTCTGTGCTCATCTGGGGAAGTGGCACATCGGACGTTCTCCGGAAGAACTTGGCTACAACGTGAGCGACGGCAGCACGGGGAATGGAACGGGCAACTCGGATGATCCCGATGATCCGAAACGGATCTTTGATCTGAGTCGCCGCAGCAATCAGTTCATCAGGAAACAGGTCGAAGCTCATAAGCCGTTCTTCCTGCAGATTTCCCACTACGCCAACCATCTGAGGTATCAGGCGAAACCGGACACGATCAGGAAATATGAAACCGAGCACGCCGACAAGGTCACACCGTATCAGAACAGTCCTCTGTGGGCGGCGATGAACGAAGACCTCGACGCCGGCATCGGATTGGTCCTGGATCAGATCGATGAACTGGGAATCGCGGACAACACGTACGTTTTCTACACAGCCGACAATGGCTACGAACTGAAGCGGGACCTCGGCAAGCCGATCCATGAACGCGGTTTCTACAAGGCCTTTCCACAGCGAAGCCACAAGTACACCGTCAGCGAAGGCGGCATTCGCGTGCCGTTTATCGTGCGCGGCCCTGGTGTTCCCGCGGGCGCACATTCGCCGGCTCCGGTGGTGGGCATTGACATCTTTGCAACGGTCATGAACATCGCGGGTGGGACCGATCAGATGCCTGCACCTGTCGAAGGTGCGAACCTGACAGCTCACATGATCAGCGGCGGCAAAGAAGCGATCGACCGTATAGATGATTTCCTCGTCTTCAAACATTCCAAGCCGCGAGCCCCGCACGATATCACGATCGTACAACGCCAATACAAGCTCATCAAAGACATCAGCGCGGGAAAGGTCCTTCTGTTCGACCTTAAAGAAGACATCGGCGAACGCAACAACCTGGCGGATGAACAGCCTGAGCGAACGGCGAATATGTACGCGGGTATGACGGCTTACTTCAAACGCTTCGGATGGGATGAATCAAAGATCGAAACCGCGGCTCCGCGGAAGCGAAAGCCGAAGCCCAAAGGCCCTGCAGAACCGGCACCGCCGAAGCCTTCTGAAGGCTGGATCAAGCCGTTCAACGGAGAGGACCTGACTGGCTGGGGCGGCGCCGAAGGACTCTGGCGAGTTGCAAACGGCACGATCATCGGTGAAACGACATCGAAGCGTCCGCTGGAAGACCATAGTTATCTGATCTGGCGCGGCGACGTCGAAGACTTCGAGCTGCGATTGAGATTCCGCATTTCGCGTCAACGAGGCAACTCAGGAGTTCAATACCGCAGTCGGGATCTCGGCAACAACAATGTCGCCGGGTATCAGTACAACATCCAGGCGACCCGTCCTGGAGCAACCGCAGTCCTTGAAGAAATGAAGAATGGTCGCGGCGGCCATCTGGCGTCGATCGGCCAGCGGGTCCATCTGTTGGATGGTGACGAGCGAACGGTCGTCGGCACGACCGGCGACGCGGACGAGATCAACGCCAGCCTAAAACGAGCATGGTGGAACGCTGTTGTCATTCGAGCCGAAGGAAACCACTTGCAACATTGGCTGAACGGTCACCTTGCCGTCGATGTCTTCGACGATGACTGCGCGAAGTCGGCGAAGAAAGGACTGCTCGCTTTTCAACTTCATTCCGGCCCGCCCATGAAGATCGAGCTGAAAGACATTTTTCTGCGACATCTCAAACAGGCGTCCAAACCTGCCGGAAAGTCGCCGTGATCCCCGTTGGACGACACTGCCTGAACCCCTTAGACCTGAAACTTCTGATCCCGGGAAATATCGAAGTGACAATCGACCTGAAATCTGTGATTTCCGCGACTCTGTGTCTGTGCGCGAGCGTTTTGGTTTTTATCCCCGTCACCGGAGTCGATTCGGCAATGGCGGCCGACAAGCCGAACATCGTTCTGATCTTCATCGACGACATGGGCTACGGAGATATTGGCCCATTCGGTAACAAGGTGAACCAGACGCCCTACCTTGACCGCATGGCAAGGGAAGGGAATGTGCTGCGTCAGTTCTATGTTTCCAACACCGCCTGCACTCCGTCGCGTTCCGCTCTGATGACGGGAACTTATGCACATCGCATCGGGATGGATGGAAGCGTGGTTTTCCCCGGTGAGAAACGCGGACTGAACCCGAAGGAAATTACCATTGCGGAGATACTGAAAGAGCGAGGATATGCGACCGGGTGTTTTGGCAAGTGGCATCTGGGCGACCAGAAGGTGTTTTTACCGTTGGCGCAGGGCTTTGATGAGTACTTTGGCATTCCCTATTCCAACGACATGTGGCCAGGCAACAAACGTGGTAATCCGGTCACCAAGCGTGGTCCTTACGAACCGTTGCCGGTGATGCGCGGCAATGCAGCGGTCGCCTATGTCAGTGACGGAACCGACCAGTCGCTGCTTTGTCAGGTGGTGACAGAAGAAGCCATTAAGTTCATCAAGGATCACCGGGACGAGCCGTTTTTCTGCTACGTGCCGCATGCTTACATCCACAACCCGCGTTTCGGCCAGCCGGAGATTCTCAAGCGTGCCGAACACGACTCTCGGCGCGCGAACATCGAAGAGGTCGATGACAGCGTCGGCCGCATTCTGGAAACGCTGCGTGAACTGAAGCTGGCGGAGAACACGCTGGTTATGTTCACCTCGGATAACGGTGGTGCCCAGGTTGGTCCGTTACGCGGAGTCAAGGGCGGGCCAAAATACGAAGGTCACATGCGTGAGCCGACACTCACGTGGTGGCCCGGAACAATTTCCGCAGGCGTCGAGACGGAAGCAATCGCCACCACAACCGATCTGTTGCCGACGTTCGCGAAGCTGACCGGAGCCGAAGTCCCGACCGATCGTACGATCGACGGGAAAGACGTGCTGGATGTTCTGCTGGGCAAACCTGATGCCAGGTCGCCACACGGCGTACTCTATTACGAAAACGACGGGATTCGACGCGGTGATTGGAAACTTGTCAGGACTCGCAAGCCAGGAAGGAGTTTCGTTTCCGAATTGTATAATCTGAACACGGATCTCGGCGAACGGGATGACGTCGCTGCTGAACACGCTGGCATCGTCGAGGAACTTGAGGAACTTCTCGCCTCGCACGCGAACGGCATCGCCGCCGACACCCGGCCCGCCGCTTTTGTTGAAGACGCCAGGCCGATCCTGAATAAGCCGGGTAATCTGCCGCGACTTCGCGAACTGGTCGGAATGCCCGATGTCCGCGCCGGCAATCTCCTGCCGAACCCGCCCGCTTCAGCGAAGCCGAAATCGAATTCCAAACCGAGGACGGCGGCAAAAGTCACCAACCCGGATGCGCCCGATGTCCTGTTCATCGCCATTGATGACATGAACGACTGGACAACGTTGTTCAATGAAGACAACCCGATTCAGACTCCCAACCTGAAGCGTCTTGCCGCACGCGGGACGTTCTTCTCCAAAGCGTACTGTGCAGTCCCCGCGTGTAATCCGTCACGAACCGCCATCCTGACAGGACTCAGCCCCCTGACCTCCGGCGTCTATGGTAACGGTCAGTCGTGGAAACAGTTGCTGCCCGATGTCGTGACGCTGCCGCAGTACTTTGGACAACACGGTTTCGCGACAAAGGGTGGCGGCAAGATCTTTCATCATGGCGGTACGGGAACGGATCGCGCCGACAATCCATCGTTTGATGAGTTCTTCAAGCTGAGGATTCACTCAGGCAAACCGGAGACCAACCACAACGGTTACAAACGCGGTGACGAAGGAGTCCGTGGATTGGCAAGTGCGAGTTGGGATTGGGGTGTGCATGATGTCGATAGACAGACCGATGAATACACCGTCGAGCATGTGTCGAATGTGATGAAGTCCGAATCACAAGACAAGCCGCTATTCCTTGCCGCCGGTATTTTTCGGCCGCATCTTCCCTTCTGGGCACCGCCGGAGTCGTTTACCAGATATCCGTTTGACTCGGTGAGACTGCCACCTCGGCCCGAAGACGATTTAGGCGACGTGCCGCCGCTCGGCGTGAAGATGTCCCGCACTGAATCGTTCATCTTCGATAATGCGATCAAGCCGCCTGTGGACCGACCGGGCAGTCTCAGGAAGATGGTCCAGTGCTATCAGGCTGCCGCGGATTACGCTGACCAGATGGTTGGACGGCTCATTGATCAGTTGGACAGGACGGGCCGAACTGACAATACCGTCATTGTGCTGTGGTCCGATCACGGGTACCACCTCGGCGACAAGAACGCGACCGTCAAATTCACGCTGTGGGAAAAGGCCAACCATGTGCCATTCATCATCATCGCTCCCGGAGTGACAAGGCCGGGAACGGTAATCGATCGCCCGGTCAGCCTGCTGGACATTTACCCGACGCTTGTTGAACTCGCCGGGCTGCCGAAGAAAGACGGGCTGGATGGCGTCAGTCTGGTTCCATTGCTGAAGAATCCTGAAACTGAGTGGGATCGCCCGGCGGTAATGACTCAGGGACAAGGCAATCACGCCGTCCGCAGCGATCGCTGGCGCTACATCCGCTACTCCGACGGCACTGAAGAGTTGTACGACCACGACCATGATCCGTGGGAGCACACAAATCTGGCATCTGATCCAAAGCAGGCATCTGTCATTGCTCAACACAAAGCCGTCCTGACTGAGCGGCACGGCGCTAGCCGCCGGTTCGTGGGTGATGTCGCGCCGAAGAAACCGGCGGCTAACGCCTTGCCGCTCACGGAAAAGCCGAAGGACCGTCCCACGCCGAAACGGGCTCCCAACCGACCTGTCCGAGTCGATATCACTCCCGCCGAGTACAAGCCCGCAACCAACGACATTCTGATCGCAGACTTCGAGGGCAAGGACTACGGTGACTGGCAGGTCGTCGGCGACGCGATGGGTAACGGTCCCTCACAGGCCAACACTCACAGGAACGGCGTTACCGGATATCTCGGCAAAGGCTTCATCAACACGTATCTCGATGGAGACAAACAGACCGGTGAGCTGATTTCGCCGCCGTTCGAGATCGAACGCAAGCACATCAACCTGCTGATTGGCGGCGGCAATCATCCGGGGCGAGCGGGCGTCCAACTACATGTTGATGACAGGACCGTTCGCAATGCGACGGGCTTCTCGCGGAAGGATACGAACAATTGGGAAATTATGGATTGGAAGTCGCTGGATGTTTCCGAGTTCATTGGGAAGCAGGCGGTGCTCAGGATTGTCGACAGGCATTCCGGCAACTGGGGGCACACGATCGTTGATCACATCTTTCAATCCGACAAGCCGATGCCGTCTTCAACGCCAAAGGAATTGCCCATGGAAAATCCAGTCACGCCGGGCCAGGTGGCACCACCATCTTCCGGGGCGAGCTCAGCCGGCTTTGTGCCGCCACCCAAACCCGGCATTACATTGAAGGACGAGTGGTCAACTTTCCCGCTGTATGATCAGGTCGGCTACGGGCAGTCACTGCGTCCTCAGTTTCATTTCACATCACGCATGGGCTGGCTGAACGACCCGAACGGCATGGTCTATTACGACGGCGAATGGCACATGCTGTTCCAGCACTACGCCATGGGGAATACGAGCGGTGCGAAGTCGTGGGGCAACGCCGTCAGCACGGACCTGATGCACTGGAAGCAGTTACCGCATGCAATCAATCCGTATCCGAATGTGAAGTGGAAAGACGGAAACATCCACGCCATCTGGTCCGGCTCCGCAGTCGTGGATGAACTGAATGCGCTTGGCAAACAGCAAGACGGCGTCAAAACGCTGTACGCCATCTACACCGCCACACATACTGGCGAAGCCGGCAAATCCGCTTTCTTCCAGGGCGCTGCTTACAGCACCGACAAAGGCCGAACATGGACGAAGATCAACGGCGGCAAACCGGTCATCGATCATCAGGAAGGGTACTCCGGAGGGCAGCGCGATCCTCGCGTCTTTTACTACGCACCGGAAAAATACTACGTCGTCTTAATGATGGTCGGCGGTCCGGAACGAGCCGTTCGTCTGTGGAAATCAACGGACCTGCTGAATTGGGAATTCATCGGCGATATTCCGGACAAGGCAGCCGAGTGCATCGATATGTACCACGTCGCAGTCGATGGCGACTCCAACAACCGCAAGTGGGTGATCGCTGACGCCGGCACGCGTTACGAAGTCGGCGAGTTCGATGGCACAACCTGGAAAGGCTTTGGCGACACGGACAAGGACGACAAGCGGCGGCATTTCGATTACGGCGACGCCTGGTACGCGGCTCAGGCGTTCAATCAGGGGCCCGATGGTCGCACGGTGCACGTCGGCTGGCTGCGCAGCAAACTGCCCGGCTATCGCCCGTTCCTCGAAACCAACATGCCGTTCACGCAGCAGATGTCGATTCCGATCGAGATCACGCTCCGCACGACGCCGGACGGCATCCGGATGTTTCGCAATCCCGTGAAGGAGATTAAGCAACTCTATTCAAAGAGCACGAAGCTTGAAGACGTGTCCGTCAAGGAAGCCAATGCAAAGCTGGCGACACTGACACCCGAACTAATCGACTTGACGCTTTCGTTTAAACCGAAAGGTGACTCGGTCATCAACGTCCGCGGCCTTCCGATACACTACGCCTCAGCGAAACAGGAATTTCAATTCACAAACAACGCCCGCGTCGAAGGCGAAAAGGCGGGGAGGCTCAGACTGCCCAAACAGCGGCAGCGTCCGTATCGCGACAACGGCTTGCGTGTCATTCCCGCTCCGACGGATAATGGACAGGTGACGCTTCGAGTCCTCGTTGATCGCGCATCGCTGGAACTATTTGTTAATGACGGACAGTCCGCGGCCAGCTTCGTTGTCGTTCCCGATGCTGCCAATCGGCGGGTCGTAATCGAAGGCGACGATGCAATGAAGATTGACACGCTTGAGGTCAACGAGTTGAATTCCATCTGGCCTCAACAACCCAACCGCGAGCCGCCGTCCGGCCTCGGGCAAACCTCAATTCCCGGCCGCTCACGCATCACAGCTCACAAAATGTAAATTCGTCTCCCGGTCTGCCGCCGTCTCGTGAGATCAGGATCGCCACCAGAAATCTGCTCTCGCCGATCGCGCCGCGAAGAACACCGGACGGCAAGGACTACATCGGCCATGCAAAGGTACCAGCAGATGATTGTGTATGTTCGCTGCGTTGGTTTGCGGAAACAGAAAAGGGAACAAAAAACGTGTCAGGAACCAAATCGCGTTAATGGTTTCTGACATGAAGGCAATTCAATGAGTTTCAATGTCGTCCCCAGGGTGGAGCCCTGGGGACGAGGAGCCAATGCAGCGTCAGGACGCAGCGAATCGGATAGTCGCCGCAGTCCTCGCGACATCATGACGTACTTAATATACTAGAGCACTCTACTTATTGTCGTGAACGATACTGGCTCGTGGGAGCAACAAAACTGCAGTCAAAAACCGCTCTTCGCGGCCACATGTCAGCGTGAAACGCTGTATTGCCGTCACATATCGCGACCCTTGCCTGTCAAACGTTTTGCGGCCAGGATAGTGCCAAATCTCAGCGACCAGTCTCCAACGATGAATAGAATCAAAGGGATTCCTGAAAACATGACCCACCCGCCGCATTCCCATCTGAAACTCCGTGTCTGTCGACCGTTGTTCTGTTTTTTGTCCATCGTACTGGCTTTACAGACAGTCCACTCTGCCGAGCCGTTTGAGTTCCAGCAGAGTGATGTTGTCGCGGTTTATGGCAACGGGCTGGCCGATCGGATGCAGCATGATCCATGGGTGGAATCCGTGCTTCAGAGTCACCTGCAGGGCATAAATGTCAGCTTCCGGAACATGAGTTTTTCCGGAGACATGGCGAATCAGAAACCTCGCAGCAAGGGCTTCACAAATGATGCCGAATACCTGCAGCATGTCGCTCCGGACGTGGTCTTCATCATGTATGGCTACAACGAATCCTTCGCCGGACCGGCCGGCGCGGCTGCCTTTGAGAATGAGCTGTTAAACCTGGTTGACAGATACCGCTCACTGCGGAAAGAGAAGGGAGTCGACGCGCGGTTTGTTCTGTTCAGCCCCATCGCCTGCGAGAACACCGGCGATCCAAACCTGCCTGATGGAACGGAATTGAACACAAATCTTGCAGTCTACACCGAAGCAACCAGGCGAGCTGCAGCTGCAGCAGACGTGACGTTTGTTGACCTGTTTTCTCCAACGCTTCAGCTGTTCGAGTCCAGCGACGAGCAACTCACACTAAACGGGATCCATTTGAATGCTGAGGGCTATCGTCGGCTGGCAGGGGTTGTCTCGCAGGCGCTGTTGCGCAAACCGGCACCATCCGCAGACAGCCTTGCCGGAGTTTATGCCGCCGTTCAGGACAAGAACTGGCATTGGCACAATCGCTATCGGGCCACCGACGGCAATGACATCTGGGGCGGCCGGTCGACGCTGACTTTCGTTGACGGTCAAAGCAACGCGGATGTGCTGAAGCATGAACTGGCGATGCTCGACGTCACGACGGCCAATCGGGACATGGTCATCTGGGCCGCTGCCGCAGGTCGAAAGATCAAACCGGACGACAGCAATGTTCCGCGGCCGGTCAACGTGACTTCGAACATCGGTGGAGGAAGCAAGAGCTCAAATGCAGAGAAAGAAGGAAGCGCTGAATACCTGAGCCCCGAAGAAAGCCTCGCAAAGATCACGGTGCCTGACGGCTTCGAGTTAAACGTCTTTGCTTCCGAAGAAATATTTCCGGACCTGGCGAACCCCGTGCAGATGCAGGTCGACGCCAAAGGTCGCTTGTGGGCGGCAAGCTGGAATACGTACCCCAAATGGGAACCGCTGAAGAAGATGAACGACAGCCTGATGATTTTTGAGGACACGGATAACGATGGCGTCGCAGACAAACGGAAGATCTTCGCCCACGTCCACAATCCGCTCGGTTTCGAGTTTTGGGGCGGTGGTGTCCTTGTGACCTCGGGCCCGGATCTGCTGTTTCTCAAAGACACCGATGGCGACGACAGGGCTGACGTGCGTTATCCGATTCTGCAGGGACTGGGCACGTCCGACACACACCATGCGGCCAACAATCTGGTCTACGGTCCGGATGGTGGCATCTACTGGCAAAGTGGCATCTTTCTGGTTCACAACCACGAGACGCCATGGAAGCAAAACCTCAACGTAGGAGGATCGGGGATGTACCGCTTTGATCCTCGCACGTTCGCGATTACTCCGCACGCTGAAAATCGACCCAACCCGCATGGTACGAGCTTCGATTATTGGGGCTATTGCTACGCCAACGACGGCACGGGCGGGCGATCGTACCAGGTGCGCCCCGAAGGCAAGGGCTTCAAGATGCACGTGCTGCTGACGAAGGAGTTTCGTCCGGTCGCGGCCAATGCCATTCTGTCCTCACAGCATTTCCCCGAGGACATGCAAAATGATTTTCTGATCTGCAACACAATCGGATTCCTTGGCGTCAAACAGTATGACCTAGACCGTGAGGGAAACGACATCAAGCGAAAGTTTGGTGACGTCTGGGGAACTCCCGGCAAGGAACTCATTAACAGTACTGATCGCAACTTCCGTCCGACGGATGCAGTCATCGGTGCGGACGGGGCTCTGTACGTGTCGGATTGGTGCAACGTCATCATTGGCCACATGCAGCACAACATCCGCGACCCGAATCGCGATCACTACCACGGCCGCATCTTTCGTTTGACGGTGAAAGACCGACCACTGCAGAAACCGGTTAAAATTCACGACCAGCCGATTGCTGCACTGCTTGAAAACCTGAAACATCCGGTCAACGGCGTTCGTCATCGAACTCGTGTTGAACTGAGCAGTCGGGAATCGAAGGCCGTCATCGCAGCGACTCAGAAGTGGATGGCGGACTTCGATCCGAATGACGAAACCGAAGCCCACCATCTTCTGGAAGCACTTTGGATGCATCAGCAGCACAACGTGCGAAACGAAGAACTCTTGAACACACTGCTGGCATCGAGAGTCCAACACGCGGCTCATGCTGCAGGCATTGTGAAGCACTTCTGGCACAACGTAGATACCAAGGGCACCAGCGGATTTGCGGGGCCGCCGGAAAGTGATATCGTCAAATTCAACCCACCTAAGCACCTGAGTCGCAAAGTCCAGAAGGACTACAAACTCGGAGCAGATGTCTATCAGCGGCACTCCCACTGTGCGACGTGCCACCTGGCTCACGGCAAAGGCAACGCGTTGGTCTATCCGTCACTGGTCGGCAGCCCGTGGGTCAATGGCAGTGAAGATCGACTGATCAAGATGGCCCTGCACGGAATGTGGGGCAAGATCACCGTTCATGGCAGGACATACGATCCCGCGCGTGGTATGCCACCGATGACTGCATTCCGCAACCTGCTGAAAGATGAGGAAATTGCAGCTGTTCTGACGTTTGTCCGCAATACCTGGGGCAACACCGCGGCGCCTGTTTCGGTGGATTCGGTCAAGCGGGTGCGTGCAGAAACGATCGGTCGTACGACGTTCTGGAACCCGGACGACCTGCTGGCCGAACATCCGCTGGAAGCAGAACTTATCGTTAAGGGAGTGGGGGGGGATGCGGAAGAATTTTCCAACCCTGAACTGGAGAGCGAACTCCTCGCCGTATCGCCTGCTGAGCTGGTTCGGGTCGCGATGGAAAAGGGCAAAGCCAAACGAGGCAGGACGTTGTTTTACAAATCCGGAGCCGCCTGTTTCGCATGTCATGACCCGCCCTCCGGAGTCAGTCGACTGGGCCCCGATTTGACAAAGATCAAGTCAGTGCTGACACCTGAAGAGCTTGTGGATTCGATCCTGCATCCGTCTAAACGGATTGACAAGGAATACGCGCAGGTGAACGTAGTGACGGTCAAGGGCAGGCAGTACACGGGCATCCGTGTCTCAGAAAGCGAAGCAGAACTTGTGCTGCGAAATCTGGCCCAGCCGGAGCCACTGACGTTTCAGAAAGATGACATTGATGAGGTAGTCGACTCGCGGACGTCGCTCATGCCGGCGGGCCTGGCAAAACAGTTGAAGAACCGCGGAGAATTCGATGACCTGATGAAATACATCATGGAAATCAGGAACCGGTGACCATCACCTAGCGACGTGAAGGCAACGTCAGCCCCGCCTAAACTCGTTCTCACACTGCAGTGTGGGAACGAGTTGAAAGAGCTGTGTCTCTCTTGCGATTCCGCTGGTCAAACGTCGTGAATTGATACATATTCGCCATTACAGCCGAGCGTCAAGTGGCATTGTTATTTCAGGACTGTGCCCTTGTGGACTTCGCGAAGTGCGCAGTTCTTACCGAGAATCTGAGCGACTGTTTAATCACAGTTCCACAAGCCGCTTAGTTCGATGAATGAAGAACTGTAAGCAGCCCACGGCCCCAAACTTAGATCCACCGCCATTTTTTTACACCCCAGGAGAGAACGATGAAATGTCTCTTGAGTCTGATAATTCTTCCGGCGACTCTGGCATTATCGGTTTCTGAGGCTGCGGTGGCGCTCGACGTGAAGAAGGTCGTTTTTGCGGAACGTCTTGACGAGCAGATGGAGGCTGTAAAGCCCGGGAACGAATACGCGCCGGACGCTACGGTCTATATGTCCGTAGCTGTCACGGGCCGCCCGAAAACCGGAAGGCTCATTGCCAGGTTCTACTATCGCGAGCAATTGATCACTGAAGCCAGCGTCGATTTTTCGAAAGTGAATAGCGGACTTCTTTTCAGCATCGGCGAATCAACGAATGTCGGGTTTCATTTGAAACATGACAATCCGCTTCCAATCAGTAAACACTTTCGGGCGGAGTTGTTTGACGACGCAAAGAAACTGGGCAGCTATCCGTTCCATGTCGTTCCGCCTCGCAAAGGAATGACGACTCGACTGCGATCGGCGACGCTGGCACGCGATGTGGATGATGAATTCAATCCGGTCGGCGAAACGCGGGTCTTTCAACCGACAGACACCGTGCATCTGGCTGTCCGTGCGGATGTAGGAATCCTGACGTGGTTGCAGGGAACAGGTTGACGAAGCGACTCGGTCCTTGACGTTTGAGGAAAATGCAGCAGATGCCGGGATGGCATTTTCATTTCTTCCCGAAGGTGGCTGGCCCGTCGGCAAACACGAAGTGGTGCTGGTCATTAATGATGAAGAAGCGGCACGCCGATCGTTCAGTGTTTCGGAGCAATCGCCTGATGCGCCGCGCCCTGCCAGGAAAACTGCCAACCACGACGCTGCGACGTCGCGTCGCAGAATGTCGGATACAAAACCGACAGATACCATTGGAGATCCGAAAACAGCTGCAGAATTCAATTCGCGAGGTGTGCAGCATTACGACGCCGGTCGCTACGACGAGGCACAGGCCGATTTCAGCAAGGCACTTAAACTGCAGCCCCGAAACGCCGAATACATGTGTAACCGCGGCTGGGTGTTTTATGAGCAGGACGACCCGGACACGGCGTTGCTCGAATTCAACGATGCGATCGAACTTGATCCAACACTGATAAGTGGTTACCACGGGCGTGCGGCTGTCCACATCGATGAAGAAGACTGGGCCGCGGCCATCATGGACTACACACACGCCGTTCGTCACACAGCCGAGAAAACTGAATTGGCTGACGTATATACCGAGCGTGGTAACGCGCACTACTTCAACGGCGACACCGATAAAGCGATCAAGGATCTGGAACGAGCAATCAGCAAAGATCCAGAGTATGCCCGGGCGCACGCAGATCGGGGGGAGATACTGTCAGAAATCGGCGAAACTGACGAGGCCGTGCGCTCGCTCAGGCGGGCCATCGAGATTGATGCTGAGTCAGCGGAATTCCACAATCTTCTCGGGAACGCCTATGAGGAATCGGACGACTCAGAATCAGCGATATCGGCATTCAGCGACGCCATTCTGCTGGACCTGAACAGTGTCACCTATTACCAGAACCGGGCAAGAGTTTACGCCGCGATCGGTGATCTGAGCAGGGCTGTGAAGGATCTGAAGCGGGCCATCACTCTGGATCCGGACGATCCCGATTCTCACAACAACCTGGCGCTCGTCTACGGCGACGCGGGGGAATTCGACGCCGCCCTCAGAACGCTTGACGCGGCACTTGCACTCGACGGCGAGAATCCAATCCTGTGGTACAACCGCGGCGATATCCAACTGCAAATCGGCGACCTCAAGGGTGCCGTAAGTGCTCTGACACGGTCCATCGATCTGGATGACCAGGACCCGGACGCCTATGCACTTAGAGGCAAGGCCCTGCAGCAAGACGGTAACGAACAGGCCGCGGCACGCGATTATGCCAAAGCTGTCAGTCTTGCTCCGGATTTCTACCGAATGGCGAAGCACAAGTATCTGCGAATCTCCAACAAGACTGGAGAAAATCTGCGTGTCTGGGTGCAGTACTTCACGGACGATTGGCAGCCCGACGATGCCCGCGAGAAAGGTGCCGCCGCGGTATTCGAGTTTGCCCCCGACGAAGAAGAGGCTCTGACTTATAACAAGGCAATGATTCACGGAAGTCGGTTTCGGATCTGGGCCACCGGACTCGAAAGCAAACGAGAATACTTCGAGTACCGTGAATCGGACTATGTGGTAGTCGCCGACGCTGGCTACATCACATCATCTGAGGAAATAGAATTCGCGACGTTTTCGTTTATGCCTACCGGCAATATGACGCAGACACCCTCGAACCCCGCCCCCGGTCTGTCTCCCGATCCCAAACCCGATTCAGGCGATCCTACCGAAGAAGGACTACCACGCAGCAGGACGATTCACGCCGTTGCGTACGGCGAGAATGAAGGCAAAGCAATCGGCGTCTGTTTTCCGGTCCGTATCACGGTTGACAAGAACCCCTCAAAGTCTGTGGAGACCGCGTTTACACTTTCTCAGGCCGGCGACACGTGGCGCGCCGCCGGATGGCAACGGTGATGGCGGCCGACGTGACCGGCTTCAATCCATTGGAAACTCAGGTTAATTTTGCGACGAATCAGAATATCGACGGGCCCAGTGCCGGTGGACTAATGACAGTCGGCGTTTTGGCGACTTTGCGAGGCGATCCGATTCGACAGGATGCCGCCATGTCAGGCACTATCAATCCGGACGGTACGATCGGACCGGTTGGCGGGATTCCTCATAAGATAGAAGGGGCTGCCGCCACCGGAAAGAAGCTCTTCCTGACTCCCTTCGGCAAACGCTACGAGAAGGATAAAAACACTGGCAAGCACGTCGACCTGTTTGCACGTGGTCGTGAGCTGGGTGTTGAGGTCGAGGCAGTTGGCGACATCTATTCTGCCTATCAGCTGCTGACCGGCGTGCGGCTTCCCCGCGCGGAACCTGCCACAGCCCCGCAGCTTGACGTTGATATGTATAGCCGTGTCGTACAGAAGGTGGTGCAAAGACACGCCCAATACGAATCACTGTTGGCCACCTACAGGAAGCTGCCTTCTCGATATCAAACGGACGACGGTGAAACGCTGATAACGGAGGCGCAGAAATCCGCATCGCGAGTTAACAGTCTGCTGAATGAAGGTTTGGCTCCGGTGGCTTTTCAGGACGCAATGGAGGCAGCACAAGGCGCAGCGGTGGCCACCGAACTGACACGTGTATTGCAGGTACTGGACCAACGAGGTTTCGAGGCAGGCAGATCACACCTGCGTAAAGCAGGGCTCGAAAACCAGTGGCGATCCGTGGTCAAAGATCTTGGTGCCTACACACCCACCACATTAAGCGGCGTGGGCGTAGTGATGCACGGATACGCAACACTGCTGCAGGGCATGGCGTGCCAGGAAGTCAGCGAACAACTGCTGGATGGTCGCTTTGCTTTTCCCGTCGAAGGGACAAAACTGCAAAAGGACGTCGTGGCGGTGCTGATGTCTGCCGCATTCGCGCAAATTGCACAGAAGAATTACGAGAACATTGCTGAGGTCCTGGATATCGCCGGTGCGGTTAAGGGCCGCCCACTGGATGCAGAAGCGCCCTTCTTATCCACCACAATGTTCTTCAAAAACTCTGCCATCGCAAACCTGAACCAGTTTGAACAGATCATTGTCAACGGGCGAGCAAAGGTCGCAAACGTCCCGGTTAAAACAATGCAGAAGATCATGATGCAGCGAGACAAGGCTTACCTGATTACGCGTTTTTCCATAGACCACGCCATGCCGAAGCTGCTGGCTGAACTCGACGAGAAGCCCGATCTTGTTTACGCAAATCTGGGTGCCGCATTACAGGTCTACGTGATGGCATCGCGGCTGCTGACCGAGTATTACTCACTGGGCGTGCCGCATGACGAGCATGGGAATGTTACCGGCATCCTGAGTGAAGCGCCTCTGAAATACATGCTGGACTTCAGTGAAGATCAGTTGCGCCGCAACATACAGGTATTGCGAAACCACGACGTCGAACCCATGTCGAGTGTGTTCTTCTGCCAGGTAGGTTCAAGTCTTCGCAGCCGTGAACTGAAGGACCGGTTGGGAGCACTGACGGCCTTCTGGCAGGCGAATGTCCAGGCCAGGACACTTGCGTATCTCGGTGGCTTCTCTGCTCCCGGAGAATAGGTGAGCAGCGGGAGGACCTCGTAGCAGGTGACTGCTGAAGTGTAACCAAGAGCGTTGGCGAGCAATTCTCTGTCGCCTCGCTTATGATTCGGGTCCCGATCCTGATGTCAGCTCAAGAGCATTGGATAGATTCACTGGCTGGAGTGAACCGGCCACAAATTGATTTGACAATTCGTCAGCCATGTTTGTCCAAAGCGAATTCCGCTTTCTCATGGCCGCGATTGACGTATTTTACAGCGTTTCACGCTGACTTGTGGCCGCGAAGAGCGATTCTTGATTGCAGTTTTGTTGCTCCCACGAGCCAGTATCGTTCACGACAATAAGTAAACTGCTCTAGTAGCAGAACGGCTGCCCCCACGAGCCAGGACCGGTTCCGTCGATTTGTAAACAGCTCTAACAACGACGCCTGAACCGGAATTAATTCGAATGATTGCGGATTCCGAAATGACACGACGACACGCGATTCGAAATGGTTACTTCTTCTTATTCGTTTTGACTTGTTGCGCCGTGAGGGGTGATGACAAACCCAACATTCTGCTGGTGATGCTTGATGATTCGGGCTGGACGGATTTCGGTTGCTTTGGAAGCGAAATTCAAACGCCCAATATTGATGGGCTGGCAAAGGAAGGGATGAAGTTTACTGATTGCCACGCAGCCGCGCCGAACTGCTCTCCTTCGCGCGTGGGAATGTTGACGGGAAGAATGCCGACACGGGTTGGGATGTACAGCTACATTCCTGAAAATCACCCAATGCACCTGCCCGACAAAGAAATCACGATTGCCGAAGTCTTGAAATCGCAGGGTTATGCAACCGGGCATTTTGGGAAATGGCACGTTTCGAATCTTGAATCGGACCAGCCACAACCGGTGGATCAGGGATTTGACTATTCACTCGGGACCGACAATAACGCTGTGCCGTCTCATCATAATCCGGTTAACTTTGTGCGAAATGGCAAAGCGATCGGCAAGGTCGAAGGTTACTCCTGCCAGATCGTTGTGGATGAAACCAATCGATGGCTCGAATCGGTGCCTGACGACAAGCCGTTCCTTTCCTGTGTGTGGTTTCATGAACCGCATAGCAGGATCGCCTCGCCTCCCGAGCTGATTGAAAAATACCAAAAACTTTACCCCCGTATTAGTCAGAAGCAGGCGACCTATTACGCCAATATTGAAAACGTCGATATCGCAGTCGGCCGGTTGTTGAAGAAGCTCAAGGAACTGGGTCGCGCTGACGATACGTTCGTTTTTCTTACCAGTGATAACGGCGGATTGAATCCCTGGTCGAACAAGGGGCTTCGCGGCAGGAAGTCGTTTGTCTACGAAGGGGGACAACGGGAACCGGGGATCCTGAGGTGGCCCGGCAGAGTCCAACCGGGATCGGAATGTGATGTTCCGGTTAGCCACCTGGATTTGCTTCCCACGATTTGCGAAGTCACCGGCGCTGCCAGGCCAGACGATCGCAAAATCGACGGGACCAGTTGGTCCCCAATCCTGTCCGGTCAGCCGCTTGTCCGCGAAACACCATTGATGTGGTTTTTCTACCGCGTGGTCCCTGCAGCTGCGATGCGGCGCGGCGATTGGGTGATCATCGGTTACCTCGACGATCCAATCAAAAAACATACCCATGCCCTGACCAGACCGGATATGCCGATGATCAAATCGGCGCAGCTAGAACGCTTTCAGCTGTACAACCTGAAGACGGATCAGAAACAGGAAGTAGACCTTTCGGCCGCGGAGCCGGAACGATTGAACAGAATGCGAAATGAGATGACAAAGCTGCATCAGGAAATCGTCGCCGAGGGGCCTGTTTGGGATTTGAATTAGCCGACGCGAGCCAGGCAATCCGGACGAGCAAATCGCGTGACTTGAAAATGAACCGATTTTGATGACAAAGGAAAGTGATGCTTAAGACAAGTGCTTTGTCACAGCCAGGTTTGGGGGTTGGCCAGGAGAACGAGGTTCAGGTTTGTGACCGCTATCCTGATTCAACTGATAAAGAGTGCAAGCTGCGCAACAGATCTCGCCAGGTCACTATCCCGACGACGTGACCGTCCTCCATCGCGACAGGTAGACATGACACGCCGTGTTCGAGCATTATCTGCGCCGCGTCTTCCACATTCATCTCGCTGGAGATAGTGACTGGCTTACGCGTCATGATTTGATGCACACGGCGATTCAACCTCTCCGTATCCTGGGTGCGCTCAGACAGTTTTCCGATGAAGGGGCTCGCGTTGCGTAAGAGATCACGGTCCGAAATCACACCCACCAGCCGTCCACCCTCAACGACCAATAAGTGGTGAAAACTGTGCTCATCGAACAAGTCCCTTACCGTACGGACATCGTCATCCATCCCGATTTTTATGATTTTGCGGGTCATGATCTGGTCGATGTTCATGCTTCGCATTCCGTAGGTTGCCGTGACTTTTCGTGGAACAGGGCGTTCGTGAATTCACACGTTAGCGACACGCCGTCAGTGTGTCTACGGTCGGCAATCGGGACCGCCGGAACCTTGCGTTGTCGCGCGACGTCAGGAAACACCAAAGGGGGTGAACCCAGTCCGAAAGCGATTTCTCTCTGCCACGTACGGTGACCGCCAATTGTTCGCGAGATTCTGCAAAGCCGTCGGGAAACTGGTCCATCGGTGTTTCCATTCGATACATTGATCCGGCGTGGTCCGTGTAAGACAAGTGAGCCATCCTGCTGTCGCAGATGACCCAGAAGTCGATCCAGAAGGCACCCTTGTTCTGACGATTCGTTTTCAGCACCTTTGGCTTTGACCATCCGTTGACATCATTGATATCAGGGTTCGTAAGATAGATTGGGTCCAGTTCGCTCGGTCCATCGTTCGGTGTCCGAGCGATCAGATACCACAGTTTCTGCGGGCGGAAGTAAAAGACCTGCGGCGCAATAACGACGTCGCCGACGATCGCATTGAGGTTATGTCGTCTGGCACTTTGCAGTTGTTCAAGTGTTTCGGCCGCCGCGTAGCCGACTCCGTCCATGAAGACCCCACTCTTCTTGTCTGGCTTGCTGGTGTAGAACAGATGCCACTTGCCGCCGTGACGAACGATTGTTGGGTCTTTTGCAGACACCTGGTCAAATGTCCCGGTGGGTCCCGCTTTGAAGAAAGGTCTTTCGGTCGTCCAGTGCCTGTACGGGAATGCACGGCGGGATGCCTGTTTGGCATTCTCATCGAGCGTCAGCAGACCAAGTTTCCACGGAATCTCGCCGTATTTCCTGTCCGCCAGAGTTTTCGAGTTCGTCCCCTGAAACAGGATCTTCAGGTCGTTTGGGTCAATTTCCAGGTTCTGATCGAATCCGGATCGGAGAAACTCGGGATGGCTGACGGAGTCAGTCCATTTCGGCCCGTCAAAGCGCACATTGCGCAATGACGCCAGCGGCTTCTCTTTGGCAGCAGCCAATGGTGACCACTGGCCGTCCAGCCGCTCTGCTGTAAAGGCCTTAAGATATCGTCGACTGCCGTCCTGAGCTTCGACGAGTGTGAGAAACCGATTCTGCCCTTTGAGGCGATAGGTGTGACTGGCCTCGAAAATATCGGCCCGCAGCACGACTTCGGGCTTGCTCCATCCGGAAGGAAACTGATCCAACGTTGTTTCGCTGCGCCACATCCAGCCAGCGTGAGAGGTGAAGAAGAGATGTGCTTTCTGCTGGTCACAAATCACCCAGAAGTCGATCCACATCTTTACGGTTTCAGGATGCTGGTCGAATAGAAGTGTCGGCTTGCTCCAGGACTTTGCGTCCGCCAGATCATCCGTCGTTGAATACGCCGGTTGCAGCGATGGCTTTCGCGTTGGATCCTGGACCTGATAGATCAGATACCATTTCTTCTGAGGTGCGAAGTAGAACACCTGCGGAGCACAGCAATAACCGCCGGTCAGGTCGAGCAACTGAGGCTCAGCCTGATCCGCATTCCCCCAGTCTGCGAACGCCCTGTATTCGATTTGATGCGTGTTCTTCTTACTGCGAATCGTGGAAAACAGATGCCATCGTCCACTGTGGCGAACGATCGTCGGATCCTTCACCGAATAGCAATGATCACCACCATGATTCAGCGGCGTGACCAGTGGCCGGCTGGCCGTCCATGCGAATCGACCGGTCACAAGAGGGTCAGCAGCAGGCTGTTGTATGTCGTCTTCGGCCAGAACTGCAGTCGATTGTGCAGGAAGCTGCGACAAAGCAAAGACGACGGTGCACATGAACCGTGTGGCCGTCATGGTCTGTATCTGCATATTGGATTCCGATTCTGACCGTTGGTGCATGAAGGGGACTCTGGAATACATGAAAAAGCAGTCGTATATAAGACATTGGCGAAGTCTATGCCTACTATGCCGTGCGTTCGAGCAGAGTGACGTCCGGCCTGTTCCTTGTGTATGACCCGCGGAAAACCAACAGAACGGGGGAACAATTGATGTCTGTGCGCACATCTATGCTTGGTATGACGTTTGGGTTGCTGGTCTCCATCGCAGATCCCTCCGCTACTGTACAGGCACAGCGGATAGCAGACGGGCCTGGACCGGATATGGCGACCTACCAGGCAAAGGTTCTTCCCTTCATGAAGAAGACCTGTTTTGGCTGTCATGGCGAGAAAGCTCATGAGAATGACGGTGGCGGGATCCGTCTGGACAATCTTGATCCCCTCATCGATTCAGGCGAGAAGGCAGAGCAGTGGCAAGAGATCCAGGATGTCGTTTCAGTGTCAAAGATGCCCGGCAGGAAGTGGATCGAACAGCATGGGCCGCCCTCGCAAAAAGATGTCGAAAGCCTCGTTTTCTGGGTGACCGGTGAGATACGTCGGGCGAAAGCCATTCTGGAGAGCACTGGTGGCAAAGTGGTGCTTCGGCGAATCAACAAGCGAGAGTACAACAACACGATTCGTGACTTACTGGGCGTGGAGGACGACTTCTCTCGAGAGTTCCCCGATGAGGTGATCAGCAACAACTTCGATAACATTGGTAGTGCGCTCGGTTTCTCTCCGTACCTGCTGGGGAAGTTTATGAGTGCAGCTGCAACGGCCGTGGAAAAAGCAGTTCCAACTGGCCCCAGCCCCATGCTGCAGGTCTTTCGCAATGAGAAAGAAGGAGTCCAGGAAGGCTCACTGGCCGGAGCACAGCGGCATGACGGCAATCTTGTGATCGTGGGAACTCGCCTGGCACGCCCGCTGGAAGTTCTCGTCTCACGAGGATCGCGGAGACGAGGATTGCGAATTCCGCAGGATGGCTGGTATCAGATTCGAATCAAAGCATCGAAGTTCCGGGGTGCCGGAAAAGAGGTGATTGCAAGACTCTTCCATGGATCCGGCCAGACGGGAAAGGCGGGACAGAAGACTGACATCGCGATGATCTCATTAACCGATCAAATGAAGCAGTACTCCTTTGACGCCCTCCTGAAAAAAAATGAGTTCGTCAACCTGGTGTACCAGAACCCTGAGCTCACACAGGGGGGACGCGCTGCGGACATCGAAGAAGCGACGGCGAGCTGGAATGGGGTTGGGCTGATGATCGAGTCCTATGAGATCAAAGGCCCGATTCATGAAATGTGGCCACCCAGGAGTTATCGCCTCGTGATGGGTGAACCGAAAGACAGTTATTCAGAGACGGACGCAAAAGAGATCCTCACAAACTTTGCCGCGCGTGCTTATCGGCGTCCCCCGCGTCGTGAAGAATTGACCGCGCTCCATCGGTACTACGACAGGAAGTTCGACGAAAACGGTGACGCCGTCGAATCGATCAAGGCGACGATCGTGTTTGTCCTGAGTTCACCCGGTTTTATTTACCACGAACAGACGGACAGGCTTGACGACTTTGCACTCGCTTCCCGCCTGTCCTATTTTCTGTGGGGGTCGATGCCGGATGCCGAACTGTTTCGTCAGGCCTCGGCAGGAACGCTTAGCGTTCCCGAAGTACTCGACGCTCAGGTCGATCGCATGCTGGATGATTCCCGGGCTGACAGTTTCTACAGACATTTTGTCGGGCATTGGCTGGGGATTCGCCAGTTGGGCCGAACTATGCCGGACAATATCCTGTACCCGGAATATGACGAGTACCTGGAAAAGTCGATGAAGGTCGAAACAGAGCTGTTTTTCGCAGAGATCGTCAAGCAGGACCTCAGTCTCCTGAACTTCATCGATTCAGATTTCACGTTTCTCAATTCTCGGCTGGCCACACATTACGGCATTGGTGATGTCCAGGGGGCGGAATTTCAAAGGGTAGCTTTGCAGCCGTCCGATCACCGTGGTGGCGTGATGGTGCACGGAAGCGTGCTTACGGTGACCGCTGACGGTACACGAACATCACCCGTGCTGCGCGGCATTTGGTTTCTGAGTAACATCATGGGATCACCGCCGCCACCGCCACCTCCAAATGCCCCAGGCATTGAACCGGATATTCGTGGCGCTCAAACAGTTCGAGAGCAACTTGACAGGCATCGTGAGGTTCCCGCATGTTACGGATGCCACGTGAAAATAGATCCAGCCGGTCTCGCCCTGGAAGAATACGACCCGATCGGAAATTGGCGCGACAAGTACCGTTACATCGCGCAGGGGCGGAAGTACGGCTACAAACTCCCCGTGGATTCCAGTGGCAACCTTCCGACCGGCGAGACATTCAAGAACATGCGCGACCTGAAATCCTTAATCCTGTCGAGCAACGATCTGAAAACTCAGGTCGCCTCATGTCTGGTCGAAAAGCTACTGACCTATGGGATGGGGCGGTCCATCGAGTTCGTGGATCGCGATCAGGTGGAGCAACTGGTTTCCAGGTCAGAAACGGACGGCTATCGGATGAGGACCCTGTTGAAGGACATCATCCGGAGTCCAACGTTTCAATCCAAATAACAGTGGGTGCCCGTAGCTGCAGTCGTAAGACTTCAGTGCCCCGAAGCAAAGACTCGAATCAGGCAGTTGAACGATGAATAAGAATATGAGAATCGCGAGAAGGAGTTTTCTCAGAGGCGCTGGTATTGCAATCGCTCTGCCATGGCTGGAAGCGATGACACCCGCCGCAAACGCCGGAGTCCGGATTCCCAAACGCAAACGTCTGGTGATGGGCATCTATGGCCTGGGCTGGCACGCAGCGGACTTCTTTCCCCGGGAAGCGGGAACCGATTACACGGTTCCTCACAACATCAAGCCAATCGAAAGATACCGGGATCGATTCACCGTCGTGCAGGGACTGACAAACTCTTCCGGCGGTCACGCATCCATTGTCAAAGTGCTGGCGTGCAGCCCGTACGATCAGGGACAAAAACTCTTTTCCGTTGACCAACTTGTGGCAGAGCAATTCGGTAAAGAGACTCGATTCCCTTCACTGAACTTTTCTGCAAAGGGAACGTTTAACATTTCCTGGAACCGTGCGGGCGTTCCGCAGCGAGCGATCACAGATTGCGAACAGATGTTCGATCTGCTTTTCAGGAAGTCGGACGACCGCGCGAAGGAAGCAGAATTCAGGCAGCAGGAAAGCATCCTTGATGGTGTCATCGATGAAGCCAGTCGGCTGTCGCGCAGGTTGGGTGCGGCGGATCGTAGAAAACTCGACCAGTACCTCTACTCCATCCGTGAGGCCGAAAAGGATATCGAACGGCAGCGGTACTGGATGACTCAACCTCGACCCAGCGCTGACAAACCCTACGCGAAGACGCCTGATTCGAATAAGTACTTCGAAAACATGAGCGGCATGTACAAGCTCATGGCCCTGGCGCTGCAAACCGATTCGACACGCGTGATGACGTTTCAGTGTTTTGAACAGAATCTCACCGATCTTCCGGATGTCAGAAAAGCCTATCACGGTCTTTCGCACCACGGCAAGGATCCGGAAAACCTGAAGCTGCTGCAGAGGATCGAGAATCAGAACATGGTCGAATTTTCGCAGTTCCTCGATCAGTTGGCATCCATCGAGGAAGAAGGGGAGAGCCTGCTCGATTCCTCGATCGTCACAATTGGCAGCAACCTGGGAAACGCCAACAATCACTCGGGGTTGAATCTTCCCTGTTTAGTTGCAGGAGGCGGATTCCGGCACGGGCAACATCTGTTGAAAGAGCCGCTGAATGCGACACCGCTGGCCAACCTGTACGTCTCACTGCTGGACAAGCTGGAAATCGAAAACGATGGTTTCGGTGACAGCACCGGAGCGCTGGAAGGATTTGTTTAACCCCATTGCATTTTGAACTGGTCCAGGGGCAGGGAACCAGTTTGACGTTTTTGAGTTTGCACCTCACGTCGATGACAAAGTGCTCGGTTGCGCCGGAATCACTCTGCATTCGCTGGCGAAGAAGAAACGCGTCGCTCAACTGAAACATGGCCCATCGGCATACACCAGCCTGTCCGGACAGACTCATCCTCAAAATACACAAGGACTGAAAACAAAATGCCTGATCGCCCAGCAATCCCAATGCCCGCTTTCCTGATATCTGTGTGCGTAATTGTCGTCACACTCAACGCTGCTGCAGGAGAGGATCGAATAGACGAACATGACTGGCGCGCGCGACTGGAAAGTCGCAGGTTGGTCCTGGTTGGAGATAGCGGGACGCAGTGCGTGATGCAGAACGCCAACATCGACTATCGCACATGGATTGATGAATCTGCCAAAGCAGGCTTGAACGCAATTCACCTCTGGACGTTTTTGGCACCCCGACAAACACGTGATGCCGACGTGATCGAACAACGCTACGGCTATGTCTATCCGGGAATCACCCCCTGGCCACGCCGCAGTGAAGGGCCCTTGGCTCGGGACGGCTTGCCGCAATGGAATCTTCAACAATTCGATGAGGGTGAAGATCCGAATAAACATTACTGGCCACGCCTGCGAGACGTCTGTCGCTACGCGAAAACAAAGAACCTCCTTGTGGGCATCACTGTCTTCTTTGGATGGCCGAAGCATCAATCGGATTGGGCCTGGCACCCGTTCAATGTTGCCAATGGCGGCCATCTGACCGATCGTGGCCGCATCATTGAGACCGTTCAACGGATCGCCACACCCGGCCAGGAAGTACTCGATCTGCCGTGGGCGGCGTCCTGGACGGATGCAAAAAAAACGCAATGGCTGTGGGAGCGTTTCGCCGCGAAGTTACTCAAAGAAACACTTCTGCTGGGTAACACGTTTTATGTTTTCATGGACGAACGCAGCTATTCGGAAGGCAACTGCGGCGACCATTTTGCCAGTTTCTTTCGTCGGCGTGGCGCGTTCTGGATCGACGGTCAATTGCGACGGGACACAGTCGATGCCGTCGTTGGCGGACACGGCCCGGGCCGCGACATCAATCGTTCCGCAAGGAAATCCTTAGACAGCAATCCATTTCGTCCCTTCTTCGAGTTCGAGTTGCCGCCCTATCGGGGAGCCGGCGTGCGCCACAACCTGTATGCCTGTCTTCTTGGTGGCGGCCATTACTTCTTTCATAACGACGCTGATCAGGAAACCCCCACAACCGGAATCATGTCCTACGATCCAAACGTAAAGGACAATCACCGTGCCTCGGTACACGAACGGTTGCGCTGGCTGGGAGTTGCCTGCCAGGTAATGAACGAGCAGGTGAGTCAGATGTCGAATATGACACCGCGGAATGACGTCATTCGCGAGGGAAACGGCTATTGTCTGGCTGCTCCGGGTTCACAGTACCTGATATACATCAAGAACGGGGGCAGCGCGACGCTGCAACTTGATCATGCAGCCGACGAATTTGATGTGACGGCGACCAATCCGCGGAGCGGTGAAACAGGCCGGTTGGAGATCACGACAAAGGAACGAAGACTGCAGCTTGTATTTCCGGACCAGGACGACTGGGTCGTGGTCATAACGCGAACAGCACCGACAAAGTGAACAGCCTGCGTGGTTAACCAGAGCCCTTTACTTGTTAGCGTGAACGATACCGGCTCGTGGGAGTAACGAAATTGCTATTAAAACACGTGAACCGCGGCCATGAGTCGGCGAAATTCGCTGCAGTGATTCTGTTGGCGCTGATGCTCAATGTAGAAGTGCATGCGGCGGCAGCCGAGTACACCTACAGCTGCTGGCTGAACGGTTGGCGCAAGAATGCCAATGACCAAAGTGACGACATTTTTGGTATCGAAACCAGTCAATATGGTCTCACTCTGGACGTGGCTGATTTCCGCAAGGTTGGATTCGGACACCTCCACAACCCGGCAGGCTATGAATATGCACTGAAGCACAAGGCAGACAAACTGAGACAACTTCCACCAGCTGAGTTCCTGATCGAACTTGAAGTTGATGGTGTGCACTACCGTGCCCGCGCCTGCCGGGCAGGTCGGGAGGAAGGCGTCAAACGTCTTTCGAATGTACGCCTCTGGGAATCAGGCCGTTATGTTCAGCACTACGATTTCCCTGGCCTCGACTTCAGAACTGTCGAGGGCAGGCAACTGGCATGTGATGCGATCCTGGACGTGGTTGCCTGGCCTGGAAGTCTGACGCTGAACCTGCATGTTTCTCCCACCGCTCCTGTCAATAGTGCAGTCCTGCGTCTGGCCTTGACCAGCGATATGGGAAGTTGGAGCAAGGAAAAGAAGGTCGAAGGGACCTGGCAACAGGGAGAGAAGCAGAGTGTTTCGTTGCACTGTCCTGTTGCTTCTTCCCGGGACGTTCCTCCCGAAAATATCACCGTTACTGCCGCGAACGACCAACGCTTTCCGGTTCGTTTCGATGTGACAAGGAACTGTTACGTGGCTTCTGTCAATCGCCTGAAGCGGAGTTGGAGAACCGGATATACGGACATCCGTCACTACGATGATTTCCGGATCACCATCAAAGGATCGGGTTCCAAAAGGGCCGTGCCGTTTCTGTTGGATCTGCGTCCACCGGCAAACATCACAGGTCTATGCCCCATACTGTGTGACGAAAGCGGTCGGCCTGCGGGGATTCCGGTGCAGTTAAGCAAGAACTGGCACTACAAGCCCATGGGCAGCTACCTGATGGCCTATGCAATGCTGCCGGCTGAAAAGGACACAACTTATCTTTTGCGAGTCGTCTACGGATTCTATGGAACGCTTCCCTCTGCCAGCCACGCACAATTGTCCTTGCTTGGCTACGGTGGGCACGGACGATGGGATCAGTTGGCGATCGGTTGCTGGGGCGAGACGATCTGTTTCGATATGGACATGAGCCTTGTCGATGTGGCCGTCACAGATATTCGCGCGCTCATGGTTCGTAGCGGCATTGAGGGGACAAAATGGGGTTGGACAAATGCCGGCTGGGGTGGCGATTGGTTGAACATTCAGGACGATGACCAGGAGAAATATTTTCAGAACAGCCTGAAGACTGCCTATCTATCGCATGGACCGTGCCTGACGGACGTCAAGCACGAGGGGTACTATGGAGCGAACAGGGAAGTGGATTTTTCGGCGCGGATTCAGACCCTGCGCACGGATGATTATTGCCGCACCTTCCAGAAACTCAATTACACGTTTACCCATGATGTTTCCGCGAAGAAGATATGGCTTTTCAAACTTGGCCGAACGCACAGCTATCAAACTCCTGGAATCGCCTACGGCAATATCGACGGACTCATTGAGCAGCGGACAGTGCCCGGGCCCCTTAAGAAGGGCCAGATGTTTTTGAATAACGTCGAGTTGACCGGGCCGGGTCCGCACTGGGTGGCCTTCACGGGTGCTGCAGAGATCTCCGACGGAAAGCCCAAACCCAATGGCTATCGCGCTCTGATCATCAGGCAATATAAGGCGGTCATCGGTGCCAGGACTTATGCAAATCCGGTGATTAGCTCACCAGTCCACAAAGCCGCCCCAACGAATCTTGACGTCGAACTGTTGCCGCCCGCGGGCGTCCGCCGGTTCAGCAAGGGAGATCGCATTGAATTGGATCTGGAACTGATCACCCTGCCGCGCGTTGCGGATGACTACTACGGTCCCAACGAAGCTTTCCGTCAACACCTGAGCGAGAATCCGAATACATGGAAGACAACCTTTCGAGAGGTTGAGGGTAATCGACTTGAAGTCACGGTCTCCGGCGGAACAGAGACACAGAACTATCCGCTGGTCATCAAGGCTGAAGAGCCGGAGGTGACGGTGGCAATCAAGGGCGGGGTTGGGGCGGTTCCAATACGTTTCGAAGGACTCGCAACCAGCCAGGGTTATCAACTGTATCGAGTGGTCAGTGGCGAGCGAATCGGGTTCGAACAGTCAGTGCATGGAAATGACTTCTGGCAGACCGATTTCGATGCCGCCACGGAGACTTACAGAATGAGTTTCAACCTCCCATTGGACGAATCGAGCACGTCGAAATGGGTTTTGGCACAGTGAACAGTAGATGTCGTTGCGAAACCACCGGGCATCAGGTCTCCAGCTCGATCTCTCTCGGCCATTGTTCGTAGGCTTCACGACTACTTTTCTTCAGAGCGATTTCGTCGTCGTCCTTAGTAGGCTGTATGTGCCCATTGGTTTCGATTCCGCGGGAGACTAACGTGTGTTTGCCCGGTGTCGGGTTTTTCCATTCGTAGGAGAAGAAGATCCAGCTGTGCTGTGACCGCGGTTTTTCGTCGAGCTTTGCCGACAGCCAGGCACCATCATCGATGCGGACTTCGACCGACTTAATTTCAGTGGCGTCGTGACTCCAGACGGCTCCATAGGCCTTGATGCTGTCCTTGTCGCCGTCACTCTTTTTGCGAGTCACGCGGGCAATGATGGACTTGATGTTCATCTTGCCGACGGACGTCTCTTTGTAGAATATTTCATCGCCACGCCGCTCGCCGCGGAGCGTGACGTATTCCCGAGCCATGTACTTCCCCATATACTCGCGGTCCCAAAGTTCAATACTCCTGAGCCACTTCACATTAGCGATTCCATAGTAGCCGGGACGGATCAGTCGCAGTGGAAATCCGTTGTTCTTAGTCAGCGGTTTGCCGTTGGCCTCGTAGACGAGCAACGCATCCGAGTTCAACGCATCCTCGATGGACATACTCCGTCCAAAGTGGGCGGGCCACACATACTCTGTCTTGCGGTACGGCATCTTCTCCACTTTGTTGTCGTGGCCGAAGAAGACAACATTCTTAGCGCCCGACCTGATTCCGGCGGCTTTGAGAAACGAAGCCAGTGGCGTGCCCGTAAATTTCGCGTTGTAGATCGCGGCCATAAAGCCTGGTGATGAGCCGTTACCCGAACACTCCAGCGTCATGAGCCGGTCTTCGCGGGGTAACGCCTTGATGTCATCCAGCGTAAACTTCTTTGGATTTTCGACCAGGCCCGATACTTCCAAACGGTATTCCTCTTCCGGCGGCATTTCCGGGGCACCATAGTGCGACACCCAGAAGACCTGCTCCTGCGGAGTGATCCAGGCGTCCAGGCCTTCCCAGTCAAGTTGACCGGGCCGCGCGCGAGGGGCGTTGCTGAACGGAATCCACTCTTCATCAGCGGCTTCCGCCCCGAAGATTGAATCACCGAAGCCAAACACTGCCAGCCCCGTGACTGCCGCAGCTCCACCCTTAATAAGTTCGCGTCGTCGGAATGATTTCGCCTGCGTGTCGGTCATGTTGGTCTCCTGAGAAACAATGGGTTAACGCCGCTCGGTTAGTTCGACGTGGATGATCCAATCAAGTCATCCGGCGACAGCGAGACTTCGACCGTCGCTTCGTTACCACCAATGATGCGAATTGGTTGCTTAAGTCGTAATCTGCCGGCAGGATGAATGGCCACCAGATCGTAGTCACCGTCCGGTACGTCGCTAAATTCGAAGCTGCCAGTGGTATCGGTGACCTGGTGAAAGGGGTGACTGAAGACGTAAATCCACGCTCGCATCTGGCTGTGAAGGTCGCAACGGATATCAATCGGACGCGTCTCATTTCCAGCCCTGGCAAACGTGCGTTCGAGCGATCCGCCAACCGGCGTCATGACGTTGAACGAATCGTATGCACCGCTCGCATTCACGTTGTGGCCTGCTTTGTCGCTGTTGAGAAACTGAACACTATCGCCAGCCCGAATTGACAGCAACTCAGGTTGAAACTCGAAATTCTTCTGATCCATGGACCACGTCTGTGGCTGCTCCTTGTCAGCGTCGTACTTTCGTAACGACCGGCTTGCAAGGCAGACAATCGCGTCGGCCAACTCACCGCTTTGACGGTTGATGTAATACCGACCATATCGCCACGGCCGCCCGACATCAACTCGATACGTCAATCGCCCCGAGATGCTGCCGACCTGTGGACCTGCCACCTGCTCAGCCTGCTGATTTTCAGGCAACGAATTGCCAGTCGCAGGTTTCCCCTCGGTCTCATTGGTTGATTCTGCCGGTGTGACGATTCGGTCTGGCGACTGCGATTTCGCCGTGCGGTCACAGCCAGCCAGGGTGATGAAAATGATTGTGATGACCGGGAGACGGAGCACGCACATTTTTCGCATTTGAATCATAGTGAAGTCACTTTGGCATCAGCCCTGGACAATCTCGCCTTGAGAAGATCGGCATAGCCAGTCTTTAGTGTGACCATCCCCCGATTCCTGGTATCAACCTGTGGAAGAGAATCCGGATTCACGGTGCCGTTGTACTTCTGGACTGAGGCCGCAGGCCAAACGAACGAAGATTCAACGCGCGGCGAATGCCACAGGGGTATCGTAATCCAACGCACTGTGAGGTCTATGATGATTGTAGTCAAGCCGCCATCGATCAATCTCTCAGCGAGCTACCACAATGCTCTGGAGCGGCTCCAGGGACACATGGTGGATTTCAGTTTGAGTCTTCTGGCGATCGAGTTCACCCAGCCTTCGTCTCCCAGCGGCAGCCCCCGTTGTGCCGCATGCCGGATTGCGTCCAGTTCCTGTCCTGTGAGCGGTTCGCTGACGTGCGCCGCCCGGTCGGGAAGCCCAGGCAACGGCCAGGAAGAAAGGAGCTTCGGGTTCCCGTTGCTATAACCAATGCCACTCCTCGGTGCGTGCCGCCAACCCAGCCCATCAAGCGACTCATCTGCTCATTCTCCTGCGGGATGGACATGCTTGACTACCGAACGTTCGTTCGAGTAATCTTGAAGTTTCCTGCTCAACTCAATACAGCGTTTCAAGCTGATTTGTGGCCGCGAAGAGCGCTGCTCAATAGCAGTTTTGTTACTCCCACGAGCCAGTATCGTTCACAACAATAAGTAAATTGCTCCAGCATCGGAGAAACCATGCCTGCCGTTCAGGCGAAGAACTCGACAACAGAGCGCACCTCAGAGGTCTATCGCACTGCGGCGGAACTGATCGTGGACAAGGGATTTGGTGGTACTTCCATCGGCGACATTGCCACGGCTGTCGGAATGACCAAGGCCAGTCTGTACCACCATATCTCCGGCAAGCAGGACATGCTCTATCAGATCATGCAGCATGCCATGGACGAACTGGAGCGTACGGTCATTGCCCCGGTTCGACTTATTGAAGATCCGGAACAGCGTCTCCGGGAGATCATGCGGCTGCATATTATGGGAGCGATCGAACACGGGGTCGCGATCACGATTGTGATGTCAGAAATAAGCCACCTGGAACCAGACCAACGACAAGACATCATAAAACGCAGGAAGGCCTATCATGCTCTGGCTCGCCAGGCGTTGCGGCAGCTGGCCGATCAGGGGCGACTCCGGGACCTTGACGTGAATATCGCGACGATGCACATCATGAACACTCTGGTCGGAATAGCCCGTTGGTACCCCAATGATATTACTTCCAATCAGACGCGATTGATCAGGGAAACGGTCGAATACAACGTGGCGGCGATTCTGAAGACAACTTCGTGAGTGATGCCGTGAAACAGGAGAGTGCGATGGCTGGATTCTTCCAGAGACCGACCCTTGTGACATTTATTATTCTGCTTTTGGTCGTTTCGTCACGATCCATGCTGTATGCCGCGCCTGAAGATTTCGAGGTCCGATCGGTGGTCGAATTGTTCAACAGCGACGCGCCATTGAAGACTTCGCAGGTGCCTTACTCGCGAAAAGAAAGTTCGACTGTTCCGAGTCGGTTTTTCACGGATCGCGTGATGCGTCGGATCGCCGTGCGAATGACAAGTCAAACCTATCGCAGTCAGAAGTGCGAGCACGATGTCACCATCTATCTGCCGGATGGACAACTGCCGCAGGAGTCGCAGGGAACCGCTGCGATCATCCTGGGTGGCAACGCAATTCAAGTACAGGATGCGAAACTGGATTGGCTGGAAACAACCGTGTTGGGGCTGAACGTTCCCTGTGTTGTCGTTGAGCAGGCGTTCAATGCCAGCAGGTTCGGGGCGCGAAATCCGGGAGAACTTATGTCGTTTGGTAGTCGGCGACATATGGAAACCGGCGACCCGCGTGAGGCGGGGTATTATGCTCTGGCTAAGATGTTTTCTGCGGCGGCGACCGTAGCTGAAGATTTGCCGGAAGTGCGTGCAAAGCGATTTGTTGTCACAGGAAGTTCAAAAGGTGGCATGGCCGCATTGATTGCCTGTGCTGGCGATCAACGAATCGTGGGAGCATTCCCCACGGCATGGAATTCCGGTGACCTGCTGGCGTTCACCAGGCTTAAAGGCCGGCGCTGGGGCTGGAGCGTGAAGCCGAAGCAGACTGGTCCCGCCGGTCAGACAGCTCGACAGTCGATGACGATGCTGGATTCGCCTCACGGTCGCAGGTATCGCGAGCTGTTCGATCCGGCAGAGTGGGGCGATCTGCTAAAAGGCAAATTCATCATGCCTGCGGTCGGCACGAACGACCCACTGTTTCATTTGCTTTCTGATGCGAACTACTTTGATGCCATGAAATGTCGCCGGGCGTTTCTGCGAGTTCCCAATTATCCTCACGGTCGCAAACACGCTCGACATGCGTTGGGGTGGCGCACAGCCGTCGCGGCGGCGCTGTTGGGGCGAACGATCCCCTCGGTTCAATTGGTCTCCACGACCGAAGGCGACCATGTCACGCTGACCGCACAATTGGGCAACGGGATTCAGAATGCGAGACTGGTCCTTTGGCAAACGACCGATCCCGATGGCGACTATCGAAAAGCCAGATGGGTTCCCCTGCCGCCAATCGAGCTGAACGGAAAATCAGATCAGGTACGTGTCGCCCGGATCGCCGTTCCGGATTCGGGGACGGCTGCCTTCTTCCTTCAACTGACAGATTCGTCCAGCAAGCCGGCGTTCATCAACAGCTCGAACGTCGTTGAACTGGGCACGCCTGATGAACATGAGCGATAGAGAAGTTTACGAAAACACGTAGCTCGCTCGGGCTCGTGGGAAGCACATATAGTGGTCCGGAAAACGTTTTTTTGCGGCCATGAATCCGCGTAGTACGCTGTAGGATCGTGCCACGGAACCAGCCGTAAAAAATCCCTAACAGGAGTCTTGCAATGTGTCGCCATCATCTGGCTGCTATCGTCCTGGTCTGTTTGATCGTCCCACCTGCCGTCGCTGCGCCGCCGCAGAAAACACCGGCCTACTACACCGACGTTCATGGCGCCGGAGCGCTGGTGCAGTCGATGCATGCGCTTGGCCGATTCGATCCAGCCTACCATTCGCACCGTGATGCCGGAGTGAACTGGATGTTGAGGCAGATTCGTGACTTTCCGGGCGAGGGCCGCACCTGGCTGCAAAACCCATCGGCAGGCCGTGGAGTCCCCAACTACAACACGGCCATTACGGTCACGGCCAATTACAGCGCAAAGGTTCTGATGGATGTCTATGAGCAGACGCGGGATCCGCGGTTGCTTAAAGTCATCGACGATCACATGGCGTGGCTGAAGAAGACGGCGCATCAGAAGAAAACGAAGCAGGAAACCGGTGCTTTGTTCTGGACCAGTCGGCACCGTCTTGACGCGTTGAAGCAGACGTCCAGGCCCCGCCCACTGATGTCCGGAAACAGCTGGGGATTCGGAAATGTACTGGATATATTTGGCCAGTATTACCGGCTGACCGGAGACCGGGACTCGCTGTCTTATCTGGAACAGGGAACTCGTTTTGGCTATCTGGCGAGTATCAAGTCGCAGGGAACTTCAGCGGCCGCAAAAGCAAGAAGGCGTCGTGGACTGCCAATCGAAAAAAGCGCAGATTCGAACGATCATCTGGAACGGATTCACTGGAAGCGACTTGATGGCAGCGTTGTGACCGGCTTCTGTCGTGGGTGCAGCGGTAATGTGTACGCCCTGCAAACAGCACAGACGTCGATTCCAGGAACGCAGATTACTGCGAATCACTCAATCGAAGAGGTGATCAACTCCGGTCTGCGTTTTCTGATCGACGACGCACAGAAAAAGAACTCAACCGTCATCTGGCACAACATGAACGGTCGGCCCGGCGAAAGAAATCTGGGGATCGGGCGGGGTGTCTCCGGCATCGCGACAACACTCTGGCGCGGCTACGAATTGAACCGCCAGCTGGGTGATGATGACATGGCTCGCCGCTGCCGTGAAACGGCGGAAGGTACCATCCGCCTGATCCTTGAAGAAGTGGAAGCTCTGGAGCCAACAAGGCCTCTGTCGGAGTTCGTCGCGATGGATAAGAACGTGGACCACTCGGGACGCGTCGTTGAAACGATTGGCATTTGCAGTGGCATCAGCGGAACTTACCGCTGGCTGTACGAGTATGCCGACGCAGTCCGCGATGAAGATCCGAAGCTGGCACGGCGTTGTGAAGACGCAACGCGGACCGTAGCTTATCGATTGATCAACACAGCGTTTGTCGTGGACGGCACGTACGCCTGGAAGAATCACACCCAAAAATTTGGCGGCGAAAAAGTTGTCAACATGGCCATCGACCACGGCCAGACCGGCGTCGTTACCGCATTGGCGGAAATCGGCTGGCGATTGAAGGACGAGAAGATCATGGACGCCTCACGCAAAGCCGCCGACTTCGTGATCAGGCAGCTTGTTGAAGATGGCGACGGCGTGAAGATGCCAATGCTGGTGAAGATTGATCCGCAGGCAAAACCGCTCGTTGCAGGAAACCAGCCGTCGCTGAAGCCGTGAAATGTTTGAGGTTCAGCTACAACGAATTCAACTACACTTTATGGAGACTGTTTGCATTGGATATCTACGAAGCAATCCGCAATCGAACATCGACTCGGGCTTTCGAGGACCGGGCTGTATCGCGCGATGTAATCCACGAAATCCTCGACACGGCGCGTTGGGCCCCTTCCGGCGGGAATACACAACCGTGGCAAGTGGCCGTGGTTTCGGGAACAGCGAAGCAGCAAATAGGCGACGCACTGGCCGATGCTCGAAGTTCCGGACAGACTCCGAATCCTGACTACAAGTACTACGCCGACCGTTGTGCCGAACCGTACCGTTCGCGACAAAAGGCGTGTGGATTCGCCTTGTATGGTGCGCTGGGTATTGAACGCGGTGACAGGGCGGCTCGCCTTGACCAATGGCTGAAGAACTATCACGGGTTCGGTGCGCCGGTTGAGTTGCTGTTTCTTGTCGACGCGAATATAGAACAGGGATCGTGGCTCGACATCGGCATGTTCATCCAGAACGTGATGCTGGCGGCTCGCGGACACGGTCTGGAAACATGTCCGCAAGCCACAGTGGCCGAATACCCCGACATTGTTCGCAGGATTCTGAAGTTGCCGGATTCGTTATCGCTGGTGTGTGGTGTTGCTGTGGGTTACCCGGATCGTGAGCATCCCGTCAATAACTATCGGACTGAACGTGACCCCGTGAATTCCTTTACGAAATGGTATGGTAGCTGAAGTCGCGGGACTTCAGGAATTCACACTCCTGAACTCCCGCAAGTCCGGGGACAGGAACCATGAAACAAGTTCTGCGCATTCTGATGACGCTGTTCGTCGTTGCGGCAACACAGGGCACCTTCGGACAGCAGCCATCGGCCAACTTCAATCGCGATATTCGACCAACTCTTTCAGGCCACAGTGCTGCATCTGATCGGTATCGATCATCTGCGCCTTACGTATCGCGTTCAGGGCCGCGATTAAGCAGCGTTTGGTGGAAGCTGGTGCGGAGTTGATTGAGCCGATTCGGGACACACCGTTCGAACGATTCTTCTTTCGTGATTTCAATGGCTGCTCTGGAATGGATACGACGCGCGGCCTGCAACGGCAGAAGACCTTCCACGTGCCGCCTACCGACCCTCGGCTCGCGCCCGCGTGCGGGTGATCGGATTGCCTCGGATCTGCCAACGATCTGCGGGCGTGTGGGCTTCGTCAAAGATTCTGGTGAATCTCGCTACCAGGTCGGGACGTTTCGGCGCCAGGTCATTTTCTTCACCGATGTCCCCAGCAACATGATAAACCTCAATCGGGCCTCCGATCGGACGCCGTACCGCTTTCCACGGGCCAGCGCGAAGTGCCTGCTTCGAACCCTGCTCGTAGAACTCCCAATACAAATACTCGTGCTCGACCTGTTCGTCATTCTTACCCAGTAATGTTGGCAGGAAACTGATCCCGTCGGTCGCTGTCTTTACGTCGACGCGGGCGATATCGGCTGCCGTCGCCAGAAAGTCGACGCCACCTGCGACCAGGTTCGTTGTCGAACCCGCTTTCACATGCCCTGGCCATTGAACGATCATCGGAACGCGGATGCCGCCGTCGTACATCGTTCGCTTGATCCCTGTCACGGGCCCGTTGGCATCGAAGAACGCGACATCGTTGCCTCCTTCGCTGTGTGGTCCGTTGTCGGACGTAAAGAAGACGATCGTGTTATCAGTCAGATTGTGATCCGCGAGTCGCTTCATGACCTGCCCGACCATTTGGTCGAGATAGCCAATCATCGCGGCTTGCCCTTTGTTCTGTTTCGTCCAGTCACGGTTCCTGTACCTGCCATGATCAGGCACCGCGGTTCCGTCGCCTGTCTTTCGCATGGCTTCGTTGTTGGCGTGTGGCAGTGTGTACGACAGATACAGAAAGAAGTTTTCGGCCTTGTGGTCGTCAATGAAGCCCAGTGTCTCGTCCATCATCAGTGCGGGACTGTAATCCACCTTCCTGCTGGCGATCCCCTGTCCCCATTCACCTTCATCGGGAACAACATTCTTCAACGTCACCCGACGCTCATTCCTGATAAGAAACGTTGGGTAGTAAAGATGTGCGTGATGTTGATCCAGGTAGCCGAAGAAGAAGTCAAAACCCTGTTTGGTCGGCACTCCGGTCGAACCTTCGTGTCCCAGTCCCCATTTGCCGACCTGACCTGTCGCATAGTCGGCCTGTTTGAGGACTTCTGCTACGGTCACATCTTCCGGGCGAAGGTTGTCCTTTCCATTGCCGCGAATGAAGCAATGCCCCGTGTGCAGTCCGGTCATCAACACACAACGTGACGGCGCACAGACAGTCGACCCTGCGTAGAAGTCCGTGAACTTCATGCCGTTTGTTGCGAGACGGTCGATGTTGGGAGTCTGGATCTTCGACTGGCCATAGCAGCCCAAATCGCCGTACCCAAGATCGTCTGCCATGATGTAGACGATGTTGGGTCGGTCGCGTTCGGCCGTTGTGGACTCCACAGCGCATGTCACGCGCGTGGCAGATGAAATTGAGCAGACAGCTGCGGTCAGGCAGAGAATCGGATGTTTCATGACATTGTGTTCCATGGGCATTCAGTAGGAATCGGCGATAAGTCTACTTCCCGGCACGTTTCAATGCAGCAACGTAGACCTCACGGGCGGCGCGGAAGCTGTTGATCGCTTCCTGTCGTCGTAGGTCGTGCGACCAGAATGCATCTTCCTCGCCCCAGCGGATCGTCTCATCGAGGCGGGCGACCATGTACTGCGCGCTCGCCTTTACCGCCGGCTTGCGACCGTTGAGGGTCACGTAGATGGGGCTGGTATGGGCGGCCGTGATGCCACGATGCCAATTGTCGACGTTCGGCTGGTCGTGACGCGCACGAAGCGCGATCCAGCAACTCTCGGTGATCGGCAGGTCCATTTTCAGACTGATCTCTTTCTGGTCATCGGCGACATGAACATGGCGAGCAACCTTTCCATTGACCAGAACTTCGAGAAACCTGATCGGAACCTGTGTGAAACAGTCAGCCTTAAGCTTGACCAAATGCGGCCCGTCGCCTTCCAGTTCAATTTCCGATCCGATTGTCTGACCGCCTGCCGAAAGGCTCAACAAGGGACCGTTGGTGACGAAAGTCCGGCCCGTTTTCAGACCGCCCATGAAACCTTCATGATTCCATTGATCGACTTTCACGTAGGTCCGACTCGATCCGCCGACGACGCGGCCGGCGTTCATTTTGTCGGTGCCGCCAATCAACGGCATTTGGATTCCACAATTGAGTATGTCGTACCAAAGCACGGCCGACGCGCGACGACCAAAGCCGGGCACTTCGATATTCTGGCGAGAACGATCGCCGCGAAAAAACGTATCAGTCCTCAGCCATTCAAGCCCGTCCAGTTTATCAATCGCCGCACCGACGGCCGAACCGTAGCCGGGCCAGTACAGGAAGTGCGCGTGATAGGCCAGTCCACCCTGCGCATGCATCCGGTCGTACACTTCCCAATTCAGCGGCTCGTTGGGCAATCGCTTTAATCGCTTCGACAGTTCGACACCCGTGTAGACGCGAATCGGATCGATCGGCATCCGCAAACCGATCAAAGTCATGTGGCCCTGATTGGCGTCGCGGACTTCCTGTGACACATAAACGATGTGGTCGTCAGTCGAAACAAGCGAAGGTTTGCCGGTGATGTACTTACGTCGCAGCAGTGGATGTCCCGGGCCGATGAACATCAGATTCACGTAATCGATCGCTTCGACCGGCATTTGGCGAATCGCACCCTGCGGCGTCAGGTTATGGACATGCGTATCGACCGCCATCCAGCCCTTTTCGCGCATGTTGATTCCCCGCTTAAGCATGAAACGCCGCTCGACAGACTTACCCTGTTGCCCGGCCAGATCCAACGGGAACGTGGTCAGCGGATATTCCAGGCCATGTGATACACGAACCCGCAGGCCATCGATGGCCGGCAGTTCGGCCGTGAAGCGGCCTTTGGGAATCATCGCCCAGTCGTAACCGTCGTTGTTCGTGTCCGGCTCGTAGCTGACATTGTTTGAATTCCAGTCGGGCAACTCGATATCAAAATGCCCTGTCGGCGGAAAGTAGTTGCCCTCGGCATCCTCGATATGAACACGAAACGGCAGAATCCTTCCGCTTTCGGCATCGACGACTTTCGCCGAGAGCACAACTCGATTAGCGGGCTCGATCTTCGGCTGCGTGCCTTTCTCCAACGGCTCGGTTTGCTGGTCGGGCGCGACACGCGCTGGTTTGACGATTCGCATCGTCATTCGCCGGCCTTCACGCATCGGCACCTGAACCGACCTGGTTTGGTTTGCTGGCGGCGGATGGATCGGGTGAGCTGTTGACGGGGCCGTGCCAGTGATCAGCAACAGCGTCACGGTCAGCAAGGCCGGCGGAAGTTCCCTGCTTCGATTCATGTTTGATTCCTCATAACTTCAGCCCCGTTTTCATTCGATGCCGTCACGGCGTCGCCCATCGGCAGCAGCTTTGTGCGGCCGACCTTCAATGATACATATTCCTGATTAACTATTGGGCATGTGGGGCGGTCGGGTGTTTCTTAATGTGGTCCATGGCGAGGCGCATCCGGGCGGCGATTTCGGGGAACCGCTGGACGACATTGATTTTCTGGAGGGGGTCTTCTTTGAGGTTGTAGAGTTGGGTTTTGGGGGCGTCGGGTTTGATTCTTCCGTTTTCGATGTCGGAGTTGACGTGTCCGGTGAAGGGGTGGGCGGCGGCGCCGCCGAGGCCGTGGTCGCCGACTTTCTTCTGGCTAAATCCGCCGGCGTCCTGGGCGCCGATATAGACCCAGTCGCCCTGGCGCAGGGTGAGGTGTGATTTGCGTACGGGTGCAATGAGCAGGTGATCGCGGATTCTGGTATTGGGTTGACCAGTCAGAGCAGGCAGCATGTTGAAGGAATCGGGCCCCTGGTCGGCTTTGAGTGTCTGGTTGAGGACGGTGGCAACGGTGGCCATGAGATCGACGTTGGAGATGAGGGAATTTGATTCGGAGCCGGATTTGATTTGCCCAGGCCAGCGTGCGATGAATGGGATGCGGTGGCCGCCTTCCCAGGCGTCGAACTTAAAACCAAGGAGGGTGGAGTTGGCGAGATGACCGCGACGCCTGGCTTCCTGGCCACCGCGGTTGAGCATGCCGCCGTTGTCAGAGGTGAAGATGAGGAGTGTGTTGTCGGCGACGCCGACGTCGTCGAGGGCTTGCATCACTTCGCCGACGACCCAATCAAGTTCGTGGATGAAGTCGCCGTAGGGGCCGGCTGCGGAAGTGCCTTCGAATTGAGGGGCGGGCGTGAAAGGGTGGTGAATGTTCGTGGTGGGAAAGTAGAGAAAGAAGGGTTTTGATTTGTGATCGTGAATCCACTGGACAGCTTTATCTTTGAGGGTGGTAGCGACGAGGTTGTCGTCGTAGGTCTTGTGGGCCTGGCGTGCGCCGCCGATGTCGCTGATGCCCATTTTCTCGTCGAAGATTTTGGTTTCGGCAGGCTTGCCGTAGACGAAGGGGTCGGCGGGATCGAGGTCGACGACGGCGTGGTTTTCGACGTAGACGAAGGGTGGATGGGAGTTGACGACGGGCATGCCGAAGTAGTAGTCGAAGCCCATTTCGAGGGGGCCTGGCTTGAGAGGTGCGTTCCAGTCGGTGGGTGTTTTGGACCCGAAACCGAGGTGCCATTTACCGATGATCGCGGTGTCGTAGCCTGCGTCTTTGGCGACATCGGCGATGGTTTTGCGGTCGGGGTCCATGACGAAGGGTCTCTTGAGAAAGACGGGGGACCAGAGGTTGCCGTGACGGACGGGGTAGCGACCTGTGAGAAGTGTGTAGCGCGAAGGTGTGCAGACGGCGGAGGCGGTGTGGGCGTCCGTGAAGCGACGACCCTGTGCGGCAAGGCGATCAATATTGGGGGTGTTGACGTGTGTAGCGCCATAGCAGGAGAGGTCACCGTAGCCGAGGTCGTCGGCGAAGATGATGACGACGTTGGGTCTGTCAGCGGCGAAGGTAGCGTTGGCACAGGCGAGAAGGGCGAGAAGGCATGTTCTCAGGATGATGTCCATGGGAGATTTCTCCGAAGCTCTTATCTTGAGGGCACTATACGGCGCAGATGACTGTGAAGGTCTTAATATAACAGGGTTAACCTGCTTCTTTACATGCACTTCGTTTCCACTCAATGGTTCGCATCACGCGTTTCTTCCAGAATGCGTCTTCCCGCTCAATACGTCGTATCCCCCTCAAACACCGCCTTCATCTTCCAGGCGGTGATTTTGTCGACCTTGAGATCCGCGCCCTGCGCAAACAATGCGACACGGTCGTTGATCGTCGCGCCGGCCGCCCGGGGCTTGTCGGTCATGATGATCTGGCGCTCGTTGGCGAAGACCTCCACCAGGGTCGTGTCGACGAAGATGCGCAAATGGAGCGGCTCACCGCTTTCCAGAACGAGCGGCGCTGTTTCTCCTCCCACCTCAAGCAGGCCGTCCTCGCGATTCACGGTGATTCGCAGCCCCGCCCCACCCTGATCGTCACACAACACATCCACGCCGAAGCTCTGCTCCCCTGGCTCCTCGACCACCACCTCAAGTTCCAGGTGTTCCCCGTGAATATCTTCCAGCAGCACCGGAGAGTCTTGCCGGGCGGCCACGTCCGTTTGAATTCGCCGATCGTAGCGAAGCGTTTCGAGTTCCCGGAGCGGCTTGACGCGCAAGATGCCGTCGGCCGGAAGCTCTAGATCAATCGGCAGCGACTGAACGCCCTTCATCGGGCCGCCGCGGAACCAGGCCCAGTTGACGCGGCGTCCGTCGAGCGTCAGCAGCGACTCGGGAGCGAAGTAGCGCGAGCTGTTTCCACCCAGCAATGCGTGGTGCTCCGGCAAGAACTGCTCGTCCACAAAATCGCCGATGAAGTAGCGACATCCCAACCGGTGGCTAATGCAAACGAGCACCCATTTATCGCCCAGTTGGAACATGTTGGGGCAGGAAATATCCTCTGACTTGCTCACACCAAGTTTCTTTTCGTCGAAATCGGGATGCAGCAGTTCACCCAGATCGCTCCAGTCTTTCAAGTTTTCCGACTTCATAATCTGAGCGGGCTCTTTGCTGCTGACCCCGTTCAATCCGTAGAAGACGTCGCCGTCGCGCCAAATATCAGGATCGAAGTACGGCATGTCTTCGATCAGACGACCGTCTTCGTCGCGCGGCAGCATCACTTCCGGCTCGCTCCACTCATTCAGGTCGTCGTCCAGCCCGTACGCGATCCAGTTTCGCCCCGAACCGGCCCCGTGATAAACCATGGCCGGCTGCCCCTGTCGGGTGAAGAACCCCGTGCCGCTGAACATCCCGTGACCGGTCGTCGGCGGGGCCAGCACCGTGGGGTGCCACTTCCAGTGGACCATGTCGATGCTCGAAACATGGGCGAAGGCAATCCCAGCCCGATTGCGATAGATATAGTGCAGGTGATACCGACCTTTGTAGAACAGTGCCGGGTTGGGATCGAACGGCGCCGGACCGCTCCACGTGGGGTGGGCCAGATGATAGATCGGCCAATTGTCTGGCGGATTTTCAGGCCAGGCCGGCGTGTCCGGAACGTAAGGGCCGACGAAGACCGTCGCTCCCCCACGACGATAGATGAACGCCCCGTCCTCCGTTCGCGCGGCGGTCAGCGCCCCATCGGGCCCCAGCAGCAGCTTGCCGTCCTGCACCTTCGCCCCGCCTTCCATCTTCCTGTGCGAATACCGTCCCGTCCGTTCGATCGCTTCCTTCCCTTCAAAATCCCACCACGCGTACGGCTCGATCGACGACGGTTCATTCGGCTCGAGCGCCTTGATCTGTGCCACCGTCAACGCCCGATCGTAGATCCGTGCGTCTTCGACCGAACCGGCAATGCTCCCATCCCCGCCGACGTGCCGTAGTCCAAACACGACAATGTTGTTCGGGCTACTCAGCAAGTCGATGTTCTCGGCCTCGTACGACGCGTAAGGTTCCCCGTTCCGATAGATCGAGATCCGGTCTCCCTGATAGACGATCGCCAGCTGCACCAGCGTCCTGTCATCGGCCGTCTCTTCCGACGATCCGGTGCGGTTCTCCTGGGTGCGGTGGAAGTTATTGCTGCCGGCCATCCACTTGCCGGCATCCCTTTCGGCGAAAATAATCCCGTCGAATCGATCCCCATCCTGGATCGTCAGCACGGATCCGGCCCGCACGGCCTTGTCCGTCAGTGTGACCCAGGAAACAAGCGTCTTGTCCGTTGCTTGTGCGTGAAGCAACGGGGCGGTCGACGTCATCGCGACCAACATACATCCCAAAGCGATCGATATCTTCTTCATGATCTGTCTTTCTTCTTTGCGTGGCGGTACCGGTAATCCGTCGGGTCGGCTCCCTCGACGTTTGCCGCAAAGCTCATTTCCATGACTAGTGCTTTGTCACAGGCAAAAGTCAGGATGGAAGCATTCGCCGGAAAAGGGGGTCAGGTACCAAAAATGCAAAGCACCCTTCGGGCCGTTCCGGCTTTTGGTACCTGACCCCGTTTTCCTCGCCAACCCTAAAACCTGGCTGTGACAAAGCACTAGCCATCAATTTGTGACTACCTTGCCCATATTGAACGCAACTCCCGCAGTGAAATGTTCTTATGCTGATTGTTCATGTCGTCCTCCCTATTTCCAAATTGATTTCAGTTCATGAACCCGCAGGGTGGCGAAGGTGACCGGGCCGCCGATGGCCTCGACGCGGATGCCTTTCGACGTCGGCGTGATCATCTTCGGAGAGTAGAACATGCCGTGTTCGCCGAAGTAGACGTCCATGGAGGTGTTGTCGACGATCAGGCGCAATGAGAGCTTGCGCGTACCGGGAATCTTCATCCCGTCCAGCTGGAGTCCATCGGCCGAGGCCTCGGCAGTTAGCTTCACGCCGCGGATATCGAACACGAGGCGGTCGGCATGCGAGAGGTCGGCTTCGAGTTCGACGTCGTAGAGTCCGCCTTTGAGCTCGGCCAGCGGGTTAACGCCGTCGGGAATGAGCCTGGTGCCGTCGAGTGTCACGCTGCGAGTGCGAAGCGTGGCGATTTCGCGGACCGGTTGTTTGCACACGCGCAGCCCGAGCGGGGTGGTGCGCAGCGTCAGCTCGGTGGGGGTCGAGAGCTGGCCGAGCCGCCCGCCCTGCCAGCCGATCTGGATCCGCCGCGGCTGACCGCCGAAGCCCGGTTCGGTGTTGTTGAAGGTCTGAGCGGCGTAGCAGCGACCGTTGTGATACATCGGAATCCTGTTCCCGGTTTCCGGCGTGAAACGCTCGCCGTCAAAGACGCCAATGTGGTAGGCGCCGCTGCCACCGTACATGATCCAGCGGACGTTGTTCGGATCCCCATCCACGGCCAGTGGGAACAGCTCGGGGCATTCGTGGAACCCGTCGATGTGGCCGTGCTTTTCCCAGTTGCGCAGGTTGTCGGACGTGTAGATGTTGAGCGAGTTGCCCTCAAACAGGACCATTACCCAATGTCCGTCCCTGGCGTGTGGGTCGCGACCCCGGGTGGGTGAAAACCAGAACAGCTTCGGGTCGCGGGCGTTGTCGGAACCTCCGGCCAGCGCCTGCGACTTGCCGAGCACGGGGTTCTTCTCGTACTTTGTGAACGTCCGGGCGCCGTCGATGCTGTAGGCGATGCACTGCATCTGGATCTTGTCGCTGCCACCCATGCCGCGCGAGGCGGTATAAGCCGCGATCACCGGCGGTGTGTCGCCGGTCTGCCAACCCGATGTGTTCACCATGTCCACCACCGCCGACCCGGAGTGCATCGAGCCCATCCCATCGTGCCACAGCCCGACCGGCCGTTCTTCCCACTGCACGAGGTCACGACTGGCATAGTGTGCCCACGAGGCCGCAGTAGTGTTGTAATTGAACTGGTGAAAGACATGGTAGACGCCGTCGACATAAACAAGGCCGTTGGGATCGTTAAGCAGCCCGATCCGGTTGTGAATGTGGAAGGCCGGCCGTTCGTCCGAAGCCACACGTCCGGGGATCTCGCGTCCGATCAGCGGCTCGATCGAGCGTTGCGCCGGGTCGTGGCCGGTGTAGCTATGATATGACACCTTCAATGGTCTTTCCTGGTGGCCGGTAAGGTCGAAAACGGGCAGGTAGCCCACCACAGGGATCGAGCCGAAGGCCAGTAGCAGATCGACTTCAAGCACTTTCCGGCCGTCGATCTGTACCGTCACCGCCTGCAGCGGTGTACCGCCGAGAGCGCCTACGGGAAGCACCAGGAAATCGCCGTCGATCATCGCCTCATAGTGATCCGGCAACCAGCGGACTGCCTCGGTGACGACTTTGGCGCCAGCCGGCGGTTGCCGGTCGGTGGCGACGAGCTTCAGCATCGAGAAGTGACCGTTCAGATGCTCGTCGCGGACCTCGATCGTCGCTCGCTTCCCCCGCAGCGGCCGCAGGTCGAACCAGTATTCCGCGGGAAGGGGTGGCTGGAACAACTTCACGGGCGCCGGCAGCGAGGCGGGACTCGCGTCGAACCCAAGAAAGCCGCAGCCGGGCTCGGGAGAACACGATCGCACATCTTCACCATCCACCACGAGCACCATCGCGCACTGTGTGGGGTGGAAGACGCCCGAGCAGACGACCTGCAGGTAGTCGTCGTCGATGAGGAACTCCGGCGAGACCATCCTGCCGGTCTGGTATTGCCGTTGATTCCGCGACACCACGGCCGCCCGCTGACGATACTCCGGTTCCGGATCATGCGTGCCGAACGCGTAGCCCTGCACTTTCCAGGCCGACGGAGGCGCGTGCTTCGCATCGAACTCCAACAACACCCGCTCCCCGGCCCGCGCGGCCGCCAGGCTCGTGTACGGCAAGACGATGGCTGTCAACAACAGCATCATGAAATGAACGCGTGCGTTCATGATTCAGTACCCCTGGGTTCGATGGTCAGGACAGTCTTTTCGACCGCTTCCATGGGAAATCGTCGACAGATAGTCGGAGCGTTTCCGCTTATTGAGTCTCCTGCGTTTGATCTCGGCATTGGCGTCTTCAAGTATCTTCCGCGTGGCAGGATCCTGATAGCCGCCCACGGAGGGCTTTATTGGATAAAGCCGGTTGTCCCACTCCCAGAGCACGCCCCTGTCGTTGCTCCAGCTTTGTCTGTCCTGATTCTTACCGTGTTGCGCGAGTCGAACACCTTACCTCACCACCGTTGGGTTTGACATTCACAATCACTTCACCATTGTGTCGGGTCAATTCCAACCTCGTGTCCCCCTGCGTGACACTGTCCACCCGGTCAGCTTCCTTGAGGGAAATCTTCAAGGTAAGCGGATAGTCAAATACTTCGGGATCCAGCGAATGTGTGACGTCAACGACAAATCCGCTCTCACTCTCCTTGACTACTTCGATGTTCACAGCGTTGCGCTCACGGACGTACCTCCCCACGTCGCCATAGCAGCCGATAAAGAGTTTGTCGCGCTGCTGATTCACCTGTTTGCACAAGGCTTCCATCACCGCGTACTCAACCGGCCGGTAGCCGTCTCGGCGTTTGCCGTTCTTAATGAAATCCGGATCGGCTTCCGCTTCTCTTCCCAATTCCGTGCGGATTCCGTGACCGGCGACCAGCAGCCACTTGTTCTCGGCAATCGCCAGGTTCAGCCGCCCGATCAAATAATCGGCGGTAGCCGTGTCCTGGTGTTGGGCCGGAACCTGTTCGGCATCGTCATCGCCTCGTACAACAGGATAGTGTTTTTGGAACAGGCCCAGAAGTTGCCCGGCCGGCGGGCCAAACGCGGGATTGATCGAGATCGGCCGGACGCCGATGTGCTCTTCAATGGAGACGATCGCCTGGTGCAATTCGTATTCGGGGTCGGCGCCTGAGCGAGTCCTGCTGGGATCGAGTTTGTCGGCACGGAGATCGGAGTGCGAATAGGTGTGACTGCCGATTTCGTGGCCCGCGGCGTGCATGAATTTCCAATCGGCCCAGGTCCCCATCGTCCCCGCCGGTTGAGCCGGCGGAGTGACGCCTGAAGCCGGCTGAAATCGTTTTTGATCCAGCCCGCGAGGTGGCAGAAAGAACGTGAATGGGATCGAATAGTCCTTACCAAGTTTGTAGAAACCGTCGTACGGGACGTCGGAATTCTGCCGTGTCCATTGGCTCTTGATGCTGCGGATCATGCCGTCGCTGGAGAAGATCGTGACTGCAGCCGTCCTGTCGTCTTTCCAGCGCGCGACCGAGATAGTTCCGGATGTCAGGTCGACCGCTACGGGGCGAACCGTTGTTTCTGGCGGACGCCTTCGTGACTGTCGCTGACGAGGTTGATTGGGCGGTGCTTGCCGCTGCGTGCGCGAAGCCTTACGAACGGCCTCCGGATTCACGCCCGAATAGGGATGAGCGCGAATGACGTCCCACACCACAGACTGCAGGGCATGCCTGAGTGCTTCGTCTTTGGCGTCGCCAAAGTCGTAGGCGTCACCCGAAAGACCGACCGGACTTTGGCCGGTGAGGACCGAATAGTACATTAGCCCCATGACGTAGGTGGCGATGGTACCGTCAAGATGCGGTGGTGCGACGGGGTGGTAGCGGTCGGCATAGAGAATATTGGCCCCCGCCTTGTCGCCCATTGCCGGATCCCAGGACGGAATTCGTTCCGGGTCACGCTCGTACAGTTCAGCCAGGCCAGGGATCTGTCCCGCCTTAAGACGCTTGTCGAGTTCGTAGACGATGTCACCAAAAGGGATCATCACCAACGGCTTTCCCAGCTTGTCGGAAAACTCCTCGTTCGCCCGGTCGATCAGCTTGTAGTAGTCGCGTTGGACGCCGGTGAGCAGTCCACTATCCGTTTGTCCGGTCTGGCGCAAGTCGGTCTTCCAGACCGCTTGATAATCAACGCGACCGAGTCCGGCACGTTTTCCTCGCTCATCACGAAGCATGGGCAGTCCAATCCAACTCTGAAACAGATAGATCTGTTCTGCCGAGTCGTGCTTGATTGCGTAATCGACGAAGTTCCGGAGCGCCTCGTATTCCTTTTCTCGGTCGGGCACCAGAAGCGGCAGCAGGACCAGGGCGTCCCATTTGTCGTTCTTGTGCGCTGTCAGGAACGAGCCAAATCGCTTAGGCAGCGTGTCCCCATCCGCTCGCCCCGGCTCGAAGTTGTCTCCCACCGGCTTATTCGTCTCCCAGTACCGGATGACCTCGCCGCGCTGAAGCACGTCCCAGTGCTTTCTCAGACTGAAGCCGCCCTTGAGCTGCGAACCGAATTGGAGATCGATCCCCCGTTCGGCCACGAGTTCATGCAACCGCGTCGGCGTGATGCTCCGCACCAGGCTGTTTCCCACCCAATAGACGGTCATGTCTTCCCTGGTTTCCGGCTGATCCGCGGCGTAGGTGGCGGGGACGGCTGTGGGCACAAGACATATACACAGCAGCAAGGCGCGAATCATAGTTCTTCCCTCAATCAGTTTGTGAGAGTATTTCATGTCGGTTGGCAACGACGCCAGCCTGTGACAACTACCGCTCCCAGTCGTCGGTACGGAACGGTGACGCCGGAAGTCCGTCCTCATTGAACAGGCTCACACATGGATTGACGTGCCAGCCGTAGCGGACCGCGATCGGCTCTTTCACTTCCGGGCAGCGAACCACGACGCAATTGCCGTCGAGTTGGACATCGTCGGCCCAGTGCCACACTCGATCGTCGCCGGCGATGACGAAACCGGAGTGGTTGCGAAGGGGTTCGAAAACCAGGCGACCGCCAAAATCGTTGAACTTGAGTCGAACCGTGTCGCCTTCGATTTCCATGCTCTCGAAGCGAGGGCCGGAGTAAGCGATCTGGTGCTCATACGCGACTCCCAGCGCGGCCAGGGCGAGACGTCTGCCAGACTCCTTCTTGTTCCTGAAATGCGTATCCTTGTCGCCGATATCGCAGGCGACCGCCATGCCCGTATTTGGCACGGAGCGCCAGACCTGAAGAAACGCCTCTCGCATGGCGGGCATTCCGCCCCCGCCCACCGGCTGGTCATGTTTCCGCGTCGTCGTGTTCTGAAGCTGACCGGAGATGAAGACGAAATCTCCCTGGCCCCATAATTTTCGCCAGTCTTCGATGATCGAGGTCAGCAGCCTGGCGTATTGGTGGGCCCGGCCTTGATTGCCCTCGCCTTGCCACCAGAGGGCTCCCTTGAGGGCAAATGGCGCGACCGGAACGATCATGCCGTTGTATAAGCCCGAGGGCCGACCGCGAGGATGTCCAGTGTTTGCCGGACGCGGCGCGCTTAACTCTGGTTTCGGTCCCTGGCTTCCATTGGCGATCCACTGTTGCTTCGCGTTGCGAAAAGAGCGCCTTGCCTGCTCGTACTCGCGCGTCGCCTCCAGATACTTCGGATGGTTTTGGCGGAAGCGATCAACGAATTCCTCATAGACGGGGTCCTTGATCGTTTCAGGCGATGCCCAGGCCTCGCCCGGTGTGCCGGAAACGCAGTCGTGAATCAGTCCCACCGGCATTTTGAGTTGCGAGTGGAGGTGCTTCCCAAAATAGTATCCATTCGCGGCGAATTCAGCCGCGCTGCTTGGATCGCATCGCGTCCAACTTCCCTGACAGTCTTTCTGTGGCTCGTCGGTCGAGTTCATTTCGACCTTGAACAAGCGGATGTTTGGGAAGTCGATCCGCTCAAGCTCATCCTGATCGGCGTACCCTTTGAGCATGGTTGCCATGTTGGATTGGCCGCCGCAAAGCCACACTTCGCCCACCAGGACGTCGGTCAATTTGATCGTATTGGCGCCAGTAATGGTCATGCTGCACGGTTCGCCAGGATCGAACGGCCCAATCTCTAGCTGCCACTTGCCGTCGTCATCGGCGACGACAGCGGCTGTTTTGTCACGCATGGTGACCGTCACTTTCTCGCCCGGATCAGCCCAGCCCCAAATGGGAACCTCCATTCCCTGCTGCACCACCATGTGCGAACCGACAATTGATGGCAGCCGGACTTCGGCTTGACTGGCTGCGCTGAGCAAGGCTGTCAGCAGCGTGACGGCAAGTGTTTTCGTAACGGGCATGAGGAGCTTCTTCAGTCTGGTGGGCATTGATGAACGCATTGCACTACTTCCTGGTCCCGAGAGAATAGAACGCGGAAGCCGGGTCACTCAGTGCCTCGGCATCATTCAGCGATACGGGCGCGGTGTCAGTCCGCCGCCACACAGCACCGTAGTCCTTTCGGTACGTGTTCCACATCGATACGGCAAACGGCGTGGCGCCATTCCTGTCCAGCCGGAATGTTCGCCCCGTCAGGTCCCAGGCTCGATCAAAGTAGTCGAACAGCGGCGGATGGTTCCAGTTTTCGGTTTGATCGCAGATCCGCGCCGCCAGCACGATACCTGCCATGCCCGCGATGTTGATCGCCCGATAGGGCCACGCCGTGAAGGACTTTGAGTAGGAGAAAGATTGGTCTTCCAGAGACAGGCGTAATATGAAAAGAGCCAGATTCCCCGTTCAACAAACTGAAGACACTTCAGTCAGAAAGGAATCTGGCCATGGCTCGGAAG
>JAAERP010000277.1 GCA_024230215.1 Fuerstiella sp. | reverse complement strand
CTACTCAAAAACTGATTTCAACGAGCTCGACAACACGCTGTTTGCTTTAGTCGTCACACCACGATTCGGTGCAATCATCGACCGCAAATACTTCAAAGGCGAAGTCCACGTTGGTGCCATGTATCAAGATACCAAGCAGACCGTGGAAGTATTACTGGAACAGCCTGGCTTGGGACAAATCGCAGTCGAGGTTGATCAGTATGAACCAGAACCATGGAACCTGCTGTTCGGTGGTCTTTGGGGCATCGACGAGAGGCTTCAGATCATGATCGAAGCTGGCGTCGGCGGACGCGAATACTTAATCACCGGCGCGACCGTCAGATTCTAATTCAGTGCCAGCTGGTCCTCTCACCCCTACGGCCGATCAGCCTGACGTGAATCCGCGAATGACGGGCGCACCGTCGTTTGCATCTGGTCATTCGCCACTGTTAGTCAACCACTGTTAGTCAACCGCTGTTACTCAACCGCTGTTAGTCAGCCGCTCTTAAAGATCGGCTAGTCACCGACCACCAGCTATACACGGCACGGCGTCAAGGTCCGGGCCGAGAAGTGCGCACGTGAGCTTACCTTGTGTCCATTAGACGCATTTGCGCTCGACGCTATGCGATTCTATCGTTTGTAAACAAAAAAAAACTGCCAGCACGGATGCTGGCAGT
>JAAERP010000276.1 GCA_024230215.1 Fuerstiella sp. | reverse complement strand
GGTCCAGTAGATGAAACCGGCGTGAGCGCGGGCCGGCAGTAGCACGGCCAGGACAAACACCGCCGCACACACAACCGCCAGTCGAATCATCGGTTTCATCGTTCGATTTCCAGCTTCGTGTCCGAGGTTTGCCAATCTGGTTTGTCTAGTTTCGTCACATCGTTTGTTTCCGCCGTCGTCTCAACCCATGCCCCACGAGCGTAACCATGCCGATGCTGAGGAGGACGAGGGATGAGGGTTCAGGGATGGGGGTCGGTCCACCACCACCGCCGCTAGGCGGTGTCGCGTTGCTTCTCCTGTGTTGCAAGCCATGCAGATGTTCGACACATCCGGCCCTGATGAAAACACATTGACAGCTTCAGCAATTTCCACGCTACCACGCGAACACCTGCACTTCAACGCGTTACACGGAAAGTCGACAAAGATTCCCCAGATTACACAATCGCCATATTCGCCCCTGCTGATCCCTGTAGTGTAAACGGCGGTGAGAAAGTGTGGCGCTTGGCGGTCGGAAAGTGCAGCGCTCTGGTTTTAGGAATCTCTCGTTGGAGCGTGGCTGGCAGCTCACGACGAGGGTTTGTGAGGGGTTCT
>JAAERP010000275.1 GCA_024230215.1 Fuerstiella sp. | reverse complement strand
CGCGAATGACCACGGCCTCGAGAAGACCCCCGGGCGGTACTTGGAAACCGAAGCGGGAAGAGAATCCGACAAGGTCGAGATAGTAACGCAGTCGACTTTGCTCCTGCGAGCAGCCGCGCAGGCCCCTTACCTTTAAGAGCATGTGAAAGTGTCACCGTCATGAAAGCCCATTGCCTTCTTGCCTCCCTGATTCTCGTTGCAAACGCCTTGCCACTGGTCGGAGCGGACCGCCCACCCAACGTCCTGATTTTTCTGATGGACGACATGGGCTACGGCGATGTGCGCGTTTTGAATCCCGATGGGGCCGGCTTCGCCACGCCGAATCTGGATGCGCTCGTGGCAAAGGGAATCACCTTTACGCAAGCCCATTCGTCCGCTTCGGTGTGCGCTCCGACTCGCTACGCGTTGCTCACGGGCAACCACGTTTATCGGGGGCGTCTACCGGGCGGAACCTGGTCTCATTTCGAGGGGAGCCAGATTTTGTCAGGACAGCAGACGATCGCGGATCGGTTGCGAGACGCGGGATACACCACCGCCTTCTTCGGAAAGGGGCACCTCGGTTCGACCTTTCTCCGCAAGGACGGCACACCCGCGAAAGACTTCGGCGACGCGGATCTCTCGCGGCGTTTTCAAGATGGCCCCCGCGATCACGGCTTCGACTATTCACTCACCTTGCCGGCGGGCATTCAGTCGGAACCCTACGCGTTTTTCCAGAACGATCGGCTGACGCGTTGGAACAATGCTCGCATGACGTGGGAGACCTTTGAGAACGATACGGAGGCCCGGAAACACTTTCGCAGCGAAAAGCGTGGCAGGAAGAATTCGGTATACGCGATGGACAACTGGAGCACCGAGACGGTCGGACCGCTGCTCGTGCGCGACGCTCTCGGCTTTATGGATCGACACGTTGCCGAGAAAGGGAAGGAACAACCCTTTTTCATACATTACTGCTCGCAAGCAGGGCATTCACCCTACGCCCCTCCCGTCGCGTTCAATCCGAATGATCCACTGAACACCGGTGAACTCGCTGCCCCGGGTGCAGTTGCTATCGCCGGACAGACGGTCAACAAGCGGACGGACATGATCCTGGAAGCCGATGTCGCGCTGGGTCTGTTCATTGAAAAACTTGCCGATTTGGGAATCTTGGAAGAGACCCTGATTCTGTTCACCAGCGACAACGGCGCAGCGGTTGGCCCCAGTTCGACCTGGGCGAATCCAATCTACCGGGACGTTAAAGACGGCATCCCATACGGGGGTCATCGTTTGGAGGTGAGTGCGCAGAATCCCCAACTGATTCATCGAGATGCGCAAGGTGTCGCATACGATGGAAGTCCGCTGCGTGGTGAAAAGGGTTTCGTCTACGAAGGCGGGCACCGCATCCCCTTCATTGTCCGCTGGGATAACGGTATCCCAGCGAATCATGTGGTGCGTGATCAGCTCATCGGGTTGCACGATGTCTTCGCCACGATCGCCACGATCGCGGGCGCGAAGGTGGACGCGGATCAAGCTCATGACAGCTATGATTTTTCCAAAGTCTGGCAGACTCCAGCGGCCAATCACCCGCTCGTCCGCTCCTCTCTCTTCATTCAATCCAACCGACCGTGGGAACAGAACAATAAGAAAATCAACAACACCTGGGCGTCGTACCAGGCCACACAATCGTCGGATTCGCTCGATCTGTGGAAGGGGGTGCTGGAAACCAACACTCGCCAACCGGATGGAAAAGCCAAGGCCCATGGCGTCGAACTCTTTCACCTCACGGAGGATCCTTCGGAAAGCAACAGCCTCAACGATGCATCGCGACTCAAAGCGATCGAACGTCAGTTTCGTACTCAGTCGAACCAACCCCGCACTGCGCCCTGACGATCAGCAACGATCATTTAGAATCAACTTGCCTCTCTTTAAGAGTACTGGAGATCAGAATGAAGTTTTTGAACGCCGGATGTCTGGCCCTGCTCAGCATGTAATCACTATCACTCGCGTTCCAAAGCAAATCCACACGGCGCCGGAGGAACGTGGTCGACTACTGAAGTTGGGCAAGCGACTGGGCAAAGATATCGATGCATTAATCGGCATCGTCACTCCTGCCACATTTCATCGCTGGGTCCGCGAAGAAGAACGAGGCCGGAAGCGTGTGCCTGCGGATGGGCTTCTGGAAACGCTGGCGCTACCCGCGCACGCGCAGCCGGGAACTCATGCGATTAGGCGTTCCCCGTCGTCAGGCGATCCGTCATGGGAAGAGTCGCAAAGGTTACTGGCCTCCCCGTACAGAACCCTCTTCGTAACAATGCGCGCGCGACCCCATTGCGGAAGTCGTTAAGCAGTAACGTTTTGCAGAGTTGGGGTCCTTTCCGGTGGCTCGGAGGTAGACAACCCTCTTCGAACTTTTGCGCTCTCGGTTAACAGGACGCGAGACATTGTGCATCCGGGCGGGTTACCTGGACCTTGCAGGCCAGTCGCCTCCAATTCCGCCAGCGCGTGGATTCCTGCCTTCAAATCGGGTGTGACCATGCTCACAGCGGGGTACAAACGAAGCGCCTTCTCCCGATGACATCACGAGTTACGACGAAGACGGATCCTACCCTGATGAGCAAGTTGTTTCATCCATTGCTAACGCTGATTGCCACCGCGACGGACCGTCTTCTGGCTCATCACCTCGAGTACCTGAAGGAAGAGAACCGTATTCTGCGAGCGCGGATTCCCAAGCGAATCCATACGACGCCGGAGGAACGTGGTCGACTGCTGAAGTTGGGCAAACGGTTAGGCAAAGACATCGACGCGCTGATCGGCATCGTCACGCCTGCAACATTTCATCGCTGGGTCCGCGAAGAAGAACGAGGTCGGAAGCGTGTGAAGGGGAATCGGCCTCGCCGCGACCTGCGAGAGCTGGTCCGTCACATCGCTGCGGAAACAGACTTTGGTTACACGCGGATTCTTGGTGAACTCCGTAAGCTGGGAATTCGCCGCATCTGCCGGCAGACGGTCAAGAACATCCTGAAGGAGCAGGGCACTGATCCCCGTCCGAAATGCGGCAAGGGAACATGGGATGAATTCCTGAAGATTCACGCCAAGACACTGTGGGCCTGCGACTTTTTCTCGAAACGAGCCATCACGAAACGTGGCTTTGTCGACCTCTACGCGATGGTGTTCATCCACCTCGATACGCGGGAGATCTTCGTCACCACGTCGACGGCAAGCCCGAACTCGAAATGGGTCGCAAAACAGGCCAGGAACTTCCTGGCACATGTCGCCGACCGAGACGATCGCCCAGGCTATTTGCTGCGCGATCGCGACAGAAAGTTCACTCGGCAATTTGATGACATTATGAACTCGAGTGGTGTGAAGCCAAAACTATTACCGTTCCGCTCGCCCAACCTGAATGCTCGCTGCGAACGGGTGATCCAGACGATCAAGCAGGAGTGCCTGGATTTCTTCCTGGTCTTCGGGAGCAGACATCTCGACTATCTCATTTCGGAATTTGTTGATTACTACAACACAACGCGTTCACATTCGCGCCGCGACCACCTGCCGCCACTTCGACAGGACTTGCCGGACGAACACAACACGTTTGAGATTTCTGAGATCGTCTGTCGTGAACGTCTTGGTGGACTGATCAAGTCCTTCGAACGCGCCGCGGCTTGAGAGTGAGCCTTGGGCCCCTCTATCGTCAGCGCAACCAGTGCGCGCTCGTCACGATTTCAAACTTATGTGAAGCGCCTCTGCCCGCCGCTTCTCGTGATCTCCCGCCGCACTTTCTTAGCTTGTGAGTCGACACAAACTGAATCCACATGGAGAGATGCCTTGCGCACTCAGTTTGTACCGCGCGGACCGGAGCAGGTTGGGGAGCTTCAGTAGTGGTTTTTTCTTCTCTGGCGTCGATGGGGCGGATGGACGCAGTTCCAATTCTCGCGCCGCAACGCTTGTTCGCTAATCCTGATTGCCGAAGATGACTCGGTTCGCATTGCCGAATAGGATGGCGTGCCGTTTCTTCGGATCTTGAACCAGTTTGCGTACCATCGCCAGTTGTTGTGATCCGGAACACTTTTCGCCCTGCCCATCGTGGTCGTTGCAATCGCTTCCGTAAAAGAGCTTCAGGTGGTGGCGGTCCAGAAAGGCGGCCGCATGTTCCTCGTCTCGCGTCATCGCACGCAAACCCGATCCCGCAGAAAGGTCGCCAAACATATTAGGGTAATTGCGAAGGTAATGGTCCGTCATTCCACCGGGGACGACTGGAGTGTCGGGATAGAGCACTTTTTGATCGTGTTCGGCACTGATGTTTGCCCACCACGTCTGTGCATGGCCGATGAAGTTGACCGTCGGAAACTTCTCAAGGATTTTTCCAAACCGCTCAAATCCCAGATTGTAAGTTTCATACTGGAAGTGCATCAGAACCGGCACGCGAAACGCACGTGCCACTTCATACATCCGCAGCATTGCGGGCGAATCGATTTCAAGACGAAACTTGGATTCGCCAATGCCGATCGCACCTCGCTTTAACCAGTATTCAATTTTTTTCACTGCAACATCCGAATCGGGAACTTCGTTACAGAAGAAAGCATACGAATCCGGAAACTTCGCCACAAAGTCGGCTGCCTCCTGCGTTCCCTGGACGTCGGCCGCGAGTCCGTTGCCCTTGCCGAGACGTGTTGACGGTCGGTTCATCGGAGTCCCTGCGGGCAGTAAAATCGTCTTGCGGATTCCCATCAACTTTTGGTGTTCAAGGAACAGATCGTTATCGCGTTTGCGAAAATTCACGTGCTGGTGAATATCAATCACTTGGTCGGAAGTGTTTTGGTTCGCGTGTGACTCCGCTCCCCACACCAAATCCGCTGTGGCAATCGTAGTCGTCTTTAGAAAGTTTCGTCGTTTCATAGTTGGGATTCCTCGCTTCGAAAGAGCATGATATACGGTATGCGACTCTATTTCACCGACTCCAGATAACTCAGCAGGTCGCTCATTTGCTGCACGTTGATGTCGGCGTCAAGGCCGACAGGCATGAAGGAGACGCCGCTGCTCTTGAGCAGTTCGATTTCCACTCGCAGCACGTCCACGGACGAACCGTCCAGTCGCTGAAGCGTGATGCTATTGGTCGATTCGGCCTGGATCATACCGGAGTGAGCGACACCGTCGAAGTCCAGCAGGGTGTAGTTGACGTATTGAGCTTTCACGTCGCGGTTGGGATCGAGGACGTTCAGCATGATCGCTTCCCGTCCCATTTTACCAACGCCGAGCAGATTTGGACCGACGGCCTTGCCCACGTTTTCCAGTCGATGACAGGCCGAGCAGGATTTGGCGAAGACCGCTTTGCCTCGCGATGCGTCGCCGTCGGCGCTGAGTGCCGGGCGGTAACGACGAACCACGGCAGCCCGGGCTTCGTCGGTCGAACCGTCGCCAAAGACGGCCTGAGCTTTGTCAGAGATCTTCTTGTTCGAGTGCTGTCGTAACGTCGTGATGCGTATGGAACCGACTTCGCCGCGCGTGATCGTTCCCTGCTGAACAGCATCCAGGGTCGCGAGCGTCCATGCCGATCGACCGAACAGGACTTCGGATGTCTGCAATCTTAGAGCGGGAGTGAGGCCTGCCCATGCCTCAATCAGAATCGTTCCGACTTGCGGTTCATCGAAGCGACTCAGCACACTCAGCGCCCCCTTTTGCAGCGTATCAGGCTGGTCCGGTTGAAGCAGCACCGTGAGCGACTCTGCCACATCGGCGAAGCGGGCCATTTTGAGAAGCGGCAGATGGCGAGCGCGTGTGTTCGCGTCTCGCCGCCCATCGAACGCGACGTCCCGCGACTTCTTCAGCAACGCAGCGAATCGCGAGGTGATTGCTTCATTGCCCGAAGCCAGCAGTTCATTGCGTTTGGCTGCAGTACATGAAGTCAGCAGTCGGCGGAATAGCGTATCGCTAAATCGGGTAGCGTCGCCGTGCGGTTTAACCAGCAACTGGGCAAGCTCACCAATCGCATCTGACTTGCCGGATCGAGACGCGATGTCGACAAGTTCCCCAAGCACTGTGGGTGCCGATTCGGATTTCAAGAATTCGGCGTCGGACAGCAATTCCGAACAGACTGGCACCAACACGTCCGCGACGCCACTCACAGCCGCCAACCGCATCCACTTGTCATCGAAGTCGCCACTGAGTTGTTTCGTTAACACGTCGGCCTTGCGTGGATGCGAAAACCCGGACATGGAAAACAGCGTCTGATAACGAACCGCAGGCTCGTCATGGTCGGCAAGTTCCACAATGCGGTTCTCAATCGCGATGAGTGACGCATCTTCTTTCGTGTCGACTTGCGCAGCCGCAATGACCCGATCGGCCAGTCGCAAACCGTGAATCAAAGCATCGCTGTCTGCCTCCTGCAATGCGGCTCTGGCCAACGCGACGTCAAACGCGCCGAGAGATTCAAGCAGGTATCGAGCACGCGTGCCGCCAATTGCAGACGACGTTGTTTCGGCAAACTTCCTCAAAGTCGCTGCCGCTGACGAATCCTGACGCTCACACAACAGTCGCGCGGCGGTATCGCGGTGCCAGCCGTTGGGATGCGAAAGCAATTCGGTAAGTTGACTCGTGGAAAAGCCTGATATGTCGGGCAGCGGTTTTGTTTCCCATCCCTCAGGAAGGACGCGGTAAATGCGACCGCGATCATCACCGCTGCCCATATTCAAGTGCTTCATGATCTTCGGCGGTAGGAACGCTCCGCCCTCGATGATTTCGCGGTACATATCGACGATGTACAACGCTCCGTCCGGCCCGTTCGCAAATTGCACTGGCCGAAACCAATTGTCCGTGGATGCCAGAAACTCACGTTGCACGTCGATGTCGGCTCGTTGTGATACAAAGCCCACTCCATCGCGGACCGTCTCGGCGCGGTAGACAATGTTGTTGGCCGTTTCGCCCAGGAACGTGTTGTGCAGATACTCGGGCGGAAATGCATCGCCAACGTATGACGTCAATCCCGAAGCAGCTGTGAAGTAGCCGTGATTGACGATCTTTCCATGGCGGACATCGGCCGAACCGCGAACACTGCCTTCGGATCGCATCTTGTTGCGCACGATTCGCCAAGGTTCTGCAGGGCTAATGGTGTAGACACGATGATTGACAACGCTGCGGCTGATCAGCACAGATGGCGATGCGGCCGGCATCCACGGGTTGTTCTTCAGATAGCGCGAATCATAAAACAGATACTGACACGGTCGGCTGCTTTGACAGTTGAACTGGTTACCCCACTGATCGAACGTCATCCCATGTTGACCGCCGCCACTTCGCACGTCATAGCTGCGGTCCACAGGATCGAATGTGAACCCACGCCCGCGCACACTGACCGGTCGCCCTTCGCCTACAGGACGGCCTACGCTGCCGCCGGAGTTTGTACAGACATGAATACGATTGTCAAAACCCCAGCGGAACGAATTCATCTGTGCCTGACCGGCGCGATTCACGTCTTTGGCAAAGCCCGTGAAGACGACTTCGCGACGATCGGCTTTCCCGTCGCCGTCGCTGTCTTTCAGATGCAGAATGTCGGGTGTCATGCCCAGAAACACGCCGCCCTTCCAAACGTGAAAGGCCGACGCATAATCAATGTCTTCTGCAAACATGGTCGCCTTGTCCATGACACCGTCGCGGTCGATATCTTCCAGCACCTTCAGCGAACCGCGCACGCTCAGATCACCGCCGTTGTACTCCTGATTGTATTGCCGGAATTCCAACACCCAGAGTCGCCCGCGTTCGTCGAACATCATTTCAACCGGATCGGCTATCAGCGGTTCCGACGCCACCAGTTCGATACGAAACCCAGGCTGGATCTCGAACGTCTCAACCGCATCCACAGGTTCGACCGGCTTGATTGGCGGCAACAGCGCGGCATAGTCGATGTTTTCATCGGCGTGGAGCGGGGCGATGGCAATCAGCAGAAGAATGATTGCGGAATGGTGTTTTTGCATGATCGGTTTCTTTATCGTTGTTACCGCTGCATTTTCTTGCTCACGAAAAGAGAGAGAGCACAGGTTCGCCATTGTCGGCAATCTGAAAAGAACGTTTCGACGGCGATTCAAACTTGCGTTCCAGCGGTAAGCCAAGCGCATAGGCGATTGTCGCATTGAAGTCAGGAATCGTCACGGGAGACTCATCCACGCAGGCTCCGCGATCGTCGCTGCGTCCGTGTACTCGTCCGCCCACAACGCCGCCACCGGCCAGCATGCACGTAAATGCTGTTGGGTTGTGGTCGCGTCCATCGTTGACATTGATCTCCGGCGTGCGTCCGAATTCGGTTGCCAGCACGACCAGTGTCTCGTCCAGAATGCCCGATGTACTAAGATCATCGATCAGGGCACTCATGGCCTGATCGAGAATCCGCCCTCGTGCCTTCACTCGCGGGAAGTTCTGTGTGTGCGTATCCCATCCGGTGTCGTTGACTTCGACAAACGCAACATCACGCTCTGCCAATCGTCGAGCCACTAAACAGCCTTGGCCAAAAAGATCGCTGCCATAGCGAGCGCGCGTAGAGGATGGCTCGTTGGAAAGGTCAAACGCGACGACATCCGAACTGTCCATCAAACGAACCGCGTCGCGATACATGTCATTGTAGGCACGGACATTCTTTTGGTTATATCGAGCCGTGAACATCGCATCCAACTCTTCGGACATCTGACGCTCGCGGGTGAACGCAACCTCGTCGATCGTGCTTTTTGAGTTCCGTAAACCGCCAGCCGGGTCGGTCATGGTCAATGGCGAAAACCTGCTTTCCAGAAACCCGGCACCGGGATGCCGCGAAGCCGGACTGATCAGCACGTTATTGGGAAGTGTCGGATTCTCGCCGCTCCGCTGGTTTGCCAGCCAACCGCCCATCGCTGGATGCGTGATCGAGTTTTCAGGCGTGTAGCTGGTGTGCATGTAGTAGTTGCCTTGCGGGTGCGCACCCTGTGTCGACTGCATCGAGTGGATGACGGACAGATGCTCGACGCGCTCGGCAAGCAGCGGAACGTTTTGTGTGAACGTCAAACCGGGAACGTCGGTCGGCCGCGGTGCGACCGGCCCCATGACTTCACGATTCGCTTTGGCATCAAACGTATCGAGATGAGACAAACCGCCACTGAGGTACAGGTAGATCAAACGGCGCGCGGTCCCCCTTGCGGGCAAAACCTTGATTTCCTCAGCGGCGCAACCTTCGGTGTTGGGCCATGAGGAAAGAAAGCTAACGCCCAGAAACTGACTGGCCGCTCGGCGCAGAAAGTTTCGACGCGACGTTTCGCAGTGGAAATGCTTCATCGTCATCAACCTATTGAATGAACAGGAATTCGCGAGAATTCAATACCGCGCGCAGGAGAGTGCCAGTCGATTTGGAACTTCGTCGCTCGTCATCGCCAATCTGATCGAACACGGCGACTTCCGCGTCGGTTGGCAAGCGAGATAACAACGTGCGGAAGACGATATCGATTCGTTCACGAAACGAGCGACCGCGACAGTCTCGCATGATTTGACTGTACGGATTCGAAAGTCCGGCCACGAGATCATCGTTTAACAGCGTCAGCGACTGGGTGATCGACGCTCTGTCGGAACTATTGTCAGGAAGCTCACGATCGCTCTGCCCAAACACTCGCAGAAAATGTCCCATGGGAGCCGGTGAATCGATCAGGTAGGCCCGTGGCGACTGTTTGCGAAACGTTTCAAAACGTTCGTATTTCGCGAGTGCTGCTGAGTCATTGACATTCCAGTCTCGTTTTTCTTCGGTAGTACGACGATCGATCGCGTTCGTATATTGTTGTGTGGCGTCAGTAAACATTGCTTCCGCCAACGCCCTCAAAACGTTGGGGTGATCGCCGCGAATGATCCTGGCCGCTTCGTCGAAGTCCGGATCGACAGCAGCAAGCGTCTGGCGAAGTTGCAGCAGCATCGGATGTGGGGCAGAGCTTTCGTCCAGACCGGCGACGAGTTCGCGGAGTCGAGGCAAGTAAACTTCCGCCTCCATTGCTGCACGAGCCTCGTACACCAGCCAAGAGATTCGACGTACAAGTGCATCGGCCACTTTGTTGTCATCATCCGATTTGGCGCTGCGCCGCATGGCTTTCAGCTGGGCTTCAAGCTTTCGACCTAACTTTGCGAAGCGTTCCTGAATGATCATGATTCGATCAACATCACGGCTGATGGTTTCCAAATCAGCATCGCGATGTGCCAAATCGATCATCTCCTTGACCGCTGACATCAATGTGGTTTCGATCTCGCGCTGGGAACTTCCAGCATAGCGGTGTCGTTCCGGCAACCTGGTCGAGCCGTGAGGGAAATCAGCTAAGCGGCGTTCGTAGACTCTCGACTGCCAGTCGCCGGTCAGGACGGTGATAAGCGAATCCCAAACTTGGGCGGCCGTCATCCTTCGCAAAACCGGTCCGAGGAAACGATCAGGCTGGCCAGCAGTCGGTTCTTCCGTTGAACTTTGCCGCCGAAATGCTTCAGTCATGTAGATGGCGATTTGCAGGGTACGCAGGTCGTATCCACTTTCGACCATGACTTGGCAAAGACATTCCATCAATTCGGAGTTTGCAGCCGGCGAGTCGATCTGCAAATCATCAACCGGCTCGAACAGACCACGTCCCATCGCATGTTTCCACATCCGATTCACAATCACCCTGGTGAAGTACCGGTTCTTTGGCGACGTGAACCAATCAGCAAACGGCACCACGCGACGCTCACCGTCGGGCACGTTGATCTGCGATCCGTCAAGACTGCCCGGTGGAACAAGCGATTGGGGTTTTGCATCGTCGTACTGATAGAGGTGTGGAAATCGCAATGGATTTCGATAGTCGTTGACATGAGAAAACCTCAACGGCACCAGCAGTTCATTGGCTGCGTTCCTGCGTGCCGCAGCATCAACGGTGGACAACACACCCCGTTCTTTGTCACTGTCATAGAAACGCGATAGAAATTTTGGTTTATTGAATCCCCGAATCGAAGAAGCGTATGCCGCGTGTCGGTAGAACTGCCGCTGCGTCACATTGTCAAACGGATGATCGTGACACTGGGCGCAGACAATTTTCTGACCAAGAAACACCTGTGCCGTAATTGCAACGCCATCGATCGGCATACCGTAATCGCGAAGATAGTAACCGATGGCGGGTTGATCCCAAATTGTTCCTTCAGCGACCAGTAATTCTCGTACAAGCTGGTCGTAGGGGCGATTCTCGCGGATGCTGTTCTTCATCCACTCTTCATAAGCTCGGCCAGCATGAATCGACTGCCCTGAGTTGTTTGAAATTCGGGTTCGCAGTCGCAGGAGGTCAGCCCAAAAATGATAAAGGTGAGCCACATGCCCTTCGGACGCCAACAGCCGTTTCACCAGTTTGTGATGGCGATTGGCCGGTTCATCGGCGAGATAGTCTTCCACTTCGCGAGCGGTTGGTATGCGACCAACGATGCTCAAGTGGGTGCGACGCAGCAACACATCGGGCGACGCTGGCAGCGTCGGTTCGATTCCCTCCGACGCGAGATGCCGTGAGACGCACGCGTCGATTGTCGCAGCGACATCTCGAACGTCACGATCTGCGGCATCGGCATCGCTACCTGCGACCGAAATCACAATCAACATAGCACACATCCGAAGCATGCCGACGGCTCGATGATCGATCGTATATTTCATTTCGTTACCGAGTGCAGCAGGCAGGGAGTTCACTGAGTCTTCGCATCGGCGGGATCCAGCCGCCGCATTCCCTTTCGACTTTCTCAGCGGCAGGATGTCGCTCATACGTCCAATCGTGCCGCTACTTTGCGACCGGCACGGCGATCATATCGATCAGCAGGTGACGGTCACTCACGCCAATCGATGATCGAAATATTTTCGACGCCGCTGGTGGTCGTTGGGGATCGTAGTAATTTGGTCGCAAAGCATTGACCGTTTGATCAACATCTCGGTCAGAGACCAGATAGGTCGCTTTCACCAGATGCCTGAGATCCGACCCGACAGCCTCAGTACGCGACTTCAACTCGTCGAATAATGATGCGACTTGCGCTTCCGGACTCTTGTTCGTCGTTCCCACGATTCCGCTCATGAAAGTCACTCTGTCACTGTGTAAGAGCGCGATACGACTGTAGACGGGAGACTTCTTCAATGTTTCCGGCGTCTGGAACGAAACCGTTTCGGTCGTCTTTGCCGTCCGCGGAGCCGACGTTATGAATTCGATTTCGACCGAGTCGGTCTTAGCCCATTCGACGAACACAATCGGCGGCGCTACTTCGGCACCCAATGTTTTTTCGATGAGCCTCTCCGCCTCAGCCCAGTGATCGAGATCACCCACGTAGGCGCGAACCTGCAGGATATCGTTGACGGTTGCTCCCTGAGGGAAAACGAAATCATCCAGCAGCGCTTTGATTGTTATTGGAACGGACTGCTCGTAGGTCTCACCCTTAAACGCACGCCCGGACGCGTAAATGAGATCGCGCGAAGCGGGCGCGACAAACGCATCGATCTTGAATCGCAAATTCGCCGCGTCTTCATTGATCGGCAGAACGTCGTCGGTCTCCTGATCCAGGGCAATCACAGCATCACAGGCGAGCGGAACGTCGCCGGGCAATCGTCCGGGAATGAACGTCACCGCTGGCGTTTTCCCGGCGGGCCAGAGATCCGTCACCATCTTCTCGGCCGCCGCCCTCAGCTTGTCCGAATCGTCAGCGAGAAACACGTTCAGCCGCACGACATCCGACAATGTCGCACCACGCAGCGCCGCGACCATGCCCAGCTTCTCCATCAGCACGCCGGCTCCAAAGTCTCCCTGGTCAGCGTCAATGGCCAGAATCTGACGCGTGTACGCCAGATCACCACGCTGTACCGTGACGGCAAACGAAAACGGGCTGTTGGGCAGGGCATGATGCATCAGCTCAGCAGCTTCGCTCGAATCGCCGCGGGACAAGGTAATCAGGGACGCCACAAAAACGATCACCGTACGAAGGATCGGTCTCATGAGAGTATTTTCTTTGCTGGACAGGTGACACTTAACAAACGATTACAGAACTGCCGGCGACAGTGCTTCCCACATCCGCAGATTGCGAAACGAGGCGGATCGCTTCGTGACACCGAACCCGATGTTGTTTTTTTCGTGGGCGATGAGCGGATGACTCCCCTGAACGGTTTGCCCATCGACCGTGACAACCATGTGCGAACCGAGGATTTGAATCCGAATCGGTTTCCATACTCCGGGCTTGAACAAGGTTTCGATTTTACCAAACGCCACTGCGTTGTCGGGACCGGCATGATCGTGGTCATCTTTTTGCGCGACCACGCCATCCGTTGTTACCGTGACGCGACAGACATGCTCGCCGCTGCGTTTCGTGGGATGAACGTCATTGATGCGAAAGATGCAGCGTGATGCACCGTCGACACGAGCGTCGAATTCAATGATGACATCCTTAAACGGAGGAACAATCAGATAACCAATCGCACTGTTTTCGCCTTGCACCTGAGCACCTCGCAATCCGCCATCATGAAAATCCCAGTCCCCCTTGGCCATCCGCCAGTGCCCCGTTTCCAACATGTCGTCGTGGCTCTCGGCAAACGCGACGGGTTCGGTCATCCTGGCTTCGTATAGCAATTTGCCCTTCGTAACCCTGTTCGCCAGGGCAGTCTCGTCATTCACGAACAGGGAGCTTGAACGCTCCAGTGCAGCCTCGCGTTGCGCGTCAGTCGCGGTGGCCGTGGTGATACCAGGCCCATTGCAGACAGAAGCAGAGAACGGGTGCGATGTCTTGCCTGCAAGAATACTTCCAGGGGACTCGCCCGTGATCAGACCCAACCGCGCCCCCAGCGTCATAGAAGTTAACGTGAGAAGGCAGACGACGACGCGGCAGTATGTAAATTTACGGTGGACTCTTGCCCTCGACAATGAATCACTGGCATCGCGGCGGCAAGATGCGGCCGATACAAACGGTTGCTGTTCCCTTGGAGACTTGTTCTTCATAAAACTCATCCGACCCAGATTGGTGATGACCACGCTTGATGTCCGTTCGTTTGAGTGACTCGAACGTAGTACCAGTCGCCTTTGGAATCGCTCTCGTCTTTCCAGGTCAGCTTCGCGCCGAATTCTGATGGGCCGACCAGCTTCTCAATGATGAAGCTCTCTTCGCCAAAGCCGCCGATGAAGTTGATCTTGTTATCATGCGAGAGATAACCCAGCGTCGCAGCGGCACGTAGCGCTCTGGGCTTCGTCGTCGTCACCACAACTTCGGCATCCGCGGGCCCTTCCAGGTCCAGAACCATGCTCTTGGTTGGATCTTCCTCGAACGAGTTGGCACGTGCTGTGGGTGAAATCAGATGCAGCGAACCATCGCCACGAATCTCGACATGGTCCAGCATTTCTTCGGAGTAGGGAGTGTGCTGGAAGCACGGATACGCATGGCGTATCTTGCCGCCGAGCAGTGCGATATTCATCTCCCACAGCGCGATGCGATCTGATTTGAATTGTGCCCACGGACCCCAGCCGTATCGAATACGACACTTCGCGCGACCGGGCAGCGTAACGTCGCTTCGATCATCTTCGGGAAAGTGACGCTGGATCACGCGACCGTTCCTGACAAGCTCGATCGACTGCACCGTGTCCTGACCCTCGACGCGGACTTTGATTTCACGCGCACTATCAAACGGGATTTCCGAACCCATCGGTTGGTCGTTGATCGAGAACTCGACCGTAATCCGCTCGCCGGTTGTCGCATAGGTCCGGCGATTACGAATCGCATTGAAGATCGAGGCACGTGACAAATCAGGAGCCCACAGTCCGACAACGCCTTCGCCGTACGCGCCGGGATAGCCGGTATGCGAATCGCTGCTGCCGACGAATCCGAAACGCAATCCGTTGGCCAACTGCCGATCGACGGTGTTGAATGAAGAACGCCCGCCCATGCTGTGACGCACAAAGTCGTGCGGCGACGTCAGGTTCATCGAACAGCCATGCTCGGACATGACCTCCACAACCGGCGAAGTCACCGTGCGGTGGAACTCAAAGTTCGCGCCTCGCCAACCTCGTTGGTATGCCAGGTGATGGGGAATCGCCAGTCCGTTCCTGGATTCTGCAAAGTCGAGCAGTTTGTTTGCATGATCGGGCAGGTAGAGTTGTGGGTTGTCTTCGGGAAACAGCAGGCAGTAGTCGCCGAACTCGCTCGAATGCCATTCGTAACCCAGAATCGCACAGAACTTGTCGTCGGTGACTTCTTCGACAAGCCCGCGTGTGCGTGGCCAGAACTTACGGTGCCGCTCGAAACCGTTCAGGAACATTTGCCGGCCGCCCTTGGGCAGGTCAGGCATATCGTGCCACCACGCGTGTCCCGTCGCCGCCCAGAAATCAAGGTGTCCGCGTGCCAGTTCGATCGCTCGCCCGAATGTGCCTTTTGCCAGACCGCATTCGTTGTGGTTGTGAATGTCACCCCAGTACAGATTCCACGAATTGGCATCGCCTGCATCGGCAGCAAACAACGACGACGATTCGCGTGGTACGGCCAACGATGCCAGCGCGGCAAAGCAGCCGCCAATCATGCGTCTGCGGCTGATCGGTCGTGTCGGAAAACCATCGCCGCATGACGACTGGCAGAGTGCGTGAGGGTCAGGATGTTCGCCAGGGTCGTTCATGGTCAGCTTTTCGACGTAGCTGGAGTCGCCAGACATGTGAAACAAAGCTTACGTGCCGATCAGTCCCCGTTCTCGGTTCCAGTCGATAAATTGCTTTGCACAGCGATCAAGGTTGTCGAGGCTCCCACCGCCACGCAGCGGCGAACACATTTCGTAAGTCGAGATGCCATCGAATCCTCCGTCGTGGAGTCCCTTGAAGAACGTTTCGTAATCGATAAAGCCCGTTCCGAAGGGAACGGCGCGGACGATGTCCGCTCCGTCACGCTCGAAATTGACGCGGTCGGGACGGTACTTGAATTGCGGAAATCGGACGTAATCAGCGTTCGTCGTGATCACCGTCATCGGTGCGGCCGCTTTCGCTGCTTCGTAAAGCTCCTCGCCGCGAAGTGCCAGGGACCACGCATCAAAACCGAGCTTCAAATTGGGGCGGTCGACATCGCTGAGAAACTCCAACAATGCGGGAGTCGACACCGCGAAATCGTGATGGTTCTGCAAGGCGACCGTAACCCCGTACGCAGCACAGCGGTCGGCCACTTCGCCAATCACCCGCGTCATCGCTGCCCATCCATCATGAAACGGTCGGTCGTCGCCTCGGTAAGCCGAAAAAACACGCACGACTCCGCAACCGAGTTCGCTTGCTATCCGAGCCAGTGATTCGACGTATTGGATTTGGAATTCGACGTATGGAATCTCTGAAGTCGACGCGGCGAAGTCGGTGTAGCCCGCGACGACCGCACAACCAACATGGTGTTCTGCCAGCAACGATTTCAGTCGTGCGATGGTTTCGTCGTTGGTATCCAATGGCGAGAGATTCGGTCGCTTTCCCGCAAGCATCACCGACGAGTATCCCATTGCCGCAGCTCGCGGTATGAACTGCTTCAGGTCCAACGAATCCTGTCCCCAGAAGCCGGCATAGCTGATCGAAAACAGAGTTGGAGTCATGTGCGTTCCATGAACCAAAAAAGTGTTCTGTTGATGAAGGTGCTGACGACGGCAGGCAGCACTCACGCTACCACGATTTAAATAGCTGCTCGGGTTCCAATGCCGTAAATAACCGCGTTTGCGCATATAATATAATAACAGACATGTGCAACAAGCGAATCGCAGCTTCAAACGATCGGACTCATCATGCCAACTCGCAAACATACAAGCGATTCTCGGCATGTACAAGACGGGCTGGGGTGGCTCCGGGAATTCCAGCGGGCGCTTCGGTGCTGCAGATACCCTCTTCTTACGTGATTTAGATTTGGCCTTCGTCTCGACGACAACTTCGATGGACAGATGACACCGATTCAAATCCGACGGCACACACCACTGCTTTCGTCAAATTGATGCGGTCCCATGACGTTTCCGCCCGAGTCCAGGTTGTGACATAAGTGACCAAGGACTACAGCGTATTACGCTGATTCGTGGCCGCGAAAAACGTTTTTTGGCCTGCTATGTGTGTTTCCCACGAGCCCGAACGAGACACGTGTTTTCGTAAACTGCTCTAACAGACATTGGTCACGAAATCCGCATCGCATGAAACAGCAAACCGGCGCTTTATAGCATGCTCTCAGGGTCACGCCCGAGGCAGGAAACGGTGCTGGTCCTCCCCGTACAAAACGCTCTTCGTAACGACTCGCGCGCGACTCGATTTCGGAAGTCGTGTATCGGCAACGCTTTGCAATAGTTCGAGTCCTCCACGGTGGCCCGGAGGTAACCAACACTCCTCAAAGTTTTTTGAACGGGGTTAACAGCAGGCGCGACATCGTACTGGGTTCTCGCGACCCAGATTGTCGCGGTCGCATCTACCGCCGCCGTAACGGCCTGATGGCAAACTGGACATTTCTGATCACGGGTACGGACACTCATCGTGTTCCCGATGATGAGTGCCGGATTTCCAACGATTCCTGAGTGGGGGAGGTATGGCGTCAAGCTCGTCGACAATGGCTTTATTTCACCGAGAGGATCCGCAGTGAGAGGCTGCAATAGCAGGGCGGCATTCGGCACTCTATCACCGGAAGACGAAATGTGCGACACTCGGTGGCATTCCCGGTTTTGGGGGGAGCGGATTGTCTCGAACAGAGTGAACGTCTTGAATGGCTGGAGAAAGAATTACGCGATGTCGAATTATGCCAACTATACCGTCGCATCAGAAGACTACGATAAGACGCGCGCAGCCGTTGGCGTAGACACCATTTTGGGCTGTCTTGCGCGAACCGGCGTTCGGCTCGGAGACCAGACTGTGCTGGAGGCTGGCTGCGGCACGGGGAACTACCTGGAAGCATTGCGTCCCCACCTGGCATGTCTTGCTGGCATCGACTTCAGCGAAGGCATGTTGGCACAAGCTCGGACAAAACTCAGCGAGGACGTTGAGTTGACCTGTGGCAGCATTCTGGAAATGCCCTACGGAGACGAGCGATTCGACGGCATCACCTGCAATCAAGTGATCCATCATCTCGAAGAAGGACCGGGCGCGTCGGATGATCCGGCAGACTGGAAGCCGTGCCAGTTTCCGAACGTGACGCAGTTCTTTCAAGAGGCATATCGTGTCTTGCGCCCAGGCGGCGCGTTCGTCATCAACGCAACATCACACGATCAGTTCCGTGATGGTTATTGGTGGGCCGATTTGATCCCGGTCGCCGTCGCGCGGCTCAGTTGCCGAATGCCTGACCTCGATAAACTGAAGCAGATACTCACGACAGCGGGATTTGACATCGAAACAGTTTCGGCGGATCTGGACGGAATACTTCAGGGGCCATCCTATTTGGATCCCCAGGGACCCCTTGGCGAAGCATGGCGAGCTGGTGACTCAACGTGGTCGTTGACTTCCGACGCGGAACTTGTCGATGCACGGCAGCGAGTCGAACGGATGAATGCGGAAGGCACAATGCAGGACTACCTTGACGAACGTGAGAGGAAGCGATTGGACATCGGGCAAACGACATTTGTCTGCGGTCGCAAATAGGCTACCCACCTCATCGCATCTTGAAAGTTGCCACGGAGAGAATCGCCTAAGCGATGACCAATCGAAACAGCTTAGTGACTCGGCGGCTCACCACCGCACCGGACTGGCTGTTCGCCGCTTACGCGATTGCCGCGTCTTTCTCGACGTACTTCTGTATGTACGCATTTCGCAAGCCATTTGCGGCGGCGACATACGAAGGGCTTGGCACATTCGCTGGACTGGACCTGAAAACGGCGCTCGTCATTAGCCAGATTGTCGGCTACACGCTGTCCAAGGTAATCGGCATGAGAGTCTGCTCGGAATTGGGCCGAGCCAATCGAGCATTGGTCCTGGTGCTTCTCATCATCTGGGCAGAGACAGCGTTGGTCGTCTTCGCGGTCGTTCCATCGGGTTGGAAAGTACTCGCGATTTTGCTGAACGGTTTGCCGTTGGGCATGATCTGGGGACTTGTTGTCCGGTATCTGGAGGGTCGAAGACTTTCGGAATTGGTACTGGCGGGGCTGAGTTGTTCGTACATCATCGCGAGCGGCGTTGTTAAAGATGTTGGTCGGATCTGGATTGACTCAGGAGTGTCAGACGTCTGGATGCCGGCAATCACGGGACTCTGTTTTCTGCCATTATATCTTGTCTCCGTGTGGCTGCTGAATCAGATCCCTGAACCTTCTGTGGCAGACACGGATTCGCGAACGGAACGACCGAGAATGAATGGTGCGGATCGCGCAAGGTTTGTGGGGCACTTCTGGGCAGGCTTGCTGCTCTTGTTCACGGTCTACTTCTTCCTGACTGCATATCGGGACTATCGAGATAACTATGGGATCGAGATATTTCAGACACTGGGGTATGCCGGGACGCCTGCCGTATTTACGCGAACCGAGTTTCCAATTGCGATAGGAGTCGTGCTGGTACTTGCGGTGTTAAACGTCTTTCGGAACCATCGTCACGGACTCATCGCTGTTTACGCAGTGATGACGTGCGGCTTGATATTGATGGCTGGTGCCACGCTTATGCTTGACGCTGGTCTGCTTCGAGGAAGAGAGCTATGGTGGATGGTGTTGGTTGGGCTCGGTTCATACCTTGCGTACGTTCCCTTTGGGACGGCCCTGTTTGAGCGACTGCTCGCCTCAACTCATTTTCGTGGCAACGCGGTGTTTGCAATCTACATTGCCGACTCAGTTGGATACACCGGTTCAATCGCCGTACAGCTCTACCGGGATCTCTTTCAATCCGATATCAACCGCTTTGAATTTTTCCATGGCTTCACGTATGCCTTTTCGTTGCTGGGCGCAGGTCTCCTCGTGGCAAGTTGTATCTACTTTTTGCCGAAGACACATCGTGCGTTGGACACATCGCAGACCGGATCTCAGTCCATCTAACGACTGTAAACGGCGGTGAGAAAGTGTGGCGCTTGGCGGTCGGAAAGTGCAGCGCTCTGGTTTTAGGAATCTCTCGTTGGAGCGTGGCTGGCAGCTCACGACGAGGGTTTGTGAGGGGTTCT
>JAAERP010000274.1 GCA_024230215.1 Fuerstiella sp. | reverse complement strand
GTGTGTGCCGTACTGGTGCTGTATTCGTGAGCAGAGTTATGATCGATGTTACCTGCTGCAACCCAATGGTGGAAGCAACATCAATTGTACGCGGATGTGATTCAGGTTGTGTTACATGGTCGCGAAGCGACGAAAGCCCCCATTGCTTTGTGAAGGCCAGGTTTCAGAGTTGGCGAGGAAAGCGGTGTCAGGTACCAAAAACCGGAACGGCCCGAAGGGTGCTTCGCATTTTTGGTACCTGACCCCCTTTTCCGTCCGCGGCAAACCTCAGCTCCCACGGAGAAAGTAACGGGAAACACACGCCGTTGTGGTCAGATAATCCTGATTTTGACGTCCTGCCCGCCACGACCTGTATCATTACACACCAAATTAGTGGGTTTTTCCAGAAAATTGTCCTGTTGGCCGGGGGGGCAAATGTGTCTGCTCCGCACTTCGAGCACGACACATGCCAAACTTTGATGGCGTGAATGTCCGTTTCTGAGATTTCTGCCGGGCACAGTTCCTGGCGTAAACAACACGCATGATAATCCCGTGATATCTCAAGAATTGCGGCAGATTGGCTCTCAGATTGGCGGGGACTGGACAAGTATGGTGATTAGCTGAAGCCTACCCGGGTGCCAGACTCGCTGGATCCCCTTGATTTCGTCAATTGAGTTTCATGAAGTCCCGACTTCCGATCGTTCTGCTGCTGTTGATTCATGTGCCGTTCCTGATTGGATACGCGTTCGGTCTGCGGACTGACACTGCCTATCAGTTTGGACCGGTGGTGTGGGGTATCGTCGCTCTGCTGTTCTGGCGACGAACCGGTGGCCGGATGGAATCAAAGGGTCGGTTTCCACTGATCCACTTCATGGCGGATGCGGTGTGCCTTGCTCTGGCAGTTGTTACCGGCGAGTTTGGATTTGGTGTGCTGGGCGGTCTTGTCTGGGGGCATGCTTTCCTGAAACGGTATCAGGACAAAGCTGTTCACTCGTCGCTTGGTTACCTGTGCTTCCCACTGTTGTTTTCAATCCGTCCGCCTGTCGTTGCGTTTGACAGCGTTCTGGAACAATTAATCAGACAGGCCAACGGATTGGCAAGTCAGTTCCTTGACCTGTTTCACTATTTGCACTTCACCACGTCCAACAGTATTGAAGTCTCCGGACACAGCTTCGATATCCAGCAGGTCTGTGACGTTTTGTTATCTGCACCAGCGTTATTGTGTCTTGCGTGCGTTTTTCAGTGCGTCCTGCGTAGAAGATGGGCACACGCGATTCCTTCGCTGTTGGCCAGTGTCTTTGTCGCCCTGTTGATGCAGGCGACTCGGTTGTGTGTCACTGTTGTCATCTGGCAGGAATATGGAACGGATGCGTCCCTTGGTGTGGATCGTCTGATACTCAGTCTTTCTGTTTTTGTGATTGGTCTGTTGAGCATCATCAGCCTTGATGCGTTGCTGAGCGGTTTTACAGAGCCGATTCCGTTGATGGCCACTGCCACAATGAACCCGTTTGCAGTTCTCTGGAACAAATTGTTTCTGACTCTGCCCAGAAATGATCTGGAGCCGGTTCAGGAAACGGATGGGCGGGAAGTCATGTCCATCCTGGAACAGGCGCCATCAGTACTGGGCATGCTGGGGCCGTGGGCAGGTGATCTTCTGCACTCATGGTTTATGACTCGTAGTCCTCGCCGATTTCTGATCGGGTTGCCATGCGCTGTGCTTTGCATTGCGACAATCCCGTTGTGGACGAATACAGACACATCAGCAAAGCTCAACGGTCGGTACGAAGCCGCTCTGACGGAAGCAGTCGCGCGGAATCATGAGGTTGATCTTGAGTTGGCTCTGCAGCGACTACAGCAAAACAATGTTGACACATTTGCAGTTCAGTTTAAGTGGGTGCAGAACCTGATTCCCCGGGGAGAAACCGAACAGGCGGTCCCACGTCTGAACGCAATGACGCCATTAGATGGCCCAGGCTACTCAGCTGTTCGAATCTGGTTGGTGAAGCAGTCTGAGAAACCGGATGCACTGATTCCACTGTCCGATCAGGAGCGACAACAGCAGCTGCAAAAGGCCGTTCAGGAACAGTCACGGAATCCGGAAGCCCATCTGTTATTGGGAGAAAGCTACCTGCGACAACGACAGACGCGTCTTGCAGAACATCATTTCGCGACTGCCTCAGAGTTGGATCCGAACAATGCACCGGACATGCTGGCGCTGCAGAAGATTCTGGGACGCAGACGGCAGGAACTACTGCTGCAGTCTGCTTCGGCGATGCAGATACTGCAGGACCGCTTGTCCGCGGACCAAGGCGATCATCAGGCACGAATCAGCATTGCCAGAATCATGGCCATCCTGGGAGATAACAAACAGGCGGAGTCGCTACTCAAGGACGGTTTGGCGATCGAAGAATCGGCGGAAATGAAGAACGCTCTGTCCGCCGTGTACGCAGCGACGGCGATTGAATTACTCAGAAAGGCGTTGAATCAACGACACGCGGTAGAACTGGCCCGGCAGGCTGTACAGCTGAACCCTTCCAATATGTCCGCCATCCAACTTCTGTTCCGGACTGTCAAGCCCCCGGACAGGATCGATCCGAACACACTGCGACCGGCACTGGATCATTGGCGACAGCACTTGGAACAGGACGGTAATTCTATTCAGACACGTCAGCATCTGATTGAATTGCTGACGGTCTGCGGTCTTTTTGAAGAGGCCATCGAGGTGCTGAAGCCGGTCGCCGCTGCGAATCGGGACTCCCAGGCTAATCTGGCACAGCTGCTTGTCCTGGCAGGCAAGACGGACGAAGCACGCGAGGTGACGGATACGTTATTGAAACAACTCCGGTCCGAAGAATCCGACAACGAGCAATTGGTCGTGTCGGTGGCACGAGTGCTTCTTATTGAAAACCGGCTGCAGGAAGTTGTTCAATTGCTCGAAACACAAATCAACAGAGCCAACGGAACCCCCGGCGTAGAACTGACGGGTATCTATGTGAAATCGGTCCATGCACTGTTTGACCGGAAAGCGGCCGCCGACGATTCGTTTATCGGGACTAACGAGTCACTGGATCTGCTGCAGCGGGTCTATCGAATCAATCCTGCCGCCTCGGCGATTGCTCCCCGTCTGGCCAGGGTCGCGATTGGTCAGGGAGTGGCTACCCCGGAAGCGAACGCATTGGTGTCGGAGATTCTTGCACAGGGAACATTGAATGCCGCTGTCTATTCCGCAGTTGGCGCGGAGGCGATTTTGCAGAAAGATTTTGAGAAAGCTGTTACGAATCTCGAACAGGCGCATTCGCTCTTGCCTGACGATCCCGTGGCGCTGAATAACCTTGCCGTTGCATTGGTACGACGGTCGAAAGGCAACGCCGTTCGTGCTCTTGATCTGGTGGAGCAGGCGCTGTTGATTGCGCCCGGCCACCCGGATCTACTGGCTACTCGAGGCGAAATCTACATCGCGCTGGATCGGCTGACGGATGCTCGGCACGACCTGTCGGCGGTTTTGGAAATTGATCCACAGCACGAACTTGCATTGCAGTTGCTGGCCGGAATTGAGGAGTGACGTGGTGACCGTTGTGCTGCTGTGTTGGTGTGTTGGTGAGCGTTTCCGGACCAATGGCGTCGGATTCCGGTTCCGTTGGAATGTGCTCGTGTTGTTGTTCATCGCGTTGCTGGGTCGGCCACGCTGTGGCTCCTGGCCCCAGCCTACTTCACTGAAGAACGTTCTTCGCAGCCACAAGTCAGCGTGAAACGCTGTAGCCGCGGGTGTCAACCCGCGGAATGAAAACAACATGATCCGGAAAGCCGTGAAACGGCGACAGCATCTTTGCATCGACAACTGCTGTCGCCGTTTCACGGCTTTGGCCATCATTAAATATTCCTTCCGTGGGTTTCAACCACGGTCAAAGTGCTTTTGCGGCTCCGCCGCAGGTTGTATGTATAAACGACGGGGCGATTGTCCTCCTGGCGCCGTCCTGCTTCACTGCGGCTTCTCCATGCTTGTTACATGCACGCTGGGCAAGCAGGTTTGTCTGACCAGCGAACGAGATCCACTCGCTGGCGCGTCGAGCTTGTATTGCCGGACGGGCATTGCCACAAGAAACACGAAGAGACACAAAAACAACGCACGGAACCACTGATGGACACTCATGACACACTGATAACACAAAAAAACCGCTGACGCAGACAAACAGCATAGGTATCTATGCAACTCAGAAAACTACGATCGAACCGTCGGCAATCAGTTCGGTTCACGTGTTGACTCTGCCGTGACGACAGGAAGGAAAACTTGTGCAAATACCAATGGTGCTTTGCTTCCTTAGCGCCCTTCTGTTCAAACCCTTTCCTCAGACGGCAATACTGCGTGGAAACTGACGGAAGTCACAATTTTCGTAGGGCAGAATCGGTCCTGCCGATAATGGTTGCGTCAGGACAGGTCCTGACCTACCTAACTCATTACACACTTATAAAATGCAACACTCCTGCTGATGGAGACGAACAAACGGTGACGACTTCTTGAGGACAACATCCAGGAAGATATTAGTGTCATATCAGTGAATATTAGTGGTCTCAAGCTCCACCAATCCAGTTCGAAACCAGTTATGCTGCAGTCCCTTCGAGATGAATTTCTATACCGGGAAGTTAGCTGGTCTGTGAGTCATATGGGTCTTCGAAAACAACTTGTTGTTAGCTTCACTGTTGGAGTGTTGTTGACGTTGGTATTGCTGCTTCCTGGGCGACCGGCGGCGGATGAAGAATCTCGCCGGGACAGCATCGGACTCGCTGACACCCGCAGTGTTTTTGCAAAACCACGGCTGCAGGAACGTGTGCGGCGAATTCGCCACCAGGTCACCCTGTTATTTCGCCAGAAGCAGTTTGCTGCGGCAGAAATCCAATGTGCCGCGCTGCTGCAATTGGTGCCGGAAGATCCAACGGGACACTTCAATCTGGCGTGTGCCCAGGCCAGGCAGGAAAAGTCGGACGCAGCGATGGCGTCGTTGTGGAATTCCGTCAACAACGGTCTGCGAAGTCTTCGCCACCTCAACGAAGACCCGGATCTTGAAAGTCTCCGTCGGCGAGATGACTGGCAGGAGCTGATTCAGGCCGCTGCTGAACCGTTCGTTCCGGAAGTGAAACAGGTCGCCGTCTCACCCGGTGATATCAAGGCCGGAATCGCTATGATTGCCGAGTCCAACACCAGGTGGGATCCCAGATCACGTCGCCTGCTGACGTTGTTCAGGGACGAACGAACTCGAAGTGATGCAGGTGCAATCGCCACCGGAACGGATCAGGCCAGCACGCTACTGCGGAAATGGTATGAACAGGACTCTGCGGCCGGGCACCTCGGTGTGCTGTACGACAATCATGACAAAGATCATTCCCTACTCGACCTAAAGCTCTACCCCCAACTCGCCAAGACCAGGTATTCGGCGGCCGCTCGACAGCACAATGTGCACAACGGACTGCAATGGTTGTTTCATTTCAACAGGATTGTGTTGGGCAACTCCTCAACGGCAATGGTCTCCGGTCCGTTCTGGAGAAGTCAGCCTCGTCTGGCGTATTGCGACAGTCAGGTGACCGCGATTCTGGCGGCCCAGTACTTCGGCAATCACGTCTACTTCTATCCGGAGCATCGCGATTACGATCCGGGTACAAACGGAGCGGGAGGCTATGGAGACGTCTATCCGGCCAACACTCCGTACGTCGTGATCTCACAGGGTTCCTCTGGCACAGACCGAGTCTTCATGGATGCATTTGCCGCGACGTTGGCCGCGTTTCGAACCGATGTTCGCCAAATGCTGGAACGGAAGGCTGCCTTGATGCCATGTCTGCAGATGATTTTTCGTTCCAGCAATCGTCAGGTTCGCACTCCCGCTGACTATCTGACCGGTATTGCTCACCCGCCGGTTTTCCAGGGCGACCAGGTCAACAAACTAGAAATGGTGAAGATGGCCCATGACCTGCAACCGGAAGCACTACCGCCAGTCGCCATCCTGGAAGTCGTCGAAGAAGATCAGTTCCAGGTCGGAGCTGATTACTTCGAAGCGGGTCGAACGGAAAAACTGTTTACCACGCCAGCCGCGATTGCTCGAGTTTGTCGGGGTGTTCAGCAGACACGTCACATGACCATTTCTGCGCAGAAAAGTTTTGACCTTAACCAGCAACCACTGAAATGGCATTGGGTTCTGCTGCAGGGCGATCCGGAGCTGGTGTCGATTCAGCCACAGGACGAGAAGTCTTCGGTTGTTTCAATTTCTGTGAAACACCACGAACGACAAGCGATTCGTCCCGGTTCGAAAATGGAATCGGCCCGTGTGGACATCGGCGTGTTCGTAAATAACGGAACGCACGATTCTGCTCCGGCCATTATTTCGTTCTGGTGGCCGACGAATGAGACTCGACAATACAGCAGTGATGGTCGCATCCTTTCCGTGGAATACAGAACTCAGGCTGACGGTGGGATGTACGCGGACCCTATGTTGGTGGCCGGTCGAAACTGGGTGGATCGCTATCAGTATGACGGCAGCAACCAGTTGATCGGATGGGACCGCAGCACAGACGGAAAGAAGGAGAAGTTTTCTCGTCACGGCTATCTGGTGACTCGCACCGACGGTCTGGGAAGACCGCTGCAGGCTGTCGAAGTTGTTTATACGGTGGAGACGACGAAAGACGAATCGCCCATGCTGGTTCAGCAGACAGGCGCGGGACGTTTTACTTACGTCTATCGTTCGGAAGAGGATTCACTTGGCGACGTGACGGTTGATTGAGCTGCATTACGGAACCCAATCACAAGTTGTCAACCACGGATATGCACGGATCATCACGGATTGCTGCAGGGGGACGG
>JAAERP010000273.1 GCA_024230215.1 Fuerstiella sp. | reverse complement strand
CAAAAAGTGGGGTTGAATCGTTCGCCGGAAAAGGGGGTCAGGTACCAAAAATGCGAAGCACCCTTCGGGCCGTTCCGGTTTTTGGTACCTGACCCCGTTTTCCTCGCCAACCCTAAAACGTGGTTCCGACAAAGCACTCGTCGTTGAAACAAGGAACGAGCGTCCACCGGGGCTTCCTTCGCAGGCTCAGTCCAGCCACCACCCGTGTGTCGCTACAGCATTCTGCGACGACGCCCAGCCACCGCCACTTCATCGGTAGGCGATTGATGCAGCAGCCTATAGACTTGTTGGGCTCTCATCGGGACACCCGACGCGTGAGCGAGAGACCGTAAACGAAGCAATGTCCGAAGACATCTCTGGCTTGCGCGTCGGGTGACCAAAGGTATTGAAACTGCTTGCACACACAATTAGAGCAATTTACTTATTGTCGTGAACGATACTGGCTCGTGGGAGTAGCGAAACTGCTATTGAAATACGCCCTTCGCGGCCACAAGTCAGCGTGAAACGCTGTAGACCACCAGAGAACCAATCGTGCCAGAATCATCTCCACCAGAACATCAGGCCAGCCTGCGTCGCAGCTCCGAGCTGATTGATCGCCATCAATCGCAACTGTTGGTCATTGATGTGCAGCAAAGACTGATGCCCGTCATTCACAATGCAGACCAGATCGAAAACAGAATCGTTCTTCTGCTGGATGCCGCGGCAGCACTGAGCGTTCCAGTCATTGTATCCGAACAATATCCGAAAGGACTTGGTGCCAGCGTTGACGCGATTGCTCAGCATCAGTCGCCCAGAAGATCGTTTGAAAAGATTCGGTTCAGTGCGGCCGAAGAATTTCAGAAACTCTGTGCTTCAGACGACGCCGATACGTCAGTCGACCGCCGAAGACAGGTTGTCATAGTCGGCATCGAAGCGCACATCTGCGTTCTGCAGACAGCCATCGATCTACTGGCTCAGGGGTATCGCGTTTTCGTTGTTGACGACGCCGTCAGCAGTCGTCGTGATTCTGACCGTCGCACGGCGATGAACCGCCTGCGCGATGCCGGTGTTGTGATCTGCTCGGCCGAAAGCGTGGTCTTCGAATGGTGCGAGAAATCCGGCACCGACGAATTCCGCGTCATCAGTCGATTGGTGCGGTAATGCAGCACTGAGCGTCCGTACGCTTAACGTCTTTCATTGCGCCCACATGTAAGTGAACACTGGAAAATCCCAAACACCTGGCGGCAGCAGAGCCTTGTTGTCGATTGTGCCTGTCAGTAACCGATTTTCGGTGCGAGTGAAAAATAAAAACGGTTGGTGAGCTTCCGTCGCAAACAGAGTACTCACCAACCGCTGGATCTAATGAACGGGCATTTCTGCGCGCTCACCAAAGTTGGACGTATTCTACTTCTGTTCCTTAGATTGGTGACCCGTATTTTGATGAATTCTTCAGTGTATCGCGATAATTACTGTCTGGGGCCGCTTAGCCGGATGGACGCGACAGCCCAGTAAAATGCGGGGGTTTCTGAGATCCTGCGTAGTTTTTCTCACGCGAATCTGAGTTTGAGCCGTGAAAAAGATCCTGTCATTCATACATAAATCGAACAACCTGCGGCGGAGCCGCAAAAGCACATAGCCGTGGGTGAAACCCACGGAAGAAGAGTTCCAATATGGCCAAAGCCGTGAAACGGCAGCAGCGGTCGTCAATGGAAATGCTGTCGCCGTTTCACGGCTGTCCTGTTCATGTTGTTCGCATTTCGCGGGTTGACACCCACGGCTAAGTGCTGCAGTCGCCTTCGCGACTACAGCGTTTCACGCTGACTTGTGGCCGCGAAGAACGCTATTCGATAGCAGTTCTGTTGCCCCCACGAGCCAGTATCGTTCACGACAATAAGTAGACTGCTCTAACAACACGCAACATGCTCGACGACTTGTGTATAAACAACAGGTTCAACCCCCTGTCCTCAAACGGCAAGTCTGCGTGAACACTGACGGAAATCGCAATCCAACAGAAGCTCGCGAAGGCCGCAAAGAGAAACAACCAGCACAGCCTCTTCCAGAAGCAGAGCTTCAAGGATTGGCGTTACCAGGCCGGAGCCGGGGAACGAGACAAAGAAACTCGGAGCAATTCTGAACAGAAGGCAGCAAAGAGAGCAAAGGGCAGGAGCCTTGGTTTCTTTGGTGCCTTTGCGATCTTCTGCTCAAACAGTCTGAGATGACACCCTGTAGCCACCGGCACGTCGAGTGTTGAACGGCACCTGTGTGCAGAGTCGTCTCCTGGAGTCCTTACCATCTGCTCACCCCACGACTGCAGGCCCATGTTGCCGATTCCGGCAGAAGGGCGATGACTGGAATGACCGGCGAAAAAAGCCGGAGCTCAATTTGCGACGTATAGTAAAGGTGTGGGGGGACACTGATGAAGGAACGGGCAACCAAACGAAGTCGTCGTGATGATCAGCTGCCGAATCTGATCAGCCGCCATTCTTCGAACGCTCGACCGACCGGGCGCGTATTCCGTTCGCCTTTCACACCCACGGTCTCAGGTCCTGCAGAGTCGCCCGCAAAATCCTGTTGCGATTCTGCCACAAAGAAGTGGCGTCGGCAGCACGTGACCATGGCGATCAGGCCACAGTTCGAAGTGCGGAAATCAAACGCATCGAACGAGGCGACAGCACTTGCCTGGCGGAATCCGCCGTCGCAGCATTTGAAGCATGTTCCGATTGTGCATCACCGGTCCGGTCAGTCGGTATGCAAGGTGATGTGTTATTGCCACTGCGTAACCGAATGCGTTCCGTCCGCGACAAACGACAGGATATGCGCGTCTGTCGCCACCGTGCCTGACCGCCGAACTGATAAGAACTTGCCAGCCGTGCTGACGCCTCGGACACTGGCAGAACGGTCCAGTCTCCCCTTGTTCACACACCTCCTCAAGATTTTTACACATTTTCTGTCATAAATTCCGAGTGCGTTTCCAATGTTGAGTTCTTCATGGTTATCCAGACTTCGCTCCGCCGTCGCCCGAACTCGCTCTTCGAAATGCAGGAAGACAGGCCGTCGCCATGGCGTTGTCCGTTCGGGCTACGCACAATCGTTTCCGTCCGAAACTGCACCACGGACCATTGAGGCTTTGGAAAAGCGATGTCTGTTGTCAGTTGCAGGTGTCGAAGGTTCGCCTATCACGGTTGCCAGAGATTTTTCGGATGTGGGCCAGTGGGACTCACACACGGCCACAATTAACTGGGGTGACGGCAATACGACTCCCGGAACGGTCGGCGGCACGGCAGGCGGTTCCGGCACTGTCACAGGGAGCCACGTATACTCGGACAGCGGCGACTACACCGTCACGATCACCCTCATAGACGATGAGCTTATTATCGCCTCCGACACGATAATTGCCACGATCGCCAACGTGGCGCCGACGTTGAGCAACGTCGCGGTGACTTTCCGCATTGACGAAAATGACTTCGCGACGCTCAGCGGTGACCTCAGTGATCCGGGGACTCTGGACACATTCACTCTGATGGTCGACTGGGGCGAAGGCACGCCCGTGAGCTATCCCGTTGCGGCCGGCGCGACTTCGTTCAGCGTCAGCCATCAATACCTGGATGACGACCCCACAGCAACGCAAAGCGACACCTACATCGTTACCGGCACGCTGACCGATGACGACGGCGGCAGTGCGGTGCTGAGCAATACCGCTGACGATTCAATCACTTTCGACGACCTGACAGAGCGTAAGACTTTTTATGTTCAGGGAATCTCATCGACCTATCATGGATTCGAGTGGGGTCATTCGCGTTCTTCAGATCTCGCGAGCCCGGTCATTCCATCTACCAGTGTTTACTGGGACTGGGCATCAGCGACGGTGAATGACGCGGCTTACATGCCTGGTCCAACGCCAGTCAGCGGTGATTCTTATGCATGGAATTCGGGTGGTCCTCAAAGTCTCTTCATCGATTTCCTGTCTCCAACTGCCGTTGTGAGCGCAAACTTTGCAACTCTGAGTTCGAAATACAGCAGCAATGCTTCGACGATCCAGATGTTTGGGTACGACGCGTCAAACAATCAAGTGGGGGAGAGCAGCAGTCTTAACCTGACTAACGATTTCCAACAACTGAATGCCGGCTTCACGAACGTCCGGACCCTTGAGATCCGAGCGAACGATGCCGCCAAATGGTTTTCGATCGATGATCTTATACTGAATTCCAGGCTGACGGTCACCGTCGATGGAGTGGCGCCAACACTGAGCGGACTGTCGGCCACGTCAATCCTTGAAAATGGCACCACCACGCTGAGCGGTACGATCGCCGATGTGGGGTACGCTGGACACCTTCACAGTCGAGATCGACTGGAACAATGACGGCACCTACGACGAAACGCACTCCGGTTTGTCGCCTGGCGTTTTCAACTACATGCACCAATACCTGGACGATGATCCCACAGGCTCGCCGGTGGACAATTTACCGATCAATGTCAGGGTGACCGACGATGACACTGGCAGCGTCATCGGCAGCACCTCGGTCGAAGTGACCAACGTCGCACCGACGCTTAACAACCTGACGGCAACGCGGATCAATGAGAACGGCATCACGACCTTTAGCGGCACGATTGCCGACGTAAGTTCGTTGGATACCTTCACGATAGAAATTGACTGGAACAACGACGGTACGATTGATGAGACGCACCTGAACGTAGGGGCCGGCAATTTCAGCTACAGCCATCAGTATCCCGTTGATAACACAACCGGAACACCGGTCGACAACATGACGATCAGCGTGACGGTCACCGATGACGACACGGGGACCGTCGACGGCGAGACCACGGCAGAAGTCAGCAGACCCACCCCGACGCTGAACAATCTGGCGGCCACGCCGATCCATGAGAACGGCACTACGACCTTTAGCGGCACGATCGCCGACGTGGGACCGCTGGACACTTTCACGATAGCAATTGACTGGAACAACAACGACAAGATTGATGAGACGTACATGGACGTGCCTGCCGGAAACTTCAGTTACACGCATCAGTTTCTTGATGATAATCCCGTCGGAACACCGGTCGACAATATGCTGATCAAGGTAACCGTCACCGATGACTACGCGGGGTCGGTCGACGGTGAGACCACGGTCGAAGTCACAAATCTCGCCCCCGTGCTGGCCTCGCTTACGATCGGCAACACGCGGGCCAACAAGGCGGTGGTGGGGCAGGAGATTTCGGTTGCAGGCCTGATTACGGATATCGGCTCCCTTGATACGCACACGATCATCGTTCAGTGGGACGATTACAGTGAAAGCAACAGTGACCTGAATCCCGGTGACTTCACCGACCTGGATGTCGACGGCGGCGGAGTTGGTTCGTTCACTGGTGTCCACACCTATGCATCCGGCGGCATTTTTGACGTTCTAGTGACCGTTATCGACGATGACACGGGTGAGTCCATTGCGACGACGGTGGAAGTTTGGGTGAGCGGTGTTCGTCTGACCGATGACGGCGAACTGCAGGTTATTGGGACTGCCGGAAAAGACATCGTCAATGTACGTCAGGTCGGTGGCAGCGACGGTGGATCGGATGGAGGAAAGAATAAAGGACGCCATGGCGGTAGTGACGGCGGTCCCGATCGCGTGAAAGTGACCGCGAACCTGAATATTCAGGGAGCGTCGGACGGAGGCAGTGATGGAGGAAAAGACAAGGGCCACGGTCATCACGGACACGGCGGACACCATCGACACCGCGGACACCACCGACACCATGGCAGGGATGGTGGTTCTGATGGCGGCGCCGACACCTACAACTTCAACCCGGATGACATTCAAACCGTTCGAATCGTGTTGTGCGAAGGCAATGACATCGTCACATTGGTTGGCGGATCGGATGCCGGCAGCGACGGGGGAAAAGACAAAGGGCGACACAGAGGTTCCGACGGCGGCAGTGCCCCGGGGGCCGACGATGCATGGTATGCCCGGTCGCTCATTGAAGGTGACGGGGGCAGGGACCATCTCACTGGCGGTACCGGAGCCGACATCATTCTCGGTGGAACCGGCAACGACAGGCTGACAGGCAAAGGCGCGGATGACGTTCTCATCGGCGGCGATGGCAAAGACAACCTGAAGGGTGGTAGCGGCGATGATCTGCTGATTTCCGACATCTGGGCGGACGAAGCTTCCATTGCCGCACTCGACGCATTGCATGACGTCTGGGCACGCCCTGACAGTTACGATGACAGAAGTAATGCTCTGACCGCTGTCGGTGGCCTGCTACAGTCCAGCACGCTGACAGCCGATGCCTTCAAGGATACATTGAATGGCAAAAAAGGTCGCGACATATTCTTTGCTGCAGCGGCCGATAAGGTCAAAGACAGGAAGAAGCACGAGGATCTGTTTGCGACCCAGGGCTTTGTCACGGGCAAGAGTTAGGGTGGAAGCATTCCCCGGAAAAGGGGGTCAGGTACCAAAAATGCAAAGCAGCCTTCGGGCCGTTCCGGTTTTTGGTACCTGACCCCGTTTTCCTCGCCAACCCAAAAACCTGGCTGTGACAATGCACTACGCTTTGCCAGAGCTCTAAACCACATCCGCTACCGTACCCAACGTAATTCGGTGAGCTACAGATCGTTGGCGACTGAGCGCCATCGTCGATACAATTGCGTCCACGACGCCATTGCCCGGATCTGACGAAAAAAGAGTGCCAGTGAACGATGAACGACTGATTGTGTACTTAATGCGTGGATTGCCATCGTGCGGAAAAAGTACGATGGCACGTGAATTGGCAGGTACGACTGGCATAATCTGTGAGACAGACGAGTTCTTCTATACGCAGATTGGTGAGTCGACTGACAGCTACGACTACTCAGCCGATCGTCTGGGGGACGCCCGCGAATGGAATCTGGAACGATATCAGACGGCTTTACGTGATCGCGTCTCGCCGATCGTGGTGGATCGTGGCAACGGGCTGAATCCGGAAACACTGGAATATGTCGTGCTGGCACAACAGCAGGGCTATGGGGTCGAACTCAAAGAACCCAACAGTCCGTGGTGGCAGGAATTACGCGTGCTATTGAAGTACAAACGATATGTTTCGTCGGAATTATTCGACCACTGGGCCACTGCGCTGGCCCAACGGAGTCGACAGACACATCGCGTTCCCGTCGAAACGATTCGACGCTGGATGAAGGCCTGGCGGGCCGAGCTTACGATCGACGATATTCTCAAGGAAGCTTCATAACTGGTGACCGTTTCGCGTTCCTCTTTGATCTGTACACGAATCAGCACGCTGAAAAGCTGACGCCCCGATCGTCGATCCCGATTCCTGACTGCACGGGCAACCCATCGGCATGTTGCCCTGAAGCATCCGTGATTGGTGTGCTGCCCGTTAACACTGGCGCAAAAAAAAGCCGCGTCCAGGAGACGCGGCTGAAACTCACGGTCGTTTGCGACATGTCTATTCGATATCGTAGTCCTTGGTCAGCGCACCCAGAGCGTCAACGATTTCCTCATCCTTCATGCCTGACTCACGAACGATTTCTGCCGACGCCTCGTTGTTGCCAGTCAGTTCCTTGGCCGCCGCACTGATTCGCCCGGAGCCGTCGTAAGCGTAGGTAATCTCAATCGGAGACCCCTTTGGCAGACTGGGGGGAAGATTGAAGACGCGGAAATCGCCGATCAATTCGCAGGCTGCCGGGTCGACTGCGTCGCCCTCAAGAATCTCCACGTGGACTCGATCCTGCCCATCCGCATTTGTGCCAAACCGCTGATTGACGCTGTGTGGAACGGGCGTGTTCTTGGGAATCATGATGTGATTGATCTTGCGAGACTTGTCGCTTGGATCGGAAATCTTGATGCCCAGTGAGTGCGAGTTCACATCACTCGTCTTAACTGTGTTCAGTCGCTTCTGGACACTATCGACAACCTTGCTGGATCCGTCGCCATGTCGAGCCTCCAGAATTGCCGCATGAATGGCAGCGCCTTCGGCGACGGCACGTTCCGGCATCAATTCACGCGAAGGTTCATGGCCCGTAACTTCACGCAGCATCTGTTCGACGACCGGCATCAGAGTCGACCCACCCACCAGAATCACTTCATCCAGCAATCCAGTCTTAACGCCGGCCTGCTGTATGACCAGTTCCGTCGTATCTTTGGTTCTCTGCAGAAGGTCAGCCGTCATTCGTTCGAACTCAGGCCGCGTCAGCGAAACGGACAGCGTCTTGCCCTTAAAGTAGACGCTCAGTGGCACTTGTGACTTGTCACTGAGATCACGCTTGGCGTCTTCTGATTCCTGATGGAAGGCACGTATGGTGTCCGGATCGGTCGACGGGTCTTCGCCAAACTTCTGCTTAAACTGCTCAACAAGGTGATCTGCCAGCCGCTTGCTCCAGTCCAGCCCGCCGAGCATAACGTCACCATCGGTGGCCAAGACGCGGAAATTGGTCGGCGTGTAACGGACGATCGTCACGTCGAACGTTCCACCGCCGAGGTCGTAAACGAGTATGGTTCTTTCGTCGTTGGCGATGTCCGTGCGACCGAGCTCTCCTTTTTGCCATGCGTAGGCCAGGGTCGCGGCGGTCGGCTCATTGATAATATCGAGGACATTCAGACCGGCAATTCGACCGGCATCCTGAGTTGCCTTGCGACGTACGTCGTTGAAGTAATAGGGCACCGTGATCACAGCGTTGGCGATTGGGCCGATTTCCTTTTCTGCATCCTGCTTCATTTTCTTGATGATCAGAGCAGAAATGAATTCCGGAGTCAGTCTCTTGTTCTGATACATTACATGATATTCGCTGTTCCCCATTTCGCGCTTGACGGCTTCGACAATCTGATCCGACGAGGCGACTGATATTCTCTCGAAGGTCGGCCCGACCACAACACGGTCGTCATCCAGCAGAACCACGGACGGTGTGATTGGTCGACCGTCAGCGTTATTCGCAAGCGTGGGGTTACCTTCGTCATCCATATACGCAATGGCGGAATAGGTTGTTCCGAGGTCGATACCGACAGTTCTGCCTTCAAGAAACTTCATTTGCTGACCTTAATCGTTCAATGGACATGCCTGAAACGGAACCCGTCGGGAACCGAACCCAATTGAGCAAAACAGAAGAAACTGCTTCCCCCAACATTTATCGATGGTTGGCCATTCTGGCCACACTGCAACACCGTTGCAAGCACACGGGCAGTTGAAAGCGCCCAAAAGAGAATCGACTGGCAGTGGCCGTCATACCGAACGTTGACACCCCACTCGCAAAAAGGTGACGAATCATTACCTTTAAGGGATGCGCCGCCGCCGCCGAATCCCTTTGGAAGCGGCCTTCCGTGCTGGCGACGGGCTTTGTCAAAGTCCCAATCGACGGCCGCCCGGACGGCATAAAGATCGAATCTAACAGCGAGAGCCCACGTGCATCAGACGCCGGCGGAGTCTTGTTTGCGGCAATTCAATTCAGAAAGACCACTTCCATGTCGCCCTTCTTCCTGCTGGCCGCTTTGCTGGATCCCCAGGCGATGGCCTGCCATGATTCACTGGCGGTGCCGGATCACGCTGCAGAAAGTGACGATGCCATGGCGTGTCTGCACGGATTCCTGTGGCAGCCGACGAAATTCGCGGCGATAGTCACGCCCGCACCAACCGCCGAGTTTGACTTCGGCATTTCGTTCCCGTCGCCTCGCTCCGGTCCGGGCGGAGACGTATTTATCGAATGGCGAATGGCTCGACAGAACGATGTCATCTGTGAAGGCGAGCGTCCGGCCATAGTCGTGGTTCATGAATCGGGCCGAGGGATGCATGCAGGGCGAGTCATCGCTCAATCGCTGAGTCACACTGGAATTCATGCATTCATGGTGCATCTGCCGGGTTACGGGCAGCGCTCGGTGCGGCGACCGGATCAGGGAAGAGAACTTGTGGAAGGGATCCAGCAGGGAGCGATGGATACGCGCAGAGCAGCAGACGTCATCAAAACGCTGGACGGCGTTGATTCGAAGCACGTCAGCATTCTGGGGGTCAGCCTGGGGGGATTTGTTGCCTCGCTTGCCGGCAGTCTGGATGCGGTTTTTGACCAGCACTTCCTGTTGATGGCCGGTGCCGATCTGCCGACGATGTTTCAGCACGGGGAACGAGAAGTCGCTGATTTGCGAAACAAGCTGGAAGAACACCGTACAGGCTCCGACCTGACGGTCTGGTTGCGGCAGGTTGAACCCGCACGCGTGGCGCATCGGTTACCGGCGGACCGGACAACGCTGTACGTCGCAATGTTCGATGTGGTAGTGCCGCCGCGGTGTTCCGAAAAGCTGGCGACAGTTATCGGACTGCCCCCCGAACGGATCGTTCGCATGCCGTGCGGGCATCATACCGCCGTGGCGTTTCTGCTGCCGATGGTACTGGACGTCGGCAAGCGGGTGCATGCGGCGGGTGCCCCGTAAAGCCGCGTACGTATTTTCGTGACCCGGTCTGGCTCGCAGGCAGGAACGCGCCTGTCGCGGCCACAAGTCAGCGTAGCGCGGTGTAGCGCCGCTACTGAATGGCGATAGGCATGTCAGCCGGCTGAGTCAGCACATGCTGCGGCGCTGCAGCGGAAGGGCCACTGTCCGGCGGTAGAATTTCGTTTGAGAGCGCCGCCCTGTCGGGGCCGAAGTACATAAGACCCTTCGTCGACGCCGAATCACCAGACACCGGCCTGTCATTGTGGTCCGGCGTCATGTCGATAGCATCGGCCAGGTCTGCAGCCCGAGGTGCAGATGCCGCTGTGTCAAAGGATTCCGCAATTCTATCCGCCTGAGGGCCAAACACCTCAAAACCGCTGGCACTGCGGGCCTGCCTGATTGTGTCCCCGGTTGATGCAGGTGCGGTGTGGGCCGACGGTGGACGATGACTGACGTCTCCGGCTGCCCCAGGTGTGGTCAAAGTGGGCGGCGCAGATGGATACTCCCGCGTGTAGACGGCATGACTAACCGGAGCATTCGCCAGCGAAGTCTGTTGTTCATCATAAGGCCGTTCGTAGACTGCCTGATCAATTACTCCCTGGTTGTAGTGTGACGAAAACTCGGCGGACGCCTGCTGAATCCTTCCAGCCTGAATGCTGCGGCCAGCACGCTGGCTTGAGCTGATTGTGTCAAAACCCGGTGGCGTCATATCCATCGGACGCACAACATCGTAACCCGCTTTCGATTGCACGGTCGAATAGGAACCGCTTAAAAGTCTTGCGGCAATCTGACCACGCAGCTTTTCCCGAACACCAACGTGTTGTGCGGTGTTCTGATCCAGGTGAATTTCGTCAACGACCCAATAATTGTGCTCCATGATCAGATTGGCAGAGACAACCGTCTGGTTGGTCGATCCCAGTCTCACTGTGGCACGTTCCTGCGTAACGCGAGTATCGCGAATCGGCTGCCTCAGCTGTGCCGCCAGCAGTGGAAATTGTGTCGGGACGCCTTCAAGATTGCTCCACACCAGGCGGTTAAAGTCAGACGAACATGCTTTTTGCAGCAACTGCATGTCGCCATTGTGCCACGCAGTCGCAAACTCCAGCAAAGGCGCGGCCAGTTCCAGCCGGGTCCGCAGCGAGGTCACCTGGCCCTGCTGGTTGGGATATTGAATATCATCGACTTTCAAAGCCCCATTTTCAGTGACCATACGGCATGACAGAATTGACCCGTTGCCGGTCCTGAATTCAAGCTCAGTGCGCTGCGCGACCGTGTGACTGTCCGTCAGGGTCAGCGATTCGTCATAGAAGTCGGGAATGGGCAGAGCTGCCAGGATCTCGGGAGCAAGTCGCTCCCACGTCGCTCGCGAAAATTCGGCTGAAGACATCTGAGAGACAGTTTCATGGTCACGTTCTGACAACGCTTTCAGAAAGAATGATGCTCGAGTCGGTGCGGTAAATACAGACGACAGCGATTTTTGACGCTGAGTGGCGCGTTCGTAGAGTGTCACATCACGAACCAGGAAACGCGGTTCATTCTCTGACAGTGCCGATCCGATTCCGGCGGCGATATCGGCCTGAGTGAATTCGGCCTGCCGTTCCTCAAGGTCCAGCCGCACAATCTCGCGTCCGGCAGGAAGCATCACCGTCAGCTTGTTTTCGTACGTACGGATGTCAAATTCGTCCGGCACTTTCGAGGACGACGGCAACTGAATGATGGACAGATCGGCCAGTTTCAGTGAATCGGCATAGAATTTGTTCGTTGTGAGTTGTTGCAGCAGATCGTGATCTTCGGCACCGTATGCGGTCAGAAATGAATTGACCGCGCCGACAGCATCTGCCTGGCGACGAACGGATCCGGAATGGTTCTTGTCCCGATGATTATGGGCTTCGACATCGTCGACCAGCCATTCGCCCGAACTGCGAACGATCTTGATCAGAAGGTGTCCGTTTTTCGCCGGCAGTTTCACCACGGCGTCGTTCTCGTTAAGGTTGGCTTCCGGTCTGCGTGCCATGCCATCTTCGTAGGTGGAGGCGATTCGGGCCGTCAATGCCTGCAACCATTCATCCGGAAGTCGCTCAAGGGAACTGGTCAGTCCGGGAGATGTCATGGCCAGAATTTCATGGCGTTCGCCGGACTCCCAAACGGTCAGGAACTGCCGTAGCGTCATCAGCAGGTCCATAACCTCAGTGGTTGATTTGGTGATTCGCGTGCTTTTATTCAGCTGACGGACCATGACGTCATCAACCACCCAGTAGTTCTTGGCGGGATCATTGACCAGGCGGAACTGGTACTTGCCACCCGATTCTTCCTTCGCAATGACCTGCCGCCCACCATCTTTCAAATTCGTCACTTCCACGACCGTCAACCTGTCTTTGGGCAATGGCAGTACCTGCAGATCCGACAATACGTCGTCAGAACGCATGGCTTTTTCTTCAAAACGCGACGAAGTGATCCGCCGCAATGCCGGTTCGTTTTCTTCATTGATCGCTTCGGCGAACTGTTCAATCACGCGCTGCTCCATCAGAGACTGATTCAGCAGTGATTGAGCGCAGCCGGTACAGATAACGGCGCTAGTGACGATAGCCAGGCATGTCGCAGACTTCATGACAAAGTCCTTGCTTGTCAGACAGACGTCGCGGAGAAAACGACGAATGAAGAGAGAGAGAGGAAGCGAGAGGAGTTGCTGTTGGCATAGGTATCTGCAAAAGCAGACGTTGGACCGCGCAGAACGAGCCACTGGCCGGAATACAGCGTGTGCCTTGTCGCATTTTCCCGCACATGGGTCAACGTGGTACCGCGATCAGACGGTCGGGACGGACAGAGTCATCCTGCCGACATGGGGAGTTTCGGCATATCCTGCCATTTCCGTGGTTCCGTGATCTGAGTGAATGGCGGCAACCGACAAGTGCGGGCCGTCATTGTGCAGACGTGTCCGCGATTGAGGTCATTTGCAGGCCTGACCGGACTGCGTTCACAGTCCGGAAGTGGTGATCCCAGGCTCGCTCGGACTCCGGCCGAACCTGCCGATGATCTTCCGCCACTGCCTCAGATCATCGACCGCGACCCGCTGACGCGTTCGACAACCTGTGATATCGCCAGACGCATCAGGTCATGGTCAATCGAATGAACATCAATTGGCTGACCGATGCCGTCCAGCATGGTCACCGTCAGACGGCCACCGAGATGCTGACGGAATTCTTCCAGACCGGAGAATAACTCGTCGGTACGCCGAAGAGCAGGGTGATCAAGCAGCAGACCGAGTCGGTCGAGGCAATCGAGTACCCGGTCGGCGTCTTCAGATGACAATCCGTGGGCCAGACTTGAGTAGATCGTGTCCACCGCAACGCCAATGGCGACCGCTTCTCCGTGCCGGAGTTCGAAGTTGGACATCGTCTCCAGTTTGTGAGCTGACCAATGACCATAGTCCAGTGGGCGAGCCTCCAGCATTTCGAACGGGTCGCCGCCGGCGGTGATGTGTCGCAGATGCCACTGCGCGGATTCGGCAATGACGGGCCATGCTTCTGCGTTTCGCTGACGAATTGCTGACGCATCGCGATCAATGTGTTCAAAGAACGTGCTGGATTTCAACAGCGAGACCTTCACAGCCTCAGAGAAACCGCAGCAAAAATCGCGGTCACTGAGCGTTTCCACCAGTTTTCTATCGTTGATGACGGCCCATGGCACGGCAAACGTGCCCACCCAGTTCTTCTTCTGAAACAGATTGATACTGTTCTTGACGCCGATGCCGGAGTCGCCCTGGCCCAGTGTGGTTGTGGGAACACGAATCAGCCGGAGGCCTCGGTGAGCAATGGCGACCGCAAACCCCACGGCGTCCAGCACGGCTCCACCGCCAATCACGATGACGTAACTGCGACGATCCAGGTCCGCGTGGTTGAAGCACTTCAACATGCGTTCAATGATGTGAATGTCGTTCTTGACATCTTCCCCACCCGGCACAACCTGAATATTCCCCGTCACCTGAACTGCCTCAGGGTGTCGCGCGCAGAATCGCTGGATCCTGTGTTTCAATTCCGGATTGGCCAGTGAGACCTGTTCGTCCAGCCAGAATTGAACTTTGGGAACCTGCCCTTCGGCTACGTCCAGCAAATCAATCAGTGTGTGAGCATCACGGCCAAACAAGTCATGGGTGAAACGCAGCCGATGCGTGAATTCAACGGCAAACGACACATCAGGCATTTCATTTTCAGTCGGTAGGTTCATTGGCAGGGAGGGATAAGACCGTGGGGAAACCAGGTAGAAGACAGAGTCTGGCGGAGAGAGAAAGCCTGTTTGCCAGCATACGCGCAATCTCCTGCAGAAACCAGTTGCCGACCGGCAGGGATCACAAGTTAACCGCAGAACGCACCGCAATCGTCCTTACCATAAATCACGGAAAAACGGGTTCTGCAGGGTCTAAGGACGTTGCAACCGGAACAACCGTCACACGCATACACGGTTCACACCCTGACACAGCTTTATAAGCCTTTGCATGAATGATCAAAGATCGCGAACCCGAAAAACAACGCTGTGTTACCCATATTTCTGGAATGAGGACTTGATCCGTGATCAGCATTGTTTGCGACACGGGAATCCTCACCTCCCCTTCAGCTCAATTTCAGGAGAAAAAACAATGAGAGGGATTACTCTGTCAGCTGCTCTGGTCATAATGACCGTGGCGAGCAGCGCTGATGCAGGCCTGTTTGGTCTGTTCAACAAAGGCGGCGGCGGCTGTGGTGGCTGCGGTGAAGAAGCCACCTGCTGTGCTCCAGCTGGTTGCGACAACAACGAATGTTGCGAGTCAACGTGCTGTGCTCCAGCTGGTTGCGACAACAACGAATGTTGCGAGTCAACCTGCTGTGCTCCAGCTGGTTGCGGAAACAACGAATGTTGCGAGTCAACGTGCTGTGCACCGGCTGGCTGTGGAAACAACGAATGTTGCGAACCAACATGCTGTGCTCCAGCTCCATGTTGTGGCGAAGGCTGCGGCGGATGCAAGAAGCGGTGCTTCAAGTTTCCAAAGCTGAGAATGCCTAAGTTCAAGTTGCCTAAGCTTCGTCTGCGCAAGCACCGACGTGGCTGCTGTGACTCTGGATGCTGCGAGTCCAGCTGCTGTGCTCCAGCTGATTGCTGCGAGTCTACCTGTTGTGCTCCAGCTGGCTGCGATAACGACGCCAGCTGCTGTGCTCCAGCTGACTGCTGCGAATCCAGCTGCTGTGCTCCTGCTGGCTGCGGTAACGACGCCAGCTGCTGTGCTCCTTCTTGCTGTGCTCCTGCCGCTGGCGATAGCAAATAGTCAGGAAGGTGGCGAAAGGAAGAGGTGGTTAGCCACCTGAGTTAATGATGAGCTGACGGCGAGAACGGGCGGAAAGTCGTGAGTCTGCCCGTTCCCCGGCTCGCAAAAAGATCTGTCTCGTGCGGAGCGATTCTTTTTGAAAGAGCGGTCGTCGATCCTCGTCACTAACGGTTAAGATCTCATCCTTCCGCCCCCGGCTGGAAGAGGAACGTGAGGTATCCTCACGGGGGAACACGCATCAAAGGTTATCCCAAACCTGCGGTTCCACCGGTGATCAGCTCGCAGGGTGGATCCAGCAGGTTGAAAACAGAGCGACGATGTAGTCCGGTTCCTGGCCGACTCATCGTCGCTTTTTTGTGCAATCATGAATTGTACGGTACGTCTGCCAGCCCCTTCACGCGGCGCGGCGTCACAGAATATTTCCGATCGCCCAGACAACGTGTAGATGCTGATTCGAGGTTTTCGCAGGCGTCATCCCGGGATACAGCAGGCTCGTGAATCCCGGAAACAGGGTCACTCGCTTCCTGCACAAGCATGAACTTTCAGGGCGCTGGGAGTCTCGTAGTCCTGTTGACAGGCAACGACTTACGTCAGGAGCAGCTGCGGCCTGGCCCCACCCAGGTCAAACAAACAACAAGCCCTGATTCCGAACGGCAGGTGGTTGTCTCGGCTCGGAATTCTGTCACAATAGCCGTCCCACCCTCAAAGTCCCTTTCCAGTCACCCCTGGCGTTCGGGTTAAGTTCTATGTTGTTTGTCATTCTGCGAGTTACGTATCTGTTGGTGTGTGTAGGTGCGATACTTGCCTACATAAAGGTGGATAACGTTGCCTCCACACTCCCCACGATCATCAACGACCAGAAACTTGTCGCCTTCTTTGTGCTGCTGTTCCTCAGTCAGGTCGTCACAATTGCGGATCTGCTGTTTCGGCACAAACGCATCGAAGTCGTTTCTGCCGTTTATTTCGGCATTCTGATCGGAGTTTTACTGGCCTACCTGATGGTCCAGGCACTGACACCAATCGTGAAGCCAGCTTACGAAGGGCTGGTCGCAATGATGACAATGCTGGTTCTGCCCTATGTCTGCGTGTCGCTGCTGTTGCAGACCAAAGATGACTTTCGATTTGTCATTCCCTATGTTGAGTTCGCCCGGGACCTGAAAGGCGGACGTCCGTTGATTGTTGACAGTAGTTCGTTAATCGATGGCCGAATTGCTGATGTGGTGGAAACTCAGATCCTGGAATCGCAGCTGATTGTTCCGGATTTCGTCCTGGCCGAAGTTCAGGATGTGGCTGACAGCAACGATAAGAATCGTCGCATCAGAGGACGCCGCGGCCTTGAAGTGCTGGCAACGATGCAGAAAAACGAGCACACTGATGTTCGCGTTCACGAAACAAACCGCAAGGAATTTCGTTCGATGGCCGTCGACCACAAGCTGGTTGAACTGGCCAAGCAGCTGCGCGGCGGTGTGATCACCAACGATTTCAACCTGAATAAGGTAGCCAGCGTTCAGGGAATCCCTGTAATTAACCTGAATGACGTCGCCAATGCTCTGCGGCCGAGATTCATTCCTGGTGAGCGACTACGACTCAGGATTATCAAAGAAGGCGAAGGCGCCGGGCAGGGAGTCGGCTATCTGGACGACGGCACAATGGTTGTCTGCGAAGGAGCAAGCCCCCAGATCGGCAAGGAGATCGACAGCATTGTCAGCAGTGTCCTGCAGAGCAGTGCAGGACGCATGATCTTTGCCAAGCCCGTTCACACGGCACAGGACGGGTAGTTTCCGTTTCCTAGTCCGGATTCGCAATCTTCCGCAGGTAGTTTGCGAGATCTCGCTGCAGCATGAGCATGTTCTGCCAACGCTCCCAGGGTACCTGAACGAATGACTCCGGCGTACGGTCTTCGGGTTCTGAAGCCTCGAACGCAACATCACGCAACCGCTCGTGGACATAGCTGAGAACATCGCTGATTCTCGCTCGCTGTCCGGGTTGAAGATGTTCCGGCAGAACTGGTGCGCCCCCGGGAAACAACGGCAGTTGCAGGCTTTCCGGACTCGGATCTTCGACGATCTGAAACTCGACCTCGGAATCAGGCGCCGCAGCGACCACCGGGTCGGCGGAATAATTCAACGGGGTCAATGCGGCAACCTCAACGCCGATCCGCTGAGCGTGTTCGGCAATCTGAGCGTTGCTGCCGAACAAAAGCGTGCACCGCCCGATCTGCACATGATCGCCGGGCTGCAACACGCGCAGCTGCACCGGATGTCCGTTAACGCGACTTCCATTGGTGCTGTTCAGGTCCGTCAGAATGACCTGACTGCGGTCTTCCTGCAGTTTGGCGTGCACACGGCTGACACGTTCATCGTTCAACTGAATGACATTGTCTTCTTCCCGTCCAATCGTGACCGGAGTTTCCAGGTCCTTATAGACCAGGCCACGCTCAAGCCCCTCAAGGACAGATAATGTCAGAATCGCCATCAGTATATGCCCATGCCGTACAGTTACCGTCAACACGTTTGCTGTGGTGTCGACATGTCGCACCAACAATCACTCGCCACTCTCGATGAACTCTTACTCCAGCTTACTTGTGCGGGTTTTCCACGGATCTTCTCGCATCTTCAGATAGGCGTTGAAGAAGTCAGCCGTGTATTTTTCCATCACCACATTGCCGGCATTGTCTTTGGCCATCAACAGCCCCTCTGCAGAGTACTTCTTTTCCGGAGGGCCTTCCTTCAGCTGTCGAGGCTCCTGATCGGGCTTAAGTTCCAGAAATCGAAAGACCGAATCGGCGGCCTTCTTCTCCGCGCGATCGCTCGGATTGTAATAGACATGAACGGCAATTCCCTTTGCCGGATCCGCTATGGCCCTGATTGTGGCAGTGGTATTCACCCCCTTCACTGGTGATTTTGGACTGAGCATCATAATGGCCCGCACGTCCTGCCCCTTGGGCGTGCGTTGAGCGAACGTCGGAGCGTCAGGCCATGGTTTCTTCAGCCAGTCGTTGGCGGCAAATGCAGCAGCGACCATGCAGCTGGAGCCCGCCGCAGCAATACCAAGTTTGCGGATATTCAGCTTCTGACGCTGATGCTCCGTGACCAGAAAAGCTTTAATTGCCTCCAGGTCCTGAGTCGCCATCAGGACGTAATCGCCTGGGCCCAGGCGCATCAGTCGAGGATTCGCATCTTCCGCGTTGGGCGCACTGTCGCCATGTTTTCGAAGATCAGCCGTGACGACCGCAGTCCCCTGCTTCTGCAACGTCTTGGCTATCCCTTCCCAGACCTTGCGCGTCATGCTGTTTTCCAGACCCTCTGCACCTGGCAAAAGGATTACGACCGGCGACTCTTTGCCGGAGGGGGATTCGAAGTACGTAATCTTGATGTCCCAGCCATCGGCAGTTCTCACGATGCGGTTATCGCCCGGACTTGTAGTCTGTGCGAACACCGTGGGAGCGACGGCCCAGATGGCGACAAGAAACGCCTGCCCGGCTACAATGGACCGAAGCAATCTCATATCGTTCTTCCCTTCGTTTCAATTCACCCCGCTCAACTGTGGAAGGGGCGCGGATTTTCATTCAGGTGGCCGCCGGCAAACAAGTGACGCCACGGATTCCTGCACGTTTAGTCTACGGAGCGGGATATGTTCGGTCAAATCAATATCCACCCATCTGTTCGTTGGTGGCCGGACGACGGCGGACGACCCGTTTAGTTGCCGAAACCTGCGCCGTCGGCAAAAACCCGTCGATTCGCCGTTGTGAACAATACTGTCGGCAGACGAAAACAAATTCGACCGTCTCTGAACCACCGCTGTCAAAAGCGTCATACGGTCAACCGATATTCAGCCTGCTCCCGCTCCTCACGTCAATATGTCCGGCAATCTGTGAAGAACCCAATCCCCATTAAAGAGGCATGGCAGCATTGCCCCCATTGTGGCACCAGCAGCGAAACCAGGGGCAAACACCCGTTTGACTGCGACGAGTGCGGGTATGCTCATTACTTCAGCCCGTGTACTGCCGTTGCGGCGTTAATCGTTGATGCGTTGGGAAAAATACTGTTCATCGTCCGGGGAAAGGATCCTGGCAAAGGCAAACTGGGATTGCCTGGAGGATTCGTGGACGCCGAAGAAAGTGCGGAGGAAGCACTGCAACGTGAAGTGATGGAAGAGTTGCACCTGGTGACAGGGTCCCTTCAGTACCTGGCATCTTTCCCAAACCAATACGCATTTCGTGGCGTCATCATTCCTGTGACAGACCTGTTCTTCACCGTAGAGGTACAGAACTTTGATGCAATCACTGCGCAGCCAGAGGAAGTTGATGGGTGGACGTTTCTGCCGGTCGAATCCGTCGCCGCCGACTCACTGGCATTTGAGACTCATCAGCGCGCACTGCAGGAATACCGTCAGCGACGGCAGGAAGTGAACAGAAGTACAGGCAACGAATAGGGTCTACGGCGTAACCGGATGCTGACGGCAATGTGTGAAACCGGATGACGGGGGCAGTATCTGCCCCGTCCCAAATGCGTCAGGGGACAACGTCTTTAGCCGAAGGCTCTGTCTTGCGCTCGGTTGCCAATAGTCACGTCCATTGGTGCCAATTGCACCGATCCTGTCACCAACGCCGCGAATTCCGTTCGTTCCGTGGGTGCCCTGGTCGTTTCGGCAGGATTCGCCGAACGGATTCTGTTTGGGGCAACTAAGCATTCTGTACATGGCGATACTCATTGGTGAAGTCAGATGCCTGAGGGCGAGCAGGCAGAGATTTACAAATCTAACGGGGCTCTGAGCCTCGCACCAAGATCAGCTGCCGGGCCGGACAAAGTGTGTCATTTCGGTTGGTCCCTGAGCCCAACCATACGGTGACAACGATCAGAGGGCGACACGGTGTCGCCGACAGCAGCGATTGAGGTGATCCGTTATTTCAAACACCTCCAGGAGATGATGGCGTGACCACGACGACGACCATTCGACGCAGTCAGAATCAGCAGAACAAGAGCTTCCGCAATTTCATGTGGGTCTCGATGCTCATGTCATTGGCAGTGGTGTTCTTTGGCATGCAGCTGATGATGGTCGGCCCATTGAAAGGGCGGCTTGATGGAATTCAAACACGTCTGGACCTTGCGGACGAACACCTGAACAGGATTGTCGGCACCCGCGACAACGTCTGGGAAGCCAACGACCTGCTGTCCAGCCTGCAGGATCAGCACAACAAGCTGGCGGACCTGCGCATCGGCATGACGCGGATCGGAGATCTACGCAGGTCGGTGACAAAAGAGTCCGAATCAGCGACCGCGGCCCTGTCCGCACTTGATCGCATGGCGGCAGTTCAGAAACGTATCATCGCATCGCGACAGCAGACGGATGAAGCATTTGGCCAGGTGGCGAACCTGGAAAGCCTTCGCGACAATATCCTCAGCGGCAGTGGCCAGACGGATGTGGCAGACAACAGCCTGAACGGGATGTTGGCCCTGCAAAAACGAGTCATCGCCGCTTCCAATGGTTACGAACAGGCGAGTACCAGTATTGCCAGCCTGACGGAACTGACTCAGCGAATGATTGCCAGCAACGCAGACCTGCAGCTGGCATCAAAGAAGTTCGATGAATTCGTCGGGCTGCAGAACCGAATGATCGCTGCCGCGGATATTTTTGAGAAAGCAGACGCAGGTTTTGCCAGTGCTCAGGAATCCGCGTCAAAACTGGCTGCACTGAAAGATCAGATTCTCTCGACAACAGACAACGTCGACGTTGCCCAGGGCAATGCCCGCACGATGGTCGCCATGAATGAAACTCTCAGTGGTGGCCTGAATCTGACAGTGGCTGCAGCCAACCTTGATCAGATGATTCAACTTCAGGACTCGCTCGGCGAGCAGACGATAAAGGTTGCATCCGCGATTCAGACTCTCGAGATTCTGGATGACTTCCAGGCCGAAGTTTCAACACACGTCCGGTCACTTACAGGACTGCGTCGCACCCTGGTGGAACTGGCGATGATGGAATCAACTGTCGGTCGCGTGGCACAGGTGATGGCGCCTTTGACAGAACTCAGCAGCCTGCGACGACTGGGCGAAAGCGAAATTCGCGAAGCGGCCAGAGTCATCATGAATCGCCGGAACACTCGGCTGACTCACAACGGGGCATCACCAGAATCCGAGGACGTGCAGGAATCCGAGGAAATCCAGGAGGACCTCGTTCCGTTGCCACCTGAGGCACGTGAGCTTCAGTAGACGCCACGCCGTGAGACGTCGTTCGGGACAAAGGCCGCTGCGTGAACAATAGCGGCCCTCCGAACGACGTGTCCCTCGAACCTGCCACGCACAAGGACCATCCACTCAACATGGATTCCAGAGCGTCGTTCGCCGAAGTACAGCGACTTCTGCAATCGTTCGGATGCAAGAGGCTCGCCAGACCCGCGACACGTCCGTGCGACACACACTACAGCGTTTCACACTGACTTGTGGCCACGAAGAGCGTTCTTCAATAGCAGTTTCGCTACTCCCACGAGCAAGTATCGTTCACGACAAGAAGTAAACTGCTCTATTCGCCATTGGATATAAGAGACGCGAGGGATTCATCATCTTCCTCGTCGTCTCTTTTTTCGTCAAAAGACTCCAGTACGGCCAAAGGGTCAAAGGTCTGCCATGCGGGCAGTGATGACAGGAACGTTGTCAGCAGCGAACCACCACGCAGCAGCCACATCACGTACCCCACAGAAACCCCTGTCGAAACCACGGCCGAACTTCCCACAACCACCTGCTCGACGGTCAGTTGCCGTTTCTCGAGAGCATCCCGCTGCAGCCCGAACCCATTTCCGTCCGAATTCGTACCGTCGCCTGAAGACGAAGAGAACAGGGAGTTGCTGGTATCGATCTGGTGAAACAGAAAACGTCCGGATTCGGCAACCTGCCCGTCGACCGTTACTGCAGAATCGTTCAGCAATGTCCGATCCTGCCTGTCCAGGAGTCCGGCGTCCGGCACGTTCGAAAGAAAGACGGAGATGGACGCTTCACCACAGGATTGTTTTAGCACTTCAGTGCAGACGTCGGTCGCGGCGAACGGACTGCCATCCTGTTCGGTTGTCGCCGCCGTCGTCTCTACGATGGTCATCACGGTTGTCGCGTCGGAAACATCATTCGACGGTTCATCAGCATTCTCGTTCTCGATGGGATCCGCCGGTTCAGAATCCCCGGCATTCTCCACTGTCTCGGCAGGGGGTTCAGTTTCTGCAGGAGCAGGCGTATCGACAACGACGATCGTCATCAGAACCTCGACCTCGACCGTGGGGTGCGCTCATAGTCGATTGCGCGAATAGGGAAGATAGACTATTGTGGCAACTTCAATAGTTTTTCCCATGGAGGTTGCACGATGAACTTTGCTGAACTGAGTCCCGCCGAACGTCTGATTGCGGAGCAGGCGGTTCT
>JAAERP010000272.1 GCA_024230215.1 Fuerstiella sp. | reverse complement strand
TGTCACAGGCAAAAGTCAGGGTGGAAGCATTCGCCGGAAAAGGGGGTCAGGTACCAAAAATGCAAAGCACCCTTCGGGCCGTTCCGGTTTTTGGTACCTGACCCCGTTTTCCTCGCCAACCCTAAAACCTGGCTGTGACAAACCACTAGTCGAACATCGCCGGATTATCGGTTACCGCGATCATATCGACGTAGACGGCTTCCCGGGGCGCAAGCTTGAAAACGTGCTCGCCGGCGCTGAGATCGAAGGCCTGCAAGCGGGTCAGACGTTGCTTGCGGTTGTGGGATACCAGCGACCAGCCCCATGACGTGGCACTGAAGAGACTTGCCTCGTCGAGCGATCCGTCGTCCAGAGCGAAGCGGACGGAATCGTGGGCTCCGATCGGTTCGTCCGACCGGATCCGCATCAGCACGAAGTACTTTCCGGCTTTGGGGACGGCAAACCGGTATTCGGCGGTGCCTTTTGTGGTATCACCGGAGAGAACCAGACATGCTTCGCCCGAAGCCAGAGGATCTTCGAGGCTCGCCTGGGGTTGCGCCGCGGAGGGTGTCTCTGCTTCGATGTACTGCACGAAGACGCCCTCACGCGACGGTTTGGCCGGGGGGACGACGTCGGTTTGAGCGTATACCATGACCGCCCTGGAATAACCGTCGGCAAGCCTGATCAGAAAGGCGCCTCGATAGACTGGGCTGCCGTGCATCTTGTCGGGGACGAGCGTCACGGTGAACGTGGTCTTCTGTCCGGATTCGAGCGTGCCGCGTCGCGGCGAGACGTGGAACCAGTCAAAGACGTCGTTTTGGGCGATGGTATACGCGCTTGAGAAGCCCTCGCCGTGGACGGTGGCGGTGACGGAGCGGGCACTCGCTGCGGCGCTATCCGTCGGGGAGAACGGCAGTTGGTAGCGATCGAGGGACACGGGAATGGGCCGCACGGGCAGAATCAGGCCGGAGTTGAAGGGAATCGCGCCCATGTCGGGCGGCCCTTTTTCGGCTGCGGCAAAGTTGGCGATCGGCGCGGCGCGGCCGACGGCGGCCGACGTGTCGGTCAGCCCAAACAGACCGGCTGCGGCTTCGACAAACCCTGGCGGAGCGACGATTCCATGTTCTTCATCCGTGTCTTGACCGGTTGACAACAGGTTGTAGTCACAATCCGATTGGGGACTTCGCGACCGCCCACCGATGGCGGATCTGCCGGCGAAGATGTTGTTCTTCGCAACGATCCGCAAATTGTGGGGCAAAGACAGGTCGCTGGAATCTCCGTAGCATGTGTTGTTGAAGATGAAGGAGACGGCACTCTCTCCGTTTGCGAACGACGAGGTCTTGATGGTCTGGCCGCCGACGCCGTTTTCGTCTCCCATATTGACGAGCAGGTTTCGGAAGACGTAGGAGGGGCCGGACATGCACCCCTGGATACTGACGCCGCAGAGGCAGCCCTCGAACTTGTTGTCGAAGACCCTGACGTTGGTCTGCCCGCCGTCTATCTCGACGCCGTCGTCGTTGGCAAAACACATCAGGTTGCCGTGGATGTCCGCATCGCGGTTGAAGCCGCCGTCGACGTGGAAGTTCCCGGCTCCCTCGATGGCGTCGTTCCAGCGATGCGGGTCGCTGCCGATGAAGTCGTTGTATCGGATGACCGTCGAACTCGGCTTGTCGATGCCGACGGCCTGCGGCCCGGCCGGATGGGAGTAGTACCACGGGTTTGCGGTGCTGACGGGATCGTGGATGTAGCAGCGTTCCACGACCGTGGCGACGCACCTTTTCACCAGGATCGCGGAATCCCAGTTGATGGCCCGGCGGTCCTTCGTGTAGTACTTGCCGTCAATGTCAAAACGTTGCCGGCCGATTCTACCCCAGCCCGCAATGTCGCAGTTGACGACCCGAACGTGCTCGCACTTGTTGATACTGATGGATTCCTTCAATCCGCCCCGAAGCGTGAGTCCCTCGAGGATGACGTACCTGGCTCTGTACAGTTCGAGAAGCGGCCCGGTTCGGTCGTTCTTCAGTACGAATCCCTGCGGCGCCGTGTACTTGATCCAGCCTTCGGGCGAACCTTTCTCGCGAATCGTGAGGTGGCCGGTGAAGGTGGCCTCGTCGAGGACGATCGTCCTGGCGATTGGGATATCAGTCCGCCAGGTTTTGAACTCCTCCTGGGCGAGGATCTCGCCATCGTCCCGTGTGATTTTGATCTCGTACGACGTGTTTTCGTCCAGATCGACGATGCTGCCGCGGACCATCTCGTCCTCCGCCACGTACGGAGGCCGCATCGCTTCGAGCCAGTCACCGCCCTTCCTGCGATAGGTCACCGCCAGTGCGTCGGGCCCGGGGACGGGCAGATAATAGGAGCAGGTGTTGAACAAGGGAACGGCCTCAAAGGCCTCGACGGACAGCCGCACGTTGCCGGTGGTCGCTCTGGCTTCGATCAGGGCTTCCTCTTCCGGTGAGAGCCTGGCGGCGAACTTGACGAACTCGTAGGTGATCTCTTCCTCATCGCCGTTGACATAGAGGCACGTTTCCACGTCGGCAGTTCCGTTCCAGCCGTACCGGCTCCGCATGTCGACCGCATAGAGGCCGGGCCTATCGATGTTGATTGCCACCTGCTTGTCGTACGGATCCTTGCGAATCAGCTTGACGGTGCCACTGTCCGAGGCGTCGGCCACGTTAACGAGGAAGAAGGGCGTCTTGTCAAAGTCCACCGTGAACGTCCTGCTGACCGTCATCCACCCGGGTTCTCCCGGAGCGTCCACGAGATGCATCTTCCCCTGTTCGATGGACAATTCACCCGGCGTGGAAGCGAATTTCAGCCACCCGTCCTGGGAGAAATCATCGATAATCTCAGCCCCGCCGGAAGACGTGGATAGAGCGAGAACCGCAAGCAATGGTAAGAGAGCCCGTTTCATGATATGCCTCGAAAATGGGTTGGTACTTCGGTCAACCTGTTTGCCGGCGTCCGTCCGGACGTCACGCCCAATATGTGTATCCTCGGCCCGTCCTCTTGCCGTCGGCCTCAGTGTGACATATTTCGCTTCGGATGACCGATTCCACCGTCGGATCATTCGACGATGATACGGAAACCGACGTCGTAGACGCGTTGCCAACTCGGGTGGGACAAGCGGTAGCTCGACGTTGAATGTTTGGGGCGATCGTCCCACGATCCACCTCGCACGACCTTTCGTCCCTGAGTCCGGTCATTGCGTCCGTCGGAATCGGAGTAGGGATAGGGCTTGTACTCCGATCGTGTCCATTCGGCGACATTCCCATGCATGTCTTTCAGGCCGAAGCCGTTCGCTTCGTAGGAACCGACATCGTTCAGGCAGTGCGCTTTGTCGGCCGCTGCCGCATCTTTCTGGTTGAGTAGCCAGTGATTTCGCGCGTAAGTGTTGCGTCTGGCGTCGGAGCTCGCATCGGACATGTTTGCAAACCTGACGTACTCTGTTGCGTCAGTGCCGAATGAGACAGGAGTATCCGTCCCTGCGCGACAAGCCCACTCCCACTGCGCTTCGGTCGGCAGCTCCACATCCCTGCCCGTCTTCTTCGATAGCCAGTCGCAAAACGCACTGGCCTGCTCCCAGGAGACCCTGATGGCCGGGTAGCCGCTCTCGTTCATGGAGAATCCGTAATTGACGACGATGCCTGGCTTGTCATACGACCCGTTTGAATAGTCTTCCTCGAACTGCCGGTATTGCTGCAACGTGACCTCCGTGACGCCCATCTCGAACGGCTTGCGAATCTCGACGGTGTGCATCGGACGTTCCCCAGGTGACTCGTTGTTGGAACCCATCACGAATTTCCCGGCGGGAATCGTTACCAGTTTCATCGTGACGCCGTCTCCCAGGTCAAGGGGCATCGCGTTGGTTGCCTTTGCAGGAAATGGCCAGCCGGCCGCTCTTGGCGCGGCTGCGGGTTCGGTTTCCTTCGCCGGTTGAATAAAGGTCTCCGTCTTCCTGTAGGGATTGCGGATGACTTCCGATTCAAGCTCCAGGGAAGTTGCATACTCCTGGAGAAGATCCTCACGACGTCCCAGAAAGCTGACCGCCTGAGCGTTCGGAGTCATTTCGCCGTAACTGCCGTGTGCCGGTACATTCAAATCGATCCAGGTGATTAGCCGGTCCCAGGCCTCTGCGTCGAGCTTCACATGATGATGTCCTTTTGAGAGGATCTGAACTAATTCACTTGTGTCTGCGTGAAAGTTCAGCGGAACGAGTACGCGGCTATCGCCTTCCGGCCCCGAACGACGGACAAATTTCTGCAGTTCAAAATACGACTTCGGCATTTCGTTCTGCATGAAATTGCCGTCCCCGAAACGTCCCAAAGAACTGTCAGCAAAGTCCGGGCGGTCGGTTAATCTACCGTCGTGGCATCCGACACAATACTTGTCGAGCACTGGCTGGACTTCGCGCGTGAACGAGAAGCCGCGTGGCGGTCCATACCATGGATGAATTTTCTGCGGCGTTCTGCGAGAGGCAATGGTGGACGCGGTGGGCGGCGCCTGGCCGGGGCTTTCGTGGCATCCTACACACGACAAGACCTCGCCCGGCATGGCGGTCATCCAACTGCGCATGAGTGCCATCGACTTGTTCCGGGCGTCAAGAGGTTGAAGTGAGACGGGCGTATTGGCGGGCAGCTTGAACATCACCGATCCGTCTTCTTCCACGTCCACGGTGCCAAGAATCACCCTCAGATCCCAGGCGCTTTCGATGCCAACTTGCGCGTGCCCGCCGAATTTCCGCGGCGAGAACTCGTACTTGAAGATTCTCAACCTCTTGACCGTCCCGCGAGGCACACCGGCTAATCCTCGGCCTATGTAAATATCCGAGATGGCGACCGTTGCCTCTTTTTCAACGGGCCGCACGCGATCGTGATGGACGGGTGGCATCTTTCGTTTCCGAAACGGAATCGGCTCCAGGAAATGATGCGTCCTGGAACGCTTTAGAGGCAGCAGGTTGTCGAATGAATCGATGAGGTAGATGCCGAACTTATCGGCAGCATCCAGTTTGACCGCCGCTAAATGGTAGTTTTCGCTCAGAGGTTGTGGGTGCAGGATCTTCGGCCAGCTTTTCGCAAAGAAGCCATCGACCACGACCGGCTCAATCTTCCTGCCGAAACCGGGGATCCCCTGCAACGCGCCGTCGGCTTCGACCTGCCCTTTGGCAACGTCAAACAGAACGAGTTTTCCCGCGCGCTGAACGCCGTGATGATTGCCGACCAACGCGGTGAACTTGCTGGCACTTCCCGGGATCGATTTTGCAAAGAACAAGGTGTTGGGCCAAAATGAATTGCTGCCGTAATAGGCCTTCTGGTCGGTGCCGTCGGGGTTCATTGTGAAGAGGATGCGGCTCCAAAAGTGCGATATGTCCGCATATTCCCAACGCTGGTACATCACGCGACCATTCTCCATCACGTAAGGGCTCCAGTTGCTGTCCTGGTCGAAGGTCAGGCGACGCACCGCCGTGCCATCGCTGTTCATGACGTGCAGATTGGCAACGTCTCCATTGCCTCCGATGCACGGGACCCCCTGGAACCCTGACGTCGAAGCATAGATGATCTTCCCATTTGGCAGATAGCATGCGTCAAAATTATCGACGTCCGCATGGTTGCTTTCACTGACCTGGCGAGTGGAGTTGTCTTGCACGTTCAGTTCAAACACCTGCCAGGTGTTGTTCGTGGCGATCGACGAGAACAGAACCCTGTTCGCGTTAAAATGCAGGTTCAAATCGCCCATGAAGTTGGTGGAAGATGCCAGCTGAGTGAATTCGCCGCTCAGCGACAGTTTTCCAATCCTGCTGTCCCAGCCAGCCTTGGGGATTGCCGTGTTCACGAGCCAATTGTGGGTCATTCCGACGGTTGTACAATTCGGATCGGGGTTGTTGGACGCGTTCGCTGCCGCTCGGCGGACCGCGACAATGTCGTCAAAATCCAGAATTGGATTCGACAGTAGCACTCGCCGCTTGAAATCACAGATTGCTTGAGCTGCAGAGATGGCGGCGGCGTCTCGCTGCTTCAGAGCGGCGATGATGTTCTCGAGGGAAACGGTGTTCCTGTGCAACTCGGCTAGAAGTTTGGGCTCATCGAAAACGGCCGGATGCTTCGTCGCCAGGTCCTTGATCGCCCGGCTCATGGCTTCGGTGTCAAAGAGAGACAGTTCCGCGAGGACACGATCGATGCTCTCGGCCTCCGTCGAATTGTCATTCTGGGCAAACAGTGTGGCGACGGAGGCACACATGAACGCGAGTGTAAGCCACCGGGGCGCAGCGCGCCTGACCTTCATGTTCATGTGATCTCTCCATTCGACACGTTTCAAATCGCTGGTGACGGCTGTGCTCAGCCTCGACACCGTCGGCGATCGTCAACGGGACTTCTTGCTCGGGCGACCTTCCCGTCCAGCAGGTCATGTTGTGACTACGGACGACATTTCGTCGCCGCGTCTCATGGGAGTTTGAGCTGCCGCGCCAATCCTCTCAGCAATGTTATAGGGTCCACGGTTCGCTAGCAACATGATTCCTCGCAGACGCACAATACGCGACCTTCTCGTGGGCTCCGTCGACCGATGTTCTGCGCCAATCCAGGATCAGCCAAAAGGTCTTCGTCGGCGCTGGCGACATGAAGTTGCCGGCTTGGCGATTCTCAACCGTGAGTCGAGATGTGGTGTGCTGGTCATGGCTCAGCCCTGTCTCAAACCTTGTCCCTCTACCGCCAGAGAGATCCGCATGCGTCGGATTTGTGGCGTTTAATCGACAAGCACGTAGCGAAAGCAGTCTGCTCTTGCGTCGCGCATCGTAGAGTCGTCCTTACCATTCCCAAAGGGAGTCACCTCACGTGAGATGACTCCCTTGATTCACCGATCCTACGCGAATCGCAATGGCTGTGACCGAGGTCGGTTAATCGGAACCGATGGGTTGTCGTCCTCGAGATTACACCTGGAATTGGCCGACGATCGTCTGCAATTCCTCGGACAGCTTGGACAGCTCACAGCTGGCCACTTGCGTTTGAGAAGCTCCCTGGGCGGATTGCCTGGCGGCAACGTCCACGTTGGCGATGTTGCGAGTGATCGCCTGAGTGGCGGTGGCCGAATCGGACACACCGACCGAGACTGTCTGGGCCGCATCGGAAGTCTGGGTGATGTTCTGAGCAATCTCCCTGGTGGTGATGCTCTGTTCCTCGACGGCCGAAGCAATCGTCTTCGAAACATCGTTGACTTCGACAATCACGTTACTGATTTCTCCAATAGAGTCGACGGCCGTGTTCGTCGTATTCTGAATCCCTTCGATTCGACCGCGGATGTCCTCGGTGGCGTCCGCCGTTTGCTTGGCCAGTTCCTTGACCTCCGTTGCCACGACCGCGAAACCCTTGCCCGCATCGCCGGCTCGTGCCGCTTCGATGGTGGCATTCAGGGCCAGCAGATTGGTCTGCTCGGCGATGTCCTGAATGGTCTCGATGACCTTGCCGATTTCGTCGGCAGCGGCGCCAAGCTGTCCGATATTGTCATTACTCGCCTTGGTCAAGTGGGCGGCATTGCCCGCGACGGTTGCCGCTTGCTCTGCGTTCTTGGCGATTTCGCTGATGCTTGCAGTCATCTCCTCGACCGCCGAGGCGACCGTCTTGACGTTGCTTGTCATCTGTTCGGTCGAGGCCGACATGTTGGTCATGTTGGTCGACATTTCTTCCGCAGCGGAGGCGACGGAGCTCGACTGACTGGTCGTCTCTTCGGCTCCACTGGCAAGTTGCGTCGCCGTGGCCGACATTTCGGACGAGAAGTTTGCCAGGGACTCGGCATTACCGCCAAGACCTTCTACGATTTTCCGAAGATTTCCGCCCATGGTGTCGAGGGCATTCATCAGTCGACCGACCTCGTCCTTACGACTGGAATTCAACTGAGTCGTGAGGTCGCCACTGGCGATGGTCTCCGCAAAACTGACCGACTGATTCAAGGGTACGATGATCCCGCGGGCGAAGAACAGCCCCACGATCACAACGACCAGACCGACAGCGACACACAAACCGACCGCCCAGGTGGCCAGCGTGTTGCTCGACGAGTCGGCGAGGTGTCCGATTCGTCCGACCGCCTCGAATGCTTCCGCCTCGTCGATTTCGGCAAGCAGTGCCCATTGCGTATCGAAAACCTTAACGGGCGAAAAGGCGCTAAGCACGGGGTTGCCGTTGTAGTCGATGATGATGTCGAAGTCCGTCTTGCCAGCCAGAGCGGCTCGGGTGGCGTCCGAGTCAACACCATTGTCCTTGACCGTTCCGGCAAAAGAGGCTTTGACCGAATGACCCTTTGGGTCCAGGAACGAGTCGGACCGCATCAGACGGTCGGGACCGACCAGGTAGGTTTCACCGGTCTCGCCCATTCCCGCACGCACACCCATGATCTGGTTAATCCGATCCATCGGCATCTGCAGTGCGACGACCGCTTGCACTCGACCATCGGCGCCCATTACAGGTTGAGCGATGAAAGCCGCGGGATCGTCGTTGCTCGGAGCGTACGGTGCGAAATCGACGAACCCAAACTTCTTTGTATTGAGCACGTTGCGGACAAGCTCGCCGAAGTTCGAGTCCTTATACTTGCCAGAGACAAGATTGGTCTGGTAGTCGGCCTCGTGACAGACCGTGTAGAAACAATATCCGTCGGTACTGAGAAGAAACAGGTCGTAGTAGCCGTACCGCTCGTTGTATTGCGTGAAGAAGTCTTTCTCGGCTCCCTCGTTCTTCGGACAGAAGGCCTCAGCCACGTCGACCTCGGCCATGATTGCCCAGGTCGAATCACCGATCACCAACGGCGAATAAGCCGAGATGACCGGGTTATTGTTGTAGTCGATGATGATGTCGGTACCGGCGTTGCCCGCCAGGGCGCGATCAACCGCCGCGGTTTTGACTTGCCCTTTTTCCGGATTCTTGAACGAATCCACCACGTTGTGATGCTCGGGTTCCAGAAAAGAATCGCTGCGCATCAGGTGATCGGGGCCGACCAGGTAGGTCTCGCCCGTTTCGCCCAATCCAGCGCGTTCGGCCATGATTTCATTGAGGCGATCGATGGGCATCTGGAACATGGCCACGCCAATCTTCTTGTCTCCGTCGAAGATGGGGGTGGCAATGAAACTGGCCGGAGCTTCGTACGACGGAACGTACTTGGCATAGTCAACCAGGACCACGGCGTCCTTCTGGCCCGCCGCATTGGCGCGACGGAAGGCTTCGCCGAAATTGGTGTCGGCGTAAGGTCCGTCGATCAGCGAAGTCGTGTAATCCAGCTCCTTGAAGACCGAGTAGACGATATCGCCCGACTCGGAATCGAGGAGGAAGATGTCGTAGTAACCGAACTTGTCCAGATAGTTCCGGACGATCGGATGAACGCGGCCGTGAGCCTCGCTGTAGGTCGACGCGTCATCGGCACGGTCCAGGAGATGCTTGGAACCCAACGGATGGGAATTGGCCCGAATATAGCGATATTGAAGTGCGATGGAGTCGTCGTCGAGTTGCCCGAAATATTGTTCGGCGTTTGGAGATTTCCCGGAGTTGTTCTTTTCAAATTCAACCGAGAATTCGTTCATGTAATAGGTGAGCAATTCCTGACGCATATCCTCCAACCGGTCCGGCGTTGTGGCATTCTCCTGACGGACGGTCTTGATGGCATCGCGAAAACTTCGCATGGCATCGACGACCATCTGGTTCTCGGAAAAGGTAATTACCTGGTCGTTGATGCTCTGGAAGTATCGCTGGACCGCCTGCTGCTTGATTTCGCGGACGGCGGTGAGCTTCTTAAAGGCCTCTTCGCGAAGCGTGGCGACGGTTTCCTTCAGCACGCCCATATCGCGTTCGCGCCCGGCGAAGTAAGCCTCGATCTGCCCCTTCTTCACGTCACGCAGAGATACCAGCTGATTGGCTGCTTTTTCACGAAAATCCTGCTCGGCCACCGTCTGAATCTCGGTCATCCCCTCGTTAGCTGTCCAGTAGTTTGTCAGGCCAACGACGATCAGCGGGATGACGCCGCAGGCGATGAATCCCAATACAAGTCGTGTCTTGATTTTCATAAATGAACTCACTTCTGAAATAGGTCCAATTTCAATTTGATTCCGACAGTATTTTTGTTTTGGATCTTGCGGTTCTCATCGATCGCGGGGCCGGCGATGGTGGTTTCTGCCCAGAGGATGCTCGACTCGCTGGTTACTGGCGGGTTGCTCGTTCTAACCACCGAGTTTGGAGTCGTATGCCCTGACGTTGGTCGGATCGCCGCGCGGTGGGTTGGCACGGCCGTCAACAAACGTCGTGACGAAATGTAGGCCACCATTCGGCGGAGGGGGAGAACAAAAGGTTGGGTAGCAAGTGCGGATCGAGCGTTTTGCACGAATGCGATTGGATCTTTTCGTCTAGATGGAACAACCGTTACTGGAATTCCCTTATGCGCGGTGAGCGAAAGAGATTATTGGAAAGAGTCCGTTGAACGGGTGGATCGTGTGGGGTGCCACTTGCATTTGCCCGTGCTTCCATCTGCCAGCGGTCCGTTCGCGTCATGAGGGGGCGAGGTTCGTGGGCGAGCCTGGTTGGTGCCGATCGTCGGTAGGGCCAGGACTACTTTGTACGGCGCCGGCGGTCACGGCACGGTAACGACGACAACTCTGTTTTCTTAAGCGGATTTGGATTTGCAGAGCGTAGAGTCCCGCGACTTTCGAAGCGGCCTCAATCCGTCCTTTGATGACGAGTCACTCGAAAGTGAAGAACTGGACTGACATAGTCCAGTGGTGCCATGATTGGACACCGGACGGCGTGCCAGGTATTCGTCAGGTGCCTGAAGCGTCGGATCGCATCAGCGGATGTGACTCCCCCGGGACAGACTGGATTCGCAGTCGATAGTGACCGCCAAAAAGGGAACTCGATGAGAACCTGCATCACCTTGATAGCCGCTTGCATGGCTGTGACATCACTCTCGGCGACGGAATATCATGTTTCGAAGGCCGGTCACGATGGCAATAGCGGATCGAGTCAGAGCCCCTTCAGGACCATATCGGCGGCTGCGAAGCTTGCGCAGCCAGGAGATCAGGTGATCATCCATGAGGGAGTCTATCGAGAGCAAGTGAACCCATTGCTTGGCGGTACATCGAACGAAAATCGCATTGTCTATCAGTCGGCGTCTGACGAGAACGTCATCATCAAGGGTTCGGAAATCATCAGGGACTGGCAACCGGTTCAAGATGATACATGGAAGGTCACACTGCCCAATAGCTTCTTTGTTGGATTCAATCCTTACGACGATGTTATCGGGGGCGAGTGGCATCACAACAGAGGTTATCCGCGTCATACCGGGGCGGTCTATCTCGACGGGGACTGGTTGGACGAAGCCCGTGACTTGGAACAGTTACTGCCTCCTCGAAAGCCGGTGGTTGATGGGCACGGTGAATCAGAGGACCGGGTGCTGGCTGGGCAGACCGCCAACTATGCCGGAAAAGCTGTCGAAGGTACGGACGAGAATACTCTTTATCAAAGCTGCAGGTACAACCTCACCGGCTACCGCCTTTCGGTTCCGAATGGAGTCTACCGTGTAACTCTGAAGTTCTGTGAACCTCATTTCAGCTCCGCCGCCAAACGGTTCTTTGACGTCAAACTTCAGGGAAAGCGCGTCCTGAGAGAGCTCGATATCTTCGCCAAGGTTGGTGCGTTCGCGGCACATGACGAAACATTCGCAGGGATCGAAGTGACGGATGGTATTGTGAAGATCGATATCGTGAACCGCGAATCGCTGGGCTGCATTTCCGGGATCGTGATTGAGTGTGAGGGCTATGACAAGAGGATCAACTGCGGCGGACCCGCATGGAAAGGCTATCTGGCCGACCCGGCCTCTGCAGTAAGCGTCGCTCACGATAGACCGCTTTGGTACGCGAAAGTGGACGCGAAGAACACGACAATCTGGGCACAGTTCAAAGGCGTCGATCCAAATGTGGAGATGGTCGAGATCAACGTGCGGCAATCGGTCTTTTACCCTGAAAAGGCGGGGCGCAACTATATCACGGTCCGCGGTCTGACGCTGTGCCAGGCGGCCACACCATGGTCGGGTGCCATGTCAGAGCAGATCGGCCTGATCGGAACACACTGGAGCAAGGGTTGGATCATCGATGACAACGTTATCAGCCACTCCATGAATACCGGCATCACGCTGGGTCGTTACGACCTGGGAAAATATGGTGTCGCTATGCCAGCGGTGTCGGCTCCGGGCTTTGTCGAGTCTTGTGAACTGGCGCTGGTACACGGATGGTCGAAGCAGAGAGTCGGCAGCCACGTAGTTCGAAACAACCATATTTCGCATTGCGAGAAGAACGGACTTCATGGCAGCCTGGGCGGGATATTCTGCACGATTGAAGGCAATACGATTTGCGACATCGCCACTCGTGGCTGGATTGGAGGACCTGACGTAGCGGGACTCAAGCTGCTGGCGTCACACGATACACTCATCCAGGGAAATCATATCTACCGTTGTGGCGGCACAGGAGGCATTTGGCTGGACTGGATGGCACAAGGCACACGCATGACCGCGAATCTACTGCACGATAACAGCAAAGATCTGTTCGTGGAGGTGAGTCATGGCCCCCTGCTGGTCGATAATAATCTGCTCTTGTCAAACAACTCGCTCCAGGATTGGTCGCAGGGAGTCGCGTATGCTCACAATCTGATTGCCGGCACCGTTGGCGGCCGAAAGGAGACCAGGGAAACGCCCTTCTTCAAACCACATAGTGTTAAGGACATGCAGCTTTCAGACATCCAATACAAGGACCTGCGATTCCTCAACAACATGTTTGTCGGAGCCAACGGTCTGTCTGCCTTCGATACAATGCTGGAAAACCTGCAGGCGATCGGCAACGTCTATCTGGCCGGAGCCAAATCGAGCACAATTGAAAGCGACCCGTTGGTGGTTGGTGATCTAGAGCCAATTCTGAAGTTCGAAGAGCGGTCCGATGGTTGGTGGTTGGAAATGCCTGTTGCCCTGGTCAGGAATCCAAACCAGAAACCGATTCCGGTTGCCACCAAGTCGCTCGGCAAGGCTAAGATCCCGAATGCTCGATTCGAGCAGCCCGACGGCACACCTTACCGAATCGATACGGACTATTCCGGCCGGAAACGTGATCTCGATAAACTGTCGGCCGGCCCGTTTGAGAATTCGGGAAAACCAACAGTCGTGCGACGGGTGTGGCCCAGGCAGTGAGCTGAGAACGACAGGTAGAACCTCGTTTTGCAGAAAGACGCCTACCGCACCTCCGATTGATCGTCAGCCAGCATTGAAACTGGGATGATCGCTGATTCTTGCATTACCAGTGTCGATCAGTCGGTGTTTCTTCCTGCAGGTGGCTGAGTGAAATCAGAATAACTATCAGTCGATGACCTTGTCGGCGAACTCGATGTGAAGCAACGCCTTGTCTACGACCTTCCGCGCCGTGGTCAGGCCTTCGTGGCCGTAGGTGATGAAACCATCATCGCCCGCAGGCGCGCCATGGCCTTCGTACTTGAGCAGGAAATACCTTTCAATGTGGTCTTCGTGCAGATCAAGGAAGGCGGTGTAGACGATCGATGGCTGGCCTAAACCGGGCAGCGGACGCATGAATTCAAGGGCACTGTCCGGTCTGAAGGTATCATTGATGTCGCCCAGCCGGTTCACTTCCATCTTGATATGGAAACCACGCAACTTATCTCGGAGGACCGTATTCAAAGAAAAAGAGCGTGTGATCGTCGCTGAACTGACGGCGTCCACTTCGTCATCCTTTCTTCCGAATTCGCGGTGAGACCAAACGGGGAGGATCTGCTGCCGGGTAAGCGTGTTTCCGTTGAAAAGGTAGTGGTCTTTGAAGCACAACGACTCACTGAGGAAGAGTGTTTCGATAACGTTGCCGTTGTCATCTTCAGCCCAGATGGCCATGAAGACCTCGGCATCGTTGCTCTCTTCGAATTGCTCCGCTCTCATGTCCACTTCCATACTAACCACCAACCCACCGGAGCCTTTAAGCAATTTGAGTTGGTCTCCCACTTCGTCGTACACCACATCAGGGTGCGAGCGGAAAATAACGTGCTTGTTGCGTCCCTCATAGCTCAGCGCTGACAGTGAGCGGACCGGTTGCAAGTTCATCAGGCATGCCAGGCCGATGGCGGTCAATACCACGATTGCCAATAATTTGGCATGAGCGTTGTTGCCGTCACCGGAAGGCGTGGTGCGAACAACATGACGACCGAACACTTCGCGCCGCTCGATCAGGTGCCAGATCGTCGCGATCACCATCAGCAAGGCAAAGACCAGGTGAGTGTTGGTCGTGACGCTGCTAAAGGGCAAGAGAAAACACATGATTCCCGTGATCGCCACGACCAGGATGACCCCAGCGATAAAAATGACGCCGATTGATCTCATGAGATGAATGCTTATTCCTTGTCGGGTTGTGGCGCCAGCAGGTAGCTGGCGTATCGTGACAACTGGCCTGAGATTTCTTGTTTGTATTCGAGCAGGATCTTCTCGCCACGTGCATCGTGATCACCCGCGGTGTAGAGCATGCCCGCCACCATCAGTTCTTTGAGGGATTCATTCAGTTGATTGTCATGTTTCCGGGAAGTGTTTTTTCGTTCCAGGATTGCTTTGCTCAGATTAGTTCCATCCGCGTAGGCTTGTGAATACGTGCTGGCGTGGCCGGTAAAACCGGGGCGATCCAACAGCTTCAACAAAGGTTGGATCATGTCCGGACCCGGCTGGTCACGTAGGGCGATAGAGACCGCCAGGAAATGAGACAGGGCGCTGTCTCCCGTCAGTTCAGCCAACTTCTGGAGAGTTAGTTTGCGTGCATGCTCGCCGTGACAACTGCCCAGGGCCATGACCATGCGATCCAAATCAGTGTAGGTGTTGTGGGTTTCGCGATGCGTCGTCAGACCGAAGCCTTCGCCCCAGGGGCGGCTGGTGATTTCTCGGATCAGGACCTCGGCTCCGCTATCGTCACCCAGCATGGCCAGGACGCATGCGTAGTTGACCTGCTCCAGCCGGTTGTCCGTATCGGCGAGGTATCGCTTCAACGCGGGGATGGCGGTTTCGGGGTGACCGACGATCCTGGCCAAGCTGGTAAACACGCCCAGTTGCTCATTCTCGCGTCCTTGATTGATTTCGCGATTCAGTTGCGCAACGTCCTGCACAGCCGTCACGATTTCGTTCTTCGGAAGCGGGAACGAATCTTTCTGCCCGTACGATTGGGGCGACAAAATCCCCTGACGGATTACCAACTTCTGTAGCATCCCGATGTCGATGTAGCGTGTGGCGCCGTCCTTCTCGGCGGCAAGGGACGCGGCGATGCCGATGGCGTAGCCCTGGTTCTGCAGGTCCGGCTGCATTCGCACCAAGGTCATCGCATCGCGCTCCGCGCTCGCGCCCAATCCCGTCGACAAAATGCCATCGAGACCTTGGGGCAAGAAACAGCGATACGGCATGTTTGTGGTGTAGACGGGGCCTTTCATGTCTTTGATCAGGAGCATCGGCGAGTTGGGGAAGGCGGCCGCATCAAAGTTGCTCCTCATCTGCAACAGAGTGTCGGGAAAGGTGCGATGCGTCAGGATGTCCTGGGTGGTAAGAGTGTAGTCACCGATAATCCGCCGCCGTTCCCGGCTGTCGAGCAATTGCCCCACATCGAAGTATTGCTTGTTGCCCAGGGCCTTGCTGTCGTGTCGCCGACTCATCATCAGGTGCCAGACGTCGATGGCGTCGCAGTCATCAACGAGGGCGTAGCACGTGTTGTTCTTGTCTTCGCCCGGGTTGCGGAAAGGGTAACCCGCCATCTGGACGGAAAAGATACCCTTGCTGTCGATGCTGTAACGTGTTGGGGAGCCGGCGTGGTATGGGATGTCGGAGTTCCCAGTGCTGTCGACCACGGTTTTTGCCAAAACGACGCCCCGGCCGAATGGCGTGGCCACGATGACCCCAACGACCTTGTCACCGTTGACTAGCGCGCCGCAGCCGTAACTGCGATACCAGATTTCCCCGCCCGCTTTTTGGATGGTGGTGCGTAGCCATTCGGATTTGTTCACGACATTCCAGTTGCTTTCGCCAACTAGTGTGGCTTGATCCACGCGTTTGGTGTAGCCCTGACGCAGGCCGTACCAATAACTGCTAATCAGACCCGCGGTGCCCACGCCGCCCAGTTCGTCGAGGTATTCAATCACGAGTGTTTTGGCGCCGTGTTCCAAGGCGCCCAGCGTGGCGGGCGCGCCGGAAGTACCCCCGCCGACCACCACGACATCGTAGGTTCCCAGCAAAGGTAGATCGGTGGTGTCGAGTTTGATTGAAGCGGTTTGTTCATCGGTGCGCAGATCGCGCGAGACAGTGCGGAATTCTCCTCTTTCTTCGGCAACGCTGTTTGCCGCAGGACCAGTGATCGTGCTGCCGTTCACTGCGGGCAAGTCGCTCGCATGACGGGCCGCCAGCGCGCCCAGGCGCCTTCCAAGGACAACCGCCTCCTGAACTTCGAGCATCTTCGTGGCTGCTGGAGCGGACAGGGCCGCGTATTTGCCGAGGACCAGGAGTCGCGGAAAGTCGGGGTGATAAAACTGTTTGAGGTCGACGCGCTGCGCGCCGGGCCAATTGGCTAGCGGCGGGGGGCCTTGTAATCGGATGTCCAGGTGGTAGCTCATGCGCTCCGACCACTCCACCATCCCACGCTGGCGGCAGAGCGTGCGTAACGTCTGCTCCACCTTGCAGATTTCTTGCCAGTCGCCGCGTTCTAAGGGCGACTCGTGGCGGTATTCCATCACGGGCAACCGTTGCTCGATACCTTTGGCTCCCTTGCCTCCCTTGGATCGGAAAAAGATATTCCAAGGCAATTCCACGGATTGTAGTTTGGGATTCGCCACCGGCTTGCCGCCGGCTACGCGGAAGGTGAATTCAACCGGGCCGGGCTTGAACGGAGTGAATGGAGCTTTTGACTGCCGTGTCAAAATGCCCTGGTCCGTGGCGTCGATCAACGTCTTTCCCTTGATAAAGTGTCGGCCACTCCTGCTGACCATGGTGATGCCAGCGAACCGTCCCTCTTTATCGGTGACCAGTTCCTGAGGGTAGCTGCCTGTCAAAAAGTAAACGCCCGCATCGAGGAGCGCCAGGTCCAACTGCTTTTTTATCGTCAACGGAGTGGTCGCGGGTTTCCCTTGCCAGATGGCCTTGACCAGTGTGTCCTTCTGAAGGGCTGGATCCAGCTCGTAGCGCATCGTCATGCACAGGTCTTCACCGAGGTATGGCCGATCGGTCAGCAGAAATACACTGGCACCGTTTTGTGCGGCGCTAACTGCCGCCGCCACCGCGTAAGTCGATCCCCCGGCGACCACGACATCCACATCGTAAGCCACCTGAAGCTGCTTCGGCCCTTCCCGTCCTGCGGCGGCACAATCGGTTGTGACATGCATCGCCACCGACAGCACGCTTGCGATCATGGTTATCATCGTTTGCTTCAATTTCGTATTGTTCATTAGTAGTTTCTCGAGTATTCGTAATCTGTTTTCGTCATCGGTAGCCGGATTGGATTTTGAGCGTGAATTCCGCTTCCTCTAATTGGCCTTCGATTTATTTGTGCCCCAACGCTCCAGGCGTTCCTTGGCTCCACCCGATTGTAGCGGAAGGACGTTGTTTTTTTGCGCCCAGTTTTCCCAGAGCTTCTTCATTGAATCGGCGCGTTGTGGGAATCGCTTTGATAGCTCAGTCTGCTCTGTGGGGTCGGAGGTCAGGTTGTAGAGTTGCCAGGAAGCGGTCTTGCCGTCAGCGATCAGCTTCCAGCCATCCTGATAGATGGCGCGACTACCCTGGTGCTCCCAGAACAACGGGCGGGCCAGGACATCAGTTCCTCTTACCGCATCCATGAGGCTTCGGCCATCCGGAACGACAGGTTTACCGCCGCGGAATGAGGTGGGAAAATCGACGTCCGCCGCATCCAGGCATGTTGGGAGGATGTCGATAATGTGACACATTCCGCGCCGCACACTTCCGGCGTGTTCACTAAATTGCTTTGGCCAACTGACGATAAGCGGCGACGAAACTCCGCCTTGCCAGGTGTGGGACTTATAGCCGCGATACGGTGTATTGCTGAGCATGCCGAAGGCCGTACTCCCTTTTCCTTTCGGCGTGGCTCCGTTGTCGCTCAGCACCAGAATGAGGGTGTTATCGTATTGGCCGTTCTTCTTTAGCACCTCTATCAGCCTTCCGATACCATCGTCCATGATCTCTATCATCGCGGCGTAGGTGGCCATGGTCCTTGCCCATGCCTGCTGTTTGGCATCGCTGAGTTCTTCCCATGAGGGCATCCCTGCGGCGAGTGACGTATTCTTCGGCAGCACGCCCAGTGTCTGCTGCCGGGCGAAACGTTCACGCTGTAGCTTTTCAAATCCGGCGAGGTATCGATTCAAGCATTTTTGGATCCGCGCCTCCGGCGCCTGGATGGGCGAATGGGGCGCATAATGAGCCAGATAGAGAAAGAACGGACGGTTCTCATTGACCTGGGACTCTACAAAATCAATCGCGGAGTCGGACAAATCCTCGGTGAGGTAGTAGTCCTTTGGGTAGTTTCCTTCTTCGAGGTGCTCGCGACCCGTCATCATGTATTGAGGGCTGAAGTAATCTTTGGCTCCCCACCAGGTTCCGTGGTAGAAATCGAATCCGCGATCCAGCGGAAAAAGTTGCTTCTGAGTTTTCGACGCGTTGACTAACGTTAGATGCCATTTCCCGACAACGCCCGTTCCGTAACCATGGGGTTTTAGTATCTCTGCCAGCGTTGGCGCATTGGCTGAGAGTTGTCCGCGATAGCCAGGCCGCTGTTCGTCCGCCGCGGCCATCCACCCCATTGCCACCGAATGCTGGTAGCGGCCCGTGAGTATTGACGCCCGTGACGGCGCACACCTCGACGTATTCTTAAAGCCAGTGAACCGTATGCCGTCCCGTGCCAACTGGTCGATGTTGGGCGTCTGAATCTCTCCGCCATAACACCTCAGGTCGGAGAACCCCATGTCATCCGCCATGACGATGATGATGTTGGGCTGAATGTTCTGAATATTGTTTTGTGTCGTGGAAGTCTGGTTGCTGACTTCCTGGCCATAAAGAATCGAACACGTTGTCATTAGAAGAATATAGAAAGGTAAATAACGCCACATATCTGTTACTCGTTTTTGAATTAATTTATTCGGATCAGGCTAAGGAGCTTCTCATGTTGTCTTCGTTTGGTTTCATTGTCTTGGCTGGTTAAGGTGAGCGACACGGGGCAGATCGTCTATCAAGCGGAGAAATAGGCTTGTTCGATATGGAGCGACTGTTGGTCGCCTGGCAAGACGCCGTTTTCGAGTTGTATCTGGCGGAGGGGAAGATCGAAGCCAACGTCGCCACGAACATGCGGAGCTGAGAACACAGTGGGTTCAGTGTCGATCAGCCGGTGTTTCTGCCTGCGGCCGTTCGGGCGGGTATCGAGCGTCTCATCCAGTACACGACTCGATGTCCCTTTAGTATTCGTTACTTTGGTCTTCGAACTGGATGCTGACTACTCAGCCAACTCCATTGGCTCCCCGGACCAGGCCGATACGACTCAGGAGCTGACGTACGTCGACATCGACACGTTCCTGGCCAGCTTCTGGTCGTCACTGATACGCGTTGACATGGGGACGCTGCGTGCACGAAGCTCATTTTGTGTTTATTGCCTTGTGTCTTATGCACACGTAGGCACCAGCTTCGCACCACATCGCCAAAACAGCCAGGGATGTTGCAATCACTGAAGACACTGCCGTTTGCTTAACTGGAGGCTACGGGTTTGTGGGGGTGTGGTGGAACTGCTGCCAGTACCTTTGGTCGAGTTCGTATGGGTCAACATTGTCAGGTTGGGCGAGGTCGAATTTCGCGGGGAGCACCTCATAGCGTTTCATTTCGCGCAGGTACTCATAGCGGGGTTGGAATCCGGGCATGTCGAATCGCTTGATTTGGTCGAGCCGCTTTCCGGCCGCTTCAAGATGGGCAAGGATGGCCTGGTAGTCCGGGTCGGTGGTATCGGAAAAGACCACCGGGTGCGTAAACGGTTCCGGCGTTATGGAAAGATCCCCGGGGACGGGGGTGGGTGCCGGCAGCGGACCGTCGGCGTCGCCTCCTGCGGCTCTTGCCAAACCGACTCGGAGTGCCAGCGAGCGTTTCGGGTGAGTGAGATTGAAGATGGTGTGGCGTGAAAACCGCGAAACGGGCCGCATCCATCCCTCAAAATCACCGTGGCCATCGCCGCTGTCGATCTGGTCCGTTACGAACCGTGGCATGCGGTCCAGGTGACAACCCGCACAGCGGCGTTGCATGGCGTCAAGGGCAGGAGCGGTCGAAGGCCAATTGTTGGCCATCTCACGAATCGGCTCGTTGGAACGCCACCAACCACCGATTTGGCCCGTGCCGTAGGCAGCATACGTGCCAGCGTACGGAGTGGCGGAGTCAAGCCAGAGGCGAACGAGCGTACGCTCCTTTCCTGACAACCTGGCGCCGTAATGGGCTCCGTCAAGTTTCTTCATCAACGGAGCGGCAAAACTGAACGCCTCGTACGGAGCATCATTTCCGGCGGGACGTCCACTCACGCTCTGCTCGCCTTTCCACCTGAGCCCTGCGGTGTCCTTGATCTGTCGGTAGAGCATCAGGTTGTAGTAGGCAAGCGAGTAGGTGGGGCCATGATCACCGGTCAGTACGACCCCTCCGTCGCGCTGGTCGGCGTTGTGGCATTCGACGCAGTGGCGGTCGAGGATGGGCTGGACGTCCCGGGGAAAGTCCATGACCTCCGGGACGCCTGCGATCGGTTCGATCGCGTTGGGGGCGCGCAGGGAAGCAACTGTCGCGTGTGCCACCGGTGGCGGCATGGTGCGGTCCTCGTGGCAGCCGATGCAACTGGCATGCTCGCCAGGCATGACCGTGAGAAACGAGCGCATCTGTTTGACGCAGAGATCATTCTTGTCGAGCGCGGCGAGGTAGATGCTGCGGCCTGCGGGCACTTCGAAGTGGGCCGAACCATCGGACTCGACAGGCACCGTCCCCAAAATGCGGTTGAGGGTCCACTTACCGCCGTGGGCGATGGGAGTCGTACCGCCCCCGTGATAATTGACCGGCTTGCTGAGATCCTCCATCACCAGTAGCTTCCGGATGGAGCCGCGCCGGACACTACTCATCTTGCGGCCCAGGTAGACGTCCGTCAGAGACAGCGTGCCGGTGGCCTTCGCCAGGTCGACACGGGAAGCGACGGTCGGCTCACGCGGCCGCCGTGCGATGAGCCGCGGTTCATGTACCATTCTGCTCGATCGCCACAGGGTCCTGACCTCCCCCGCGTCGGTTACGGAAACCAGTTCGTTGTTGTGTGCCGCCACGAATTCCGTCTCGGAAAGCGGATAGGGGTCGCGGAACCCGTTGCCGGTGATCGCCCTGGTTTGAGTGCGGTCGTCGGGACCATTTTGAAGATGGAGCAGGTGGATATGGCCCCGGTGTTCCGCCTGGCCATGGTAGCCGGAGTCTACGTAAACCACCTTGCCTGAGCCGAAGATCGGCCGGGCGTCAATAAAGACACCGCCCGCGTGCATGTTACCGTAGTAGATCGTGGCGCTCGTTCCGTCGGGATTCATAGTCCAGAGATGATGAAAGGAAACGGCGTCGCGGTTCACATACTCCCAGCGCGTGTAGAGGATGCGGCCGTCGGGGAGGACGGAGGGCGTATTCTCCGAAACGGAACCGGACGAGAGTCGACGGATGCCGGAACCGTCGGCGTTACACCGATGCAGCGTGGCAACTGGCGCAAGCCAGCAGAGAACATAGCGTTTGCAGCGAGTGGAGCAGAAGATGATGCCGCCGTCGGGCAGATAGGTCGGCTCGACGTCGTCCCAGTCACCGGAAGTCAACTGTTTCAGCCCGGTGCCGTCGAGGTTGATCTCGTAGAGGTTGTAGTGATGGGTGCCGCCCCGGCGGTACGAGAAAAGAGCCTTCGCACCGTCGTAGTGGACGACTGGGTCACGGAACGCGCCCTTCGGATCCTCAATCAACGTGCGGACGCGGCTGGTGGTGGGGTCGAGGATCGCGAGACGACCACCATCGGCGCCGTGCAGCCACTCGTTCTCGTCGCAGCCGCTGTAGCCGAAGTTGGCATAGTAATGGCCGCCGGGATCGCGACCGGGATGGCGTTCCGCAAACAAAACCTCACCGGGAACCGACGCCAGGGCAGGGGAGGGCGGTGCGGCAGGACGCGTTGCAAAGCGAGCCGCGATCTGCGCGCCGGTCAACGCCTGTTTCCAGAGCGTCACGCCGTCGAGGTAGCCCTGGAAACGGGCTGCCGCGTTACCAACGCCGGCAGAGTCCCCTATGGCCAGCGGTTCCGTAATGCTCGCCGGGCCCGTGCCGTCAAAAGCCACCGTCGTCATAAGCGTGCCGTTGAGGTAGAGCCTGAGCGACTTCCCTGCAGCATCGGCGACACCCACGATCTGCTGCCAGCGATTCGACTGAACGAAACCACCTTCGCACGCGACATAAGTGCCGTCGGCCTGGCCGTGGAAAAGGCTGGCCCGGCCGTCGTGCAACGCCAGGTGATAACCGTACTGCCCAGCCTGGCCCCAGTTGAGCACGATCCGGTTCCAACCGGAGAGACCAGTCGGGTAGATCCAGGCCTCGATTGTGTAATTAGCGCCGAGGCGAGTCGCATCGGTCAGCGGGGCGGTGAGGTAACCGACGTCTCCTTTGGCAACGCCCAGGGCGAGAGCTTTGCCCTGGGTTCCGGGGAGCGTCGCGACTTCGGCAAAACGAAGCTTACCCCCAGTCGGCTCCAATCCGTCTGCCGAGCCGTCGAAGGTCCAGGACACGGTCGGCGCGGCCGGTTCTTCCGCCAGGCACGTAACGCCCACAAGTTGGAACAGCAGCACGGGCAGGATCCAAACGATCGGAAACCGACAGAGAATGCGCGCAACCGAGAAATCAGCCAGGACGAGCTTCCCCGAACAAGACCCCGAACGGACTAGACTGTTACGACCAGATTGTCGTCGAAGGATGGCCGCCTTTTCAGCAGCTGAGAAGCGTCGTCGTGAACGTGTCATTCAAGAATCCTCCTATGAGGTTAAGAATAACACACTCAGGTACCAACTCCAGACTCAGCTGACGCGGAACAATCGTTACTCCTCGAAATCTCCAATCATAAATTAACCGCCTTCGCCGGGAGGCCCAGGGGGAGAGGAATACTGGATTTGTAACCCAGGGCGTCACTCGCTGGCAAAGCGAGGGGGCAGGCGGGTTAATAACCAAACCAATCTTATCTTATTCAATCACAAACCATGTAGAGCCTTCCGCTTCAATCTCAACCGGCACTTCAACCGTATAATCCCGGGACAGTGTCATCTTCCTGTTCTCGCCGTCCCGCTCTCGAATTCTCGCCTCATCGGTCAAGCCGGTGTAGTATAGGTTTGGGACGAGGATATCTTGTCATCTCGTCGTCTTTGTTCCGGCCATGAAAATAACTGGGGGCAAACCAACGATGCCGCTTCGGGGACTGCCAAGACCTGACTGGCAGATTTGTTGACCGTAATCCGTGACGTCGTATTGTTGTGAACGGTTATCCACTTACTCATGCAGGGAGCCCGTCATACAATTCATATTGAACCTCAACCAACCAGTGTTGTCGAGCCCCCCCTCGGAGGGTGAAGTTTGTAAGTGTCTGCGACGAATGATTCCGTCATCCGCCTGGCGGCCTGGCAGCCTGCTCGCGGATCCTGGGATCGACGGCAAACTTTCGGAAGTCGTCCAGGTACGGCACGTTGCAATCGATCCAGGCACAGAGTGTTCGCCACTCTGCCTGGCTAAGATTGACGTTGTAGTGTCCTGCGCCCAGCGTCTTCATCAAAGGGCTCACTCGCGAGCCCCAGGAACCGGGTGGCGTGTGGTACTTGTGGATGTCGGCGTACTTTACATGGGGCAACAGCGCCCAGTATGACTGATAGGTGTAGTGTTTTTTATAACCTTCCCCATAGGTGGTCCAGACGTTGGGAATGTAGGTTTCCGCCTGCGCATGATCGGCACGAAGGTCAAACGACTTGTCGTCGCCTTTGGTTCCGTCGTGGCAACTGATGCACCGCCGGTCGAGAATCGGTTGAACCAGTTTTGGAAAGCCAAACTTCTGTACATTCCACGGCGGCGGTTCGAGCCTGGACGCAGCACGCAACATGGCCAGCGGACTCCTGCCGATCTTCGGGCTCGTCTTCATCGGCTCGTGACACCCGACGCACCCAGCGTATTCACCCGACTTCACGTCGGTTGTCATCCGCATCGTGTGTAACGCCTGATATTTCTCGTCGAGAACCGAGAAGAAAACGGCTGCCTTGGCCGGCACACGAAAGTAGGCCGAGCCATCCGCTTCGACGGGCACGGTTCCCAACACGGTCTTTGTCTCAAATCCGCCCATGCCAACCCAAATGTTGCAAGGCGAAGTATGAATGTGGCGATCATGGGCTTGAACAATGCGCAGGTGTCGTGCCTTGCCACGCATCGACTCGGGCAGGCCCTCGTGGACGTCCTGCAATAAGAATTTGCCGTGCTCCTCAGCCTTGCCATACTGCTTGACGCCGCTGGGTCCGACTTTGGCAACGACTGCCGGGCGGCGGCGAGGCCGGATGGGTGTGGGGTACATGGCCGACAATGTCGGATCGCGATAGATCAACTCCAAACCGCCGTACGTATCTGCCAGATAGAGATCGAGCCGACCAGCTCTGCGCCTGTCTGCGGCCCCGGTTCCCGCTGGATCGTAGGAAACGAGAAAGTAGTTTTCGTTGAGTGGATAGGGACAATCCCCCGACCCGACCACAAGTTCTTCTTCGCCCGTGGCGGTATCGCGGCCACTCCTGAGGTCGACAATCAGGATATTTCCGCTGCCGTCGTTATGATGATGCGACTCGACGCAGACCACCTTGCTGGTGCCGGGGATCTGACGACAGCGAGCATAGTTTCGCTCACCGACGAGGCGACCGCCAAAAACTCGCGGATTCGCACCGTCGGGGCGGACGTTCCAGATCAATTGCGTCGGGCGCCAAAATCGCATCACATATTCCCAGCGGGTGAACATGATCGAACCATCGTCCATCAGGCTGGGGTCCCACTCGCCTTCCTTTGACCAGGTGACCTGGCGAATGTCGGAGCCGTCCGGCTTGACGGTAAACATGCAATCGGCCCAGGCCCAATCGCCGCACGGCACCATTCCACCCGCACGCGGCGACATGTAAGCGACCCGTCCGTCGGGCAAGTAGATCGGATCGGTGGCCTCATCGCGACGAGTTTCGCCTTGGGTGATTCGTCGCGGCGACGACTTGCCGTCGAGGCCCATTTCGTAAACCTGGTAGAAGGTCCCGTTGCCAATGGAATTCTGTGAATTGCGGACCGCCGGCGGTTCGTTGATATCCTTCACATCCGCAGCGGCAAAACCAAAGATTATTCGCTTCCCGTCAAACGAGAGATCCGGCCGCCCGAATATTCCCGGCGGGAACTTGCGCTGGGTCAGTGAAACAACCCGGCCCAGGCCGTCACCGACCTTGTCGTCGCCGACGTGCTTGAGCAGACATATTTCGCCACCCAGCAGGTTGTAACGCGAGCGTCGTCGGGCGCACTGATGACTGAACGTTGCATGATGCCGACGCACAAAGAGCAGCCCCTGGTCACCGCCCAGCAACGGGTTTTTGAGTGCAGCCCGGCGAACGGCCCAGCGAACTTCCAGATACACCTTCTTCCATGCTTCCAGGTCGGTATTGTCTGACGACCGCAGTTCGTCGCGGGCATTGGTCGCCGCTTGAATCGCTGCGTTGTCCGACAGCATTTCGTTTCCGCTGAGGTGGCGAATGTCTGCCAGTACTTTCTCGCCACGGCGCAAATGCATGTCGACGCTGGACACGACCGCTGAGACCGACTCTTGCAGTCTATCCTCGCGGACCCAATCCTGTTCGATCGGGTTATTGAGATTCCAGGCCGACTCGACCGCCGGTTTTCGAGACACCGGTTTGCCGACCGCACGCTCGGCAGGCGTCGGTGCGCCGAGCGGCGTTTTGTCGGTCGACCAGATCCGCACATAACAGACCACAGCATTGGCCCCGGCCACCTTGATGAATCGCAGATCGAAATCCCTGCCGTTGGCATAAGCCGCTTTGGGAATATCGTACACGAAACGAGCGGGTCGCTTCACGGGAAGCGGCAGGTTGCCGTGGACTTCCTTGCCGCCTGCTTCCAGTCGCTGAACTCGGCCGCCATTGTCCAGGTAAACGACATCGACCTTGTACGATGCCTTGGGGTTTGGTCTTGTGTAGCGCAATACGCAGGCGTTGTTGTCGAAGATGATCGCCCTGTATTGCTCGGGCGCGTCGACCATACTCGTGGGATACTGCCAGGCATTACCCACCACAACATGCGTTTGGGCATCCGTGCCGCAATTGTCCTCAGCCACAAGGTAGTAGTCTTTGGGGGGCTGGAATTCAGACGGCACTTCCGCCGCTTCCGCTGGCGCAAGGCAGGTGATCGCGCTGAACAGAGCAGCCATCTGAAGCGCTATCTTCATGTGCGAACTCCTATCCCACGGAACCAGGGAAGGGAAACGGTCAAAGGCAGTAAACTAAACCCACATAATGATGTTTAATACGAAAACAGTCAATAACGGGGCGTTACAAAGGCCTGTGCTCGAGTTGGATGCTGCCTACTCGAATCGCCCCACAGGCTCACCAGACATCTGGCAGGCGAATTGTCTATTGGTCTTGGTTCCCTCCGGTGTAGAGGCAGGTTCCGCCACTGTTTCTCACGACATCCTGGTGCCTTGTCACAGCCCCAAAGTGGGGGTTGAATCGTTCGCCGGAAAACGGGATCAGGTACCAAAAACCGGAACGGCCCGAAGGGTGCTTCGCATTCTTGGTACCTGACCCAATAGTGTTCGGCACGGTTAATGCCGGGTGATCGAGGTTGTAGTTTCTTGCGAGAGACGGTGGTACGGCGCGGCATCGGTCGAGAAGGCTGTGTGGCAATCTATCGCGAACGAAACTATCAAAGCCTGGCCGACCAAATCATCGAACTGGTGGTTTAGTCTCAAGCGTTGCCGAAAGAGTAGCCTGTCGCGAAAGAGGGCCCTTTTCATTACCGTGAGGAACGAGAAACAGCAGGACGTGTTTCCAATGGGCATGGATTGGAGATAGAATGATGGCCACGAAGCAGCCAATCGTGCGTTCCCGCCAAGCGTGGGACCGAGGAAACATAACGTATTTTTCAACGGCCTCGTCGCCAGACGCAATGGAGTCACGCCATGCCACGTCAGACCGACCGTCGAGAGTTTTTGAAACGAGGAACTGGCGTGGGCCTCTGCGCCGCTGGCTGGCAGCGGGCAGCCTTGGGTGGGTCGCCGAACGGGAAGCTTCACTACGCCGCGATCGGCGTCGGGGGCAAGGGGTGGTCCGACTTGACGGCCTTTGCTTCGCACTCGGAGGTCGTTGTGACCGCTTTGTGCGATGTCGACAACCGCCAAATTGACCAGGCCGCGAAGACGTTTCCCCAGGCCCGTCGTTATCATGACTGGCGAGAAATGTTGGCCGAAGAAGGCGACAGGATCGATGCGGTCAGCGTCTCGACTCCCGATCACATGCACGCCCCGATCAGCATGTCGGCGATCAACCGTGGTAAGCACGTTTTCGTTCAAAAGCCGATGACACACGACATCCACGAGGCCCGGCGGGTGACCCAGGCGGCTGCCAAGGCGAAACTGGCCACGCAAATGGGAATCCAGATCAACTCGTCGACCGCCTATCGGACGGCCGTGAAGATGATCCGTGACGGCGTGATCGGCAAGGTAAAACAGGTGCATGCCTGGTCGAACAAACCGTCGGGCAAGTACCGTCCGACGGGGCCTCGACCACAGGGTAGCGACCCCGTTCCCGATACGGTTAACTGGGACGCATGGCTGGGCACGGCGCCGCCACGTCCATACAAAGCTGGCGTGTATCATCCAAAATGGTGGCGCGGCTGGCAGGATTTCGGCGTCGGCTGGCTGGGGGACATGGGCTGCCACATCATCGACACGCCGTTTCAGGCCCTGAAGCTGACGGCGCCGCTTACGATCAGAGCGGATGTCGAGCCGGAATGGTGGAACACGCCGTCCCGGAGGAGCGAAACCTGGCCGACCTGGCAGGTCCTTCACTACACGTTTGCGGGCAACGAGCTGACCGCCGGCAAGACCCTCGACTTCACCTGGTCCGACGGCGGCAAATACCCGCCCGACGGATTGCGCAAGCTGATTGACAATCAAGCATACCCCAGCCAGGGCTCGCTTTTGATCGGCGAGGCCGGTTCGCTGCTCTTGCCACACGTCGCCAATCCGCAGCTTTTTCCCACTGCCCGATTCAAGAACTACGCGGTCCCCCAACTGGAGCCCCGGAACCACTATCACCATTGGATCGACGCGTGTTTGGGCAAAGCCACGACAGCCGCCGGCTTCGACTACTCGGGGCCTTTGACGGAGACGGTTCTGCTGGGAACCGTGGCCCTGTTGTCCGCGGGCGAGGACCTCAAGTGGGACGCGGCGGCGATGAAAGTCACGAACGTAGGTGAGGCCAACCGGTGGCTGCACCGACCGTACCGGGACGGTTGGGCCGTGGAAGGGTTCTAGCTGGGCTAGATCGGTGCGTTCTTTGTCCCCGAGCCGACTGCGGATATGCCGTACGATCACATGATCGGTGCTTTTCGGGAACATGTCATCCTCAAGGCAGATACCTGACCCGGGCGCACTCTGTCCGGCGATCGTGATGTACGGTTCCTGATGACAGCATGATCAGTCAGTTGACCTCCTTTTCCGGAGGATGATTCAACCCCACTTTGGGGCTGTAACAAATCACACGAAATCCCACATTGAACACTTTGTGATACGCCTTGTAGTCCACGCGGCTTCCTGCCGTGCATCGTTTGGGACGGTCGTAGAATGAACCTCCGCAAGCGACCTTACGGCCCGAGCGGGTTTCGGTTGAGGTCCACTCCCATACGTTGCCATGCATGTCATACAGCCCCCAGGGGTTCGGCTTGAACTCGGCCACTTGCGGCATTCCCTCCCAACCCTCGGGACGGTCGGTCTGATAGGTGGGCGTGGCCAGCATCACACCTTTCTCGTTGCGAGCGTAACGATTGGTAAGAAAAACACCATCATCAAACTGTCGATCACGCGGGATCCGATCGTCGTATTTGCCAGGGTTGCCGATCAGCGAAGTTGTGGTGTATCCACCGGTGTTCGTATTAGAGGCAAACTCAATCAACCTGACATCCCCCAGGTTAGCGTAGGGTGTGAAGTCGTCATCGAGACTGCCGAACCAGAAATCGCCGTCGCTGCCAGCGCGGCAGGCCCACTGCCATTGGCTGTCTGTTGGCAACGAGAACGTTTGTCCCGTCCGTGCCGACAGCCAGCGACAGAACGCATCGGCCTTATTCCAGTCGACCCGCACCGCCGCCATCTCGTCACCGTTCATTCCGTAGCAGAGGCGCCCGAACTGATAGCCGTAGCGATCCTCGCGGCGAGCATCGAAAGTTGGCTCGAAGCAACGCATCTGCTCGTTGGTTGTCTCGAATTGGGCCATCCAGAAAGATCGGTCGACAACGGTCTGTTGACCAGCTGCATTAACATACTCACCCGCGGGCACGCGCACCAATTGCAGCTTGACACCATCGCCCAGATCGATCATCCGCGGCGAAACATCTTTCACCTTTGCCAGCGCTTCTTCGGCCGAAAATGGCCAATCGGCGATTGTTGCGATCGAGCGGTCTTTGGCCGACGTCGCCTCTGGCGGTTGAAACCTGCCCGGCTTCGGCAGCGGCTCCTGCTGCTCGAAGTCGGTGTCGATGTTTGCGTATGTCCTGGCAAGTTCGATACGTCGGTCGTTGACTTGAGCAACACGTTCGGCCGGTTGCTCGCCGATCGCGGCCCAGGTTCCATGACACGGTGCGTTCAGGTCAATCCAGGTGATCAGCCGCTGCCAGGACGCGGCGTCGAGTCGCACATTGTAATGTCGCCCATCGCGAAGCATCTGCACTAACTCGGTTGTGTCTGCGTGGAACTCGCCGGGTGAGAGCATGTGCAGCGGACCTTCAATGCCGTTGCGTCGGACATATCTCTCTAACGCCACATAGGACACGGGGAAATTTCCACCACGCGATCCGCCGCCAGAGTTTCCTCCATGGCCGCTCTTCCAATCCTTAATCGTTTCCACTCCACGAAGATCGACCAGGCCCTCGCCGTTGTCCTGGTCTCGCGACAGATCCGCCGGATAGGTAATGCCATCAATCCTGGGCAGCCTGGTTGGTACTGCGCCGTCGTGGCAGCCGACACAGTATCGGTCCAGCACGGGCTGAATCTCATGAGGAAAAGAGAACCCTCGCACCACCTTGCGGTCAGGCTCAATCGGAGTCGGTAAACGCAACGATGCCTTAGTCTGCTTCGCCAGCACGGTCGAGTTCTGGTCTTCGTGACAGCCCACACACGAGACCGTCTCGCCGGGCATTCCCACCATCCAGCTCCGCATCAGTTGCAGAGCTTTACCCTCTTCGTCAAGCGGTTGCAGGAAGACCGGCGTATTGGCGGGGATCGTAAATGAGGCCGAGCCATCGTCCTCTACGGGAACTGTGCCAAGCACACGTTTGATATCCCACGGTCCGTCCGCCCCGACCGATCCGAGTAGTCCGCCTGTACCGTGACTGCTGAAGTAGTAGGTTCCGACACGAATCCTTTTCACGACACCACTCGGCACATCCTTCAATCCCTCGCCCGCATAAACATCCGAAAGGAAGACCGTCGCGTTCTTCTCTCCCGGTACGGTCTGGTCCGCAATGACCGGGGGCGCCGGACGCGCGATTAGCGGGATGGGATCGAGCAGCGCGGTGCCTTCTTCCTGATAAAGCAGCGTGAGATTGTCGAAGACATCAACCAGATAGACACCCCATAGCGCCCCCGGTTTCGGCTTCATAGCCGTGATGAAATACTCATCACTCAACGCGTAGGGATGCAGGAAATGGGGCCAGCCAAAGTCTGCCAACCGGTCTCGAACTTCCGGTTGGACCTTCTTTCCCCAGCCGGGAATTTCCTGCACGACGCCTTGTGCCTCGCGTCGGCCGAGTTTGGGATCGACGATGATGAGCCGGCCACTCCGCGGTGTGCCGTGATGTCCCGTGGCAACGCCGACCACTTTCGTGTCATGACCTGGAATGACGCGAGCATAGAAATACGACGGCATGAAATACGAACCCGATCCGTAATATTCGCGCTGTGCACTGCCATCGGGACGCATCTGAAACAGAATCCGGCTGCTACTGTGTGGCAGGTCGCTGTATTCCCAACGAAGGTACATAACGCGACCGTCGTGCATCGGCGTTGGCGACCAGTCCGAGTCCTGTTCAAACGTCAATTGCCTGACATTGCCGCTCGATCGATTGAGCTTGTACAAGCAGGTCATTCGCTTCGAGCCATACTCGCACGGCAAACCCTGATACGAGGCTGTGCTGCCGAAGATGATCTCATTCGAATCGGCAAGATAGCACGAATCGAAGTGGCCCACGTCGTCTCCATCGTCCGGCGTGACTTGCCGGACATCATCCCGCGGTGAACTTTCCCCTTCCAGACTCATCTCGAAGATGCGCCAGTTCGTCTGCCTGCTGCCGATCGACGAAAACATCATTCGCGATGTGTCGAAGTCCACTTCAAGATCGGTGATCAGCCGGCCTTCGGCATCGTACAACTCCTTAACGACGGGCTTATTGCCCAGGTCCGTCAACTGAACGATCGAATTGTCCCAGCCTGTGCGCCGTAGGGAGTCGTTCGTATGCGAGTTCAACGTTCCAACCCCCAAAGACGCGCCCATAGCGCTTCGCGCGTTTTCTCCGAGTCTCCGTCGCAGCAAGACCATCTTTTCGAAATCGAGCAACGGGTTACGAAGTAGCACGTCCCGGTGAAACTGAACCAACTCCACCGCTTCGTCCCAGGACGCTGCTTGCCTGGCGTCATCTGTGGCGTTGAACGACTTGCGATATTCGGTCAGCCGGCCACGGAGTTTCCCGACGTCCGGATATCGATCTGGATGCCGAGTCGCCAGATTATCGAGCGATCGAGCCAGGGCGTCCAGGTCGATCAATTCAAACTGCTGCCAAAGGTCGATCTGCTCAGCACTGCGAACCAATGCGTCTCGATACAGGACGTCCCATCGAGCGTCGTCGAGCGAAACTCTGTCGGCGATCAATTGATCACGACATGTCGTCAAGTCGTTGGGAGTCCCCATCCGTTTAAGAACAGGTGCAATCACTTCTCGAGCCGCGTCAAACGCGAATCGCCAATCGCCTTTGGGATGTGACTCAGCAGATCGGCTCGACCAGGTGCTCACGCTCGATTGCGTACATGGGCGTCGCAGGGCGAGGTTCGTCTTTCGGTCTCCTGGCGCAAAGATCATTACCTCGTCGAGATGCATCCATGTCTGTGCCGAGGCGGCAATGCGAACATGCCGCGCTTCGACGTCCTGGAGCGTGATATCGAAACGCTTCATCTCGTTGGTTGTTGCTGCATGTGTATGAACGGTCTTCCACGCCTGAGCGTCATCCGACACGAGAAGCCGAAACTTTGTCAGCCGTTCGCTGTAGTGTGGCGAGTAGATCCGGACCACTGCGAGCGACTTCTTCTGGCCAAGATCCACCTGCCACCACGGCGGATTTTCCTGGCCGGTGTGAAAACTGTAGTAGTTGGTGATCTGACCATCCACGGCCCCGGGAGCATCTTCCTCCGGCGTGATGGCTGCAGACGAATTTTGGATTCGTTGTACTTCCTCGCCAAAATCAGATGCTTCGAGTCGCCATTGTGAATGTGTAACGCCGACCAGAACAGCGACTGTAATGAAGAAACGAGCAACAGCCATGGATAGAGTTCCTGTGAGTTCAAGCGGAGCACTTATTAGCGCGGCTTCATTCTATAGTGTTCGACTCCAGCACGATTCAATTCCAGCCACCGAAATGGGTGTAGTCAGAGTTGTGTCCGAGGATGTTGGGAAGCGGCCAAATCTGACGCCACCCCACCGAAAGCTCTACGAGTCGTACACCTTGATACCTTGGCGGATCGCTTCTCGATTGCGTTCTTCGATCTTCTGTCGGGTCTTGTATTTCAATTCACGGCGCTGGTCGATTTCGCAGGGGACAAAGCCTGGCATGTCTGCACGCGGACGCTGGGTTAACATCTTCCTGCCAGCTTGAATAATTGCCAGAGCCTCCTGGTACGCCGGTGCACTCCTGTCTGAAAACGCGGCCAGGCAGGGACTCAGTTCCGGGCGATCGAAATTGACTTGTGGGCCAGGATTCCCGTGGTGGGAACGTATTTGTCCCGAATTGATTCCCGTGAGGTGAGCCAATCGTTGAAGCTGGTCGGTATTGAGCGGCGAGCGGCCAGTCAGGCTGTTCGGATAGGCGCATGCGTAGGTGGGGTAATAGACTCCGTTCAGATCCAGCCAGGTCACCACCCGATCAAACTCCTCCGGGCTTAGCTTGATGTCCTTGTGCTCGGCAACTGTGGGCTGCCTCATTTCCCTGATCAGGCGGCTGGCGTGAGAGCCCCAGGAGTAGGCAGGGAGATTCTCAGCAGGGCCGCCACCAGCAAGGCGCAAGAATCCCTTTCGCCACAGTTCATTGTATGCGGTATTGAAACCGATCAGCCGATCCGGGGCGAGGTTCAGTTTCTCACCAGCTGGTTTATTGTAATCGTGGCACTCAACGCAATGCCGGTCGAACACCGGCTGCACTTCCGCCATGAATCCAAACAGCCGTGGCTTACCGTACCAGCCGTTCAATTGGCTGGGTGCTCGCTGCAGAGCGAGCGACTTTTTGTTGCCATAGTGAGCGGGCGCTGCGTGGCGGTCGTCATGACAGCCAACACAGCCGACCCACTCACCCGACTGCAGAACAGTCCCGCTTCGCATCGACTGCACCATCATCTTCTCTTCATCGAGCAGCTGAAAATAGACGAAGGTGTCAGAAGGGACGGAGAGGTAGGCCGAACCATCTTCTTCGACCGGTACGGTTCCGAGGATTCGCTTGTTCTCCAGGCTGTGCCAGTTCATTCCCGGCGCGGTATACCCTTGCGCTCCCCAGCTGCCCGGTGACCAGTGCCGTTTCTCTGGCGACTCGACGACGCGTAGCCACTTCACACTCCCGCGACGGACTCCCTTCATGTGAGTCCCTTGATAGACATCGTTGACGTACAGGCGTCCCGGTTCCTTGTTGAAATTGCGCCGTGAAGGGATCACCGGTGGGCGTGTTCGCGTCGTTAAAGGCATTGGGTCGTAGCAGCCGGGCGACTCGGTGTGCAGCAGCAACTCGTTACCGAAAATGTCGATCAAATAGATTCCCGTCTCCTCACCAACGCCGGTCATGCGCGAGCAGAGAAAGTACTTGTCGTTCAGGGGCCAGGCGTCTTCATACTTTGTTTTCAATCGCGAAAAAGCGTCGCAATCGAATCCTCCAGCCTTCCGGACCCAGTTGATTGTCTCAGCAGGCCAGGTCCGCATGACTCCTGGCCGTCCGTCGATGCCGTGACGAGGATCAATCAACGCCAGTGCACCCCATAGACGATCGTGGTGAGGGCCAAAGATGCAAAGCACCTGTTGCGTGCCCGGGATAATGTGAGCATTGAACGCAGCGCCGGGAACCGCGGTATTGTTGCCCCAGTAGATCGCCTGGTTGGTTCCATCCGGGTTCACCGTCCAAAGTCCGTGTGCGTCGCCAAAGTTGCGATCGACATATTCCCAGCGAGCGTAGAGAATTCGTCCATCAGGCATCAGTTCGGCGTGATTGTCAAAGAGAGTGTTCTTTGTGATTTGAAAGATGTTGGCTCCGTCCGGTTCCATTCGAAACAGATTCGCCGCCACATCACGGGAACACATGTTGTATTTCGGTTCACGAGTCGACGAGAACACGATCGTGTCATCAGGCAGATAGATGGGATCGAAATCAGAGACGCCCGTTGCTCGGGTCAGTCGTTTCAGGTCGCCTGTGTCGGCTGACACTTCATAGATGTGATAGTCTTCGTCTTTGTGATTGCGAATGGCGCAGACGATTCGTTCGCCATCGAAATGAATATCCGGATCACGGACAATGCCCTCGGGGACTTCGAGCAAGATCGTGAGCTTCCCGGTCTTCAGGTCGATTGTCTTCATCGTACCGCCCCCACGAAACAGCTCCGAATGAGGGATACCGCGATCGGGATTATGTTCTCCGGTTACGAAGAGCGTATCGATTGCGTGATAATGGCTACTGTACTGAGGCCGCGTGACGAACAGAATCGGATGGTCGCTCACCAGTGGATTGGCCACCAGGGCCTCACGCTGCAAGGTCGTGAGGACCTGGCTCCCTGCATCGCCGGCAAGTTCCTCAGCTGCAGAAAGCCGATCCAGAAACTCGTTGCCCCGGGGGTACTTCTTTCCGAACGAAGCGACCAGATCGCCAATCGCCAGCCGCAACGCATTGACGTCAACAGGACTCACCGCCAGCGGTCGCGGTGCCGGTTTGCTGGTCCGCACAATCTCAGTTGTTACTGGCGTCTTCGAATTGGTGATCTCCGGATAGAACCACAACACATCCCAGTTCTCTTCGCCCAGGTTGTCGTGCGAGAACGTTAGTTTCTCGACGTCGAAGTCGGGACGAAACTCCCTGACGTGAAGCTTGTTGTCGCCTCGCGGCAGGACTTGATCCAGGACGACGTGTTTCTTTCCCTGCTTATCACTCGCCGTGATCGTGAACTTAAGACCGTTGGACCCGGCAGCGGCCTGATTCGTTAGCGCATATCGAACACGAAACCACTTGTCCCTGGGGATAGTCACTGGCCATTCCGCGTTGAGCACATTGCCATTGGGAAACGCGAGCATCATCAGGCCTTCGCGATATTCTTCTCCGACCCATCCTTTGCCATGAGCAACAAATGCCCGCGAGTCCTGATCCCATTCGATTCCCCGTTGTAGCTGGTGATCATCGCCGTTGTTGCCACATTTCTCGCGGCGAACGTACTTGTGGTCAGCTTGCTTATCCCAGACTCGCGCGCTATCCGGATGGAAAGGAGCCAACGGGTTGTCAGCCGATTGGACTTGAGCTGCCTGCTGTGGCAGCGCAGCGTTTGCGTCGGCCAACATTGCGAGGCTGAGCAGCAAACTCAGCGACGCACAAATTGCGAGGAAACAGGATTGTCGCGAATGTCGAGAGCCAGATGGAGTGAGCCGGTGGGTGTGAATCATGATCGAACCAACCTTTCCTATGATCGCTGACCACTGCTGCACTTGGTGTCAACGCAGGGCCGCAGATCCCGAAGGGGGGGCGATTGGGCGGGAGTGCTATTCTCACGGCAAGAGCGAAGATTGTCAATTATTCGAAGGACGCCCGCAGCGCGAATCGCGGGGGTGTCGTCAGGGCCCCTCTGCACGGCTGCATCCCTTGAATTAGTGCTTCTTCCTTTTAGACTGGAGTGAAAAGCAAACTACTATCAGTTGGTCCGATACGATCGGCCTTCGCGCCGGCAAAACATGTCGCACGATCAATGATGGTGCGAAGGGAACTGTACCCGTGCTCCGGATTCGTCCGCTACTTCGCAAGGTGAAATGAACCTGCCCTACGATGTCAATCATCCAAAGGAGATCCAATGGCCACATCCTGGAGTGGAGAAGCCCCCAACTATCGTTTCGAGACGGAAGCGGTGTCTGGAAGTTACCTTACGGCTGGCGAGTACCAGGGAATGCGCGACCTCGTGCATCGGCCGACGGGCGTTCAGTTAGCCGCGGGCGAGACGCTGCCGGGGCTGGTTGCGCCGTACCGCGTTTTCGGCAACGGACGTCGCTATGATGACGTGCGAGATCGCCCCAACCAAGCGGAGGTCGTGCCTGAGGGCCTCCGCATCAGATACCCTTCCGACGAAGCAAACCCGTTCGATTTAGAGCAGCTTTATTGCTGGTCGGGCGACGTACTCGATGTTCACTCGACGATTACTGCGCACGAGGATCTGCTCCGGTTCGAACTTTGCATCTCATCCTATCTCAGCGCTGGGTTTCGAGCCTTCGTTTCCCGCCAATCAAACGAGTGGGGTGAGCAAGGCGGCCGGATCGTGCCGGTGGACGTCAACCCCATGACGGATGTCTACGCGATGTTTCCCCGCGACGAAACGGCAATGGGTATCATGTTCGATGGTCGCTGGGACCTGCCGCCTTATCCGGTACGATGGACCGTGCCCGCCTGGTTCGATCTGCCGCTGGCTTACCGTCGCCAGGCGAAAACCGGCGTGATGGGCCTGGCGATGGGAGATCCCAGGGAGTGTTACGCAATCGGAATCTCGGTGAACGATCCTCCCGAGGATCCCGATCCCGACAGGGGATATCAGGCAATCTACTTCTACCTGTTCGGCAGAGACATCCGTCAGCACGAAATCGCATCCGCCCGGGTTCGCTGGGTGATTGGAAAGGATCTCACCGAGCAGGAGATCCACGCACGCTGGGAGGCTTTCCTCAAAGATCATGAAGGGCGTTCGTAGCCTTTCGCAATTCTACCGGGAGAATATCACCGATGCACAAATCGCTTTCATTCATAGTTTCGGTTACTGCAATCTGCCTGATGCTGACTGCGTCGACATGGGCTTCACCGCCAGAGAAGAAGAAGTCGCTATCGGATGGCAGGACCCTGGCCGGCTGGCACGCTGTCGGCGAAGGGACGTGGACCGTTGAAGACGGAGCATTCGTCGGTCGCGCTGATCAAACTAAACTCTACGGCCTGCTGGTGAGCGACGAGACCTATTCCAACTTCACCGTCAGCTATAAGTTCAAATGTATCTCAGGCGACAGTGGCTTCTACATCCGCACGATCATCAAGAAGCCGGAAAAGGCCCACGGGCTGCAGGTCCAGGTCGGACGTACCGGCAGCGGCGTCGGTGGGGTTTACGAAAGCTACGGCCGCGCCTGGCTTGACCGGCCTACGGCCGAGGAGGAAGAAACGTTCCTCAAGGACAAGGATTGGAACGAGATGAAGATCGATGCCCGTGGCGGCAACATCGTTGTCCACGTCAATGGCGTAAAGACGGCCGAACTGAAGGACGACCCGGGCCGCGCTCAGGGACACTTTGCACTGCAAATGCACGCCGGAGACATCGTGCGGGTGATGTTCAAGGACGTCCAGATCCAGGGCGAGTGAATCGCCGGGAGAAACACCATGGTTGACATCACGGGCACGGGTGGAAAGCGAGCTGTAAGTTCGGGGCCCTTATGGATACTGATCGCTGGATCCACGTTCGCTGGCGGATGGGGTGCGCTCATAGTCGATTGCGCGAATAGGGAAGATAGACTATTGTGGCAACTTCAATAGTTTTTCCCATGGAGGTTGCACGATGAACTTTGCTGAACTGAGTCCCGCCGAACGTCTGATTGCGGAGCAGGCGGTTCT
>JAAERP010000271.1 GCA_024230215.1 Fuerstiella sp. | reverse complement strand
TTCGGTAGCGGGTTCTTCGGTAGCGGGTTCTTCGGTAGCGGGTTCTTCGGTAGCGGGTTCTTCGGTAGCGGGTTCTTCGGCGGCGGGCTCTTCGGCGGCGGGCTCTTCGGTAGCTGCGGTCGGGTTTTCCACGACCGGGGCCTCGTCAGATACGACCAGCGTCTTTGCACCAGCAGGCGTTTCGACAGCGTCAGTTGGCGTGGGCTTTGTGGCAGGTTCTGTCAGTACGCGTTCTCGCAGATTCTGGCCGAGGCTCAATTTCCAGATACCTTCGGCATCCTTCATCATGATGTGGCGTTTTGCGATTTCGACAAGTTCGGCGTCTATGTCTGCTGCGACGATCCAATCTCCAACCTGTAGTTCCGGTTTCTTGTTCTCCGCCTGATTCCAGAACCATGCGACGAGCCTGCCGTCCAGGCCAACAGCACCGGTGAATCGTGTCAATGCGGCCGTGTCGTCGGTGACCTTCAGTGTCAACGTGCCAACAGCGGACATGGCCGGTTCGCCACCGTCGGTGACCTTGACCTTAACCGGGTATTCACCTGGCGAAAACGTCCGTGGCGCGGTCCATTTCAGGATGTTGCCGTCTTCGCCAAAGGCCATCCCTTCCGGATTCTCGTCACCTTCAAGCGAGTACTTCAGATTGCCCATCGGACCATCGTCCTGAGCAGCGACGGTCAGTATGAATTCACGTCCCAGAACCGCGATGGCGTCAGCAGGCAGAGTGATTTCAGGCGCGTCGTTCGGCAGCTTGACGTCGATCGCAAACGTTTTTTCCACTCGCAGATCTTCATTGTTGTTCTGCGTCAGGATGACGGTCCCTTCGTACGTCTGCGGTTCAATATCTTCGCCTGTTGTCCATTCCAGTTCACCCGATTCGGAATTGATCGTCATACCATCGACCGCATTTTCCAGAGCGAACACTGGCGCACCGATGTCTTCATTAATGTCTTCAGCGCGTGCCGTCATTTCTATGGATTCGCCGGGAGCGATCGTCTTATCGACAACGGATGCGATTCGCGGTTTGTAGACTCGTGGCGGCGTCGGTTTGGCGAACGGTGACGAATTCAGAAAGTTATCGTAGTCAGAGAAACTCACATTGCGCCGCCCGAAGGCGACGGGAAACAGTTGCACGCTCTCATCATCAGGATGGGTCGCCGCTATGGTTCCCTCCTGCCCGCGTTCAACCGTCCATTTCCTGTTGTCTTCGCTGTCGATGGCGGTGACCTTCACCATTTCCTTGCCAACCTGTGCAAGGAATGGTGCTTTCGTGGGGAAACCTTTAGCAGAGGCGACTGTTAGTTCGGTGTCGGTTGCAGACAGGGGCAGCGGCAGTTCTGCTCGGGTAAACACGTCGTTGCTGTCCGGACAGCCAACGACACTCATGCCCTCTGCAGTAAGCAGGATTTCCATGCGTGGGTTCCCCTGGGAGCCCGTGCTCTCGATTTCAAGGCTGGCGATGCGGTGCATCAGTCCCGCCTGTTCGAACAGGTACAGAAACCGGCTGAGACCTTCCAGATCCGTTTCTGCCTCCACATCCACGTTCACGGTCAGGTATTGATTGCGACGATTGTCCGTTCTGCCAGGGTTTACATCCAACTGGGCAAATTTACACTGCTGTGCAAGCTTGGTGATCCAGATCTGGTACAACCACTGCGCATCGGAGATTTGTGGCGGCAGACTGGCAGCCCGGCCCTGGCTGATATGTTCCTTCGCCACCATCAGCTGCATCTGCTTCAGCTCTTCCCGATCGAATTCGGCGGTGGCGTTGTCCAGTTTGCGTTGAGCATCGCGGACCGGCCCCATAACGACGTTGTCGACCAAAGGCCGAAGTACGCCGAGTGCAACGACTCCCGCCAGGACCGCTGCGAGCACTTTTGTACGTTGTTTGTCGTCCATTCTATCTGCCTCAGGCCTTCTTCTGCTTCTTCGCCAGTTCTTTTTTTGGCGTTGGAATGCTGACTTCCAGAATCAGTTCCGTGGGATAGCTGGGGTCTCGCGGGTTCGGTTGAATTGGGTTCGGCGCCACTTCGTAGCCGGCATCCGTGAGTACTCGCATCAGGTCTTCGACGTCGCGAGGTGACTTGGCGTAGCCCTCAGCATCGAGAGAGGCGACGTAGTCTCCCTTCCGCAGACTGAATTTGAACTTCCTGATGAAGACACGTTCCGTACTGCCCATGATTTCCTGGATCTTCTTTAGTTCGTCCAGCCAGCTGATGTCTCGATCCGTCCATTCCGTAAGACGTTCGTCCAGCAGAAGGTCGTTCTTGCCCAGCTTGTAGGCACCCTTCATGTCTTCGGCTTCACCTGCCAGAGCGGTGGCTTCCCTTGTAAGTGCAGTGACCTTGTCGGTTCTCCACTTCCAGCCGCCGGCCAGCAGCAATGTTGCGAAGCCGGCAATCAGAATCGTTTTGAGTCGTCGATAGTCTTTCTTTTCCGGAGACTGCCTGGGGTTCACCAGGTCAACCGAATCGACCGACACTTTCTGCGAATTGGCGATCGCACCAGCAGCAGCCAGCACGTCGGAGGGCACCAATCCTTCTGCCAGGTTGCCATTGAAAAACGTGCCTTCCGGATCGATACGAACAATTTCTGCGTCGTTCAGTCGTTTCGTGATCGAATCGGGCACCCTGACAGAAACATCAGGGCTGCCAATCACCGTCAACCGATGGACTGCATATTTGCCGATGTCTTCAGCGGCTGCCAGGCGAGCACGTGACACTTCTGCGCGCGCAGCCTGTTCGACTCCCTCCAGCGATGACCATGATGCACCGCCGTGCGAAAAGGCGACGCTGTGTCCGGTCATGAAGATCATTTCGATGGAATCAGAACCAAGCGAAATGACAGCCTCCACGGCCTGGTTGTCGACCTTCTTCGACAGCAGACCTGCGTGCACGACAGCGGCGGCGATACCGAACGAGCTGACGCGAATACCCGACAGTTCCAGTCCGGCAACGGCCATCGCTTTGCGAACATCGTCGACATGTTTCTGCGGCAGCGTCACCAGTAATACTTCGCGTGTCTCGGAACCGGGAGCGACCGGCAGGGGCACAAAGTCCAGCTCGACAGAATCCACTGGCACGGTCAGGCGTGTGGCTGCCTGCATACGCACCATGTCGGGGATTTCGTCGTCAGAAAGATTCGGCAGTTCAACGCGATTAAACGTCACCTGGTGGCGCGGAAATACAACAATCGCTTCTGTCGCACTGATGTCGGCAGATGACAGTGCAGTCTTCAGCATCTCGCCCAGTTCGTTTGCCGTGAAGGCTCCGTCTTCACGGTCAACGGTGACCGACGCCCGAATCTGCACCGATGATCCGGACGTCGAACCAGCAACAGCGATCAAGCGGTCACGGTCCCATTCTATGACAAGGGTTTCAGCCATGGTTTATTTCCTGAACGGCGGACGATTGTGCCTATTAAACACCGGAAACCCCATCGTGGTGTCGGTGTGAACCAAACGCAATATCTGGTCTGGAGTTATGTCGATTGAAATCTGCGTTCCGGCGGCTTCTGCAAACAGGAAACGCCCGCTTTACATGCATCTTTGGAGCGCCTCTCGAAGGCGGACCACTGATTTCTGAATGTGGCTGAATTTTGGGCGCGGCGATGCCGCATTGCGACGATTGTCGGGATGTTACCGGTCGGAATCTGTGGGTGTGAGGATGTTAGGGTGGTAGCCACGTCCAAGCGACGTCAGGTCACGAACGGACATAATGCGAGGTGGGTATTCAGTGGCGTCAATCATCGCCTCAAGACGCGTGCTGGGGCCGCCAGCGTCAAAGTGGCCGATGGCCTGAAAACGATAAACGTCGCCACCAGTAGTGATGTATGGGCCAATGGTACGTAGAGTTTCCAGATCCACAAGCCCTTCTGCCAGAATCCACGCCGCCGTGTTGCGGCGTGCCGTAATATTAGACGAGGATCCCTGCAGATCAATGGGTGGTCTCGCCCCCATAATCGAATCGGGCAGATCTGCAGGAATATCGAAACCCAGCCCCGGAAGCACCGTCAGGACTTCCAGGCGAGCCTGGTTGATGTTGATCCGGCCTTCAATGAAAGCGTCATCGGTGGTGGTCAGCATTCGCTCCAGGTCCGGGAACACGTTGAGCAACACGTTGGTGTCTTCCGGCCACGGGCTTTCAAAGGACTGATCCACGCCAGTGAGCATTTTGGTTGCATTGGAGGGGCCACCGATCAGTTGGTAGATCGAAGTGAATTGATACGTAGACACGACGGTCAGATCGATGTCATTCCGTGAGATCTGGTCCTGAATTCCGGACTCCGCGGCCGGAGTACCGGGAGTCATGTATTCGGTACCCGCCAGACGTACAGCTACGATATAGCTGGCGGCTTCTTCGCCGAACTCTTCCTCAATGGCGTCGTACAGTTCGGTCATTTCGCCCATGTTGATGTTGATTTTTTCCTCCCCGTCAGGCGTTGTGTTTCGTTCACGACTGCGAGCAGTCAGGTAATCTTTCCAACCCAGATCCAGAATGCCATCGGCATTGTCAAAGGGGGGCGTTTGTTCGCCGTCGTTCTCGTTGGCGTCCAGAATTCCGTTGTGGTTCGCGTCCTCTCCATAGAACAGGTCCGGCGTGACTCCCTGGACCTTCAGCAACTCGTCAATGGAATCCATCGGGCCGTTCTTACACGGATACGGAACGGTGAGTCCTTCGTATTCGTTGGATTCCGCACCGCCCGGTCGCCGATCTTCATCAGTATCCAGCCAGTCCAGAATGGCGTCGATGATGTCATCTGTCATGTTCGGGATACTGGAGGTCGCCAGATACACCAGGCCAAGCTGTTCTTCTTCCGGCAGCACCTGTTCCAGTGCGTCCAGTTCCAGAAGTCTGTTGATGTTGAACTTGGCATTCTCGTTGCCCAGACCGAAACGAATACCTCCTGATGACGAGTCGGATTCATCCGGCGCGATGATCGTGTAGCGAACTCGTCCACGATCGACCGAGGAATCCAGCAGCAATTGCCCTCGAAAGGCATCCGGATCGTTATACAAATCGATAGTGTCGTCGTAGTCGCGTTCAAGGATGCGCGTGGCTGCATAATCAATGGCGGATTCCGCAGCGGTGCGAGCCGTGACATCGCGACCACCCATGGCGGCCGCTTCGTGTTCTACCAGCATCGTGCCCGAATAGTTGTAGGCGGCCAGCGACAGCAGCACGATGGCGATGGTAATGACCGCCAATACGAAGCCACGGCGTGGCTGACAAGCAGTTGTGGCGTCGTTGGTTGCAGCGTTTCGTTTCATAACGCGGTCTCCCCAACGTACGGCGTAGAGACAGGAATCGGCACAACCAGTCGGTGCACGGTATCCTGAAGTGCTCCCACAGTTTCCGCGAGATTGCGGTCGTCGTTTTCATCCTGAATGACCGTCAGGGTCAACTCAATGACAATGGCCAGCGGCATTGCGTTCTGGGATGTACTGTCCCATTCCGTCACATAATCCACCCCGTCAAAATACTCGAATCTCAATGCCGCCACTTCCGGGGCCACTAATGACGTGGCCGCCAGCTGCATGCCCATGTCGCCCTGATTGATGGCCGTGCTGAGTCCGATAAGATCGCCCTGCATACGAGCCAGTCCTTCCGATGGCCCGGACAGTGTGGCGTTCGAAGCTGCGAATTCTCCGCCAAGACTGCTCCCGCCTTCCTGCGCCATCAGGTAACGCACGACCATTGCGTCGCTGCTGCGATCTGTGGGCAGCATCAACTCCTGAGCACTAATGTACGCCTGATCGCGATCCGGACGGCTGATGTACAGAACCAGATCCGTATCGGACCCAAAGAGACCGTTGGTGTAGCTCGCCATCGCGGTATCGGTGTCGACGTCTTCCGTGTCGTCGTATTCTTCTTCAGACGTGCTCATTTCCTCTTCGATAAAAGTACACGACTGAATGTCACGAGCCATCTGACGCAGCACGGCCCTGGCAATCTGAGCTCGTTCGATTTCGTCGTAACTTTCCGTGGCGGTTGTCCAGTAAACGGACATCGCCGTGTACAGAGCGGCCATCAACAGTGTGGTCAGCCCGACGGCCAGCAGAACTTCCAGCAATGTGAAGCCGTGTCCGCAGACAGCAGGAACCTTGCTGGCGCGCGGCCCGTTGGGCACGCGGTTAAACAAGTGTTCGGCTCGATTTCGTCGGCACGAATTCATTCTTCGGCCTCCGCTTCTTCAGCAGCCATGGCTGCGTCCAGGAACAGTTGAGGGTCACGCATCAGACGGACCAGCAGGAACGTCGAATTGGGCAATTGCTCGGCAATCACGTGTTCCACTCGGACGCTTACCAGCAGCAGACTTTCCCCCGGGCCTTCTTCCACAGTGATCGTATAACGCCAGTTTTCACTGTCTTCGAACGGCTGGTTGGATTCCGATGTCAGTGGGCTGATTCCGGAAATGAGTTCGCTCAGCTTGCTCTCACATCGCAGGGCGGCTTCCGAATCCAGTTTCGCGCTCAACCGCGAATCATGGCCGACACGCATTACCTGTAGAATAGCGGTCAATGACCCCATGAAGATCGCGGTGGCCAGCAGCACTTCCAGCAGCGTGATCCCTGAACGCCCGGCGTTGCTCAGGCGGGCAGCTGAGGACAACCCACGTGTGCTGCGTTCAGAAGACTGGTTCGTTGACAGCTTCATCAGTCTTCCTCCTGATAAACCTGCGACGTGCGAGCTGTTCCTGTGATGCCGCGCAAGGCGATTTCGGAGGTGAGTCCTTCTTTGTCGGACACGCGAAACACAAAATCGTCGGCCATCCCGTCAAAACGAAACATGATCGGTCGGGACCATGTTTTTCGCTCCAGTTCTGCACCACCAAGTGATCCGAACCGTTCGGCGTCCAGAGTTTCTGACAATTCTTCGACGCCGTCGTCAGCTCTCAGACGCATGTCGTCGGAAAGCAAAACCAAAAGACGCACATATTCCTCGGTGGTTGTGCTCTTGCTGCCGGAATCGTCGAGGTTCAATTCGCTTTCGGCCGGAAGAATAACCATCGTCGGACCGTTGAGTTCATATCGAAACTCGTAGTCGATGCCTGTGTCGATCGCAAACTGCCTTGTCTGCCCCAACGTCTCACGGACGCGGTCTGCCGCTTCAAAGACCGTACTCTCACGCATCATCGACATCAGTTGCGGGGCTGCCATCGCTGAGATCATGGCCAGAATTGCAAGGACGATCATCAACTCCATCAGCGAAAAACCGCCTGCGCGACGCTTCTGATGGAAATGATGGAATCGTTTCATGGGACAATGCGGTTCATAGGAAGAGTCCCGGTCTCTGCGAGAGACCGGGACTCTTGATTGATCGGTAAAACAGTGCTGGAAGGAACGGCTGTGTGCCACTGGCTTTGCCAGTGTTCTTGTCAGCC
>JAAERP010000270.1 GCA_024230215.1 Fuerstiella sp. | reverse complement strand
TGTACACGGAAGACAGAAAGCATGGCACTTAAGTCGTATAAGCCGACGACGCCGGGCCAACGTGGGTTGGTGCTGATCGACCGTTCGGAACTTTGGAAAGGACGCCCTGTCAAAGCCCTCACTGAGGGTCTGACGAAGTCGGGCGGCCGGAACAACACCGGACGGATCACATCGCGTCGCCGCGGTGGTGGGGCGAAACGCCTCTACCGGATCGTTGATTTCAAACGCAACAAATTCGATGTCGCTGCAACCGTTGAACGGATCGAATACGACCCGAACCGGACTGCGTTCATCGCACTCGTGAAATATGAAGATGGCGAGCAGGCATACATCCTTGCTCCTCAGCGTCTGGCAGTAGGCGATCAGGTGATCGCGTCTGCAAAGGCCGACATCAAGCCAGGCAACGCAATGCCGTTCTCGGGCATGCCGATAGGTACCATCATTCACAACATCGAACTGAAACCGGGCAAAGGCGGCCAGATCGCTCGCGCAGCCGGTACATATGCTCAGTTCGTTGGTCGTGACGGTGGCTACGCTCAGATCCGCCTGTCCTCTGGCGAACT
>JAAERP010000269.1 GCA_024230215.1 Fuerstiella sp. | reverse complement strand
TTCCCCGGAAAAGGGGGTCAGGTACCAAAAATGCAAAGCACCCTTCGGGCCGTTCCGGTTTTTGGTACCTGACCCCGTTTTCCTCGCCAACCCTAAAACCTGGCTGTGACAAAGCACTAGCCAAGCCTTGCGGTGCGGCGGTAGTCCCACAGGATCACCAGAAACGCAACAAAGTCATAGGCGGCATGCGCTGTTATGGGGATCAACAGGTTGGGAGTTGTATCAACGGTCATCAGTGCCGTCAGATACAGCCCGATAAACCCCGCCAGCATCGCGTACAGCGGCGTAATCGAATGAGCCAGCGCGAACAGCAGATTGCACACCAGAATGGCCAACGTCACGTTCCACGCTCTGATCCACTGATACAACAGACCGCGAAATAAGACCTCTTCGCAGATTCCAGCAAGTAACGCCAGAAACACAATGTCGACAATGCGACAGCGATCCAGCAAAGGCCCAAGCGTCTCCCGCAGAAACTCACGAATCTGACGCAGCCCGTTCGCATTGGCAAGGAAACAGACGGCCAGAAGAAACAGCATCGGCACTGTGGCTAACAGGCCGATGCCAAAGTCCAGCCACGACCAGTCCAATTCGGCAGTCGGATGCACATCGACGACAAGACCAAGTGCGAACGCCACCAGCAACAACGCTCCCTCAAACAGTCCGGCTCCGATCAGGAACTGAGACAGTGTGAGCGTTTCGCGAGGTGGCAGATCGTTGGGCACAAATATCCGATGCAGCTGGTGGGCAGACTCGACGACAGATCGCCCTGTCACTTCTTTGATCTGGGGTCGCAATCGGCAGCCACGGTAACTTCAGCACGCCGAATTCGAAAGCGCGAAGACACGATTCGGCTGTTCTGTTCCGCGTTCATGGCGTTTTCGTGGAAGCGGGAACAGGGTCACGTCATGCCAGCCACAACGCTGAAGGCACAGCGCAAAGAAAAAAGGCCGATCGGATCTCAATGAAACCGATGGCCTTTTTTTCGTGTGTCGCAGAAGACGAGTTTCTCAGGCTCGATTCTGCGTTTCATCTCTCTCGTCTGTGTGGCTCGGTTCTCAGGCGAGCCATCTCTCTCATATCGCGTGCTGCCGTCGAACGGCAGCGACTGCTTTCTCAGAGCAGCCGTGGTTCAGGATCTCACTCCGAACCAATCTCTCTCTGCCCAAAAGAGAAAGCAAGGACGATGCCAATGACACCAAAACAATCGGTGGAACCCGATTTCCGGCAGCACAAGACAACGCACAAACTATTGCATAACAACGAGTTACGCCGTATTGACCACAGGATTCAGAATTTCCTGAGCGAGTCGTGATTGACAACGTCGCCCCACGGATTTGTACTTTCTACAAGTCTGTTGCTGTGTACTTATTACAAATTCACACGGCATCCCTGAAGCAGAAGCTGTCACTTCAAGTGACATTCGTTATTGCCTGTCGCACGGACGAGTAGAGGGGCCGGCGAGCAATCCTGCAGCTGAACGGTGGCGGAAGTCGCTACACTTCGGTGAAACGCGGTCACATTGTGCCGCCACGCGAACCGTACGGAATCTTTCAGATGTCAGAAATACTACCTCTCAATCCACTGCAACCGCATGATGTGTGGATGAAGAAAGCGCTGGATCAGGCCCTGGTCGCCTTCGATCAGGATGAAGTCCCGGTTGGAGCCGTGGTGGTCTTTGAAGATCGTGTCATCGCGGAAGCCTGCAATCAACGTGAGGCGCTCAACGACCCGACCGCTCATGCTGAAATGATTGCCATCACGCAGGCCGCTGAGGCGTTGGGATCATGGCGGTTGCTGGACTGTACGCTGTATGTCACGCTGGAACCGTGCCCCATGTGTGCCGGGGCCATCGTGCAATCAAGGATTCCGTTTGTCGTATACGGTACAGCCGATCCCAAGGGTGGAGCCTGCGATACTCTGTTTCAGATAACGTCAGACATCCGCCTCAATCATCAGGCTGCCGTTTTGGGTGGTGTGATGCAGGACGACTGCAAGGCCATACTGCAGCAGTTCTTCCGCGAGCGTCGGACGCTCGGGAAAAAATGATCGGGATATCTTGAGTGGAATTCGTCAAAAAACAGGGCCGCGACCCGGACGAATCGTGCATCGACGCAGAATCTGCCGGTCGACCGACGGCGTTTAAGGACTTACGTCGACAGAGGGTGAGTCGGACAAAAACTTTCTGCCCGCGGACTTTAACCGCTATTGACCCATTTTTTTGCTTGGGTTAAATCACAGTCCGACGTGGTGTCCGGGACGGCATTTTCAGCCACTCAGCCGCGTCTCCAGTCACTTTTCTACACATCAAGACACATCCCGTGTTGACTCACCCAGCGAACTCGTCCTGAGTCCGTTGTCCTTCAACCCTTTCCCGTTTCGCAGACTGTCGGCACATTCACGGACGAAGGATCGGCCGGTGCCTGGCGATCTTCTCAACTCGTTCACTTGCGCGATCAGCCAAGCCCGCATTTTGGCTGCGCACGTGAAATTTCCTGTCAGGGAAGAATCTCATGTTGTTAAGACATCTCACGTGGGCGGCAGTGATTGCAGCCCTCCTTCTGAACACTCCCGCTGTTGAAGCTCAGTACTACAACGGAGGATGTTCCACCTGTGGGCCAGTTGCCGCCGCACCGGCAGCGTCCTGCACTCCCATCCAGCCGGTTTACTCTGCCTGCTATCAGACGGTCCCCGTCACCACGTACAAACGTGAGACGCAGACCGTGCAGGTCCCCGAATACAAGACCGCGTACGAAGATCGTGAGGTTACCATTTACAAGCCGGTCACGACGCAACGCACTGTGGAAGTGCCAACGGTGTCGTATCGGACGGTAACTGAAAACCGAGTCATCAATCGTGACATGGGTCGTTGGGTCACCAATTACACGCCTGTGCAAAAACGGGCGGCGTGTCAGGTGGACCCGCGTCCCGGGATGATCGGCTGGCTAAACCGGACCGGGTATTCATTCCGAAATTCATTCACGCCGAACTATCGAACGGCCAGGCAGTACGTCCCAAGAATGGTGACCTGCAATGTTCCTGTCTCGCGACAGGTAGCTGTTCGCGGGACCAAACGAGTCGTCGTGAACGACACAAAAATGGTCGCTGAGAAAAAGACGGAACGCGTAGCAGTTCGAAAACTGGTCATGCGAAGTGTGGAACAGACTGTCCTGCGGCCGCAAACTGCCTATCGCACAGTACCAATTGGCACATCGCTGGCGTACGGTCGTATGGGAAACACGCTGGCCTATGGTGGTTTCGGATATCCCGGAAGCACCAGCACAGCGTGGATCATTGATGACGACACTTCAAAGCGAACGGCTAACCGCCCGGAACCGGATCCGATCAGCGGCACACGCCGTGCAGAAGCCTTTCAGGAAGACACAGAACCGGCACGAACCAGTGCACGCACATTCGATCGCAACACTTCGGAAAGCGAAAACAAGTTCCAACGATCCAGTTTTCAATCGCTGCCGCCGGCCGAACCGCCCGCACTGAAACAGCCGCCCGCCTTTCCAGGCGAAACGGACACCAGACCAGCCTACCCGACGTTTGATTCAAGCCAGCGGTCTCCATCACGAACTGCCCCGGCAAGATACACGACGATGTCACCGTCGGCTGCCGGCGGCTGGAAGACAAGTCGCCAGGTCGCCAGCGACAACGTTTCCGCCACAACTCTGATAGTACCTGCTGTCACTGTGACGGAAAACAAATAGCGACCGCAATGACCGGCGTTGACGGTATTCGTCCCGCCGCCAAAGCAGACGCAAGTACATTTCGAATTCACTTTTGAAACAGGGTCGGTCTCCCCTTCCTCTTCTCGATCGGCCACTGTCCCTTCCCCACTTCCTTTCGGGCGTTGAACTCCTTTCCCACCTCCCATCCCTTCGTGTTCAGGAAGCGTCCCCTCGCGGCACCGGTATCATACCGGTGCCCATTTTTTTTGCGCCGGGCTGTTTCTCAAAGGCTCGGCGTGCTGATGTCCATAGACCTGACCGGTCAAAGAAACCAGTCACCACGGCATATCCTCTGACGCCGCGAACGCGGCATAACCGTCAGATTCAGGATGGTTGGCGTTCTTCGCTGATTCGCACATCTGATATGGCCGTTCGCTCAGTCGCCGATTCGCAGCGGCCGCTCGCAAAATCGCTCACCAGACTCATGTCCGAGTGATAGATTTGTGCTGAGTCAGAATGCTCTCCCGCTCCACCGAGTGAAATCGCCTCCTGTGCGATTCGGTTTCATCCCGCCCGGAGCAATCACTGCACTGCCACATCTGCTTCTTCAGAAATCGGCGATTTTCGTCACAGGCTACCGTTGCGCGCCCGCTGCGCTGTCCACAGAAAACTCACGATGTTCGACTACGAACGATTCAGAAACGACGTACTCGCGCTAGGGCTGCTGGCTCTGGTTGTGTTCGTCGGTTTGAGTTTTCTGAGCTACGATCCTGCCGACCCGCCGTCTGATCTTGTGTTCCCGGCCCGACATACTCCTATTAATATCTGCGGCAGCACCGGAGCCGCCATTTCCTTCTACGGACGTCATCTGCTGGGCACCGGAGTCTGGATGGCCATTGCTGCCATGATTGCCTGGGATGTCAGCCTTTTCTCACGAGAAAAGCCTAAACGCAACTGGCTGTCCATCGCCGGAACAGGCCTGTTATTACTGTCTTCCTGTGTTGTGCTGCACCTGCTGGTACCCGGTTTCAATTCCGGATCCACCTATGGCAGCGGCGGAGCGGTGGGCGCGTGGACCGGAGCGGCATTGAAACAATCGTTCTCTCCGGCCGGAATTTTCATTTTGACGGCGTGCGGAGTACTTTCCGGATGGATGCTGTCGCCTTTGTGGGCCATTAGTGCACCGGGTGCCAAAGTTGCTTCGGTACCGTGGACCATGATTTCGTCTGTTGGTTCCGTCGTCAGTGCGATGAGGCCAGCACCTCGTGTGGACGTTGACACCGAAGACGACGTTGATGACATCAATGACGGCCCGAATACACTGTCGATCAACACCGCTGTTTATCCCGACCAGGATCAGGAAGACGAACAGTGGGAGGACGAGGAAGAAGCCGACGAAGACCTGCCGAGGGACATTCGCATTAATCCGCCGGTCGCGTTGTCGGTTCACACTCCCGACGACGACGGAGAGCGTGAGTACGACCTGCCGGACCTTGAACTTCTGGAAGAGCCGGAGAGTTTTCCCTACGAACTTCTGGCTAAGAAGGCTCGAATCGCGGCGGCCACACTGGAAAAGACCTTCCAACACTTCGGCCTGAACATTCGTGTCTCAGAAGTTGATACTGGCCCGACCGTGACTCAGTTCGAACTGGACCTGGAACCCGGATTGCGCCTCAATAAAGTCACGGCGCTGGAAGATGACCTGGCCATTGCCCTGCGAGTTCCCTCGGTGCGCGTGGTGGCGCCGATTCCCGGCAAAAACACGGTCGGTGTCGAGGTCCCCAACGAAGAACAGGTGACGGTGCGGCTAAAGGAACTGATTCAGTCCAGCGGTGCCAAGGCTGACGACCTCAAGATTCCGCTGTTCTTTGGCAAGGACGTCAGCGGCCATTCTCTGGCCGTTGATATGGCAAAGATGCCACACCTGTTGATCGCCGGTCGCACCGGAACGGGGAAGAGCGTCTGCCTGAATACACTGATTCTGTCCATGCTGATGACTCGCACTCCGGACGAAGTCAAAATGCTGATGATTGACCCCAAAATGGTCGAACTCAGTCCGTACAAGAATCTGCCGCATCTCATGCACCCGGTGATCACCGACATGAAGAAGGCAGAAGCCGTTCTGGCATGGGCCGTCGACAAGATGGAAGAACGATATGACCTGTTGTCGTAGGTCGGAGTTCGCCACCTTGACAGTTACAACAAGCTGGGGCGATCCGCAGTGCTGAACAAGATGGGCATCAGCGAACTGCATGAAGAGGCACAGAACGTACCCCACAAAATGCCGTACATCGTCATCGTCGCGGACGAAATGGCCGACTTGATGATGACTAATGGCAAGGAAGTGGAATCGCATATCATCCGCCTGGCACAGAAGTCTCGTGCCGTGGGCATTCATCTTGTGCTGGCAACACAGAAACCGACTGTGGACGTCATCACGGGCCTGATCAAGTCCAACCTGCCGGCTCGAGTCTCCTTCCAGGTCGCCAGCAAGATGGACAGTCGGGTTGTGCTGGACGAAGGCGGGGCGGAACGGCTGCTGGGTTGTGGTGACATGCTGTATCTGGCCCCCGGCACCAGTACTCTGACTCGCGCTCAGGGAACCTATGTCAGCGATGATGAGATCAATGCGGTCATCGATTTCTTTAGTGACGTCGAACCGGAATACAGCGAAGAACTGCAGCAAGTCGTTGCCAACAGCGCTAATGCCGGTGGCGGTGATGGCTCTGGAGACTCCGGCCCTCGTCAGCACGACGACCAGTATGACAATGCGATCGATGTGGTCGTCCGCGAAGGACGAGGCAGTTGTTCGCTGCTGCAACGCTGTCTGGGGATCGGCTATGGTCGAGCGTCGCGCATGATCGACTGGATGGCAGAAGACGGTATCGTGGGCGACTACAACGGTGCTCAGGCCCGTGAAGTTCTGTACAGCCCCGACCAATGGGAAGAAGCAAAAGCCGAGCGCGACGCAGGTTGAACAGACACAGTGCGCAGTCGTCCTCGCGCGTCGCACAAAGCATGTTTCGACGTGCTCTGCAGACTGCCGGTCGCCGGAGACAATGTTCTCACGTATCCCGCAATGTCGCGTGCAGCCGTTGAATCAACTGAGATCCGCCGCGAAACGATGTCAGCACTTAGCCGTGGGTGTCAACCCGCGGAATGAGAACAACAAGAACAGTAAAGTCGTGAAACGGCGACAGCGATTCCATCGACGACTGCTGTTGGCGATGCCTGTTGCGTGCAACAATCTTCGAAAAATGCACATGCCGCGTTATCGGTTCAACAGGTTGGGGTCGGCCTTGCCCAGCGTCATCTGAACCTGCTGCTCGACCATTGTTCTGTATTTGCCGCCGGACACCATCAATTCTTCGTGCGTCCCGGTCTGAGTGATCTCACCATTTTCAACCACACAGATCAAATCCGCTCCGGCAATTGTACTCAGCCGATGAGCAATCACGAATGACGTTCGTCCATGCATCAGTTCCGCCAGCGAATCCTGAATCAGACGTTCACTTTCGGTATCCAGATTACTGGTGGCTTCGTCCAGGACCAACAGTTTGGGATCGGCCAGAATCGCTCGTGCAATCGCCAGTCGCTGACGCTGGCCACCACTCAGCCGCACGCCTCGTTCGCCAATCAGCGTATCCAGACCGTCTGTCAGGCGATCAATGAACTCCAGCGCATTCGCCGCTTGTGCGGCCGCGCGAATGTCGTCATCAGAAGCGTCTCGACGAGCATACGCAATATTGTCGGCGATCGAACCATCAAACAGAAACACGTCCTGCTCCACCACGCCCAACAGGCTGCGAAACGATTCGACGTCGTATTCCGTAAGATTTCGTCCATCCAGCAGCACGCGACCTTCCGTCGGGTCATAAAACCGTGCCACCAGATTGCACAACGTGGTCTTCCCTGCCCCGCTGGGTCCCACCAGTGCCACGACCTGGCCTCCGCGAATATCAAGGTTGATGTCACGCAGCGCCGGCGAGTCTGTGCCGGGGTACGTAAACATCACGTCCTGAAAGCTGATGTCGCCCAGAACCGTGTCGCGGTTGATTCGTATGGAATCTGCCGTGGACTGCATCTCACGGGGTTCGTCCAGCAGATCCAGAATTCGGTCCAGACCGCTGAGGCTGTTCTGCACCTGCGTGGCACTGTTAGCCAGTGTGGCCAGAGGTTCCAGCAGCATCAACAGATACACCAGAAACATCATCAGGTCGCCGATCGTCAGGCCACCATCGATGACTCGCCAGCCACCATAAAATAACAACGCTCCGCTGCTGATCGGGATCATGGCTTCCCAGATCATTTCCACGACGCGCATCCACCACCACGAATACAGCTCTTTGCGAGCCATCAGATTGTTGTCGGTGATAAAACGGCCCGCTTCTCGTTTCTGTCGACTGAAGGCGCGGACAACTCGCATGCCGGAAAAAGCTTCAGCAGCTCCCGCGTCGATCAGTTCCCGCTGTTTGCGGATGGCACGAAACTGAGGACGAATTCTGCTGATCCATGTGCGGTGAGTCAGAAAGACCAGCGGCAGCAACACGATGGCACCACACAACAACGTCCAGTCAACCCACGCCAACACCAGAAAACTGCCGACCAACTGAATAACAGCGCGCCACGGATTGTACATCAGCCCGAACACAAGCTCGCCGACGCTGCCGCCGTCTTCACGAAGAATCGACGCCACACCGCCGGAACGGATTTCCTGCACCCGATGCAGTGGCAGACGAACAGCGTGTTCAAAGACGCGACGACGCACGTCCAGCTGAATGCGTTTTGTGATTCGAGTGGCATACCAGCGACTACAGATATGAACGAAGATCTTCACCAGAGATATAGCGACCACCGCCAGCAGCGTGTACAGCAACAGAGTCTTCGGTGCGGCATCGACAAGCGAGGGAAACCACGTGACGAGCGATTCGGGCAGCGGCTGTGACGTGAGCACATAGTCCAACAGAAACTTGGTTCCCGCCGGCGGAATCAATCCCAGCAGGGTGGCCAGCGTCAGCGATGCCAGAATCCACGCGATCTGCAGGCGAAACGACGACAGCAACGAAAAGAAACGCCGCACCAGATCTCCGGCTGACCGTACCCGGTCCTTGCGACTACGGACATTGCCGGTCGTATGCATGCCTCCGCCGCTGGGAAGTTCGCCGGAACGCGCCTTGTCCCGATAGGTGTGGAACTGGCTGCGGCTGCTTTTTCGGCCCCTGGTATTATTCGCCGTCGTCGCGTTGACGGATTCGCTGTTCATCGTCTTCATGACTGATTGTAAGCTTAGACCGCAGTCGGTCGAGCGTTACCAGTCCGATTCCGTCAACCCGAGTCAGATCGTCGATTGTCGGAAACGGGCCGTTTGCTTCACGATCGGCCACAATCCGATGTGCCATCGTCTGACCAACACCTTCCAGTTGCATCCATTCCACCCACGTTCCGGTATTCACATCAACACGATACCACTGAAACGCGGGGCCTCGCTGCCACGCCAGGGGATCCGGGCGATCGAACGCCGTGATCAGGTATTGCGTCAACATCACCGCAAAGAAAAGCCAGCCGAGTAGAATCAGAAACCAATCGCGTTCACTGCCTTGCCGGGATTCAATCGGCAATTCATCGGCTTCAGCACGCGATGTATTCGGTTCGGTCTCCGTGTCAGCGGCAACCGACACAGCCCCGACGTCAACGGCAGGCAAATGTACAACGGAATCAGTATTATCGTGGCTATGGTTGTCCTGGGCAGGTGATGTAACGTCGGTCATCGATAAACGTCTCCCGACTTAATCGATCGATGCGGTCTCCAGGGTGAATTAACAGCATGCCCTCATAACGACTATTCGTCAAGCGGCACCTCCCAACAATCAGTTGCAAATTGATCCACTTCTCCCTCTCGGTGGAACCATGACTCAAACGCTGCGAAAGCAAAACGGAGGCTCCCAATCCACGTACGGCCGCAGCATCACGCTAAACCCGCCACCCCTGGGGCGGCAGACATCCAGCACACAACCAGGAAAATCCACATTTCATGGAGGATTGCTGAAATAGGTCCAGAACGCGATTCCGCTCGCCCTTTTTGTTGGTTTAATGTGCGTCGTAAACAGCGCGGCGGCCCAGACGGTTCGCCGTGCGCGAGGTTGTTCACAGATTCGACGCTCATCGTTTTGGGTGTCAGAACTGGCTCAACCACATGTTGTCTTCAGTCGTGTTCCCCTTCACTGATTCTTGTGCGTTCTCTTAAAAGGAGAATCTCATGTCACACCGTTGTTCGTCGCGTCGTAAACGCGGCTTTACCCTGATCGAACTGTTAGTGGTGATTGCAATCATCGCTATTCTGATTGCGTTGCTGCTGCCCGCCGTGCAGCAGGCACGCGAAGCCGCACGTCGCACCCAGTGCAAAAACAACCTGAAGCAGTTCGGGCTGGCCTTGCACAACTATCATGACATCTACGGCTCGTTTCCTATGGGATCATCCCCATCTGTATTTCGGGGCAACGGACAAGTCCAGGTCAACACGGAACAGTACGGCTGGGGATTTTCCATTCTGCCACAGATTGATCAGGCGCCGTTGTATCAAAACGTGACCAGCTACGGCGAGACCCTCCGAGTCGCAATGGAAAATATCGGATTGGATACCACTCGAGGCGGCGGCAACGCCTCACTTACCGCAGCATTTCCTCCGCTGACGGCATTCCAATGTCCGAGCGATACCACCGGCCCGTACCTCAGGCCTGGAATGCGTCGCACACACTTTGGCGGTGGTGTTGGTCACAATGCTGGTGGAGCACGTAACTGGTATCCTCCGACGTCCAATTACATTGGCAACATCGGAATCGACGAAATCACTGTGCCGCTTCGCGGGAATTTTCGACGCCCCCACGGTGTGCTCTATAATTACAGCAACGTCAAAATCCGGGATATCCAGGATGGAACTTCGAATACCTTCATGGTCGGAGAACGTGATCGACGCTGCGGTGCCGGATCTTATATCGGCAACCGCAACGGACGCGGCGGCGGTACCCGTGGCAACGACTTCACGATCGGGCGAACACGAATGGAAATCAACTTTCCGTCGAATCTTGGCTCCGACAACTGCACCGACGGATTCAGCAGCAAACACGTGGGTGGTAGTCAGTTCCTGTTCTGCGATGGGTCGGTCACATTCCTTAGTGAGAACATCGACAGCGACAACCAGATGAACAGAGGTGATCGCGGCTCGCAAGCGCTCCGTATTCCTCAGGACTACCACGATTACTCTCAGATCGGTACGTATCAGAAGCTGTCACATATCGATGACGGCCAGGTCGTTGGAGAGTTCTAAGACCGCCTTAAGAATGTCCACGCATGAAGCGGCGTTGTGAACATGAGGCTTTGATTTCATGGCCGCTGGGATATAACAGGCTGACAGCCTGCCCTGCGGCCTTTTTTGCTCATTTGTGCGTTTCCTGTGGTGAAACGCGCCGTCATTCAAATCGAAATATCTGTTTACCTATTCACGGGTCATATTCAATGAACACAACATATTCAGGGTTTCTTCTTTCCGCATTGGCGCTCGTAGGCTTCGCCGGGTGTGGCGGCGGACCGTCAGACATGCCGGACCTGGGAACAGTCAGCGGAAAAGTTACGCTCGACGGCAAGCCGGTGGCCGGCGCGATGGTCATGTTCAAGCCGGTCGCAAGTGGTCGGTCGTCCAGCGGAACGACCTCCAGTGACGGAAGCTATGAACTTCAATACACCGTTGACAACGCAGGTGCCATGATCGGTGAACACACAGTGAGCGTTATTGTTGAAGCTGGTGAAGAAGACTACGAAGGAGACGAAGAAGGTGAAGACGTAGAAGCCGATTCAGGCCTTCCTCCGTCAGCAACGGACGGCTCTATCAAGCAAACTGTGAAGGCTGGCGCCAACACCATCGACATCGCACTGTAAACTCGTTCCCAGACGCCAGTCTGGAAACACATATCCCCGAAACTCCGCTTCGGCGTGCACACGGTCAGACGTCAGGAATTCGACAGCCTGGGGGGAGGCGTATAACGACCGGTCGCGGGCGACTGGAATAATGGCGGTGATTGACGAAGCTGGCGCTTCACGGACAGGCGTTTCCACGCCGGAGCCTGGGAACGAACTAACGGCTGTGCCGTCCCCCGCTGTGTCAGCAGCCGACGGCCCTGCACAGGAATCAAATTGATTGTGGCTGTGGATGTGGTCTTCCGGGCATGTGATGTTTTGTCGGTTGCCGCAGCACAATATCCAGCTCCCACCACCCCTGGGGGATGGTTGTCCAGCATTTGCCCAGCAGATCAGCAGCAAGAACTCGCAATCTGGGGATGTTCGCTGGAATAAAGGAGAACGTGATTCCGTTCTCGTCCCTTTTTTTGTTTAATCTGTGTGAACTGTTGACAGTCCGGCAACCCAGTTGACTCGTTCTGTGTGACGCAGCCTGTATTTCTGTGGTATTGGCTGACTGAGCTCCGGCATCTAAGCCGCTCGGTCAGTGAAGATGAGTGCGTCTCGTGCCAGCGGCACGGGACCAAGGGCAAAGACCTGAGTCGATCTCAGCACCAATCTATGATGTCCCATCAGGGCGTCGTTTTGCATAACACTGTGAATCCAACTTTTCTGGTTTTCTTTTCCAAGGAGAATGTCATGTTAGTTCCCCGTCGTCCGCGCTCTGTGCGTGGATTCACTCTAATCGAATTGCTGGTGGTGATTGCAATTATCGCAATTCTGATTGCGTTGTTGTTACCGGCTGTTCAACAGGCTCGCGAAGCCGCTCGGCGGACGCAGTGCAAGAACAACCTGAAGCAATTGGCACTTGCCTGTCATAACTACGAAAGCACGTACGGGCTGTTCCCGATCGGTCATCAATATATTGGTGATTGGGACGGAAATTCAAGCAACAATCGTGGCGGCACAGGGTATTCGTGGGGTGCTTATGTCCTGCCTTTCATCGATGGGGCAAATATTTCGAACCAGTTCGACTACGACTATCCGGTCTCTGGGCTTGGACAGACCACGCGGACCAATCACCTTGTGGCAGGGACTCCCGTCGCGTCGTATCGCTGTCCCACAGACACTGCTCCTGCAACTTTCCCCTACTACTTAAACCAGCCATGGGGCTATGAAGCTGCGTTGAGCAGTTATTCAGCCTGTGCCGGTGCGTTCCACAATCCATTCGTACCAGTCACTGCTGGCGCCAGTGGGCAGCGTCGCAGTAATACAGGCATGTTTAACCGTGACATCGGCGTTAAGTTTCGAGATGTCCTGGATGGAACGTCAAACACGTTCCTGCTTGGTGAGCAATCGTTCAAGATAAAAAATGCGCCCAACATTGGCGGCATTGCTGGCGGCGGTGGCGAAAGGACGCTGGCATTTGGGGCTATTCGCCAGCAGGCCGGGTGGGCTCAGGGACGAACAAGCTTCATCATGATGGGTGGCGCCTATCCGATTAACATGTTGCCTGACGGTACGGGTTGGGGGCCGAAACAAACATCTGCCAGCAGTCTGCACACTGGCGGTGCTCAGTTCGCTCTGGCAGATGGCAGCGTCAGATTTGTCAGCGAAAACATCCAGCATACATGTCGCGGTTGCAGACATCGCGGAGGCTGGGGCAGCGTCTGGATGGGCAACAACAACACTGACGAATACGATAAACTAAATGGTGGTGCTGATTTCGGACTCTACCAGCGATTGTTCGCCAGAGCTGACGAACTGGTCATTGGTGATTACTAATCAGAATTCAGCCTTTTATCGATTCGTTCTAGCTTGCCCTGGGTCGGGGCGATTCGCCTGTCGAAGTCGTCCCGTTTCTGTTTGCATGGCTGTCTCTGCCTGATTCAGGCGACAGGTTCGTGTGGTTGTCATCGTTGTTCTGGTTGTAATTCCAACCCAGTTAACTTTTTGATTTGTAAATAAGGACTACTTCAATGCACCGTTGTGGGATCGTGTTGTTCTGTGGAATTCTGTTATCCAGTCTGGGATGTGGCGGCGGCGCCGATGACTATCCTGACATGGGCAGGGTGAGTGGTACCGTGACTTTGGGAGGCAGTCCCGTAAGCGGTGCTTCCGTGGCATTTCAACCCACCGAAGTGGGTGGACGGGCCTCGTCGGCAGTAACGGATGCCAACGGATACTACAAACTTCAATATTCAGCAAACATGGAAGGAGCCAAGGTCGGCGAACATGCGGTGCGCATATCGACGTACCAACCGGAAGGGCCGGGCGAAGACGGAGATCTTGTCGATGCTGTGCCGGAAACGATTCCTAATCAGTACAACAGCAAGTCAACACTGAAACAAACAGTGGTACAGGGCTCGAACACGTTCGATTTTGAACTCAGTGCGGAAGGTGAAATCGACAAACACGAAGGAGAAAGTTACGAAGACGGGGATGAGTAACCACCGTCCACGTTCCTGAACCCGTTTCAAGGAACTGGATGGTACGTCTCCGGCGTTTATAGCGCTACTTGTTCTTGCTCAATAAAAACAGGGCGATCGTTCGGATGTCGTGTCCAGACGTCGCCTTTTTTTGTTGGCTTTCGTGGTACTGGTATTTTCCTGCCTCAGTTTCAGGCGACACTTGAATAAAACGATCCTCATACTGACGACGTTGGGGGCAATTGGGCTTGCACTGGTCCTGACGCCCATGGTACGCCAACCGGCTGTTCAGTCGTTGCCGATACGAAATCTCGGCACACAACTTGAGCCCGGACGATTGACGTTTCGGCGTGCTGACAATGGCTCGACGTCGGATGCACGCCCGCGAATCACGAATGTCAATATCACCGACCTGGACGCAGATGGTGCTCAGGATCTGCTGATCTGTGATTCCGTCAGGCACACGGTCTGGTGGCGGCACCGCACAGCTGACACCGCCCACAACGGCGTCGCGATCTGGGAAAACCAGGCCCTGCGGGAGCCGGCCCCATGAAGCGATTACTGTACATAGTGATCCCACTGTTGGTCGCTGGACTGACGGCAGCAACATGGCTGGTTTGTTGTCGACCTGTGACCTTCGAACTTCCGAATCCCAATCTGTCAGGGTACCCGGCTTTTACACGCACCAAAATTGAAGAAGCGCTGGTTGCGGTCGCGCCTGACATCGCCATGGACTGGCACGACCTGGCGGATACGCTGTTTGCTGGCGGGTTCTATGCGGAAGCGGAAGCCTGTTACCGTCATTCCGTAACGCTGAATCCCTCGCATCCACGATTCCGATATCACTGGGCGTTCTGCCTGTTCAGTATCGGCGACATTGCCGAATCGGATCAACAGTTCCGCCAGGCAATTGAACAGGGACATTCGTCTCCGGAAGCCTGCCAGCATTTCATCGGCCTGAACGCACTTCGCGAAGGGCGAAGCAGCGATGCTCAACAAGCATTCGAAGCGTCGTCTGAACTGGCGGCCTCTCGTCTAAAACTGGCCGAATTGGCGATCCGGGATAACAACCCGGATCATGCCGCAGCGTTGCTGAACCAGCTCTTAAAAGAGCAACCCAATGCCTGGCGCGTCAATCACCTTCTAGCCGTTGCCGCTCGAAAACGGGGTGACGAAACCAGCGAGCAGCAGTACTCCGCATTTGCAGATGTCCTGAGTGAAGAGGTTCGTGGCCCGTGGCACAGTCGCGCTGGAATCATACAGGAGCTTTCACTGAAACTGGGCGTTAAGCATCGAATTAACGTGGCACTGGAGCAGCTGCAACGACCGCAGAACATCAGTCGCGTCGCGGAAACCATTAAGGCTGAAAATGTCGAGGCCTGGGATCCGCTGCTGGAGGATCTGCTTTCCAACATCGACCTTGCACAGGAGGACCGAAAATCGCAGGTCGAACGGTTACAGCGTGTCATCGAAAAGGACGGAGCCGATTCCTACCGAACCGCACGCCTTGGATTCACTCTGTTGGCGCAGCAGAACACAGCCGCAGCGGAACACATATTCGAAACAGGGATATACCTTTTGTCGGGTGGCCAGATTCAGCAAGCCATCGATATGTGCGGTGCACTGGCCGAATTGCGAAAGCAAGCAGACAAGATGGAAGCCGCCAATCGCGTGACCGCGTGGGGCGAATTTCTGCAGGGAACTCAGTTACTTGAACAACTCGCGATTCCTCAGGCGGCCGAAGCATTTGCCCGGTCTGTGGAACTGGACGATTCGCCGGCACGCAGCTGGTTCTGGCTGGGCCGCTGTCGGCAACTGCTGGGGCAAAATGAGACAGCTGCCGTCGCCTTCGATGAGTGCCTGACGCGAAACCCACACCACGAACGAGCAATCCGAAATCGCCATGCTCTGTCATCGTCGCCCGCAGGCATCCCCGCCGACCCTGCGCCGGTGAAATGACGACATCAAAGTTGCGTAGGTCAGGACCTGTTGTGACATGACAGGTCACGGCCTTCGTCTTGAGTTTTGTCAGGACAGGTCCTGACCTACGATTTGGTAAATCGCGGATGACTTGATCCTGGGTGGAGCAGGCAGATGTCAAACTTTCGACGCAATTTGCTTCCTGGTGGGACCTTCTACTTCACACTCGTGACCTAGTGACCTATGATCGCCGTCCGATCCTTACGACAGACCTTGGTCGGAAATGCTTGCGAGAAGCGATCACCACCGTCAAACACGAATCGCCATTCCGGCTCTTCGCGGTTTGCCTGTTGCCCGATCATCTTCATTGCGTCTGGATCATGCCTCGGGGCGATGCGGATTACCCAACACGTTGGAAACGAATCAAGCATGAATTCTCTGCACGGTGGCTTGCAGGTGGTGGCACCGAAGCTGAGGTCACACGTTCGCAGAAATGTGAAGGTCGTCGCGGAATCTGGCAACGACGGTACTGGGAACACACTGTTGACGATGAAGAAGACCTCGAACGATGCGTTGACTACATTCACTGGAACCCAAGGAAACACGAACTGGTTCGACGGGTAAGCGACTGGCCGTATTCCAGTTTTCACCGTTTCGTATCCGAAGAACAATATGAGTCACATTGGGGTGGCACCGCGCCAGCATCCATTGCAAACAAGACAGACATCTGGGGAAAACTGATATCGCAAGGCCATCCATTTTCTTAACTTGGATAGGTTCAGCCGCAGCCTCCACTGCCAGAAGGGGCTCCGACTGCGCAGACTTGCTCCACAGAAGGAGAACTTGTGTTCGTTGGTTGTCAAATCTGACTTCTCGACAGGTTCTCTTCAACAAGCTTTACTCATCAAATATTTGGGCACGTTCCTGTGTCTTCTCGTCTTGTTTTCTTTTCAAAGGGGAATCTCATGTCACGCCTTTGTTCCGCGCGATCCAAACGCGGCTTTACCCTGATCGAGTTGCTGGTGGTCATCGCAATTATCGCAATCCTGATTGCGTTGTTGCTGCCCGCTGTTCAACAGGCACGCGAAGCCGCTCGGCGGACGCAGTGCAAGAACAACCTGAAGCAACTCGGGCTGGCGATTCACAACTATCATGACGTTCACAGCTGTTTTCCGATCGGTCACCAGTGGGTGCGATATGACGGGAATGCGGGCGCCGCCAATCGAAATCCTGGCTGGGCATGGAGTGCTGCCATCCTGCCATTCATCGATCGGGCATCCGAATTCAATCAGATCGTCTTTGAACATAATGTGAGGTGTATTGACTCGCCCAATGATCAGGTGCTGGCTCTGAGTTATCCCTCTCAGAAATGCCCGTCTGACGTTATTGCGGATACCGCTAATATCAACGTCAGTGGAACACAATATCAGTGGGCCACAACCAGTTATGCCGGATGCGGCGGCTCGTTTCACGGAAGCTCCACGTCAACCAACGGGCCTCGTTCCAATGGAATCTTTCACCGGCAGCGAGCACAAATCGGGATCCGTCGCATTCGTGACGTAACGGATGGTACTTCGAATACCTTTCTTTGCTGCGAATCCGCCGGCAAGAACAACGCCAATCGCAAACGGTGGTACGCTGCCATTAACGGCAGGGGACGCGCCGGCAATACGTCTCATGTGTTGACCGAAGGCTATACGCAGATCAACCCACCCGCCAGTTCCGCAGTTCAGGAAAAAAGGCGGTCAGCGGGCAGCCTGCATACGGGTGGGGCTCAGTTCACGATGGCAGACGGTTCTGTCCGCTTTGTCAGCGAGAACATTCAGCACACCAATCGCGGAATTCGCAACGCCCTTGGTGGCCCAAATCGCTGGAATCAGATCCGCAATGACCCCTATGACGGTGCCAATGGCGGTGCCGGTTTCGGACTCTATCAGCGTTTGTGGGCCATGCACGACAATTTGGTCCTGGGTGAATACTGATCCGGATTCGTCACCTTTCGATTCTGTTTATGCTGCGTCGGGTAACAGTCTGAGCGGCCGTGTTCAGACTGTTGCTCGGAAGTCATTCGCTCAACAAGGCCGTCTATCAGTAGCGGCAAAGTCCTTGATCACCAACGTCCTCGGAAGATGAAGTCACGGATTATGGTTTTCGACCGTAGTGCTTTGTCACAGGCAAAAGTCAGGGTGGAAGCATTCCCCGGAAAAGGGGGTCAGGTACCAAAAATGCGAAGCACCCTTCGGGCCGTTCCGGTTTTTGGTACCTGACCCCGTTTTCCTCGCCAACCCTAAAACCTGGCTGGGACAAAGCACTAGGATGGGACCAACGTCCCGTCGTTTATACACAAGGCGAACAACCTGCAGCGGAGCTGCAAAAGCACGTAGCCATGGACGTCAGCCCATGGAGCAAGCACCACGCAAGCACATAGCCGTGAAACGGCGACAGCAAACGCCGATCATGTCATTCAACAAACCACCATCGCTATCGCCGTTTCACGGCTAACGACTATTATCGCACCATAACCACGGGCTCACGCCCGTGGCTACGTGCTGCAGTCGCCTTCGCGACTAACACTGAACACCAATTCACAAACACAAATCAGGAGATCCGGGCCATGAAATCGCAAGACGCACGTGGTGCAACGAACATCAACATTGCATTTGCCAGAACAACTGCAATCGCTCTCTTTCTTTCAATCCCCTTTATCGGCTGCGGTGGAGCTGCGTCCGATGCACCAACACTGGTGGACGCGCACGGCAAGGTCACCGTAGATGGTTCGCCTGTCGCCAACGCCCGAGTGATGTTTGTGTCAACGCAGGGCAGTCCTGCTGGCGTCACTGATGCGACTGGCAATTACACAATTGAATTCAATGACGAGCAGAGTGGGGCATTTCCCGGCGAGACAACCGTCGTCGTCAAACAGATGGATGCAGCGGAGTTTGTGGACGATTCGAACGAAGATGACGAAGATGATGCTGAAGACTGGGAGGCCAAAGACGACGCCAACGCCGGGGGCGAATGGCAGATCAAGGTCAACGTGGCCGACGGTGGCAGTCCATTCAACTTTGACCTGAAGTCTGAAGACGCCGGCAAGCCCGCTGAATAGCCGGAAGCTGCAGGGTGGAGAATAGACGGACCGAGCAAAGCTACGTAGGTCAGGACGTGTCCAACTATGGCAGCAGGCTGCGTGCCTGCTGCTGCACTCGGGCAAAGCGAGCTTGCCAGTTGGAATCCACGATTTGCTTCAGCAGTCGACGACTGGCGACCGCTCGACCGTTTGCCGCCAGCATTTTTGCGTGACTCAACAACAGCTCGGGATTCGTTTGTTCATATTCGAACGCCCGGGACCATGCCATGTCCGCCAGTTCCACCTGCTTCTGTTTTGTCAGGTTATCCGCCAGTATTCGCCACGGGGCAGATTCACCGGAATGGCCGGCCAACGGCGTGGTCAGATAATTCCAGGCCAGATCTGTCTGATTGAGCTTTGCAAGTATGCGAGCTGTCAGGTGACAACATGTCGTCGCGTCGTCCTCCAGCGAACGCCACTGGTCCGCCGATCGGATGATCCTGGCAAACAGGTCTTCCGGAACGGCTATTTCCAGCGTTGCCGCTGCGTCAATAATCTCCTCAAGACGAGTCAGCAGGTCGGTGTAGGCGGTTCGCAGTTCTTCCACGTTGATGACTTCCGGCCGATTCTGGAACTCCAGATGGATCGCGTGTTCCAGTCGAAGTACGGCTGTCTGACGGTGGCCCAGATCATCGGCGACCTTTGCGGCGTAGCGCCACATCCGAGAATCGTTCTGCAGCCATTCCAGCTGAAGCAGCGAGTCCATCAATTCGTCCGCTCTGCCATCTGCCAACCGTCGTAAATGCTCGACAGCCAGCAATGTCACGTCCGGACGTTTCACGGCCGTCACTTCTGCCAGTACCTGTTCCATCAGTTGACCGGCGGCTTCAGTGTCGCCAAGTTGATTCAGTTGCACAGAAAACAGAAACGCCGTCCGCAGCAGTTTCGCCCTTGTTAAAGCGGACCCGCAGGCCACGACCAATTCTGACCACTCTTCCTGGCCGCCATGGCTGACAAACCGTTCGCGGATGTCAGCTGCAATTCGCGGTTGCATCCCCTGATGAACGGCTGCTCGCAGCAACTGTGCATATAGCAGTCTTGCCTTCTGGTGTCGCCCGGCTTTGAACAATGCAGTGACTCGTTGCTGGCGCACCAGACGCACCAACTGCGGGTTGTCTTCAAATTCGGCAGCCGCGTCAGCAAACAGATCGTTCATTTCTGCGGCCTCGATTTTCGGATGAATGACGCTCAGCAGCGTCCAGCCCATCGTATCCGTACGACACGACGCAACAAATTTCAGAGCATCCTGCAGCTCCGTCCTGATCTGTGAAATCGTACGATCATTTGTCGCAGCTCCGGAACTCCAGCGCTGATGCAGGTTTCGAGCCGTAGCCAATCGCTGAACGAACCCCTCTGATGGTCCTTCGATCGCGAACTCCGTGGCATTTCCGTCGGTGTTCAGCATCCAGCTGATGTACTGCCGCACAAACTGTCGCAGTGGCGAACCCTCGGGCGATGGTCGTAAGTCCACCTGTCGCTTGCGCCCGTCCGATTTTGCCACGTCTTCTTCCCACACCAACCGATTTGGAAACCGACTCAACAGCACGTACAGCCCGTCGCGATGATCTTTTCGATTGAAGAATTGCGAGTGAATGGTTTTGGCTACTCGCCCCCCGTTGCCTTCAGCCGTGTCGGCAAGAATCAGCGTCATCAGTTCCTCTTTTGACCACGTCGAAAGATCCGGTTCGCCTTCGTTGACGGCCTTGCCTTTCAACACGGTGGTGGAAGACCGAATGGGCATCGGCAACACAACCAGCTGTGCATCATCCAGCTTCAGCGCCGGGGCCTTGGCGGCTTCTCGCTTCAGATTCACAACCGCAAGTTCCTTGTCGTCTCCGTCAAGCAACCTGATAGCCCCGTCGCTCTCGAAGACTGTCCGTATGACAACTGCCTTTGATTCAGAATACACCAGACGACGTTCCTGCAATCGACCGTCGTCAGCGAACACAAGGTGCATCTCAGCAACTGGTCCCGTCGTGCTGACGGAATCATGGTCGCGTTCAGCGACCGACTGTTCGATGACACCTGATGTATTGACGTCGGCCTTTTCTTCCACATCGACTTCCTGTGACGCGAGTGACGCCGGATCGGCGGCAATGACAGCCATCGGCACAATGGCCACAGTCCGGTCATCGATCGAAATCACATCCGCACCGCGAGCCAACTCGGCAACCGGCGGAAGTAACCATGGCACCAGCGATTCAATCGTGCGACGATGAAATCGACTGAAGGTGCGTTGTGACGCCAGACCAATGTCGGAATACACATGCGTCAGCAATTCGCCATCGCAGAGTACTTCTTCCTGCAGCCCTTCCGAAACGATTCGGCTGTAGACGTACCGCCCTGCCCCATTGCACAACACGGAAAACGCTTCCTGTCCGTCTGCTGCGGGAAATGTAATTCGCTCCCACCCACCGGACCTCGCCCCGTCAATGAGTCCTTTCGCAGCGGGCGTGATCCGCCCTCTGAATATCGCGGCTGTTTTCGGGGCGGAAGAATCGACGGCTAGCGCCTTGTCGCTCATTGTTTCTGCCAACGCAAGAATATCCGCTCGTGACGTGTTCAGTCCTGGTGCATGAGACATCAGGTCGCAGAAATACCGAGGATCTCGACCGAATTGCGGACGAATGCTGTCTTTGGACGCCTTCGCCAGTCGCGTGGTGATCCTCAGCACTTCGTTCTCAATGTCGTAGACCAGACCACCCGCCTGAGCGAGCAGCAGATTAAGTGCGCTTTGCAGAGTAACACCATCGGCATCGATGCTGACCCGCTGATTGACCGTCAGGCCCTGCGTTTTCATGGCCTGAGTATCAAATTTGAAATTCACGCCGCAGGTCACGGAGATGTGACGAATGACGTCCATCAACGGTGTATTCCGGAAGTGCAGCGAAACAGTCTGCCGCAGCGACTTTTCGGTGCTCTGTTCACTCTCGACCAGACGGCGTACATCCGGTCGGCGGTATGCCCCCCAGCCCAGCGACAGTTTCGACCAACCTTTGTTTCTGCCCAGCGTGCGTTTAACAGCAGGTGAAATCACAGACAGTTCCAAATTGTCCATAACATCAAGAAAACGTTCAGCCGACTGTTCCCCAAACTGCTCATTGAATGCAATCCGGCGTTGAAGTCTTGCCTTCTGTTCCAAAACCACACCGTGTCGCGCGTCAGGATTCACAGTTCGTGCCTGTTTCGCCACGATTTCCGCTTCCGCAAACCGCTGCTGGTTGTACAGGTCCTCAAACTGTTCGTTCCACTGTAAGAAATATCGCTTTCCATCAACCGCAGTTCTGCCGCGCTGAGAACTTATTGCGGGCAACAGATCGTCCACGGATTGAAGACCGGATAACCTCTGACTCTGCTGCGGAATGCCATACTGCATGTTAAAGAACTGTTCCGCCCCGCTTTGCTGCTGCCCGGCCTGTGCAGGAATTCCCAATCCAAATCCCTGGTTCATCTGCGCGGACGCGAACCACGAGTCGCCGAGATTGCCGAGATTGCCGTTTCCATTAACGTCGGCAAACAGAAAATTCACCTCCGGCGCGACGTCGCCATAAAACAGGTGCTGCACGCGGACGGGCGACGGTATCGCTTCCGGCGGACGATAGGCCCACAGAGGAGTTTTCAGATCCACATCGATGTCGTAGTTGATGAGCGGCCTGCCCCACATCGCACCTGGAAGCCGGTGCGCGCCATAGTCATCGTATATGTCCGGAGCATTTGTGAACGACTCACCCAGCGAACCCGAGAAGTCGACATCGGAATGAACGGGGGACAGAATGCGATGCTCTCTGAACCGGTCCAGCCGATCAACACCCATCAGCCCCGACAGATCGTCTGAGTTGTTTGGAATCGTGTGGTTGAAGCCATCCTCCCACCGACTGAATTCCGTCATCGGAGCTGCAGTACGCGACAACGACTCGGGTATGAGACCGACGTTCGCTTGTTCCAATCCTCGAATGATACGCTTTACAGAATCAACGTCAGCCTCGTTACCTTTAATAATCAGAACCCCGAGATCCCGCATCGCCTTAACGTTGACGTCACCGCGGAGGTTCAAAGACCCGTCACGAACTGATGCCGGATCAGGGCTCAGCTGCTCATACTCAACCTCGGCTTGTAGTGGTGGTCGAGTCGTCTCGAAGACGAACCCGTCGTCCAACCGGACTCCGGCATCGGTCAAAGCAAGACTTTGAAGAGCATCATTCGTGGAGTAATAGCGATAAGTGTGTCTGGCATCAAACTCGGACCGTCCAAACCGAGCGTTCCGTCGGAACAGCTCTTTGACGCTCACATCCCCGTTCCGGTCCATGCCCTCTGTCGACCATGAGACAACTCGGGGCATCGACAGCGTTCGTACCGTGTCCTGCCAATTGCGTTCGCTATTCTCATCCACCTCGACAACGGCGGGCACGGGTAACAGTTCTTCGACAACTTTGATTTCTGCCGGACACGCATACAGCGCCCAATGATCTTTGCGACCTCGATCAATGTTGTGTTGCGTGTACATTTGTTCGTTCTCGAGCACCAACAGCGACGTGAACGGACTCATCACATACATCGATTTACTCAGCCGGATAATCTCGCTTTTCTGCTCTGCCGCTCCGTCCGCAATCAATCGATCAATCTGCAATTTCGCCCAACTGCGAGGCAAATGCTCCGCCTTCTGAGCAACTCGTTTTACTTTCACCGTGCGTTTCCACGGCTTTCCGTTCAGCAGTCCCGTGACAACGACAGACTTCGCCAACTTCTCGCCTTTTGTACATCGAGTCACCGCGCAGATTTCTTCGCCCTGGACGATCGTGTCGGCGAAGTTCAGAAAGGTGGCTTCGCCACTCTGCTGGTCCGGAGACCCGGTCTTTTCAAAAGACCGGGTCTCTTTGACCTTAACATTCAACAACCGTGGCGTATTCAGTAGAGATGACAGTTCAAACGCACGCCAGCGGACTTCTTCATCCGGGTTGATCTGAGTGAAATACCCACCTGATCGGCTGGCTGCTTCCTTCATAAACGGTCGTGACCACAGCTTGCCAACACCGACACCCACATAGCTGGCCGCAGCAGGAATATTTTTCAGAAGTGCACTCTGATCCCGCGTTCCCAGCACAGGAATCGCCGATCCCGTGTGAACCACAACGGTCTCGTTCCTGCTGTCACACAGTTCGCCGCACCTGGTCAGCGCTTTCTGCAGATCCAATGCACCAACCAGGTGAATTTGGTCCAGATAGTCTTTTGCCTTGGCGATATTTCGCGCGGAACACTCTAACGGCTTCCTGCTGAAAGCAATCGCCTTCGTGTTGGCCGTGACAATGTTGAAGGTGTCGCTGTGTTCGGCGTTGTCCAGCAGAGTACGAATGATCTCGATCTGAGTCCTCGCCAACAGCGGATTGCGGTCGGCTGATGCTTCGAACAGAAAGACCCAGTGACGAGGGCTGCGTTCTGCTTTTCCGGACAGCTCCGGACGGTATCGCAGCAGCAGGTACTGGTGTCCTTCGTGCGTGGTTCTACACCACTGTGCGCCAGGCGGGTTCAAACGCTGCGATACAACACCTTCCGTGGCAGCTGCGCCCAGTTCCAGAACAAGGTCACGGTCCATCCGACTGTTTTGTTCTTCCGCCGTCAGCAGCAGGTCACTGCCATCCGAAGTTGAGGTCATTGCATGCGAAGGGCTGTGCCATTCTTCCGTCCCACCGTTCTTCACGCGAAGACTAGTCGACCAGTCTCGCACAACGTCCATGTTGTGACCGGCTGGAAACCGGTAGTAGGTCCTTCCGTACGCGTTATTCAGCCGCTGCGTGTAACTCAGGACAATGCGTTTTTCCTGCCGTGCTTCCAGCGGAAACACTCGCATCTTAAATGTGCTGCCGTCGACCCATTCCAGCAACGCCGGATCTTTCATTTTGTGAACGATCTTTTCGAACGTATTACGAGCGTGTTCGCGTTCGGCCATACCGCCTTCCATCAGCTTGCCGTTGACATACATGGCCAGACGTGACAACGACGCATCCGGCGGCAATGGAAAGTGGAATGTACCTTCCAGCCTGCTTCGCGTGTGATTGAAGTAGGTTTGATCGATCGTCGTGCGAGCGAATCCGTCTTCGATGTGCACGTCGACGTGGTACTTGCGCAGGCTCAGTTTGGTTTCCTGCCCGTTGGGGTCGACGGTAATGATGGCTCCACCAGCATAATCGCTCGCCGGCACCAGAGCTCCTGCAGCCGCAACCATCAGATCACGCGTCCAGCCAAGATGCTCTGATGCTCGCAAAGCCGGCAGCAATGTGTGTGATGTCAGAGATCCGGTTCTTTCCGTCATAACCAACTGCTGCCCGGCGTCGACAACGTTCCTGACGCCGGATACCTGCACCTTGCCCTGAGTCACCAGCACTTCTGTGTCGACACCGGATGCATCGACGCCAAACTTCGTACCCAGCGCCCTAACCGTTCGTGTGGGAGTCACCACTTCGAACAATTTTCTCTGGTTCTCCTGGTCAAACTGAGGAACGACTTCCACGAAGACTTCACCGCGTTCCACTTCCACTCTCCGAGCCGTCGCGACCTTCAGGATGGCTGATTCATTGACGTAAAGAACAGAACCATCAGGCAGATTGACTCGTCGTCGCTCGCGTGCCTCCGTTCGAATGACGTCACCAATGCTGACTCGTGTGGACTCGACGACCGGCACTTTCTGTGCCGTCATCCAGTGCCGCCGAATAGACGCAATTCGATGCTGCCGCTCCGCCTTCTGCTGCGCCACAGCTGTCTGGTAGCGCATTGATTCTTCGGATGTCCAGAACAGGACGGCCAGCAAACTCATGGCGGCAACCGTTAACGCCGCGACGGCTCCACGAGGATTTCTGTTTCGTGAATTCTGCGGTGCGTCTGAGACTCGCTTCATCGTAACCCCCGCTGTACGACTGGACATTCGGCCCGACGAATCCTGCGGCCACCGATGACCGACGGTGTGCAGTTTTGACTGCTCGACCAGCGTGCGAGCACGGTTTAGAATTCGGCTTAGCTGATCATCGTCTGCAGCCACGGCTGACTCCGCATCCAGCAGTCGCTCAATTTCTTCGTCTCGCAGCGACTCCGGACCGAGCGCGCCAGTCAGCGAAGGCTGCAGGAACCGATCGTTGTTTTCAGGGTGTTCATTCATAACAAAACCTCGCACCAGACCCGGTCAGTGGATGAGACCAGGCCCCCTATTTTCGCACCGTAGCGACGATATCATTGACTTCCCGTAAGAACGAAATTACGTCTTAGGCACGTCGTGGCCTCGCTCGGCCAATTCCCTTCGAATTCTGTCCATCGCTCGTTTCCTGTAAACGCGTACCGTCGATCCCGGAACGCCAAGTTCGTCGCCCAGCCATTTGCTGGAGGCAACACCTTCTTTTGCTGCTGAATCGGCCAGAACAATGAATCGTTGTGTCTCCGGCAGATCAGCCACGATCTCTCGCAGATCCAACTGCAGATTTGACGGTACCCGTTCTGATGATCCTCGAAGCTCACCGTCCGGCAGATGCTGAACCTCTTTTGCGTGCCCGTTGGATGATGCATCGGTCGCTCCCAGCAAAGCCAAATCGCTGCCGACCTCAAGCAATCGAGCCTTATGCCAGCCGTGTCGCAGCACATCTCGCGCGGCATTTTCGACAATGCGGAAAAACCAGACCTTCAGCGATGCCCTGCGACGATCAAATCGAGCACGATTAGTCCACAGTCGAAACAGTCCGATCGAAATGACGTCTTCAATGTCTGTTTCGCGGAGCACGCTTTGATAACGCCGAGTCAACACGACCAGCATCATGGGCCCGAACAGGCGCAGAACGTCGTCCAGTGCCTGCTCATCATCATCAAGCAGTCGCTGAGCCAGATCGGCCTGTTCCGTCGTCTGCATACTGTCGCACCGGACTGTCAGCCGCGTTTTCGGCTGCGTTTCGAAGCTCTTTGTAATCCGGCAGTCTATACGTTGCGGCGTTACATATTTGTTTTGGTGTCACCACCGGAGCCGCCGGCAACTTTCTGCAGTGCCTCACTGATTTCCCGGTCGTGACCGTGATCGCGGCTGTAAATCCGGAAGATGATGAAGCTGGTAGGCAGACTGCGGAATAGTTCATCGTCGTCAAGTTCGTGAGACTCACCGCTGGCAGGATCGAACCAGAAGTTCTGCTTGCCCGATGGTTTTCGTGCACTGGGGCGGTGATAGTGCTTTGCGACATCAATCCGCAAAGGAATGTCCTGCAGACCATTCGGCAGGTACTCGCGAACGCGCCGTTCGACAAGGTCCGGTTCAGAAAATATTGTTGTGCTTTCCGCCTGACCATCGTGGAAGTGCATCGTCCGTTCGCAGGCCATCCGCCACATTTCGTCGCGGTTGATGATCGCACGCCAATGACCGCCAAGTTCTCTCAATTCCGGGTCATCACTGTCGACCCAGCGAGTCACGTCGACCAGAAAGGATGTTTCCGTCAGTCCCTGATAGGCCTGCAGGTGTTCCAGCGGATTGCCGGGAAACAGCCGTTTCATCGTAGCCGCAAAGTGATCTTCCAAAGCAATATCGATGCCACGCACGGTCCGATGAAAGTAGATCGTGCGAAACAGGTTGGCGCGCGTTTCAATAAAATTGATCAGCGTCGGCAGACCACGCGAATGAATGGTCAGTCCCTCGCCCGTAAAAAAGCTGTAGTGAATCAGCCTGGAAATATCGAAGGCCTTCGTGTTGTAGCCGGACATGTAGGCATCGCGCAAAACGAAGTCCATGTTGTCAACGGTATAGATGCCGCTAAACAGAGAACGCAGTTTGCGCAGCCAGTCCGGGTGGCCTTCTTCGTCCTCAGGCTTGCCGCTCGGACGTCGTATCAGCCACGCGACCTGCTTTGCATCCAGCTCTTCCAGCGGCTGCAGCTGACCGTTGGGGTTACGACGAATTCGGCGAATGATGTCACCCAGTTCGTGTTCAATAATGTGACCGCCGATGTCTTCGTGCGTCAGGTCAAACTGTTCCAGATAGTGATCATCAAAGAAGTGTCCGAACGGTCCGTGACCTGCGTCGTGCAACAGACCAGCAATGCGAACCAGACTTTCGACGTAGGCTCTGGACGGGACGCTGCGGCACGCATCTGCCAGCGATTCGTACCATGCCGTCACAGTCACACTACCCAGATGCATAACGCCCAGCACATGCTGAAAACGCATATGTTCCGCTGATGGGAACACCCACCATGCGGTCTGCAGCTGGTGAATCTGTCGCATCCGCTGCACCCATGGATGATCAATCAGTTCCTGTTCCGCCGCTTCATCGTCCGGCAGGCCGGCACGTGAAATGAAGGGGATATACCCGTGGATAGGGTCGTGAGAAAGACTCTCTGTCGTAAAATCGCGGGCCATCGGAATCCTGTTTCGCTGTTGGTTCGAACACGTCCAGTGCGTTCAGAACGGATGATAGCGAAACTCTGGTCCGGGCCACAGACGTTCCCTGGACGGATAAAGGGGGCGGGAATCAATAGTGCGAAGCACCCGCAGGGCCGTTCCGGCTATTGATTCCCGACCCCTTTATCCCTTGCGGAGTTCACACAGGGCTACAGACCGAACAGCAGATCGGCAATGGACTGCAGCGGTGAGTCCTGCTGATCATGACTGCTGGGCGCTCCCTGCAGCGGTGCAGGAACCGTGCGTACTTCGCCATCATCGTTCAAGTGCAGCGACATGGGCGCAGGTTCGCGGCCGCCCTCGGCCTGTTCAAGGGTGCGAAGCTCTCCGTGATCCAGCCAGACATACTGACACTCGGAACACGAGTCCATCACGATATTGCCGGGCCCAAAGTACGGGTGCACTTCCATGCGGTCTCGACAATTCGGGCAGCGGATTCGTCGATCGTATTCCTCAGTATTGAGTGGTCGACAGGGCTCGGGCTCGCCTCCAACGCGCCGAGCTCTGCGCAATCGAGTGATGACCCCGAAGTCTTCATTCTTCAGCAACAGACCGTAACAACCGCCGCAATATAACACGGGGCGTTCTTCAATCTGCCCGGTGCACAGCGTCTTCTGACACGCCGGGCATTCCGCTTCCAGCTGACCGCCACCGGGCGTCACACGGTCAACACTCAGCGGGTTATCTGCGGTGAATACCAAAGCCCGGCAGTACTCGCACTGCAGATAGTCTCGGCCCTGGACGGTCACCGCCCGGCCGCCGCACTGTTGGCAACAAAATGTTTCCTTAGGAGCAATCATCGTCCACCCGCTGCAAACCGAAAAAAGCGTGACACATTCTACGGTAGCTTGTGTGGGACAAGCGCGCGGCCGATTCACAGCAGGTTTACCGTCTCACAGGTCTGCCTGGGCCATTTGGCCGGATTCTATCGCTCGCTCAGATTGACGTGGCGCATGCCTCGCAGCAGTGAAGCGGCAGGGCATGCGCGATCAACGTCGGATCAAATGCAGAATCAGTTCTCGCTGTCACCCGTTTCAACGTCGCCGAGTAAGTCTTCCAGTAACCGATTCAGCTGCTGCCCCCGAGCTGACAGGGAAACGACCTTGCCTTCCTGATCAACCAGAATCGCGGTCGGAATACCACTGACGCCGTAATGTACTGCCAACGGATTGTCCCACCCTTGTTCGTCGTCTTTGTCGCTCATCAGATTGGTCCACGTCAGACTCTCCGAATCGACATATCCCTGGTATTTGTCCCGTGATGTATCCAGATTAATGCCAACGATAGCAAAGCCGTTTTCGCCGTATTTTTCCAGTTGAGCTTTCATGTTGGGAATCTCAGCGCGGCAGGGACCGCACCAGCTGGCCCAAAAGTCCACCAACACAACCTTGCCCCGATACGCCGACCAGTCAAAGTCCTCGCCTTCAGCGGTCGTACCAGTAATCTCCATGAAGCTCCCGGGCAGCCGCAATCGACGAGCCGATCCGAGGGCTCTGCCAGCACGCGCACGCAACGTCTCGTCATCGCACTTTTCCATCGCCGCAGCCAGACGTTCATAAACTTCAGCACCCGCTTCTGACTTGTTCGTTCTGCCCAGCGTGCTTCCCACTTTTGAAACAAGGGAATGAATCGTTCGGTCCAGGCCGTTCTCGTCGATCACGGTGAATAGTTCTTTAACGAAGGCGTCTCGGTCTGCCTCCGACATAGTCGCAACCGACGCCACCTTCTGTGAGAGTTTCCGCGCGGTCAGCAGCGCCACGATCGCGGGCCTTTGGTCGGATTCGAGTGCTTCCATCAACGTTTTCATGCCTTCCGCTCCTGCGACTCGATCCACCCGACTTAATGCAGCCAGCGCCCCGAATCTTTCGTTGATGACGTTGATTTCGTCGGCTTCGTCAGGTTTACCAGCCATGACTTTGTCACACGCCGCCAGCACAGCCTGCACCTGCAATTTCAAATGAGCCATTGAGGCGTCCGATGTTCGTTCCTTTGGACGAGTCCGCTTTACTTTGTACATGAATGCGAACAACTCGGTCGCACTTCCGTCCGGCACCTCGAACAGCTTCTCTTCTTCCGCAGCGGCGGCTGGTTTGTCCTGGGCGGGCTCCTTTGGCTTTTCGTCCTGGGCCACGATCACGCCTGTCAGCAGCAGGACAACACAGGACATCACGCCGGATTGATGGAGCCATGCATTCATCAAAGGTGTGCGAAAAACCATCGTAATTACTTTCACTTTGTGGGGGTGAAAAAGGTACAGCTTATACGCATAACAATTTACTGTCACAGCAGGCAACGTGACAGCAGGATGCACGTCTGCCCCAAAAAAAAGACGGAGGCCGAATTCGGGGCGACTCCGGCCCTGATCGTCTTCCAACCGCGCCATCGGCACGTTCCTGCCCACATCATCGCAGCAACCAACATGAGCAGAACTCTGTTTTCCGAGTGATCGCTGGAATAGGCAGTCAAAGACATCGACAAGCGGTCGAAGGCATCAACAAACCGTCGAAGACGGATGGTGAGCCATCCAGGGGCAGGGTTCTCAGGACAGCCTATTGTGCCGGCGTGTCGTCGCCGACGGGTGCCAGTAACTCCGCCAACAGTCGATTCAGCTCGCCGCCACGAGCCATCATGGAGACGACTTTGCCCTCTCTGTCGACGAGGATCGCCGTGGGAATTCCGCTGATGCCGTAGTGCACGGCGAGTGGGCTGTTCCAACCACGTTCGCTTTCCTTCGGACTCATCAGGTTGACCCACGTCAGTCCTTCACGATCGACGTAATTCTGGTATTCAGTGATCGTGTTGTCCAGGTTGATCCCGACGATCGCAAAGCCTCTGTCGCCGTATTCTTCCAGCTGCGCCTTCATGTTGGGAATCTCGGCACGGCATGGCCCGCACCAGCTGGCCCAGAAATCCACCAGCACAACTTTGCCACGGTACGCAGCCCAATCGAACTTCTCACCCTCAGCGGTCGTCCCCATGACTTCCATGAAACTGCCGGGCAGCCCAAGCCGTCGAGCAATCGCCTGCATTCGCAGGACCTGAGGCTCAAGCGCGGGGTTGTCCATTTTCATCAGTGCCTTTGCCAACCGTTCGTACACCAAAGCGCCAAGCTGCGGAGTGGCGGAATTTTCCAAGGCCTGGCCCAGACTTGATGCAATGCTGACCGTTCGCTGATCAAGCCCGTGCGTGTCGATAAAGAGGAACAGGTCGTCGATAAACTTCGCCTGAGCCACATCCGATATTCTGAAAAAATCACCAACCTGATTCTGTAGCCGCAGCCCACCAATCAACTGTACCACAGCGGGTCGTTCGTCCTTTTCATATTGTTTGAACAGTGCATTCAATTGCTTTGTTGCGGATTCATCAACCTGCGACAAAACCGAATAACCTGACAGGCGTTCCATCAGGGCTTGCAATTCCTGCTTTTCGTCCGGCTTCGATTTCATGATTCGGTCGCAGGCGGCCACGACGGCTTTAACCTGTTCACGCAGGTGAGCAACGATGGCCTCCTGAGTTCGTTCGGGCGGTGGTGTTGTCTTGACCGAGTTGATAAACGTGAAGAGTTCGTCGATTGTGCCATGCGGTACCGAAAACAATTCTGTTTTCTCCGCCGGCTTCGATTCATCAGCGGCCGTCGGCACCATAGGAAGACAGGCCGTGAAGAACAGTCCGAACAGACAGAAGAGTGTTCTCCTGGTCAGATGGGTTATGTAGTGGTCAGGTCGCATCGTTGGATTTTTTCCGGGGGTAAGAATGTGTTGCCGCTGATTGGTCAGCGGCAACGTTTTGACGTGAGTGCGGTCTTCGTTTTCTCGTGAACTGTTCCAGATCGTCGACACGCCCGTTTCCCGAACTGGAATACGTCTTTCACGCCCACGAATCCGCACAGCACGCTGCAGTTGCCGGGCTGACTCAAACAGACCGTTGAAGACGGATCGAATAAGCTGTCGAAGACGGACCGAATGTGATTGGGACGTGCCGCATCAGCCCAGGTTAAAGCTCATTTTTCGGGACGTCATCGGAAGAAGATGTCTGTGCCTCTTCGTAGAGCTTCGCCAGAGGCAGCAGGATGGATTCCAGGTGCCGCAGGTATTCCGATTCCGTGAATTCCGTTTTTCGTTCTCGCAGTTTTTCCAATTCGATTTCCAGCCGATCACGTTCCGTCCGTTGTTCGGGATTGAGACTCCGCTCAGCTTCGCTTCGCACAAGATGCCAGCGTCGCGCAAGGCCGCCGTCCAGTGCATCCTTGTTCTTTACGCTCTGTTTGATGCGGACACCTTCGAAGACCTCAGCTCTGGTTCCCTTGTTGTCGCCTGTGTCGTCAAGCAATGAATGTTCCGTGGCCAGCCGTCCGTCCGATTTGTAATATTCGTCCGTCCGACGAGACGCAAACAGCCATGCCTCCAGCAGGGACGTCTGTCCGTCGCGATCAATGTCCGCTTCCAGATTACCAATTCCGTCGGCCATGTAACGTCCAAACCGAGCAAACTGAATCTCGCCCCCGTCTTTCGTTCCGGTGATGACGGTTCGGTTGGGTCCGCTAAGTGCATTAATGAACGGTGCACTGCACGAAGAGCAATTGATAACGGCAACCGGACGCTGTGATACGGCTAACAGTTCTGCCGCGGCGGCAGCAGAAAGATCCGAGCCCCGCAAATTAAACCGAGCAACTCGGCCGTCGAACGTGCCGTGTCCAATCAGTACCAGCCAAAGTGGCTCGACGGTCTTGATGGCCGCTGCGTCTGAAATTTTTTGCTGCAGTTGTTGCAACTGATCGCCGCTGTCGTCTGGACGAATAACGTCAAATGCCACATCACCCGCTGTCGCGGCAGACTGCCATTGATCTGCCCATTCGGAAAACATCTGTCCGTATTCGGCAGTTCCTTCTGCGCCAATGACCACAATAACGTGTTGACGCTCCTGAGCAGGACAGACAGCGCCAACACAAATCAGAACCAGAAGAAACGTATGGACACGTGTCATGACAACAACTTTTCGCGGAAGCAACACGGTGGAAATCACGGTTGGGCAAAGGGACCTGACGGGTGAGCATTGCAGATCTGCGCCCCGGATTCCATCTACTCCCGTACACCGGATCGCAGAAACAAATCCTTTGCAAACAGGATTCTTCCCGTACTTCTTGCCTCGGCACTCACGGAAATCATGAATTCATCGGGAACTGCAGTGTAGACAAACAGCCGCAACCGATCAGACGGCAGTTCATATCTGGGCACCTTGTGAACGAGATCATCCAGCAGATCGCGCTGAACCAGTGCAGGCAGCGATTCGTCGTAGAACCGTTCTGTCGGCGTGCGCAGGTCGTCCTCGTGTTGTCCGTTCCACCGATTCGTGTACTGAAAGTCAAAATTCGGCTGACAGTATTCTGCCAGCCTCCTTTTCGCTCCAAACAGATGCAACTGTTTCGTACTGACGTCGTACTTCATTTCGTACAGACGGCGACCGGCCAGAACCATATATTTGTTGGCCTCAGCGACGGGAAAATTGTCGCCCGTTTGAATGATCAATTTCACAAGCCCCGACAGCTGCAAATCGACATCGCTGATCTGCAGTCGCCAGTCAGCAGAAGCCAGCCGACGGCGACTGACAAACGTCTGCGTAGAAAATGGCGGAATCAGCATCGTGATGCCGCCACTGTTGCCAGGCACGATTTGTGCATTGGCCTGGTCTATGGTCTCGCCTGTGGAGTAAACAGACTGCTGATCCGGGACCATGGCCTGGTAACTGTCACCGGAGGTCACAAACAACGCATTCCACTGCATAACGCTCCAATGAGTATTGTCTTCGGCCCGCGCGACAGCCAGCGTCTGCAGGGTTGTGGATTCTCCATAACCACGCTGACCGATGGCCAGAAACATTATGCTGAAAAGCACGGACAGGCCGACCAGGGCACCGTAGGTTGCCAGAAAATGCAGTTTCCTGTTTCGGGACAGCAGGAAGCAACCGGGAAAGATCAGCCCGATGTAACACAGGGCCAGCAGAAAGATCAGCCACCATGCGTGGTCCGGCAATGTCAATTCTCGCATGTGGCGAAAGAACTGGTCATCGATCGTCGATGGTTCAGTCTCGATCAACTGTCCCACTCCCCTGCCCAGCTGTCGTTGCTGTTGCAGAAACTCTTCGAACTTTTCATCTTCGTCCTTCAACGCGTCAAGGACGACGGCCTGACGCACCATGGTTTCGGTCAGGCCTTCACGCTGCACTTCCAGGCGGCTGACAACTCCGCGGCCAACAGAATAACGTGTCAACGGCTGATTGAGGTCCGCCAGCACACCACTGAAGCGAGGATATTCGCCGCGGCGATCTTTCAACAGATGCAGACGACCGCCCAGCTTCAGCCATGACAAAAATGCCTGCTCCCGGGGCAATTCCCAATCCGGTACGTGATCCACGAACACGGTATGCAGACCAAATGTTGCGGTGGCATACGGCGGAAAAATATTCTCCGGTAAATGTTTGACTGTCGACGGACGGCTGGAGACGGTGTCTGCTTTGTCAAGAATGATTACCTGAGGCTGTTGCTCTTCCTTTTCAGATTCCCGTTTGTAGGCCGGTCGCGGTTGAGTGAACTCACCAATTTTCTCTCCGTCGAAGGAAAGAATCCAATCCGTCTGATAGCTGTTGGCGACGTAAGGGTAAAACTGAATCCATCGTCGCGCCGCCGGAGCAATAAATACCTGTTGCACGTATTGTCCGCCCGCAGGACTCAGCCGCCCCTGAAGTCGCTGCAGAGCGGCCGTGGCGTCAATGGCTTCGTCTGTCTGATTGTCCAGCAGAATGGACAACGGATTAAACTGCCCGGGCTGAACCCGTCCATCAAATCCCCAGGTATGCTCAACAATCTTCAGGGTTGGGCCTGATTCAGCGACGGCCGCAGAACCAATCGTTGCGATGATCAACATCGCAAGAGCAGTCATAGCGGATCCCCGGCGCGCAAGTCCCACGTGTGAATCGCTCGCGTCTGCCGCGCTCATCATTGCGTCCCTTCAAGTACCGGAACCTGTGCCTGACCAGGCACGGACGCGAGCGGTGGTTCGGACGGATTTTCACGTCGGCCAAGTAAGACCGGACACGTGTACCGCACAGTCTGCCGGATAATCAACGTGGCCACTGCGAAAACCACAATCGTACAACAGGCCCACCACAGTCTGGGGACATTCTCTATCTGCCCGTATGCGTTATAGCTGGTCCGCATATAAGGTTCGGTCAGATACTGCTCCGTCGCCAATACAGCACTTAACGGTGAAAACGTAATTGCGAATTCTTCCGTCGGCGGGTCAAACCGAAAGAACACCACGGCGACCAACGGGATGACGGTCCACGCGACAAGCACCGTCACGGACGCAAGGACTGCCTTCGTCTGAGAGTGAAGCTTCAGACCGATTCCAGCCGACAACCACGTCGCCAGATACAGCAACACAAAAGTGGCGCAGATGCTTAGTAACAGGTAGGCCACCGGGCGCTGCAGCGTGTCTATTGAGAAGCGGTTGAAGCTAATCTGCAGTAGAAAATGCGTGAAGCTGACAGTCAGAATGGGCACCGCCAGCACGATCAGCAAACGACGCATGCCAACCACTTTCTGACCGAGCATTTCCACGCCCGACATGGGAGTCGACAACAACGGTTCAATTGTCTGTCTGGCTCGTTCTGATGAAAACAGTGTGGCCGCTTTCACCGCAGTAACCAGCACGGCGAGTGTCCAGATCAGCCCCTGCAGCACGTACAGGCCGTCAAAATTGTTTCTGGCGGACGCTGTCGCCGCCAGAACGCAAATGAACAATGTTGGAATTTCCAGCGTCACCAGCACTCGGAACAGATACCGGGCCTTGCCCAGCGATTTCTTGTTTCGCTCGCGCCATGCGACAGGGTCGTCACCGGGAAGGGGATTGCTGTCGCGAATAAGTTCGATACCACCCGTCGTGCGGTCGTTGAGATCAGTAAAGAAAACGTCCACCACCCGAAAGATTCTCAGTAGCAGTGACGACTGTGATACAAACGCTCGGCGAACAAGGGTCAGGCGGGCGAACAACAGAAAAACGGCCGTCACAAGAAGCGCAGGTATGGATCTCGAAACCGTAATCAGCCACGACGACTGAGCAACGGTTGGTCCCAGCCCGATCGTATTAATGGCCAGCATCTGCGCTCGACTGGCGCCCCATTGGCTATCGATGAATGCGGTTCGCCAGATTGCTGATGGCACAAACGTTGAGAACCCAAGACTCAGTGTCAACGCTGCCAAAAAACCAATCAATACGTACGACCAGATAAATGCCGTGACGGTTGTGGTGAACCAGGCCGAACACGCGATCGCGATGCTGGCAAACAACAGACACTCGCAGAACAGCAGCCACAACGTTCCGATCAACAGATCGGTGTCAACTCCTCCCAGCGTATAAACATGGGCCAGGACCGGAAATGTCAATATCAGCAGTGTCAGCATGGGCACCAGTCGACTTCCGAATTTTTCCAGAATGATCGTACCAGGACTCAGGCGAGTCAGCATCAGCGTGCCCAGCGTGTTGTTTTCTTTCTCAGCGGTGACGCAGGCACAGCACAATGCCGGCATCAGGATCTGAATGGTGTAGAACAACAGCGGTATGATCTGTGAGAAGATGTCGCCACCGATCCCCAGGTACTGCAACGGCCCCGCCATTCCAACGTTGCCGACGAATTGCAGACGCTGCCCCACGGACTGGCTGTATGCCAGAAACACGAAGAACAACAGAATCACCGCACCCACAACACGCACGATGTATGTTCGTCGGCGGTTGGCAAGTTCCGTCAATTCGCGGCGCAGCAATGGTAATTCGGGAACCAATTTCACGCAGTCTTACCCTCCGTCAGTTTCATGAACGCGGTCTCCATGTCCATTGCCTCCGGCTGAAACATCGTAATGCGTGCCTTTTCTTCAACGAGGGCCTGGTGGAAGTCGGCCACAGAGAGCTCGTCTTCACGCAACCGGATGGCCCAGCGATCGACCTGGCTTTCGATGGAATCCACACCGGGAATGTCTCGTACTCGATTTTCCAGATCTGGTGCCGGTTCCTCCAGCCGAATATGGATAATTCGTTTCAACTGCAGTTGGTGAAAAATGTCATTCAACGAACCCTGAGCCACCATTTCTCCTGTTTCAATAATACCGATCCGAGTACATAGCTGGCTGAGTTCGTGCAGAATGTGACTGCTGATCAGAATTGTCTTGCCCATTTCCTTTAACGCCTTCAGCAGCTCCCGCACCTCAATACGTGCGCGAGGATCAAGACCGCTGGCAGGTTCGTCCAGCAACAACAGATCCGGGTCATGCAACAGAACTCGCGCCAGAGCCAGTCGCTGCTTCATGCCACGTGACAGGCCGTCGACAGGTGAGTTCGCCTTGTGTCCCAGGTCCGTCAGAGACAGCACATCGTCGATTATCCCTTTGCGGCGATGACTGGGCAGTTTGTACGCGGCTGCAAAAAAGTGAAGGTATTCCAACGCCGTGAGGTCTTCGTAGACGCCAAAAAAGTCCGGCATATAACCGATTTTTTCGCGAACCCGCTGAGGTTGACTAATGACGTCCAGGCCGTCCACAAGAGCCATCCCACGAAATTTGGGCTGCAACGTTGCCAACACGCGAATCGTCGTCGACTTCCCGGCGCCATTGGGACCGATGAAACCAAAGACTTCGCCTTTCGGGATGTCCAGGGAAATACCCTTCACGGCTTCAAACTTGCCATAGCTGACATGAAGGTCACGAATACAAACCGCCGGTTGGGTCATAATGCCTGATCTCCTGGTGAATCATTCACCCGATAAAGTCGTCGATACACCATCGTATGGTTTGCGATCCCTTTGACGGCCACCATCAACAGCCATTGATTGGCATCCGTTGGATCCAGAATCGGCAAGTCCTCCAATGACGCCGACCCTTGCGGTGACACCTGTGAAACAAGACTGAAAAAGTCACGTGTTCCGGTTCGGCAGGCCGATTCCAGCAGGCCAACCGCTTCAAGCTCGACACCTGGAGTGCTCTCATAGCGTCGTATCCTAACGTCCGATTGAACCCAGTATTCTCCCCGTTCGATCAGGCCCGGTGAAAACAGGAATCCGCCTCCGCCCACGGAAAACCGTGCGCCTTGATTGAGGACAATGGCAGCGACCGCCGAACCGTCCGGTGCAGCCTTCTGTAAATGCTGAAGCAGTTTCCGGCGTCCTGCATCAGTCGTGACAAGGCTGGCATCATTCCACGGAATGGGCAATACGTCGAATGCCTCTGGCGCGAGAGTCATGCTGCGAACAAGCTGTGGTTCCCATTGCCGCAGATCGTGTTGGATGTTGTAGGCCTGCGGAAACCTGCCGGAATAGTGAACTCCCGTGCTGGTGGCACGCGGCCCCTGCGGCCCGCCGTACTGCATGTTCGTGGCGATCAGCATCTGACCAGGTACAACAAACGACTGACTGACCTCTTCAGACAGCGTCGTCTGCGAAGCGTAAAAGTGCATCTGCAGGTCGGTCCGGCGCACCGGACGACCGTCGTCCGTCACATCGACCACCGAGATCGCTCCACCGGAGTCCGTACTGGCCATGTACTGGTGAGCAATGCTGACCGTAACCGCTGTGAACGCAGCCGTCACCAGCGGAAACAACAGCCAGGTGTATTTCCTGGCCTTGAAGTACCCCAGCACAAGATAGTCGACCGGACCGATGGTCACGACGTAGGCAATCAGCAGCATCGCGATGACATATGTCGGCACCATTTGCACACCTTCGGGCAGCAATGCTGTTTCGCTGGCAGAAGCCAGTGGACTGCCTTTCGGCTGCAACTCGTAATTCAGATCCAGATGCGTCGCCAGATCTTCCGGTTGACGAAAACGTCGGCCCTGATTGAACCGCTGTCGAGATCCCTGTTTTCCTTCCGCGTAGAAACCGTTCCCGTCCTTTTTCAGAATCAACCCTCGCTCCTGCAGCAAGGCCCCCAGATCCCGCGGCTGCCATTTCTGCCCCTGGAACACAGGTGAGTCACTGCGAAGTTTCCACAGATGGCCGACGACACCTCCAAGTTCCGCTCCGGTTAATCGCGCCGACAAATCGGTAACATTCGGCAGCAACGTTATTCGCCCCAACCCGAAATGTCGGTTGATCACCGGTTCACGTTTATCGCAGATCACCAGCAGCGTACTGTCATCGGCTAAAGCAAAGTGCAGATCCGGTGACTCATCGGTCCGAAACATGGCCTGCAGGAACTGAACATGCTGACCGGTCAGCCGATTGTCGTCAGCCAGAACGCAAAGGCTGCCACCAGCTTCAACCCATGTCGTGAGTGCCTGCAGTTGCAGTTCTTCCAACCGGCTAAAGGCCCCGTCGGCCAGCAACACGATGTCGAAACAGCACAGGTGCAGCGGATCTTCCGGCAGATTGAATACATCCCAGCTGGCCGTGTAGTTAAGAACCCTCTGAGACTCGAGTGAACCGGGACCACTTTGTCTTCGTGAAGTGCGCGAGGCCGAAACCGGGGAATAGTTATCAAGCGAAAGAGCGTTGTTCAGAAAAAGCCGATTGGGCGAAGCCTTCTGGTAGTCGCTGTGACCGGACACAGAACAGATCAGCGTGGCGCGTTCATACGAACCGATGGACAGCAATTCGTGAGGTTCCGGCGGATCAATCAAATCCGGATCGGCTGTCAACGGAATGCGCTGAGTGTCGGTTTCATACCAGCCAACGATCAGATACTGCTTTTGGTACGAATGTTCGATCGGCGGCAACACGGTATTAAAAATGTAGTCTGTCCCCTGCAGCACGATCCCGTCGTAGCGAATCGTCGCCATCAGATCGTCTTTGGAATAGAAGCTGTTGTAAACTTCAAGGACCAGATCACCCTGCAACATCTGAGCGGCATTGTATTCCAGCTTGATACGAACCGCGATCGGACTGCCGGACCGACCGCGAATCGACAGCGGCTCCAGTCTCATGCGCACGGGCAGTCGTGGCTGGGCAGAAGTAGATACTTCGCTGAACAGCAACACGAACAGCAACACGAATAGTAACAGTGCGTGAAACGGCCAGGGGGCAGAAAGCGTGTGCGACGTTGCTCGGTCTACATTTCGATCGTTCTGATTGACCCATTCAATCATGTCACAATTCCCGTCTTCATTCGCTGGAAATACCACCATTCAACCAGCAGAAAAATGAAAGCCAGAAGAGCCAGCGTCCACCAGAGAGGTCGGTCAGAATCGATGATCTGCGATTCGTTCGTTGTCACGTTTAATTCCGCAAACTGCAGTTCGCCAACGGCGCGGAGGGATGTTTCCAAAGGACTCAACAGACCAGTCCCCACCGACGCCACCAATTCTCCGGCATCCGTGATGTCGTATTTCCCGACGATGTCCGCCTGAACACCGGTCAGAAGTCCGTTGACGGTCGATCGAACGGTGTCGGTTTCACCATTCGGCCCCTGAACGACGTACTCGCGATCCGGCGTCACGCTCAGCGCGGGCAGGACTCCGGTGGGGGCGGCGACAACTTCAGACAAAGAGGCCCGTTGCATGGCCGATTCAATCACGTTTGTCACCAGGATCGGAAATGCAACGCGATAGGGCAATGTGGAGCGGTCCGCATGAAACAGAAAATAATATTCCGTTTCCAGGCCACGCCGTCGCTGCAGCATTAACGGACCTTCCGCCCCGTGAACCAGGACTTCAAACCCACGTTCCTCCAGATCATGGGCGTCAGCGCCGTCGGCATAGCGGGCTTTCTGGCCGATCTGAACGTCTCGCAACTGCACATGACGCAGCAGCGGTGCCGTATTGACCCAGTCAACGATTCGGACCGGTGTGTCATCGACATTCACGTCGTTCACGGCAACCAGATCCTGCAGTTCCCCTGGAACAATGCCACTGTAAATCACAATCGGTGCGACTGCACCACTCAGGTCCTCTGAGTCGCTGATGATCAAGTCGTATTCGGGGGCCGACGGTGATTCTCCGGTGTCCATATCCAGGTTCGATTGAACGCTTAGGGCATGCTGCCATGAGAACAGATCAGCGGATGTGCGTACATTGAGTGGTCGTGTCTCCGGAAGATTCAGCCACACGGTGTTGTCGACTTCAAGCGAATCGAAGTCGTTCGTTTTCAGCGTTGCCTGCAGCAGCGACGCCCCATTGCTGTCTACGGAAAACACGACTCGTTCGGAATCCTCATTCGATGCGATCACGGATTCCCGACCAACCGTCTTGCCGTCCTGTGTCAGTATCAGTTCCCCAAAAACGGGTTCTGCGGTGGAGCCGGCCACGCGAACGAAGACGTCCCAACTGTCGGTATCGCTGCGCCGAGCGTTCATTTCTGTGATACCAAGGTTGTCGCCGCCTTCATCAACCCGTTGCACCTCCAGTTTGAACGGCAGCTCAAAATCCACCTGCTCCTTCAGATTGCCGTCGGTCATCACCACGACACGCTGGATGGGCGACGTACGAGCGAACGCATCCGCCATGCGCAAAACCTCGTCCAGTCTGCTGGCGCGATGCGTCGGTTCAACCTTCGCCAGCGCGCGCAACAGAATCTGTTTGTCGTCCGTGAATTCCGTCAGACGTCGCCCCCCGGTCGAAAATGAAAACAGAGCGATCTTGCCGTTGCCACGGATGTTTTCGATCATCGCGCGAATCTGCTCCTTCGCGAGATCCAGACGTGTTTGATCAGATCCCTTCACTGTCGACGACATGCTGGCCGAACAATCGATCAACACGGGCAGGTACTCGGCGGTTTCCGGTCCGGCGCTGATAAATGGTTGCATCAGCGCCAAAATCACCAGACACAGCAGAATCAACTGCAGCAACAACAACAGATTGCGGCGAAACTTCTGAAACGGTGAATTCACTCGCTGATCGTTCACCACCGACTGCCACAACGCCAGCGACGGAATCTCCAGACGCGGTCGCTTAAGCTTCAGGAAGTACAGAACAACCAACGGAATAAGCGAGAGGAAGAACCATCCGCCAAATGGAAAGCTGAAGCTGGGCCAGTTCATCGCAGCACCCATCCCTGCCGACTGAGCATGTCGAACAACACCGTCTCCAGCGTCATGGACGAGTTGATCGATGTGAACCGACCATTGCGACTGCGGCACTGCTGGTGCAGTGTCTCTTCCTGCCAGACCCGATGTTCGTGGTACAGGCTCAGCAACTCTCCGGCATTCGTGATATCCAGTGTTTCGCCGGTTTCACTGTCAACGAATCGCAGATCACCTTCCAGGTTGGGACTGATTTCCGAATCTCCCAGAATCTGCAGTCCCCAGACTTCAAGTCCACCGCTGAACAACAGGTTCATGGACCGACTGAGATTGGCAAACGTCAGAAAGTCGGACAGCAGAATGGCAATGCCTCGTCCGCGATGAAATCGCAGCATCGTTTCGATCGCCTGTTCCACAGGCACATCACCACCACCCTCAAGATTCTCAAGAAACTCCAGCAGCGCGCGAATTCGCATGCGTCCGGTTCCGGGTGGCAGCATCCGGGGTTTCCCTTCCTGCTGATGAAAACCGTACACGCTGACTCGTTCGACATTCAGAAGTCCCATGATTCCGAACGCAGCTGCCAGCTGTCGAGCCTTCAGCAGTTTGTCGTCAAACATCATCGACGACGACGCATCCACCATGATAACCACGTGCAGCTCTTCTTCGTGCAGAAACTGTTTGATGTACGGCCGCCGCAGTCGGGCAAAAATATTCCAGTCGACATAACGCATATCGTCGCCCGTGGCGTAGTCGCGATAGTCGGCAAAATCAGTGCTGCTGCCGCCCTTGCCAGCCAGATGCTCGCCACGACTGCGATTCGTCAGACGGCGCAAGGGATTCAGCCGCATGCGTTCAATGCGGTTGAGGGTGCTGTTGGAGAACAACGATGTCAGTTGTGAGGATGTTTCAGTGGTCACGCGAAGATCAGCCCTCCGTCGGCAGGCTACTGACGCAATCGGCGATAATCTCCTGCACGGCGATGTTTTCGGCCTGACCGTCGTAGTTCAGGAGTGCCCGGTGTTGCAGAACATCTGCCGCAAAATGCCGAATATCTTCGAATGCGACATGGGGTCGTCCCTGACCGAGTGCTCGTACGCGAGCCGCACGAATCAGGGCCTGAGCGGCTCGTGGACTTGCTCCCCACCGCAGAAACTGTTTCGCCTTCTCCGGCGCATATTCGGTATCCGGGTGAGTCGACAGGACCAGTCGACACGCGTAGTCTCGCATTGGATCACTAACCACAACCCGGTCCAGCACCGTCCGAAGATGCAGGATTCGTGGTCCGTCGATCACCGTATCAACGTCAACCTGCTGCCGCAGAATTGTGCGACTGACAACTTCGTTCAGCTCATCGCGGTTCAGGAATGGCACAACCACCTTGAACATGAACCGGTCCAGCTGTGCTTCGGGCAGAGGAAACGTACCCTCCTGTTCAATCGGGTTCTGCGTAGCCAGCACGAAGAACGGCTGCTTCAGATGGCGTGTCGTGCCGCCGGTCGTCACCGTTCCTTCCTGCATCGTTTCCAGAAGTGCGGACTGCGTCTTGGGTGTGGCGCGGTTGATTTCATCGGCCAGCAGCAGCTGTGTGAAGACAGGGCCTTCACGGAATTCAAACTTGTAATTGCCGACTTCATCAGCCGTCATGATATTAGTGCCGATGACATCCGCGGGCATCAGATCAGGCGTGAACTGAATCCGGTTGAAGTCCAGATCCAGGACACGAGAGAGTGCTTTTACAAGCTCTGTCTTGCCCAGGCCGGGAACTCCTTCCAACAGCACGTTGCCGCCGCAGAGGACGGCGGTCAATGTGGCTTCAACGACCTCGTCCTGGCCCACGATCACCTGCCCAACAGCGTCGCGAACGGTCTGAAACTCTGCTTGAAACAGATCGGCTTCCGCCTGAAGCTCGGCTGAATTGACGGCTTGTGACATAGTTGTTTCCTGGATTATTTGAGCGCCCGGGCGCTCGTGCCTTCTCAGTGTATACGTGACGGGTTGTATGCCACTGGCTTTGCCAGTGTCTTCATGAGCTACAGGGCACTGGCGGAGCCAGTGCCACACATTGATTCAAAACAGACGCTGCACCGGTCTTCGGTTCGATACTGTACTTTTTCCATATTTGTTGTTCCGCTTGTGACCAGGACCAGCGCCCTGTCAGTCAGGTTTCCTCTTCCGTGTCGTCCTCCCGCTGGCGTTTCATGGCCAGCAATCGGGACGTCGTGCTGCCGTCATCGACGGGTTGTTCCGACACAACCGATGGCGGTGCCTCCTGCGGCTGTGTTTTGTTGGCGGCATTCTGGCTGGAACGCGGCGGTATCGCTCCTGGCTGCATGGGCCGTTCGACGGACTTCTTTCGTGACGTGATCTCCGATTTCTGTCCCGTCATCGTCGACCGCACCGATTCGGCTTTCTGCAGCAGAGCGCCCATGGTTGCCGTTGATTCATTCCTGCGACTGGTGAACATCCGTTTAAGCCATGTGAAATCCAATTGAACTCGCCGGACGGCCACATCAAGCGGAATCATGCAGGCGAGAGCCATCAGAAACCAGTCAAACACCGAACGCGTACTGCGTTTGCTTTCGCGACGACCGTAAATCTGCTCGGCCAGTTTCTCTGGTTCAAGTTCGGCATCCAGTTCCTGGCCGCCGGTTTGTTCGGCGATTTCACGAAGCACAATGGGATTCGCCTGAAACCGCAGGTACTCGGGCGAATACGAAACGATAAAGCCACCGTATGCAATCTCCTGACGATCCGATCCATCGGCCGAAATCTGCACCTGATACCTGGCCTTGCCCTGCAGTGGAATCGTTGCCTGATAGCGTCGCGGTGCAATCTGTCGAACGGCACCGGAGTACCTGAAGTCATCGCCCGAACTTACAGTGACGTTCATGTCCAGCAGCGATTCTTCCGGATGAAAGTCCTCGACGACCACAACACCCTCGTTGCCGTTGACGTACGTGTAGACTCGCAGAAACTGTTCGCGGCGGACCCGGCTGACTCGTGTCATCAGCTGAGTCACCAGCTGTTGAAATTGTTTCCAGCGAATCCAGTCCTTACCCCAGTCTTCCGTCAGGTCCGACGTATACGCAGCGGTGGCTCCCAATCCGTAGCGCCAGACGGCCAGAATCGGATCCACATCGCTGTCATCGGCAACCATGTCTTTCTCTTCGGGAGGAGCCGACAACAGGATCGTTGCGCGGGGATCCTCCTTTTCCGACGCTAAAACATATCCGTGCAACGGCGGCATCGATCGAATATCACGCAGGACGGGGTCGTCGTTCACCAGAGTCGGCGTAAACGTCCGTTTCTGTATCTGGCTGCGGCGCAGAGTCTTTGCTTCTTTGATAAAGATCGAAGGCAGTTGCCTGGGATCTGACGGAAAGTAAAAGCGGCCGCCGGTGGCGCTGGCGATGGCATTTAATACCTGAGCATCCCGCGGATCGTGCGGGAAGACGGCGACTGTGGAAATCGTCGTCTGACTATCCTGGAACTCTTTCAGGATTTTCGGTGGTGGCATCGGTGGGTCGCCGTCCGAAATGATGATCATGTGACGACTGGCCGCATCGCTCTTCAGAAGCCCTTCCAGCCCCAGCTTCATCGTGCTGGTGAATTCCGGCATATCACCAATCTGAGCTCCGTTGACGCTGGTCACCAGCTTGTCGTACTCGCTGGCGGGCGTCAGTTCAAAAATCCACTCGTCACCGTTCATGCTGTAACCGATCGCACCCACTTCGTCTTCAGCACTCAGCACGCGAATTGCCTCTTTGGTGATCCGCTTCGCCCAGGTATTGCCCTGCGGAAATTCGCAGGTATGCAGAATAATGACCAGGGCACCTTTGGGCAGAATTTTCTTCTTGCTGATCTCCATCGAAATCGGAAGGCAGTCTTCGATGGGCGAGTTCTGGTAACCGCCGGGACCAAAGCTGTTGGGTCCACCCAGCATGACAAACCCGATGCCAAGGTTGCGCACTGCATCGTGAACGGCCTGCACCTGATTCGCCAGAAACGCGTCTGCCGGTACGTTTGCAAACACAATCGCGTCGTAGGGCATCAGCTGCAGTGGGTCGTGCGGAAACTCGCGCGCGTTCATCGTCTGAACTTCGCGTTCACCCTGCCTGAGTGCCTGTTCAATGTATTTCCATTCCCTGGGGTTGCCCTGCGGATCAGTGACGATCAACACGCGACCAGGACCGTCAATATAAAGGTAATTCCGGACTTCGTTGTTTTCGACTCGATTGTCTTTGGACGCAGGCACTTCAATGCGAGCTGAGTATTCGTAATAGCCCGGCGCACCAACTTTGATCGGGACGGCAAAGCGATTCTTGCCCGCTCGAAACTCGACCGGCATGCGCTGCAGCTCTTCGTCATTTTGCGTAAGGACCAACGTACCGGATCCGTCCTTCAGAGACGTCAGAACGGTTGCCGCTTCATACGTTTCACCGATACGAACAAATCGGGGCAGGTCAAGTCGTTCCAACAGCACCTCATGGTCGTACTGGTAGTCAACGGGCATCACGTCAACCTGAACGCCTCGCGCCTGCAGTTCGGTGACCGCGTGCTTCAATTCACCAACCGTCGCCGTGCCGTCGCTGATCAGAACAACGCGGCCCTGATTCTCCTCCGGCAACATGGCCAGACTCAGCGACAACGACTGCTGCAGATTGGTTGCGTCTTTTCCAACCTGCGAATTCAGATATTTTTCGAACGGAAACGTCTCCCGCGGAGGATACTCAACAGCCGGCGTACGTCCAAACACCACCAAACCTGCCTGGTCCGTTGATATTTTTTCCGCGACAGTCGTGGCCACGATCGACAGCGCTGTGTCCTTCGCTTCGTTCACTGAATCGGAAATATCGACGTTGTAAATCACCGACACGACATCACTGGTCTTCACCGCACGGGGCAAAGCCAGCACTGTCACCAGCAGCCCGGCGACGATCAGGCGAATCAGCAATGCGGTATTACCCCGACTGGCCGTAAGTCCCGAGTAACCGGCGGCCTGCATCCACCAGATCCACGGAGTCACGACCAACAGACTGAATGCCCACGGATAAAGAAACTCAATACGATTCGTGAACAACAAAAACAGCATCGTCGATGCGAAGACAGCCAGGAACCCAACCAGCGGAATCACGGCCGTCCAGCGCACAGCTCTGCGGGGCGGCGGGAAGATTCTAAGCAAAGTTGTTGTGAGCCACTTCATGGAATCACTTTTCAACTGACAGTTCCACAATCCGGTGGTTGCCGGTGTCCGCAACCAAGACGCGCCCATCCGACAACACCGTCAGGCCCCACGGATTGAAAAACCCGTCCATACCACGACTGGGATGGCCATAACGACCAAGAACCGCCCCGTCTTCCTTCAGAATAGTCAATCGAGCGGCCTTGTTTTCGATCACGTACAAACAGCCATCCGCCGTGCCTCGAACATCGTAAGGAAACTCGAAAGGCTCGAAATTGTCTGACAATTTAACGATCCGCAAAAACTCGCCCGAATCACTAAACGCCTGAATCCGATTGTTGAAGGCGTCCACAGCGTAGATGGTTCCGTTGCTCCAGACAATTCCGCTGGGACGCTGAAACTGCCCAGGACCCGTTCCGTGTTCTCCAAACTGAGTGACAAACGTGCCGTCAGCTTCGAACTTCTGAATTCGCTGCCTGTCACCGTACTCGCCGACATAGATGAAGCCGCCTGGATCCTGAGCAATCGACACGGGATAGACAAACTGCCCTGCGTCCACTCCTTTTTCGCCCAGCATCGATTCGACGGTGCCGTCCGGGTGAAAGAACACAACGCGGTGGTAATGCGTGTCGGCCACGGCAATCCGACCATCCATCAGCTTGATAACGCCTTCCGGACGACCCGCTTCATAATCGGGCATGTGCCACGTTTTCAGCACTTCCCCCGTCGAAGAATAGACCAGGACACGGCCCGCATCATCCAGAGCGTACACAGTGTCGTTCTCGTCCGCGTACAGGGCACGCGGCGCCGGAATGCGTCGTCCATCGGCAGGGAGCTTCCATGTTGTGAATTCCGAAACGGGAAAAGTGTCCGTCGTGATCTCCGCACAGCCGGAGAACAACGACAGGACGGTGACAGCGATCAACACGGCGAGCGTGGGCAGTTGAGCGAAATGCAGAGCGGTGGCAGCAATCGGCGCGTGCCGGGGGCAGCAGGCGATCAGCGCAGCACGGCCGGGCGGCGGCTCGCCGGTGGCATCAAGACGACTGGCTAATGACAATAAAGACATCACGGATTGATCTTGATTACGATGCACTGACCCGAGTCGTGAACTTTTCCCGATGGTCGGTGAACGATGGTTTTTACCGCACACGAATTGATATTCTTCACGACAGTTTCAGCGTAACTTCCGCTGAAACGAAAAGACAGGATCTCGATCACCCCATTTTCATCTGGTTCCACTTTCAACGCTTCCGGTCGAACACGGACTGCATTTTCTGAGCCGGAATATTGAGGAAGCCATGTTGGTAACTCGTCCTTTTCAAACCAATTGATCGGACCCAGAAATCCTGCAGTCACTGCGTCCGGAGGATCATTGTACAAGTCAACGGTCAGCCCCGCGTACAAAACCTGCCCTTCGTCGAGACAAACGACCGACCCCGCTTCACGGATCACAACTTCCGGTTCGTGAGTTGAAAACACCAGCGATGCACCAGTCCGATCTAAATGTTCCCGAATGACGTTCCAATACTGCGGCCGCCTGACAGAATCCACGTGAGCCAGTGGCTCGTCCATCACCAACACCGCCGGATTTGCCGCCAGCGCCCTGGCGACTGAAAGTCGCGACTGCTCGCCCTTTGATAACGTTGCCGGAACCGCGTGCTGACGATGAGTCAGATCGAACTGAGCCAGCAGTTTGTCTGCCCGTTCCTGACTTTCGTCGCTCAAAGCAGCAGGATCACGCAGGTTCGCGGCAGAAACGACTTCCAGGTGACGGCGAATCGTCAACTGTGGCCACAGGCCGCCATCCTGAGGTACCCAATACAACGGCAGCGAAAACACTGTCTCTCGCCCAGCTCCGTCGCGTTCGATAGACCTTGAAATCACGCCTGATGAGGGTGATTCCATCCCGGCCAGCAGGTTCAACAATGACGTTTTGCCTGCTCCCGAATAGCCGATTACTGCAGTGACCCCGTCGATGATCGTCAGCGACACGCCATCGACTCGGCTGCCGGAATCTCCGGCCAGGACCACATCGTTTAGTTCCCACAACACATCAGTCATTTTCCAATGTTCCGCTGCTGTCTATCTGTACGTTGAAAAACGAATGGTATAACTCGATCAGCTCTTCCTGGTCCGCCGCCCCGGAATCGACCGTCATGTGTTTCAAGAATCGCGCTGCGGCAGTTGCTTCCACATAATGGCGACGATGCAGATCAGTCCCGCTGGAATCACCAGTGCCAGCAGAGTGATGGCCGCGAGCGTTTCGGTACGTCCATAGTGCATTTCATTGTACAACCGAACGACGATGGGTTCGAATCGGACAGGCCGCAGGGTCGAGGCCACAGCCACGTCCCATAAACACCAATGCGCCAGCACCACTGTTGAAATCAGCCAGCGGACGCGAACAAGCTGCCAGATAAGATTTCTACCATGAACTGCGGCGGTCCCACCGCCGGCTCGCAACAAACCTGCCGAATGGATCGATGTGGGTGGACTCAGAACTTCCAGCAGCACGACCAACAGCAATGCTCGAGGCAGCATCAACAGTGTTGACGCAACGATCATCGGCAACCAGGAATCATAAACCGCATTCAGCCAGGACAACTGAAACACAGCCAGCAACGTAAGGCTGACGACCAGCGAGCCACACAGTCCAGGGACGACAGTCAGCACGGTCAGCCATTGGCGACCAAACGATCTTATCCCGATCGCCAGTTGCAGTGCTGCCGCAGAAGCGATGGTCGCAGGAACAACCGAAGACACGATCTGGTAAGAACGTAGTACCAGATCACTGCGGCCGGTCAGGAACAGCTGAATTCGTTGCGTCACATTCCCGTGACCTGTCAGGGCGCGAAGTCCGCTCAGAGCTCCAATGCCGTTTGACAATAACGGCCAGATAATGAATGTACCGAATGCAGCAAACAGGATGCATGCTGCACTCGTCAACACCGCTGGACCGCCTTTCGCCGCCAAAACCGATCCTGTGCCCTTCGAAATCTGCAGACCACGACGCGGCAGCAGCAGAATGATCGGCAGCAGCAGCACGATCTGAAACACCGTCGCCTCGGATACGAACATAAGCGATCGCGACAGTGGTTCACCAGCCGCATGAGCATCAAACAGCCACACAGACCATGTGATCGGATGGCGATCGATCTGCAACAATGCGCCCGTTTCAAATTCCTGAAAACAGAACAGTGCCCCGCCAATCCATGCAATCAGCGGCGTCCGCAGCGAACCCTGGACATGAAGGCGCAGCCACGAAAACCACCAGCTGGCGCTGCGATCCTGCACCAGCTTCCATGAGTACAGGGCTTCGGCGCTGACCGTCGAAGAAGGCAGGATCATTCGCGCAGCGACCTGCAACGCGAATATCCGAAACAGAAGCAGGACAGCGTACAGAACTTCCGTTGCAAGTTCGCTGTGAATCAACCGGGCTGAGGTCATGCGATAAGTGAAACCGGTCAGCAGGTCCGGTACAAATAGCGGCAATAGCGCTGCAATGGCCAGAAGGCTATGAATTCTTCCAGACTGCTGATTGGCTGAGATTAAACGCCACACCACCAATGACATTGGCAGCGCCAATGTCGTGACCACCAACGAACGACCGATTGACCAGGCCAGAGCGGTTTCCAGCGTCATCGCCCTGTGTACTCCACAGTCAGCCAGTCAAGTACCTGCCGATTGACTCTGGCAGCACCCTCCAACGACACCCCATCGGCGGCCCATTTTTTCAGTTGCAGCAATTCGGGTGACAGCTGTGAATCGTTGACGGGACCAAGTGGTATCTGCCGTGCCGACGAATTGGCCATCAGCAGTTCAGATTCCTCTGACAACAGAAAGTCGATGAACTTCTTCGCCGCAGCCGGATGAGGGCAATCCTTAATCAGGGCCACTGAATTTGGCAGGCAGATCGTCCGACCATCCTCCAGTCGAACGGGCACCATTTCAACGGGCATTCCATCATCAATGGCCGCAAAGGCGTCGTCTGTATCGGTGAAGCCGATATCGCAAATTCCCTCGGCAACAAGGTCCTTTGTCATCGAATTGCCACGGACTTCACGAATGCCCCGCTCGTGTATGGAACTTTGCCACTGTTTCAGGCGTTCCATTCCCCACTGATCCATCAACACCGAGTAGTGTGACAATGTTGTGCCGAACAATGGCTGAGCAATCGCGACTCGACGCAATGAACCGTTCTGCAGGACGGTGGCGACATCGTTCTGCGTGGCCGACATGTGATCAGTGTTGACGACATACACTCGCAACCGCGCTGCGAATCCGGTCCAGTAACCATCGACATTCCGAAAGTTGTCCGGAATGCGATCGGCATTGGTGCTGACGTATGGCTGCAGCACATCTTCGGCCATCAATCGAATCGTGCCCAGTGTCTGGTTATTCCAGAACACATCGCAACGCGGATTTGCCTGTTCCGCGATCAGCAGATTCGTCAATCCCAGCGACTTGCTGGCTTCCTCGTCAAATCGCACATCGACGGAAATACCCGTCTGCGTCTCAAAGCGTCTGACGACGGATTCTGCGTGAGTCGCATCGTGGGCGCAGTAGACGACAAGTTGCTGAGTGTTGCTGTCTGAGTTCGTTGACCCAGGCGGAATAACGGTCAGTGCCGCGACAATAAGAATGCAGGATGCGGCAGGAACAATTGAAGACCGGGACTTTAGCATGGTAGCTTCTCAGGTCGGGCACAGTTCGCGCGGTGGATGCAGGTCTCTGACCTCGCCCATCGGCTGACCGCAGGTCTCCCGCGTTTTGGCGGAAGGGGAGACCTTCGGTCGATGGCGTGCGGGGTCGCGAGACCCTCGCACAGCGCCGTCATATGTATGCCTTTCAAGCTGCCGAAGTTACTTCGCCTTCAGCTTCGGATCCACGTCTTCGATCTTGTTGAAGTAGCCCTTGATGCCGTCGACGTAACCGGGCGGAATTTCTTCCGAATCGATGGCTGACTGAACGCTGGACTTCAGGGAACTAATGCTCTTCTGGTACTGCCGCATCTTTTCCGGATCGAAGTCCAGTTCATCTGCGTACTCTTTCGTTTTAATCGAAAGCAGGATCTTGCCTGCCTGAACCTGAAGCTTCTCTTTTTCCTTCTTGTAGCCTTCCGGATCGCTGTCGTCTTCGGCTGACTTGCCACCACGACCAACGCCACGCCCGCCATCATTGACGTCTTTGTCACCCTCACCGGCACCTTCACCCATCATCGCGGCGTACATTTCGGCGTAATCTTCAAGAGATTCACAGCCCTCGCATCTGGCACCATCAAGCTGACCCTTGTCATTCAACTTTTGAGCCTGTTGCAGAGTCTTCAACGCATCTTCGAGCTTCTTCAGATCTTTCGCGGCCTGAGCCACCTGTTCCATTTCCTTTTCGGAAAGTTGGAGCGACTGTCTGAGCGCCTCCATGGCATCTTTGCTGAGTTCTATCTGCTCAGGGTTCTCACCGGAGTTTCTGGCCGCCTGCAGCGACTTCATCGCCTTACTGAGCGCCGAACTCAACTCCTTTGACCCCGCCTTGTCTTTGGCAAACTTCTGCAGGTCCTGAAGTTCACGCTGCAGTTGGCTGGCGAGTTTCTTTCGTTCTTCAGGATCCTTCGCTTCCATCACCGCCTGCATTGTCTGCCGAGCTTTCTTCAACTCCTGCTGCAGACTTTCCGTATTGCCTTCCTGTAGATCCTTCAGCCACTCGTTCATCTTCTGACTACGTGTTCCTCCAAGCTGCTGCTTCGAAATCGGCTGATTCATCATGCGGCGCAACTGGTCATTGCTGGCCGATTTCCACATATCGCCCAGATCCATACGATGTGAATCCAGTACTTTGGTATTGGATTCCTTTTTCTTCGGCTGCATCCTGCGAAAGTCAGACTTCATCTCATTGACCTGGTCTTCGATTTCTTCGGATTCCTCTTCCGCTCGTTCCGCTTCCTTCTTCAGACGATCAGCTCTGGAAAGAGCTTCTTTGTGGATGGCTTCAATTTCCTTCTTTTGATTTTCGGTTTTGGTCGCTGCTTCGACTTTACCGAAGGGATCCAACTGCGGCGTCAACAACACCGCCAGTGCAAAAGCAGCTGAAACGGCGACCACTTTGACAACTCGTTCACCAAACCGAAACGGAACGACATCATCCGGGATGATGTGATCAGCGCGTTGTTCTGCAGATGAAGTCACCAACGGCTGGTACTCACCCGATGAAGACGACAACGAAGAAAGAGTCAGAAACAGGTCTTTCGTTCTGGCGTGTTCGTCCACCGCGCGAGCGGCTGTCTGTTGTTCCACACGGCGGTGGAAAATCCCGGCCAGCAACACCGCGATTGCCGGGATGCTGAGCAACCAAAGCGGCTGCTCCTGTGACTGCGGTATCAGACCCAGCAGACGAGTCAGCAACACTGCCACCACGGCGACAGCCAACACGGCAACACTGGAACGATACATCGCTTTTGCGACGGACACGATCTGCAACCGCGTCCTGACTCGTCCCAGCAAGGTCGTTGATTTTGGTGCATCAGTCATAGGTAACTCCGAGCTTCCAGTGAACCTTACAGCGTTTCACGCTGACTTGTGGCCGCGAAGAACGTTTTTCAATAGCAGCTTCATTGCCCCCCCACGAGCCAGTATCGTTCACGACAATAAGCAAACTGCTCTGGTGCCCTTGAGTTGTCAGTCTACGATCGATATCGGAACCGATCAATGAGACCTGAAACAACGCCCGGATTGTCTGCTGAATTCACATATTCCGCGAGTTCCTGATATCCCATGGCGAAACAAGTCGAATTCGCCGGAATTCGACGGGTGGCAGCCCGAAAGCAGGCGAGACCGCAATCGCGCAACCACGTACTATTCAACCGCCTGCCATTCAACCACCTCGGCGTGGCAACGACCAATCGCTATCCCAACAAGCCACGCCATCATCTGCCGGGATGTCCCGGCCGGGTCAGGACGCTTCTTTCAGGCGTGACGCCTCACCTTTGTTCTTTAATTCTTCAAAGACTCGAAGAACGGCTTTGGCTGGGATGGCGTAGCTGGTGATGCGGGCGGCTCGTGCGATGTTCAGCCCGACAGCTTTGCCCGAGATGTCAAACAACGGCCCGCCGCACTGATGCGGAAACAAGTCCGTGTCGTGCTGCAGCGCTTCGGGAAAACCGGAGTTGTGGGAACTGGCAAACTTGCCGAGATCCTCCCTGTACCTGTCCAGCATCACCTCGCGGTCAGGAGACACAAACCGCGGCGTCAGAACAATGTCGACCGTCCTCACGGTATTGTCACGTTGGTATTTCAATGAAATCTTCTGATTCGGTGCCGCCGACCCCACAATACTGCCCATCTGATAGGTATTGCGAATCTGCGTTCCGTTGATGGCCAGAACGATGTCATCTTTCTTCAGACCGTTTCGCTCGGCAGCGCCGCCTGGAAGCACGTCCTTGAGCGACACGTACCGTGACCCTTGCAACATCTGCATGTGCACTCCCAGAAACCCTTTCGATGAAGTTTGCAGTGTTCTGGCAGGGACACTGACGACACCAGGCAGCAGTGGCGTACCTCGTGAGTCTGTCGTAATCAGAATGCGGCCGGCTTCCGGAGGGGCAGTGGTGGCCCATTGCACGGGATCCAGATTGTGGACATCGACTTTCACCAGCATCAGATCGAACGCCCGGTCAATAGCCACTTCCTGTATTTCAAGCCGCCGACCGTCCGACAGAATGCACTCAGGGGCGATGACGTTTTCCAATTCGCTGGCTTTTGTCAGGATGTAACCATCGTCGCTCATCACAGTACCCAACGTCAGTGTTTCGCCGAGTTCCCGGAATTCCACGACGCTGCCGCGGGCCTGACTGACGGCCGGAATGAAACGATCCAGCTCTTCAGTACTGCGTTTTTCAAACGGACCGACTCGGCGGAACGAGGTCAGTTGGTTCTTCAGGTCTCTGAGGTGTTCCTGGTCCTCACGGGAAAGATTATCCTCCCGCCGAGCCAGTTCGTCATCCGTCGGCTTGCGACCTGTTGTCATCGTCAGGTCTTTTTCCCGTCCCACGCGGTCAATGCGCACTTTCACGCGCTGCTCTTCGGCAATGTCAGTCAGCAGCGTGCTGAGCCCCAAGGGGTCCGCAAAGGACTGATCTGCAATCGTCAGCAACAGATCACCAGGGCGGACGCCTGCTCGATCAGCCGGACTGCCACGCAGCACACGTGAGACTTCCGGAGTAAAATTGCGCCACCGCAGGACCATCCCGACAAAGGACGTCTCAACCAGATCGTTGTCATGCGCCTGAAGTTTTCCCCAGCTCTCGCGATTTTCCATCCGGTCACCATCGCGGCGAAATGCGTCGACGGCGACATGACGATTCTCAACGATGACTTCTGTGATCATACTGTGAATGCCGATCAACCGGCCGGACAGGTCAAACAACGGACCTCCCGAATCACCCAGCACGATGGCACAGTCAGAAACGACCGTTCTATGGCCGGCCGAAAGTACCCGACCAAGCCGTACCGGAGCCGGACGATTCGGTTGAAAACCGCCGGGATGCCCGAGGGCGAAGCACCAGTCACCGCGTTGCAGCTTGCTGGAGTCGCCAAGGTCCACATGAGGAAACGATTCTCCATTCCGCGGTCGATCGATAATTCTCAGCATGGCGGCATCGACCGAACGGTTCATGCCCATAATCTCAGCGCGATAATCGCTGCCGTCCGGGAACCTAACTCTCAATCGACTTGACGAACCTCTCCGGCGACTGTTGACCACGTGCGAAGCAGTCAGCACAACTCCATCCGCCGACACCACAACCCCGCTGCCGGCACCGTAGCCGTCCTCCACCGCCACCAGGGCGGGCGAAACTTTGTCAAGCGCTTTATCAAGTTGAGACTGCCGAGCCTTAAGCGTGACCAGGTCGGCATCCGCGTCAGCCTGTGTTATTCCGCAAAAACAAAGCGTTAGCAGCAGCATACGTTTCATCGTTGAGCCTGTTCGTTCAGCATTTTCGAACCTGTTTGCGATTCTACGGAGGTTTGTCCCTGGAATGCCAGTCGTCAATATTTGTAACGGCCCGTCCACGACAAACTACGAAGAATGATCGTTAATTCCCTCGTATCTTCTTCCGTGGACGTCTATTCCGTCAGATTCAAACACGTTCCAACCAGTACAGGGCTGCCGACAATGTCGCGAATGTGCGACACTATTATTTCGACCTTAAATGTTTAACGTGATTGCCTCGCCATGGTTTCGGGAGAAAAGGTTGTTTTCTTCACATCACCTGCAAACATCTTCAAGTGGCTGGCATAAGGCCTCGACTGGCTGCCGTTTTACGTTTTTTGTGCTGTGCGCCTGCGGTGCGCCGTTTGCTGCCGCTCAGGAACAGGCAACAGGTGCCCCGGACGATTTGGCGGATGTTGCTGCTGTTGACGACAGATCAGAGCGGTCGCTGCCGGATCTCGCAAAGGAAGTGAAGCAGTCATTGGTTGTTGTTCACGCCATGGGTCGGGACCCACGGAGTTCCGGACAGGGCACTGGTTTTGTCATATCGTCGGACGGTCTGATTGCGACGGCACGACACGTGATTGGTGATCGTCGGCCGATTCGTGTCGAACTGACGAACGGAACATCGCTGCCGGTGACTCATGTTCATACAGCAACCGGGTTGCTTGACCTTGTTGTCCTGAGAGTCGATGCCAATGATCTGACTCCGTTGTCTCTTGGCGACTCAGAACGTGTCGTCGTCGGCCAATCGGTTGTTGTGGCCGGACATCCGCGCGGCTTCAAAGACAGTGTGCATGCCGGCATTCTTTCCGGCCGGGACGACATCGAGGGAATTTCGATGCTGCAGCTTTCTGTTGCCATCGAACCGGGAAGCAGCGGCGAGCCAGTGATCGACCGCAGTGGCAACGTCATCGGCGTGGTCACTCTGAAGTCAACAAAGACCGGCCATCTGGGGTTTGCCATTCCTGTCCGTCACCTGAAAGCAATGCTGGACGCCCCTGTCCCGATTCCCATCGAACGGTGGATGACGATCGGAGCTCTTGATTCGAATCGCTGGAAGACTCTTTGGGGCGCCAACTGGCGGCAGCGAGCCGGTCGAATTCTGGTGGACGGTTACGGCACATCATTCGGAGGACGTTCGCTGTGTCTGCAGCCAATTGCTGCACCCACACAGCCGTTCGAAATTCAGGTCGAAGTTAAGCTGGATGAAGAAAGTGGCGCAGTGGGCCTGGCCTTCCATGCCGATGGCGAACATCGACATTACGGTTTCTACCCCAGTGCCGGAAACATTCGTCTGACGCGATTCAACGGGCCGGATTTGAACTCGTGGTCAATTCTCCACAATGAACCGCATCCCGCCTATCGTCCGAATGACTGGAACACGCTGAAGGTGCGAATTGAAAAGGATCTGTTTCGTTGTTACGTCAATGATGAGCCTGTCGTGCAGTCCTCCGACGCCAGGATTCCTGCAGGACGAATTGGATTAGTTACATTTCGTGGCACTTCAGCAACGTTCCGCCGTTTCGTTGTGGCGCCGTCAATTCCATCGGTCCGACCAACCGACGATCAGAAGATGACAATCGTCCGGATTCTGGATGACGTACAGTCCGTTCGGCCAGCTTCGCAACAGACAATTGATCAACTGATGCCGTTGGAGCAGCAGTCAGCCCTGCTGATCGAACAGAATGCCAAAGCACTTGAAGCAAGAGCAGCTCATCTGCGTCAGCTGGCCATCGACGTGCACGCTGCAAAAGTCCGACAACAGATTCTGCAGGCGTTGGGCCGGAACTCTGAAGTTGCCCCAACGGATGAGACAAAAGACGAAGCTCCGGATGACTCACCAGACAGCGAAACGACAACGCGACCACCTGACCTGCTGAAGGCGGCTCTGCTGATCGCAGTGCTGGACAATGCGGAAGTTGATCCCGCTGCCTACATTGCTCGAGTCGACCAGCTGGCTGATGAGATCCGTGAAGAAGCAGGAAGAAACGCAACGGAAATGGAACGTCTGGAGACTCTGGACCGGATCCTGTTTGAAGAATACGGGTTTCACGGCAGTCACGGGGAATACTATGCAAAATCCAACAGCTATCTGAACGAAGTCATCGATGACCGGGAAGGATTGCCAATCACACTTTCGGTTCTGTACATTGAACTCGCTCGTCGCCTGGACCTGAAGGTCGTCGGACTGGGAGTACCCGGCCATTACGTCGTTCGTTTTGAACCACAGGAAGCAGACGCGGAAAAGCAAATCATCGACGTGTTCAACCGCGGCAGGCGACTGAGCATTGCGGATGCAGAACAGATCGTCAAAGCCGGTGGGTTTCGCCTGCAACCGGAATTCTTTGAGGGGCAGGAACCGGTGCAGATCGTGCGACGAATGCTACTCAACCTGCTGGGCCTGGCAGAGAGCCGTCGAAACGACGAAAGAGTATTGCGATATCTGGAAACGCTGGTCGCAATGGACGAAAGCGACCTTGAATTCAGGGCCAAACGGCTGGAGCTTCGGGCTCGCACAGGTCGTCTGGATGAAGCGCTGGACGACACCAACTGGTTCATCAGAGAACAGCCGGATGCCACGGACGCAGACCGCCTGTATGAACTGCGTGCGGAACTGCAGAGGCAGTTGACGCTACAGGCTGTCGAGTCAGCGCCACAAACATCGAGATGAGAGAAAAGGGCCGTCCCTGGCCAGACCCTCTCGGGCTCCTGACAAGCTCGATTCCGTTCGAACGCATGTGTCAGGAGGCGAGACGATAGGATGTATCGCAAACCCTGTCAAAGGAAACAGTTGCGCAGATGAACATTCCTTGAAAAGTTTGTACCGGTGGCCCTTCTTTCTACTGAATGTGCCCAAGAGGTATTGCCGAAGATGGACGATTGCTCATAGATTCCGGCGTGCTGTCAGTTTTCAGGATCCCTGAAGGTTGACGTCCGCGCCTCGACAGCACTCACATTCCTGTGACACACCTATGCGTTACCCGCACGACAACACAACCAACAACTCCGCAAAACTGTCAGGAACGGTTTTCCTTTGTGTAGTGTGTATCCTGATGAGTGGCTGCATTTCTCCGATGCACACAAGGTTTCCGATGACCTGGACCGGCCATCCGCGATCGGAGTCACTGGCCTATCAGCAGCAGGATCCGTTTCTCGATCCGGACATCGGGCCCGTGGATTCAACCCGCCCACGCGACTATGCTCGACCACGCACCGAAGCGCGTCAGGCGGCCGAACAGCGGTTGTTTAATGGCCTTTCCACGCAGCCGGAATCAATGGCCCCCAGCTATCCGCAGGGCGGCCTCCGCCGACCAGCTGCCGTATATTAGCGGAAAAGGCACAGCGGTGAAAATCGCTGTGGTTGGCCGTCGCGGGCCTGCCGCAGAAGAATCTTTGTCAGATTTTCCGGCTCAATGTGTGTAGGATGCTGTGCATTGCCTACAGAGCCATTTTATGAAATCACCTGAGACACGTCACAGCCTTCTTCGTGTCCGCGATCCGTCTGATGACGAAGCGTGGGCTGAATTCGCGGCGATCTACCGTCCCGTCATCTGTCGCTTCGCGGTATTCAGGGGATTGCAGGAAGCGGACGCGGAAGATCTGGCTCAACAGGTACTGCTGGCAGTTTCCGGTGCCATCAACCGTTGGACGCCGGACCCACAGCGAGCAAAATTTCGCACGTGGCTGAGACGGATTGCAGAGAACGCCATTCTCAATGCTTTGACACGAGGTGTTCCTGACAGGAGTTCCGGCGATGACGAAATCAGAGCATTTCTGGACCTGCGACCCGCATGCAGTGGTCCGGATTCAGACTTTCTGAAAATGGAGTACCGTCGCGAAGTCTTCACTCGGGCGGCCATGCAGATTCGAGAAGAATTTTCCCACGACACATGGAAGTCGTTCTGGTTGACTGCAGTAGAAGGCGTCGAAGTCGAAGCCGCTGCACTGGAACTCGGCCGTACACGGGGCAGCGTGTATGCCTCACGCAGTCGTGTCATGAAACGGTTGAAACAGAAAGTCGATGAGTTCGATGAGTAATCGAACCCAGGCAAACCAAAAGAAAACGCCAGCCATGGCCCTTCCAACAACGTGCAATCCGAAGGTCATCGATGACTTCCTGTCGGATCGTCTTGACGACGTTCAACAGTCGGCGTTCGAGCACCACCTGGACCAATGCGACGAATGCTGCCGAGAACTGCAACAACGCACAGCTGATCATTCACTGTGGAATGACGCGCGCACATTCCTGAGTTCCACTGACAATGTTCGCATCGATGTTGCCGACGAAACAACGTCGGTCGCCACGGACTCACCGTCCACCGACATGTTGCGGCTCGATTTTCTGGGCCCGACAGATGACCCACGCATGCTGGGTCGGTTTGCCGGCTATGAGGTATCCGGAGTCGTTGGCTGCGGCGGCATGGGCATCGTATTGAAGGGTTTTGACGCGGCTCTCAACCGGTATGCGGCAATCAAGGTGTTGTCACCACACTACGCCAGCAGCACCGCCGCCAGGCAACGGTTTGCACGGCAAGCTCAGGCAGCGGCTGCCGTCGTCCACGACAACGTGATCGCCATCCACGGTGTCGCCGAATTCAACGGTCTGCCGTATCTGGTCATGCCCTACATCAAAGGCCAATCCCTGCAGAAGCGAATCGATCGTGAGGGATCGTTGTCCGTGGCGGAAGTCCTTCGGATTGCCATGCAGGCAGCTCGCGGACTGGCGGCCGCCCACGAACAGGGTTTGGTTCACCGCGACATCAAACCGGCCAACATCCTGTTACCGGAAAACGTCGAACGAGTGATAATCACCGATTTCGGTCTGGCTCGAGCCGCCGACGACGCGCAGCGGAGTCATCGCCGGTACGCCACAGTACATGTCGCCCGAACAGGCACGCGGCGAAGGCGTTGGCGCTCGCAGTGACCTGTTCAGTCTGGGCAGCGTGATTTACACAATGTGCGCCGGACACCCTCCTTTTCGAGCCGAGACTCCGTACGGAATCCTGCGCCGCATCACCGACAATGAACCTCGGCCAATTCGCGAACTCAATCCCGAAACACCCGATTGGCTGTGCAGCATCGTCAGTCGGCTGCATGCGAAGGACGCTGAAAAGCGATTCGCGTCGGCTGAGGAAGTGGCTGATCTGCTGGCAGAATGTCTGGCTCATGTGCAGCAATCCGACGTTGTCCCACTGCCAGCTCAGCTACGTCACGGATCGTCGCTCATTGGCCACAGATGGCAAATCGGAGTCTGTGCCGGTGGATTCGCCACCGTGGCAGCATTGATGATGTACGGCCCGGTAAGTGAAACCGCTCCCTCAGCACAGCACACGGGGCGCTCGTCTGAAGCAGGCGCTGTAATCGCGTCGGCTGACAAAGTGACAACAGAAGAACCCGCTGTCACGCCGAATGCCGCGCCTGGCACGCAGCACACAGTGGTACTGTCTCCGGAAGCAGTGCAGCAGAAAACACCGTTCGAAGCTGACCTGAAATGGTCGCCTGGCGATGGTCTGGACCGGATCGAGAAAACTCTGTTCGATCTTAAGTCAGAACTCACTAACCAGAACCGACAAGGGTAAAACCGATGACCGACTCACAAAATCGATGGGCTTCCGTGTCCGTGATTCTGACGACAACCGTCCTGAGCCTGAGTTCTGTTCCCGTCACACCCGCGTATGGACAGGCTGAACCGACCGATACTCATCCGGTTACGAAAGGTAACGTAGCCGCGCTGCTGGACAAGTCACAGCTTGCCGATTGCGAGCTGCATGTCGTAGGCATTTATGGCCCGCAGGAATCAGGGACGGATGACCGAGTGTATGTGGAGGTCAAACCCACAGACAAACCCATCGTCGTGGCTCTGACGGCATACAACAAGACGGAGTGGCACCTGAAGATCGATCCGAAGGCCAGCGTGCGACAGATCATTATCGCCGGCTACTTTGAACAGAATCTGGCAGAACCTACTCCCGACGTCCCGATCATCTGGCAGACATATTTCCCCACGGCAGACAGAAAGCAACGAGACTACTTCTGGGCCCATGACTGGCACACGAAGGAGGGAAAAGATCTCAGGAAGAAACTGAATGACATGACAGGGCTGGACATCACCACGTTTCAGGCCGAGTACCACGGTTCTCTTTTTGTGATCGACGGCAAACGGGGAAATATCACCGGCCTCGATGACGAAACACCGGTATCCCCGACTGCCATAGCCGGCTCGCCAGAGGAAGTTGACGACTACGTTGAGCTCATCGAAGGGTACGTCAACAAACTGAATGAAGCCACAGACGCAGGTCGTGTTGATGAGGCGGAAAAACTCAAGGACATCATCAGGTATATGCTCCTGGCGATTCGGATTCAACGAGAGCAGACCAACAGTCAGCTCACGGAGCTGCGACAGACGTTGAAGGACCTCAACGTCAACGGAGATTCGCGGATGATCGAGAGAGTCCAGGCAGAGATACGTACAGCGGAGGACATACTGGCGACGGAAACGAAGTACGCTGGTTTCCTTCTTCCACTAAAATCAGCCAACGCCCCCGCTGCCATTGGATTTGACCACATGGTGCAGAAATGGGCGCCGCGGTCCTCGGCCGAAGAGTACCTCCGCCTGGAACTTGTCAAGTCGAGAGTTGAAGAGGCGACAATGGCGGCTGAGTATGGTTCTGACCACCCCAAACTGATTCAGGTCCGCCAACGCCTGGAGATTCTGCTCAGCCAACGGGACGAACTGACCGAGACGACGAAGGTGGAAGCGGAAAACGCAGCGAACACCGTTCAGATCGGGAAGACGCCGAGCAACGCTGAAGCAGAACTGCAACGTTCCGCCGAACGCAGCAGACTTGAATCGAAACGCCGGTTGTCTGATGCTGAATTGAAACGGGCCGAGGGTGCCGCTGGCATGGCAGCGGCAAACTACCGCGACGAAGCTGCAAAGAAACGGCCTGTCCCGGCGAACCTGAAGCGACTGAAGGAAACACTACGGCGAGAGGTCACACGAGCGCTTGGATTCCAAACGGCCGTGCAGCAACACCGCATGCAACTGGCGGAAATGGACCTCCAGGAAGTAAAGGTCCGGCAGCAACGACGAGCAGCATTAGCAGCGACAATCATCGAACGACGAGTCGAGGAGCTGCTTTCCGGTGAGGATCTGTCGTGGCCTCAGACTTCAACGCCGGACACCACTCTTCAGCAGCAGTACACGTTCGGCACGCCGGAAAAGTTGTTGGAGTACATCGGAAAGTGTGGCAGAAACCGAGACTATGACAATTACGTCGGGCCAATGACCGATGAGGCGGTTTGGGGATTTGCCGGTATGCTGCTGGAGTCCGCAACCATGATGAATACGTTTTCGCCACTGGCGGCGGTTGCAGAAAACGCTCCGGACGCGGCCGCCGTAATAGAGATCTCGACAGTATTGGCACGATCAATACGTCCCGATCCACCGGCAGCCGCCACCGCAGCACACCAACAGCTTGCCGAATCCATGCTCGCGCGGGCGCTGGCGCTGGGAAAGAAGATTCCGGTCGCGTCTCCTGAATTAGTCATTCGAAGGCTGCAAACCGCGGCACACGTCCTTAAGAACCCACGTCTGTTTGTGGCGGAAATGTTAAAGGCCATGGAAGCCCTGAACGGCAATCCGGTGGCCCTGGCGGGTGGCAAATCGCCCAGGTGGAACATCATCGTTGACGGTGATCGCGCCGCTGCGACAGATACCTCGAACATGTCCGACGACAACCCTCCGCAACAGATCGAACTGCAACGAATCGATGGTGGTTGGAGAATTTCGAAACTGTTCAGCGATGACACGTTGAGTTTGTTTGCTGCCGGACCACAGGTAACGCCCGTGTCGGTGCCGCCGACCAACTAGAGCTTCGTCAAAGGCAAAAGTCAGGGTGGAAGCATTCCGCGGAAAAGGGGGTCAGGTACCCATGCACAGCGACAGCGGCGATCAGAACAGTTCGTGGATTTCCCGGTGGCCAATGTCGACCAGCGGATAGGGTCGCCCGGCGGGACCTGGCAGCTGCGATTCCCGTCTTATGCCGAGGCTGTGAAAGACTGTAGCGACCACATCAGCCGGCTGCACAGGCCGGTCGGCGGGAACTCCACCAATCGGATCGCTGGCTCCGACAACCTGTCCGCCCCTGACGCCGCCGCCGGCAAAATACGTCGTAAAACACTGAGGCCAGTGGTCGCGACCACCAGCCGGGTTCACTTTGGGCGTGCGACCGAATTCCGCGATATTGCAGACCAGCGTATTGTCCAGCATGCCTCGCTGGTGAAGATCGCTGACCAAAGCCGAATAGCCCTGGTCATACATCGGCGCCACAATGTCCCGCATGCCCGCGATGGATGTGAACGGCCTGGAACCATGAATGTCCCAGGTGATTTCGTCAAAGACGGTCAGGAATGTATTCACCGTAACAAAACGCACGCCAGCCTCGACCAACCGTCGAGCCAAAAGGCAACACTGCCCAAATCGATTCATGCCGTAGCGGTTGCGTGTATCTTCGGATTCCCTGGACAGATCAAACGCGTCACGAGCCTGTGAACTGGTCATCATGCGGTAAGCGGCCTGGAAGTTCTCGTCCAGCAGCGCTGCGTTCTCAGTGGACTCAAAGTCCTTGACCGTTTCATCAACCAGGTCGCGTAGTTTTTGTCGGCGACTAAGACGAGCTTCTCCGATCGATTCGGGGGGCAGCAGGTCGGGGACCTGAAACTTCGGCTGCGAAGGGTCTGCCATCAGTGCAAAGGGATCGTGCGTCTTGCCGAGAAATCCGCCCGCCTGACCGTTCGGCAGGTTACCGCCGCCGCGCCCCATCGTTTCGGGCAGCACAACAAACGGCGGAAGGTCTGTACGGCGACCCTTCAGAAAACTCAGCACTGCCCCGGCGTGAGGCGTGTCGACACCGCCCGTGAACTGTCGGCCGGTCTGCATCATCTGCCAGCCCGCGTCGTGCACAGCGGCTCCGGTATGATGACAGGACCGCACCAGCGAAAAGTGCTCGGCGATCTCCGCATGCTTCGGCAGAATCTCAGAGATTTCAAAGTCACCCTTTGTGGCGATCGGCTGAAACGGACCGCGGACTTCCGCCGGCGCATCAGGCTTCATGTCGAACGTATCCAGCTGGCTTGGTGCACCAAGATTGAAAATCATGATGCAGGAACGTTCGTCATGCCCCGGTGCAACAGCACCCGATTCCTTCGCCTCCGCATACTGCGCCAGAGATAACCCGGCGGCGCCCAGAGATCCCACCTGAAGAAAATCACGGCGAGTGGCACCGCTGCAGGTGTGAGCAGTTCCGCGGCTGGTGAGATTTAGCATGTGCGACTCCACAGGACCGAAACGACGTGCTTGCGATTCCACAGAGTTTACTCAGACAATCGGCCAACAACAATGCCTCGAGCACTTTTCACATGCCACGCAGCGCTTGGTGTCCTGACAGAACACGTGACTGGGCCGTCGTGACGAAGCGAGTCAGACGCCAGGACTGAAGAGCATCGTGTTCGGAACTCGCTGAATTCGAGCAACTGCTGAAAGGCACGGCTCGACTACTCGACAAATGGGTCGAATCCGTCGCGGATGGCTTGAAGTGGCTTCGGCAGCTGCGTCCTGCGCTCGCCAAACGGTTCCGTCGTCGGAGCATCGTTCGAGAACATCGACGATCCATGTTCCGTATGCGAATTCCTCGCCGAGTCACGAACATAGCGATTCGCCGAGTCTGCCGAGCGGGGAAATGCCCGATTCGTTGGCTGCTGAAAACCAGCACGGGCGCGTTTCAGAGCCTGTTCGGCCCGGTTGTCCAGAGTATTCGTGATGTCCTCAAAGCCACCATCACCGGCGTCGCCTGCAGCCACGCGGGAAGTACGCGAAGACGATTCTTCATCTCCGAACAGCATGTCGTCAAGCAGTTCCATGTCCTGTTGAACGGAAAGCCCTGCTGAGCCTGCATCCGATTTAGTTTCTGGACTCTCTGTGCCGTACGAGGGCCTGTTTGACAGCCCGGTTCGCCCTGAGCCAAACACATGGTCAACCGATGGTATATCGGACTGCCCCGCTACAGCCGGCCTCGCGGCAACCGCCTCGTCCGACGACCGATGTGTTCGATTCCAGGCCGGTTGGTCGGCGCGGGAACCGACGTCCCTGGATGCCACGGTTGGTCGATTCGCACTGCTGCCGGAAGATGCGGTGTCGGCCGAACGCTTCCTGCGAGCGTCCCCAAACGGAATCGTCATCAGACCCTGAGAATCTGCATCAGACGGCGCGCTAAGTGGAGCAAAATCCGAATCATTGAACAGCGAATCTGAGTCGTCGGAGCTGGCAGATTCATTCATGAATCCCCGAAACTGATCGAGCACGGCACTGTCGGACGAAATCGATTCCATAAGGCCTTCCGTCACCGACGAAGCCACCAGGTCAGTCGAACCGTGCGCAACGAGAGCGCGCGCAAGTTCCGGACGATCCGCCCACTGTTCAGCACTCCAGTTGCGGATGTCGACGTAGGCCAGCCCAATGGCATGCTGTGGCGTGCGCGGTACGACGCGAATGCCGTCCTGAGACTGAACAACGTGGTACTGCAACGCGACGAATACAATACCGGCACCAAATAGTGCGCCGAAGAGAAACGGTTTGAATTTACCCATGGCAGGAGCCCCCGGTAGGTGGGACGAATTCAGGGAAGGCGGGAACGACTTGAATCTGACACGACATTCAAACCTACCATGTATCAGACGCGGCCTTCCGCCTGTTTGTGTGAGGCGGCAAGAATCATCGGCGTTCCATGACCACAGCCGGAGTGCCTTTCGTGGTCGACAATCTTTGCCCAACCGTTGATTCCGTCGCACGGCTATCCATCCGTAGAACTGCTGCCGTGCCTGTCCTGACTGAAATACGAATTCCGCAAAATCGGAAAAACCGGGCCCCACGCAGTTGCCGAACCGACAAACAGCGCGTAACCTCCTGATGTGGGTTCTACGCCCAAAAAGATCTTTGAAAACTGATTGAAAGTGGATCCTCCACCCATTACGGTGGAAACCCGTCGCTATTGCGCTGAATCCCGGCGTTTTGATCGCATCCTGTGATGCCGACCAACCGCGGCGTCCAGGTATGCCCGATCGGCAGCTCGAATCGGCTTGCGGACCTTCCCGCATGAGGCAGACTGATGTTTATCACCGGCGAAGTCAGACGCATTGTGGACGACCGGTTTCGTCTCACGCTGCCACCCGATTTCGTGGAAGGCGTGGCCGACGACAACGGCGCGGTCATCGTTGCCAAAGAGCAAACGGGGTGCATAAGCTTGTGGCGCTGTGACGAATGGCAGAAGCGGCTGGACAGCGGAGTCTCATTGCTGCGTCAGAAAATCGATTCCGGACGGATGGAAGGTCGATGGGGCGACGTTCAGCGATTAGGACGACTGTTGTCCACCCGACACCAACAGGTGACTCTGGCAAAGCGGTCACGGCTTTTGATTCCGGAGAGTTTTCGACAATTCCTGGGCGTGGAGTCGGGACAGGAAGTCGTGATAGTGGGTGCTGCCGTGTGCGTCGAAGTCTGGCACGCGGACCGCTGGCTGGATGTGTTGAAATCAGAAATGCCGGACTTCGGCGATCTCTTTAAGACGCTGACAGAATAGCACTGAACGGGAGTTCTTTATCCGAACAGACTCTTTACAAACAATGGATGCAGACGGATCGAATGAGAGAGGGACGACTTACTCGCTCAACACGTACCCTCCAGGCTGTAAAATTCGAGGATGCTATTAACGAGCTTCCATGGATGGCCACTCGGCAGGGATGCCGTCCTTCTCTCTTCGATCCAACTTTCAATCAGCAATGAACTCGGCCCCGTTATGGCGGCGTGTCCGGCATCGCGCAATGCGTTAGAGCAGTCTACTTATTGTCGTAGACGATACTGGCTCGTGGGAGTAACGAAACTGCTGTCGAGAAACGTTCTTCGCGGCCACAAGTCAGCGTAATACGCTGTAGGCCTGGTGAATGATCACCGAGTGCTGAGCTCACAGTGCAATGGAGGTTCGCGGTTGACATTTGTCGACGCGGATTCGGCCTTTCGACGATGGATGATTTCCAGTGCCGCCAGACGATATCCTTCGGCCATCGTTGGAAAATTGAAGATCGTCGTCGCAAATGTGTCGATCGACATGTCGTTCAGAAGAGCCATTTGTCCCAGATGGACCAGTTCCGTGGCACCGGTGCCGGCAATCTGAACGCCCAGCAGTTTGTGGCCGGTCGGATCGGCGACCAGCTTCAGCACGCCTGAGGGTGCTGCCATGATGTGAGCTCGCGCAAGACGGCCAAAGTCGACCTTACCAACCATGGCTGCACCATGCTGTTTGACACCTGCTGTTCCGTCAGACCAACGGTAGCCAATTCCGGGATGGTAAAAATGCCTGCTGGAATCAACCCGTCGGACGCATGCAGCTCACCACTGAAAGCGTGACACATGGCTCGGCGGCCCTGTTCCATCGAAGCGGATGCCAGTGCCGGCGGACCAATGGTATCACCAACTGCGTAAACATGCGGAACATCCGTCTGACAGAATTCATTCACGGTCAGCAGTCCGCGGTCGCTGGCTGCCAGTCCGGCGTTTTCAATTCCCAGCTGATCGAGGTTGGCAACACGCCCCTGAGCTATCAAAGCCTTGTCCGCGGTCAGGACTTCGCCGTCTTCCAGAAAGACGCGCGCTGCACTGACACCGTCCCAGTCGACGGACGAAACGACACTGCCACCCCGGAATTCGCCGCCGTTCGAACGAAACTGAGCCAGGAACACTTCGACAAGGTCCGGATCCAGGAACCCCAGCGGACTGGGCCATTTGTCGACGATGGTGACCTTAACACCCAGTGACGCAAAGGTGGATGCGTATTCACACGCAATCACGCCGCCTCCCAGAACAATCAGGGATGAGGGCAGGTACGTCATCGAAAGCACAGAATCACTGTCGAAAATATTCTCGTGATCAACATCGACGTTCGGCGGATTGCGAGGACGTGAGCCGGTTGCGATGACAAAGTGTTGTGCGCTCACATTCGTGATGTTGCCTGCGACATCCCTGATCTCGAATTCGTGTGGTGAAACAAACGAAGCCTTACCTTGCGCTTGTTCAACATTTGCCATGTCAAGGCATTGCTGAGCTGCATTGTGGTGCGCGTGGACGACTTGATCCAGCCGGGTCATCAGGCTGGAAATGTTCAGCTGACTGTCGTGACTGACTTCGTAAACACCTCCGCTGCGGCGGCGAAATGCTGTCAGTGTGAGTGCGGTTTCGCGCAGTGTCTTGCTGGGAATGGTGCCGTACTGAACGCAGGCACCGCCGACGTTCCGCTCACGTTCGACAATCAGAACGTGAGCACCGCGGCTGGCGGCTTCGACCGCAGCATTCTGGCCGGCCGGTCCGCTGCCGATGACAACAACATCGTAGTCGTGATTTGTAGCTATCATGTGGCGGACCTCACCCATTCCAGAATCTCGGTATGTCGGCTAAGCAGGTGCGCCACGTCATCCGGATACAGATTGAGCACGCCAATCATCGGATGATTCAATTCTCCGGGCATCTCGGTGTCTTCATCCAGCGAGATGTTCGCAAGATCGATTGCCAGATTAAGAATGGCCGCCTGCTGAGCAAAATCGGCCGTCTCCGTCGGCGTCTGTTGGTGTTGTATGATCGTGGCCAATCGTTCCGGCAGGTCCCACCGCAGGACCAGTTTACCGGCCAGCGGGATTCGATATTCTGCGGCAGCGTCGATAATTTCGTGGTCCGCAGCATTCGCGTGACCATCATTTCGAAAGTCCGATAGCGCCTGCAGCAGCACCGGACGACCAATGTCATGCAGCAATCCACAAAGGAAGGCGTCTTCCACGTTAAGCCGGCGATTTCTTGCGATTTCCTGAGAGAACGCCGCCGTGGTCATCGACTTTTCAAACGACATTCGCACGTCGCTCTCAAACCCCGCCACCTTAAAAACTTTGGCCTGAACCGAGATCAACATCACGATTTCACGAATCCGCAGCAGACCAAGTCGGGCAACAGCCTGCTGCATCGAAGTCACCATCACGCCGGAATTGTAACGAATGGAATTCGCCGTCATCAGCAGATGTCCGGTCAGCGACTGATCTCGCTTGAACAGGTCAACAATATCTTTGGGATCGCAGTCCACATCGGCCGTCAGATTCATCAGCTGCACTGCAACTTCAGGAAGTATCGGCAGGGCGTAGTCGTCCGACTGAAGGATCGATCGCGCTGCATCGACAACTCCTGTGCCCGTCGATGGCCTCACCTCAGGGGTTTGTGTCGTCATGACAGACGTCTTTCTGATCAATCTGCGGGTCAACCCGTAGCGGGCTGGCGCAGGAACAAGGGAATTCAACCGGGCATCGAGGACAGACGCAGCGACTTGCGTGTCAGGTTGACCAGACGCAGAAAGTGAAGCGTCTGGCAGTCGTGTTGGGGCGAAACTGCGGGTTGTGAGCCTTTCCGGTGTACCTGGTTTCGTGTGCTGCTCACCCCTTCCCTGTTTCCAGGGACAGGCCACAACTTAAGAATCCGGCGACGCGATCGCGTGGGTGGCGACGTGCCGGTGCCCTGCGAACCACTGGGGGTTTCCATCACTGGATCGATCGGCATCAACGCGGCATACGTTGATCAGAAATCGGTGCGGGCGGTGGCCCGGAATCGGAATTAGTGATTTCGGTCACCTGCGATGTGCGGTTCCGCCGGGCCCTGGACTTTGGAGTGGATCGCCTTTGGCGTAGAATCCGGATTGAGTTCACACAGGATGGGCTGAAAACCTGACCGGGAAATCGTGGGTGCCCGATTCCTTACGGATTCAGCCACAGCCGGACCACAATCACTTTTTCACAGGGTGTCTCGATGCAGTGGATTGACCGAAACAAACTTGGCACGCAACTACTGGCGGGGACGTTCCTGAACCTGGGCTCACCCACGGCTGTCGAAATCGCCGCTGACACGGGCTTTGACTGGCTGCTGATTGATCTGGAACACGGCTCTGGCTCGGCAGCCGACCTGCGCAACATGCTGCTGGCCTGTCGAGGATCCAGCGCTGCTTCGATTGTGCGAATTCGGTCCGTCGACGCCGACACCGTGAAATTTGTGATGGATAGTGGCGCTGCGGGAATCATGTTTCCCTATGTCAGCACCGTCGCGGAGGCGAAACGCGCTGTCGACTGCATTAAGTATCCGCCGTTGGGATCTCGCGGAGTTGCCGGTGCCATTCGTGCAACAAATTTCGGCCGCGACTGGAATCAATATTTCAATGAAGCCAACGACAACAGCCTGGTGATCGTTCAGATTGAAACACCGGAAGCTGTCGATGCATCCGCCGACATCGCGGCGATCGATGGAGTCGACGTCCTGTTCGTGGGCCCACTGGACCTATCGGTGAATCTGGGATGCCCGGGTGACTTCACTCAGCCGCGTTTTGTCGAAGCGTTGAAGAAGGTTGTCAGGTCGTGCAGCAACCACGGCAGGATTCCGGGAATTCTGACCAAGACCGGTTTCGAACAGCAGCACAAAGACCTTGGATTCAGATTTACAGCCGTCGGATCTGACTCGCTGGCCGTTGTGCAGGCGATGGAATCAAACCTGGCAACACTGCGACAATAATTCGCAACAGCCAGGATGCCGATTCGAGGCCGCGACAGACACAACCCTGCCTGGGGAAACGGCAGGTCCACGATCCACGCCGGTTCTCGAGAATAAGCAAACGGCTGTTACAGCGTATTACGCTGACTTGTGGCCGCGAAAAATGTTTTCCGGCCTGCCATGGGTGCTTCCCACGAGCCCGAACGACCACATCTTTTCGAAAACTGTCTAGTGCTTTGTCACAGGCAAAAGTTAGAGTGGAAGCATTCCCCGGAAAAGGGGGTCAGGTACCAAAAATGCAAAGCACCCTTCGGGCCGTTCCGGTTTTTGGTACCTGACCCCGTTTTCC
>JAAERP010000268.1 GCA_024230215.1 Fuerstiella sp. | reverse complement strand
CTGTTACCTCGTGCGTCCATTGGCCGTCGTCAGTCATTAGGTGGTCATTGGTCATGGCAGCACCCTCATTAGTTCGACCATTGCCAGGCGTCGTGCAACATCACGCGGTCGCAACGTTTCAATTTTGTCTGCCGCTGACAACAAACCGCCGGTGAAAATCTTGCGGTGACGTTCAGGTAGTGTTGATTCGATGAATCGTTCCGCGAGGATTTCACCAGCAGCGTTGTAGTAGTGTCCAGCGTCGGCCGGGACTTCAGGCACCATGACGAGGCGAGCATCAACGTTGCCAAAAACCTGAATCCAGCCGTCCCATTCACAGGTCACCAGCACTGGTGGCTTCGTTGTTCGCGCAGCGGTAGCCTGCGAGTTTTTGTTTGTTATCATGTTCGTTCCTTCAAACTTGCGGGCGTTGGTTTTTTGCTTGGAACCTTCGCCCGCTTTTTGTTAATTCAGAGAAGTGATAACCAGCGGCTGGACCATAGCTGCCGGCTTTGATTGCCTGCCGTTGCGTTTCAACGCTTCAGCGGCTTCCTGTGGGTCGAATAGGCGTTTCTTGCCCACCTGCGTCGATGGCACAACGTTGTCCCGCACCAGTTTGTCCAACGTCGATACAGACACGTTCAGGAGGCGCGCCGTCTCTTCACGGTCCGTCAGTAACGGTGGCGAATTGCGTTGCACTGCTTTGGCAACGTCGGCTGTGACGCGTTCGGCGATTTGCTTCACCAGGTCGTCAGCGTTGATGCCTTGGAAAAGAATCTGGGTCATTTGGTAGCCCCCTGATTCTGTCGGTCCAGAAAACGTTTAATCGCTTCCTGAGAAGTTACTACTCG
>JAAERP010000267.1 GCA_024230215.1 Fuerstiella sp. | reverse complement strand
GTAGCAGGTCAGAGAAAACAAATCCGACCCGAGTCGCCGACGCCATGGTTTCAAGTTGTGCCACGGCCTGGGCGTCATCAAGGTGGTGGAGAAATAACGAGTGGAACGCAAGCGTGCATGACGGGAGTTCGTCGTTGAGCACGTCACATGTGCGAAAAGAAATGTCGAGGTTTTTCGTCGTCCGTGCATGGTTCCGTGTCGCCCAACTCATTGCCCGGTCGCTCATGTCAAGTCCGATCACTTCAACCCGACTCGACGTTCTGCTAGCCATGCGGGTCGCAACTGCCGTTGTCAGTTCTCCCCCACCGCAGGCAATATCTAAAATTCGTAGCGATTTGCCATCAGCGGCTGCCGTGGCACGCAACAGCACCATCAGCTGCGAGACAATCTGCGTCACAGTTCTAGAGACAACATGAATGCGGGCAAGTGCCTGCAGTGCTGCTTGATGTTGGTGTGCCTCGAGTGCTGGATTATCCATTAACTCTGGAGGCCGTTCAGCCAACGGTGGCAATGC
>JAAERP010000266.1 GCA_024230215.1 Fuerstiella sp. | reverse complement strand
GCCGCTTCTCCGTCGATGTCGCCGGTTCCTGCGCCGCCCAGTTGTGCCCACGCCGTGCCGTCGAAACGGTAGATCCGCGTGTGACCACGTCTTGTGTCTGTAATGTCGTCGCCAGCGTTAAAGTTTGCCCCAATGGCGACCGTGTTGCCGTCCGCACTCAGCGAGACGGAATGGCCGGAATAGTCCCACGTCGCTTCTCCATCGATGTCGCCGGTTCCAGCCCCGCCCAGTTGTCGCCATGCCGTGCCGTCGTATCGGTAGATTCGCGTATGACCACGTTGCGTATGCCCGAAGCTGGCGTCGCCATCGTTTAAGCGTGCCCCAATGGCGACCGTGTTGCCGTCGGCACTCAGCGACACCGACCAGCCGGAATGGTCCCCTGCCGCTTCTCCGTCGATGTCGCCGGTTCCCGCGCCGCCCAGTTGGTCCCATGTTGAGGTCCCCGAATTCCAGCGGTAGATCCGCGTGTGACCGGACGCAGTTCCATTGCCATCGTTACTTGGCGCCCCAATGGCCACTGTGTTGCCGTCCGCACTCAGCGAGACGGAATAGCCCGACTGGTCGTATTCCACTTCTCCGTCAATGTCGTTGCCCAGTTGTACCCATGCCGTGCCGTTGTAACGGTAGATTTGCGTGTGACCACGTTTCGTATTTGTGCTGTCATCGCCATCGTTGTATTCCGTCCCAATGGCGACCGTGTTGCCGTCGGCACTCAGCGAGACGGACTTGCCGGAAAGGTCCCCCGCAGCTTCTCCGTCGATATCGCCGCCCCGTTGTACCCACAACTGCGGCACACTCGCAGGCGTGTCATGCCGGGCGCCATTCTGAATGCGGGCCACCGGGTAGCTTTGAGACACGTCACCATAATCGTAAGCTCGGGCCGTCACCGTGATGTCGAAAGTGCGCACCAGGCTCTGGTTGTCACCGGGCGTGTTGAAATCGTCGTCCGGACCCGCGTCTTCCACCGTGACGGTGATCGTGGTCGTGCCGATCTGATGCGGTTCCGACGACCAGGACAGTGTGGCTGTATCTTCGCCCGTGTTGTAGGTCACCTGCGGATCGGTGATCAGGGACGGATCGCTGCTGGTCGCCGTGAGCCGCACGGTCTCCGTTTCATTGCTCGGACCGGCCATAATGCCGGTCAGGCTGACCGTATGAACGCCGCTGTTCTCTTCTTGACTCTGGTCCGCGAACGCATCCAGTGTGGGCAGATCGTTCACCGGTGTGACCGTCACGGTGAACGTGCGACTGAACGAGGCATTGTCGACTGTCTGCAACAGGTCCCCGTCGGCACCGGCATCCGTTACTGTGACCGTGACGGTCGACGTACCGAACTGATCCGCCAGCGGGGTGAACTGCAGGCTGCCCGTTGTTTCCGCAGACGCGTACGTCAACGCTGGTGAAGGAATCACCAGTGGGTTACTGCTGCTCACCGTCACGTGCAGGTTCTGGCTGTCACCAGGACCGGCCGTGATGCCGGTCAGGTCGATATTCTGCAGGCCCGCATCTTCGGCGATGGTCAGATCAGTGATTGCATCCAGTGTGGGTGCGGCGTTGATCGTGACTCGGTAGTCTTCCACTTCTCCGTCCGCCGCCAGACCCGTTGGTGCCAGACCGCCGGCCGTACTGAGGCGAAAACGGGCATACGTGTCGCCAGAGGCAGCGTCGCCCGGGACTGTGAGGGAGACAGTCGTCACACCCGCCGTCACGGACTGTGTGTCCACAATCTGTTCCCCGGGATCGTTCCAGTGGCCGTTCTGATTCCAGTCGATCCACGCATCCAGATTCCCGGATCCGCTGCCGCCCTGAAGGTCCACCGGAATCTGGTACGTGTCACCGGCCACGAGGATCGCGGGCCAGGAAAGACCGTCCTCATCGTCTCCGTCCCCATCGGCGGCAATGGAAGGGACGCCCGTCGGTTCGACATCACGAGTGGCACCCAGACGCAGAGGATCGTCGACCAGATGGTAGATGCGTGTGTGACCAGAATCCTGCCCATTAACGCCATCGTTATAGTGTGCCCCAATGGCGACCGTGTTGCCGTCCGCACTCAGCGAGACGGCCCAGCCGGATTCGTCCGACGTCGCTTCTCCGTCGATGTCGCCGGTTCCAGCCCCGCCCAGTTGTACCCATGCCGTGCCGTTGTATCGGTAGATCCGCGTGTGACCACGTTTTGTGTCTGTACTTTCGTCGCCATCGTTAAAGTTTGCCCCAATCGCCACCGTGTTGCCGTCTGCACTCAGCGACACGGAACGGCCGGAAAAGTCCTCCGGCGCTTCTCCGTTGATGTCGCCGGTTCCTGCGCCGCCCAGTTGTGCCCAAGCCGTGCCGTCGAAACGGTAGATCCGCGTGTGACCACGTTTTGTGTCTGTAATGTCGTCGCCAGCGTTAAAGTTTGCCCCAATCGCCACCGTGTTGCCGTCCGCACTCAGCGAGACGGAATGGCCGGAAAAGTCCCCCGCCGCTTCTCCGTCGATGTCGCCGGTTCCTGCGCCGACCAGTTGTGCCCACGCCGTGCCGTCGAAACGGTAG
>JAAERP010000265.1 GCA_024230215.1 Fuerstiella sp. | reverse complement strand
GGGGGAAGGCTTCTTCAGTCGCTGTCGATTTCGGCAGAATACACAGACTACAAAGCAAAATTCACTGGTAATCTACGTTGATTTCTCGACTCGTGGGCCGTCAACTACGATTTGCGGCACTAGTCCAGACACAGCTCGAGCGACACAAGGACGCGACCGATTCTGCCGGCTTATGACAATGCTCGGCAGATGCGACCGCGTACTCACATTTCGCAATACTAATCAGACTGGATATACTTTACCCTGTTCAAGTCGTGTAAGAAAGTTCTCCAACCTGATTGCGCCGTTGACGGAAGGGAAACGACAGATGCTCTTTAGAATCGGACGCCAGTGGTCTTCGCTGTGCCTCGTTGCAGTGGTCGTTGTATTCGTGGCAGACCTTCCCGATGCAGAAAGCTCAGATGTCACCATGAGCATGGTGCAGCAGAAGCTGGCGCTGGCGCGGAAGTCGTTGCAGTATGTCGAAAAACACGAGTCGCGTCCGAAGTTGGCCGCTGAACTGGAGGCCACAACTCGTACGATCAACGAGTCTGGAGACAATGTTGACCTGAACACGTTGCTGCAACAGGTCAGCGATCTCCGTCGCAGGATCATCTTCTCGCATCCCGACCTTGCGTTCGACAAGCTGCTGATCAACCTCAAAGCGACACCACAGATCAGCCACATGGTCGATCAGCATCTAGCTCAGCATCAATTCACCGGAAAGGGATTGGCGACTCTTGCAAACTGGAAGACGGACCCTCGGCTCACGATTCTGTTGGACGACAGGATGCCGCCAGGTGCCTATGAGCATCCAGACGTGTCGTATGACGGGAAGCGAATCCTGTTCGCTTTCTCGGACCATCGCGAGACGACTCCGAAACTCCGCCGATTCTGGATCTGGGAATGTGCATCCGATGGCAGTTGGGCCAGACAATTGACCGGGACAGAGAATGATCTGTTGGAGAGCTGGGACGATCGTGAAACCGTGCTGATCGAAGATTGGGATCCGTGCTATCTTCCCGGCGGTGGTTTCGTTTTTATCTCGACACGTTGTCAGACCTATGGGCGGTGCCACGGTACACGTTACGCACCCGTGTATCTGTTGCATGGAGCCGACGCGGATGGCAGCAACATCCGGCAATTCAGCTTCGGCGAGGCGAACGAGTGGAACCCGTCTGTGCTGAACGATGGTCGCGTTGTTTACACACGATGGGACTACATCAATCGGCACGACACGCTTCTGCAAGGACTTTGGACGACTCGACCTGATGGGACCGGCACGCGGCATTTTTTCGGAACCAACACTCGTGCGCCAACCATGCTGGCTGAGGCCCGCGCCATTCCGGAATCGCGCCGCATCATCAGTACCGCAGCGGCACATCATAGGTACACGACTGGTTCTTTCGTTATGGTTGATCCGCTAAACGGCGAGGATGGCGAGCGACCGATCGAGCGAATCACTCCCGAAGCCGCCTGGCCGGAAGCCGAAGGTTACAGCCAACCCGGGAGTTTCTCCACTCCGTGGCCCGTCAATGAAGAGATGTACTTTGCCGCCTATCAGCCGGACGTCATCAGCGGGGGCAGAAGGGCTCCAGATGATCAAGGGAACGTCTACGCGATCTATCTGGTCGATTCCCTTGGCGGGCGCGAGCTGATTTATCGCGATCCGGAGCATTCGTGCGTCTCGCCAATTCCACTTCGATCCCGACCTGAACCGCCGGTGATCGCGTCGAAATTGCCAACCGACCGTGAAACGAAGGACGAAGGAATTCTGTTCATTCAGGATGCGAACGTCGGCATCGGTGATTTCAAACCGGGAACGGTCAAAGCGATTCGCGTCAATCAGATTCATGGTCAACCGACCAATGTAAAACTGAATCCGGGCATCGCGATCAACGAAATCATAAAGCAGATTCTGGGAACGGTCCCGGTCAACGGAGATGGTTCGGTGATGGTCAAGGTGCCCGCTCGCCAGCCGCTTCAGTTGCAAGCCCTCGACGAGAACGGCATGGCGTTGATGACCATGCGGTCGGTGATCTATGTTCAACCGGGCGAAACGCAGAGCTGTGTCGGCTGTCACGAGTCGAAGACGATGGCGCCGCCCACCCATGAAGTGCCCAGCGCGAACCATGCCGTCGCGTTGACACTCCCCGCCGGGCCTCAGTACTCAGGTGGGTTCAGCTTTGTCCGCACCGTTCAGCCGGTGTTGGATCGCTACTGCATTAGCTGTCACGGACTGGAGTCGACCGATGGGGACATCGACCTTGTCGGGACGCCGAGAATGGTTTCAGTTCCAAAGCAGCCGCGTGGATCCAACGCGCCAGTGTGGTCGCGTCGCGAAGTATTCGCCAACCAGGCAGTCGCTTCGCTGCTGAGCAGGCCGATGTTTGAAAAAGGGCTGGTCAATGTCGCGTTGCGGTTCGGCGAAACGGATGTCAGCCGGCCCAGAGACTATTTCGCCCACGCTGGCGAACTGGCGTCCATGTTGTTGCGGGGCCATGAAGGTGTGAAGCTCGACAACGACAGCTTCCAACGAATCATCGGTTGGCTGGATCTAAACGCCCAGATCAGTGGCAGCTATTTACCTAACCAACCCGAACTTCGCACGCCTGTAGCCGAACAGGAGATGGCGTTGCGCGAGTATGTTCGCGAACGCTTTGGACAGGAACCTGCGTCCCAGCCTCTTGCCGCGTTGATCAATTACGGAATGACAAGCGAGAGTCGAATCCTCAAAGCGCCGCTCGCCGTCAGTGCTGGCGGCTGGGGCCAGATCAACGACGGATGGCGCAGCACAGCTGATCCCGGTTATCAGAAGATGCTGGAGCTGGTCGACGCAGTCTTGCCACCGCTGCAACAACACGACGTTGCTGGCACTTGCGGTCGAACGAAATGCGTTTGCGGTGCCTGCTGGGTTCGCCAGGCCAAAGCGGACTACATCGCAAACTCGGGGACTGATCGCACTGATTCTAATTCGCGTAATGGCACGGATTGATTCATGGAGCGATAAGTTGCGTGAACACTGTGTGCCCTCCTCTTTGCCGCGTCCGGATCGTTGATGGCATTCACGCGATATGAATCGCACGCAGCCGCGTGTAGCATGAGCGAGTCACACTTGTGTCTTTCCACGACGAAGGAAGTGAAGCATGTATACTCGATCGATCACCTTTGACGGGCCCGGACGTCATCGTCTTCGCGTCCAAACCCGACATTCGGTCCATCAAATCGACCAGATTCGCCTCAGCACGACTCAGACAACTCGACCGAAGTCGGCCGAACCGGCCAGGAAGGAAGAGCAGGCACCTGGTTCGATCAACGAGATCGTCCTGGACGTGACCGGCGCGTCGAGCTTGCACGGTGAGTTCCGAATTGTCAACGAACGTGCCGCATCAGTCGGAAAGGCGTTGGAAGTGGCCGGTACAACGGAAGCTTTCGAAGTGTATCCCGCCCACACGCAGGTTGGCCGTGTTACTCCCGGCTCTTCGGAATTCACGCTGAAGCTTCGTCGCGACAACCTGGGTGTCCTGCTGCGGCGGACGCTGGACTACAAGTACCCCAACCAACGCGGCGAGGTCTATATTGCCGACGCGGAAGGCGACGAACCGGAGTGGCAATCAGCTGGCGTCTGGTATTTGGCTGGCTCGAACACGTTCTATCACTCGTATCTTCGCAAGAGCGGCGAGCTGGGGAAGTCGGCTCCCGTGATGATGTCCTCCAACCGGCGGTTTCGCGACGACGAGTTTCTCATTCCCCGCGATTTGACAGAGGGACGCTCGGCAATTCGCGTACGCGTAAAGTTTACGCCGGTCGAGATCCCGCTCCTGCCTGGCAGAGTCGTGGATGAGTTGGCCTGGTCCGAGATTCGATACCATGCCTACTGTTATGTCATGCCAGAAGCAGGGCTGTCCGCGCAGAGTGAACCATGAACAAACCCACCCCTTTCCCCCACACCGCAGGTTCTCAAGGAGCAATCATCATGAACAATTCACCATCACGACGTTCATTCCTTCAAACCGTTGGCTTTGGCACTGCAGCTATCGGAGTAAGCGGGGCAGCCCTGGCGCAGCAGAAGCAGAAGTCGATCCCAGGATTTGAGGAGGCACCGACTGATCCGAACGCGTCGAAAGATTGGAAGCCAGTCTCTGACCGCAAGATCCGCGTGGGCATTGTCGGATACGGCACTTGCCGTTTCGGTGCTGCGTTCAGCTTTCAGGATCACCCGAACGTCGACATCGTGGCGGTCAGTGATTTGTTCCCCGATCGGTGCGCCGCCCTGGCAAAGGCGTGTCGCTGCGAGAAGACTTATCCATCTCTCGAAGAGCTGGTCAGGGACGACACGATCGAGGCGGTCTTCGTGGCCACGGATGCTCCGAGTCATGCCCGGCACTGCATCGAAGTCCTCAAGCACGGCAAGCACGTCGCCTGCGCCGTTCCTGCGGTCTACGGTTCACTCGAAGACGCCGACAAACTGTTCGAGGCGGTCAAGACGAGTGGTCTCAAGTACATGATGTTCGAGACGTCTTGCTACCACGCCGATTGCTACGCGATGCGGCAGATCTATCACGCCGGAGGGTTCGGCCGCCTGATCTATTCCGAGGGCGAGTATTACCACTTCCACTCTCACCAGATCGGATCGTACAAGGACTGGCGCGTCGGAAGCATTCCCTTATGGTACCCAACTCATTCCACAGCCTACTACGTTGGCGTAACTGACCAACCCTTCACCGCTGTATCCTGCACCGGTTCCAGTGCGGGCTTCGCTTCGTGGCAGCCAGGGGCCAACCAGTACAACAACGTCTTCACCGATGAGATCGCCCTTTTCCAGACGGCCGAGGGCGGCACCTCTCGCATGCTCATGTGCATGGGCATCCACAGCAAGGGCGGCGAAACCGGACGTGTCTTCGGCAAACAAGGCTGGATGGAAGGCACCAATTACCAAGGAACGATGAAGGACTTGCCCGATTTATCGCGTCCGCCGCTTCCGCCCGACGTCGACGCCGGCGGCCATGGTGGGTCGCACGGTCAACTGATGAACGAGTTCGTTCTTGCCATACTCGGAGATCGCCAACCGCTCGTCGATGTTGTACAGGCGTTGAATATGACCGTCTGTGGCGTCGTCGCCCATCAATCGGCTCTGAAGGACGGCGAGCTGCTGAAGATACCGCAATACAAGATCTGACAAGTCATCGGCGCGCCACGAATCGACGGTCACCGCCTTGGCCGGATGTGATCAAAGAGATTCTTCAACACTGCGGTTTGTGGCAGTGGTCGTCACCAGGGGCACCACCTGATGTGGAAGGCTTGGTCCCTGAACTGGATGCTGCCTGGTCACCCAACTCCATTGACTGCCCGGACCAGGCTGATACGCGTCGGCATTGGGACGTTGCGTACAATATGCGAGAACGAAGCTCGTTTTGCGTTCATTGCCTGGCGTTCTTTGCACACGTAGGTACCAGCTTCGCACCACATCGAAAAAACAGCCAGGGATACAGTCGTGTAAAGGGAGCCATGGCTCCCTTTACACGACTGTATCCGCTCACCAATCTTTGAAAGTACTTAATATGAAGACATTAATCCTGATCGTCTTGATGGCCATGGTTTGCTCACCAGTCTACGCGCAGCGCGTTGGCGACGACGATACGCCCAAGGGCAAGGTCTACGTTTACAAAGAAGCAGGCGGTGTGAACCGAGAAATGGAAATCTATTTCCCAAAGGGGAAGCAGGCAATCAAGAAGCCAGTCGCGGGCATCATTCTGTTTCATGGTGGCGGTTGGGGCGGTGGCAGTCGTGAGGCGTTTAGCTATCAGTGCAACTATTTTGCGAGCCGGGGGATGGTGGCTGCGACAGTCACCTACCGCTTGCGAACCAGGGCCGATGCCGCAACAATGAAGGATGGGCAATCCACCAAACGTGTTTGTATTCCTGATGTAAAAAGTGCGATTCGTTGGTTCAAACAGCATGCGAAAGAACTGGGCGTGGACCCGAATCGTATCGTCGCAGGTGGCGGCTCGGCGGGTGGTCACATCAGCATGCTGGGGACGACCAATCCTGGGCTAAATGATCCCCATGACCCCAAAGAAATCGACACTTCCGTGGCGGCTTACGTCTTGTTTAATCCCGCGCTTTCAACGAATGATGCGAAGGATCCGGATGTGGATTTTTTGCAGCATCTCAAAGCGGATTTTGGGCCTGCGATTGTCTTTTTTGGCAGTGAGGATAGGTGGATGAAGAATGGCTGGATGCCCGCGGCCGCAAGAATGAAGTCGCTCGGTATTACCTCTGTTGATATGAGAATTGCCGAAGGTGAAACGCACGCTTTTTTCAACAAGCAGCCCTGGAAAGATATTACGCTGATTGCCGCAGATCAATTTCTAAATGAACTTGGTTACCTCAAAGGCGAGCCTACACTCTCAATGCCCAGGTCGGGCCAGAAGTTAGTCAAGAGTCAGTAAGGCCAGGGACTATTTTTTGCGACGCCAGAGGCACGTGGGCTTCTTTGATAAGTTACGGACACGCGTGGGCATGGGGACGTTGCGAACAAGATGCGAGAACGAAGCTCATTTTGCGTTCATCGAGCAATCCCTTGCATTAGCGAGTTCAAACGGGTCCGTGCATTTCGCCAATTTGATTGGCCATTCGTGCTACGTTGTTTTACGTCAATGAACTCGTGAGTCCAATCCTGTCACCTCACTTGATGTTTCTTTCGCGACGTCACGCCGGATTTAGGCCTTAGCAATCCGCGTCAGTGCCCGTCTGCAATGTCGTTTCAACATAGCCCAAGACTTCCGAGGTCTGGTTCGCCGACGCGAGTTTTCATGACGCCGAAATGCAGTTGTTGTGTTACAACAATGAGGAGATGGGTCAGGCAATCGAATGGGACAGCACAGGTAGGCGGAGAAAAACAATGAAGAGTATCAGCACAATGGCGTTCGTGGCAATTGCCTTGTCAACCCTCCCAGTCGGTGCGGAATCGGGTGATCTCGCAATCATCAAGAGAAGGGTAATTGCAGAATTGATGAACTCTTCTATCGACGATCGTGAGGTGAAGGCCACTATCGACAGGATGAATAACGATGGGAGTTTCAGGGACATCAACTACGTGGATTTGAGCAGGACGGCTGGATTTCCCCAGCGCAATCACACGTACAGGCTGGTTTATCTGGCACAGGCACATAGGAGTAAAGCGTCGAGTTTCTACAGAAACGAGGGGCTGAAAGAAAGAATCAGGCGCGGATTCAAATACTGGGTTGATAATGACTTCTTTGGTGACAACTGGCACAACAATCAGATATCGACTCCTACGAACCTGGTCAACCTGATGTTGCTCATCGGTGACGAGTTGCCAGTGGATCTGGTTGAAAAAGGACAACCGATTATCGGCAGGGCCCATATGAATGCATCCGGAGCGAGGCCGAGTGGAGACAGGATTGTCATTGCCGGGATACTGGCGAAGAATCTGCTCTTTCGCGGAGACAATGAGCAGTTTGACAGGATCATCGAACTGATCGAAGGTGAAGTGAAGTTCACTACGGGCAGTCGCGGAATGCAACATGATTACAGTTTTCATCACAGGCACGACCGGGTTAATAATACGACCTCCTACGGATACACGAAGTATGCAAATGCGTTTGGGGAATGGTCGTATTATGTCGCAGGAACGAAGTATGCATTTTCGGTTGAAAAGAAAAATCACCTGATCGACTATTATCTGGAAGGGATCCTCAAGCAGCAGGTGTACGGGATCTATCCGGATGTCAGCGTTAAGAATCGAAGCATCACGCGTCAAGCAAAGTTTGAACCGCGTGGGATCGTTGAACTTGAGCGACTGATGCAAAGTACGGAATATCGCAAGGAGGAGTTGGAAGAGATCATCCGCTTGAGGAATGGTGAGGCCAGGCCGTCACAGGCTTTTGCAAAGTTTTTTTGGCAGACGGAGCACTTCGTGTTTCAGCGGCCTGATTTTTACACGACGGTGCGGATGTTCTCTACGCGCAACAGGAATATGGAGGTCCCATACAATGGCCCCGGCAAACCGACGCACCACAGAGCCGATGGGACCAACTACCTGATGCTCAAGGGTGATGAGTACCATAACATCTGGCCGGTTTACGACTGGCAGAAGATATCGGGTACGACCATTGTTCAAAAACCGAAGTTGTATCCACCGAACCAGATACAGAAGAAAGGGCTGACTGATTTTGTTGGGGCCGTTACCGATGGCTTGTTTGGCGCGGTCGCTTTTGATTTCATCAGCCCACATGATTTTGTGGAGGCGAAGAAGTCGTGGTTCTTCTTTGACAGGGAGTATGTCTGCCTGGGGACAGATATCAACTGCAAGCGAGACCTGCCTGTTGTCACTTCGGTTAACCAGGTCTTGATGCGAAGCCAGGTGACCATCTGCCGAAACGGCAAGGTTGAGACATTGCCAGAAGGAAAGCGTGAGTTGGACAAAGTCAAATGGGCGCGTCAGGACAGAGTTGGATACATCTTTCCGGAGCCTGCGACAGTTAACCTGTCGAACCAGATACAGACGGGGCGATGGTCGGACATTACTGACCAGAAGAACATCTCAGATGCACTCGTCAGCGAGGAGGTGTTTGCGATGTGGTTTGACCATGGGCTCCGCCCGAGGAATGCGTCTTATCAGTACATCGTTGTTCCAAATGTGACCGACCAGGAATTGAGTGAGACCAGCGAGTCGAATCGAAGTATCAGTATACTTTCAAACACCTCTGAAATGCAGGCAGTGAAGCATTCAGGGCTTGGGATTAGCCAGATCGCTTTCTTCAAAGCGGGGTTGGTTGAGATTACCGACGACACAGTAGTCGGGATGAGCAGCCACGGCATGGCCATGGTCAAGATGGAAGGCGACAGGATCATGGAATTGTCCGTTTCGGATCCATCGAGGACATTGAGTCGAATCACGATGAGCGTTTCCGGCATCTACGATTCACAGGGAGAAGGCTTTTCCACGAGGCCAATGAGAAGCAAGAGCAGCACGACGGTCACGATCGATTTACCGCAGGGTGTCTATGCGGGCAAAAGCGTGACAGTCAGTTTGTAGTTCGTTCGCAGGCTACGCCCGAACCCAAGAAACGGAATCCCGAGCTGCGCGTCACGATCTACATCGCCAGCGCCTACATGAAACGCGCCCTCACGACCGCCGAGGTTGAGAGAGACTACGTCTCGCACCTCGCGATGGGCGCGGCGGCCGTGCTCGACGACGCCGTCTCCACGACCGACGCCCGTTTCACCCTTTTTCCCTACGTCTATCCGGAGAACGCAATCACCGAACCCTATCTGGGCAAGGTGACTGTCAACTGGGAAGCCCTGAAAGAACAGGACGACCGAGTTGTCGGCCCCAGGAACCTGATCCCGAGACGTGCGACTACCTGGAAGGGACGATCACACTCCCCTCGGCCACGGGCAAGATACTGCTGATCGAGCCAGATTGCGATGCAGACTGAAGCTTCGCACCACATCGCAAAAACAGCCGGGGATGCAATCGTGCAAAGGGAGCCATTGCCCCGTTGCGCGGCAGCATCCCTAGAATTAGTGCTTCTTCCTTTTAGACTGGATTGAAAAGCAAAGTACTATCAGTTCAGTACGCATCGTCAGATTCCTGTGTCAGAATTACCCTTTCAGTATTTGGTCTTTGATGGTTTTCCTTTGTGAAGGTGATGGCATATTCACGACTCGTCCCACCGTGATTGGAGAGAAGAAGATCCCCGCGCAGAGACGCAAAGGCGCAGAGAGGGGGAATCGTTTGATCAACGAAGGAACTGGGCGCCTTTGCAAGTCTTGATCCATCCCGTGGTCATCACCGATCTCCGTGTTTGCAGGGAATTGACAAACATTGCCATCTTGACCATATTCGCGTCGTTAATCCTGCCGGTCCAAAACACAAATTTCCATCACTGACACTGCAACAAACAGTCGCAAACGTCCGGCCTGGTGATGCTCGACAACTCTCTGGAAACTCATGCACCGGGCGTTTCAGGATACAGGGAGAGGAATTGCATCAACCCTGTTGGAAGCAACCACGCCCGAGAGAACATCAAAACGAAAGGAATAGGCGATGAAGAGACGGGATTTTGTAAAGGCACTCTCGGCGGCCGTGCTCTCGGGATCGAATTCCTTGTGGGCCGATGACGGAATCGATTCCGCCGGAGAGATCATCAAGGACGCGAAACCAACCTACCGGGGAGGGACTCCGTACATCAAGGATGGAAAGATCATTCAGCCGCAACGGGAAATCCCGGTCATACGGGACACCGACGTCCTTGTTGTCGGAGGCGGATGCGCTGGTGTCATTGCCGCACTCGCTGCCAGGCGGGCAGGCGTGAAGGTCACCCTGGTCGAACGGTATGGGTGTTTCGGTGGACTCTGGACGGCTGGACTGGTTCTCCCGGTTCTTGCCACCCACAAGAAGACACCGGCTGGCCGAATCAAAATGATTCACGGCATTGGTGACGAGTTGCTTGCTCGAATCCATAAGGTCCGCAACGGTACCATCTATTACTCAGACTCGGCACCGCAAGACGCATTGACGGACCCCGAGATAACAAAGAGCCTCATCGCGGACATGCTGCGTGAAGAAGGCGTGGACATTCTCCTGCATAGCTGGGTGACGAACGCGGTCATGGACGGCACGGATGTGAAGGGTGCCATCTTTGAGAGCAAGTCAGGTTGTCATGCCGTTCGCTCAAAGGTGGTTGTCGATGCCAGTGGGGACGGTGACCTGTATGACGCGGCTGGTGCCGAGAACGTACGTCACATCCATCGCATCGGGCTTGTTCACCGATTGGGAAACATGGGGGACGCGACATCCATCAAGGGACTCAAGCTTGGAAACAAGACACCCACCGCCGGGGTGAACTGGGTCAACATGATGGGGCCGTATGGAGATGGGCTTGATGTGGCTACTCTGACTCAGATGGAACTGGACGACCGCCAGGCGATCTGGGCCAGTCTGATGAAGATCCAGAACAACGAGCAAACGAAGAACGTCTTCCTGCTGGATGTCGCGTCGCAATTGGGAGTTCGTGCGTCGCGGACGCTGGCGGGTATGCATGAGATGTCGTTGGACGAAGCCCTTGCCGGAAAGAAGCATGATGACGTGGTTGGTGTCGGCGGAGTCTATACGTTCATCAAGAATCATCCCGTCCAGATCCCTTACGGAGCCCTGGTCCCCAGGAGAATCAACAATGTTCTGGCTGCTGGTCGATGCGTCGCCGCTGATAACAAGATGATGAACTACACTCGGCTCATTGGGCCTTGCCTGTTGACGGGGCAGGCGGCCGGTGCTGCTGCTGCTCTGGCGGTACAGACGAAGACCAACGTAAGGGATGTCTCCATTCCCCGTCTGCAAGGGCTGTTGAAGAGGCAGAACGTCTTTCTGGGCTGAGGCAAAGTAGACGCGAATGGTCGAACAGGTATCGCAATCAGGCAACAGGAGGCGATTGTTTCGGCGACCGTTGAGAATGGCAGCATTGGCATTGGCCGTGCTGGCCGTCTTCTTCCTCCCGGTCGGCTGGGTTCCCTACATCGTGCGCACGCTGAGCCCGTTCGTCGGGCTCACTTCCTCGATCTGCACCAGAACCGTTTCCATCACCGCCCTTCTCAGCCTCCCAATACTGTTGCTGATACTGCGGCGAAAACGCTGGTTTTGCCAGCGTCTCTGCCCGGTGGGGTTGATTTGCGAAGGTTGCGGAAAGCTCGGCGGGAAAAAGAGCAGGCGCTCGATCAAATGGTGTCCGGCTCTGGGACGCTGGGGTGCGATTGGCACACTCGCCGCCGCCGCGGTCGGCTTCCCTCTCGTATTGGCCCTTGATCCCATCGCGATCCTCTTCGCGGCAATCAACGCGGCTGGCCAACCGGGCACATGGGCCGTCGGACTGGCTCTGGCTCCGTTGCTTCTGATAGGGCTGATCAGCATCCCATTCCCGCATCTGTGGTGTGGCAGGTTTTGTCCGCTGGGCGGCTTCCAGGATCTGTTGACTGATATACGCAGTCTGCTTGTTCCACGAGAAAAAGGCACCGTGCAGAAGGGTGGGCGGCGCGTTGACATCATGCGTCGGTCCTTCATCGGTGTTGCTCTCGGCACACTGATTGGCAAGTGTGGAAGAGGGCTTCCTGCGAACTCGCCCAAACGGCTGCGGCCTCCCGGTGCTGTTGAGGAGCAGACATTCAAAAGCCTCTGCGTTCGCTGTGGGAGCTGTACGCGCGTTTGTCCAACAAGGATCCTCACGCCCGACATCAATCCACCAGATCTGCCTGGCTGCCTTGCACCTCGGCTCTCGTTCGACAATCTCAGGGGATGTGTATCCGACTGCAAAGCGTGCAGCGATGTCTGCCCAAGTGGTGCCATATCGAATTTCACGATTGAAGAGAAGCCACTGCAAACGATTGGCAGGCTCGTGATTGATCACGAGGCATGCCTGCTTTTCCAGGACACTGAATGTGGGTTCTGTTTGGATCTTTGTCCCTACAAGGCACTTCGCAGTGAGTTCTCAAGAGAAACCTGGACCGCGTCTGTTGTGGTTGCCGCCGACCAGTGCAACGGATGCGGACTTTGCCTTAAGGCATGCCCGACAGAGGAAATCGTGATGCGCATCCAACCTGTCGGATCATGACATTGGAGAATAGTAATGACCACACACCTTTCCTTGTCCAATCCATCCAGGCGAGCCCCGGGCTGACGTGACATTGGCTCTTTGGAGGAGGAAATAGATGGAGTCGAATGTCCTCATGGCCACGGGAATGAAGCCGGTGCGGGGCGGACGAGGAGTTTGGCGGGGAGTGCATTGGGGACGCGGGGCACGGATTTCTTCGATTCAGTTGCGCGGAACACGATGTCTGAGAATTACTTTCAAAGCGGTAGCCGATGTTTCGGATTGTCTTGATGAATGTCGCCCGTTTTGGGTTGGGCTCGATCTTCTTCCTTAACGTGTTGATGAAGCGGTCGACACTTCGTGTGGTTATTAGTGCTTTGTCACAGGCAAAAGTCAGGGTGGAAGCATTCGCCGGAAAAGGGGGTCAGGTACCAAAAATGCAAAGCACCCTTCGGGCCGTTCCGGTTTTTGGTACCTGACCCCGTTTTCCTCGCCAACCCTAAAACCTGGCT
>JAAERP010000264.1 GCA_024230215.1 Fuerstiella sp. | reverse complement strand
AGCCAGGTTTTAGGGTTGGCGAGGAAAACGGGGTCAGGTACCAAAAACCGGAACGGCCCGAAGGGTGCTTTGCATTTTTGGTACCTGACCCCCTTTTCCGGCGAATGCTTCCACCCTGACTTTTGCCTGTGACAAAGCACTGAATTCCAGGTCGCAACTTGATTTGGTTTCGGATACGACCCAAATCACTCGTCCTGGCCGAATTCAATCATCAGTCCGACGCCCCAAGTCTGACGACACACACACTTTGACGTTCGAACGCATTTTTCGCGGCCACGAGTCAGCGTGTCACGCTGACTGGGGCCACTCATGTGATGATCGTCGAAGAAGTAGTCTGGGGAGTTTCTGTCACTTCGTCCGCACGGCGTCCCGGGAATGTGAACATGACCGACGACACTCAAAGACCAGCCGTGTCCAACGTGACGTCCGGGTAAACTGCTGCGATCGCCAGGAGTTTCTGTCCGGAAGACCGGACGCAGACATCACCAGTGAATCCGGGCTTCCGGCAGCGCGGCCTGCAGCCCCTTGACACCGGCCTCTGTGATGCCGGTGACATTCAGATTCACCTCCCTCAAACCGCGAAGCTGGGCGAGGTGTTTGAGACTGGCGTCGGTAATTGGTGTTCCGGAAAGGCTCAGAATCCGGAAGTTCGTCAGTCCGATCAGTGATTGGACGCCGTCATCGGTAACCTGTGTTAATCCCAACGACAGTGATTCCAGACGTGAGCACGGCTGAAGATGCGCAAGACCGACATCGGTGATTCGCGTGTTGTCGGCGACCAGGGAATTCAGGCGATTGCCTGCTGCCAGGGTCTTGAACCCCTCGTCCGCGACCCGCGTGTCGGTCAGACTGACAGACTTCAGCTGCCGCAGTTGTCCGAGGTGCTTAAGCCCTCTGCTGGTAACGCGTGTCCCTCGTAAATCGATTTGCTCCAACTGTGCAATCTGAACCAGATGTGACAGTCCGGCATCCGTCACCCGGCTGCTGCTAAGTGATATCCGCTTCAGAGCGTTCAGTGAGCCGAGGTGCTGCAATGTCGAATCAGAAGTCTGTAAACCGCTCAACCCCAGGAGCTGCAACTCCGGCAGTTCCGCTAGATATCGAAGGCCCTCGCCGTACACCCGGGTTGTACTGATTTCGAGCGCAACAAGTCTTCTGAACGGCCTCAGTGAGCCTAAGGAAACATCGCTGGTACCTGTATCACTGAGGTCCAACACTCGCAAATTCCTGAGTGGTTCCAGTTCGTGGAGTTCCTGATCAGTGACTTTCGTAGACGCCAGCGATACGCGAACGACTTCATTAGTTCGAGGATCAACGACACACGTGCCACCCCAACTTTCAATCTTCGCAACGAGAATCGAATGTGGACCGTCAATGTTTGGCGGGCTGGACTGCCCCCAAATCGTCGGGTGCAGAAGAAGATGTTCCGCAAGTCATCACCGTTGAAGTGAACGATCACAACTCCGAGTCCTTTACTGCCCAGCCCAAAGGTGCCCAAACGCCGGGCCGCTGAATCAAACGTCCCATTGCCTTTGTTCAAGAACAGATCGTCAGGCCAGGCCTCAAGCTGATGGAGGTAACAGATCGCAGGCTGGCCGTCTCTTGTAATGACCGGTTGCCGGAAACCCGGTGAAGGTAAACACCAGGAAACAGCCCCACAGGCAGCCGAGAGCTCAGACCAGGATATGAGAGCCCCGGATGCCGCCCCGGTAATGGACTCCCCAGGAGGCTGCTCAGGCGAATGAGTAGTTGAACATTGGACGATCCTGCTGCATCGGAAGGGACCAGCCACAGCTCTTATTGCGGGCAGGTTGGTCTCTATAGGTCATGGTTCCTGAATGGTGCGTAATTGATTACTGTCAATCGGTCCATCGATCGAGGTCGTTTGCCCTGAAGGCCAGACGACCTCGATTCGGTCGATTTCTTCGGCTGTACCAAGCCCGAAGTACAGAGGCAGCAGACTCTGCGACAGGTAGCCCGACTTTCCGTCGTGATATTGGGTTTGTGTCAAGTCGCCGGTCACGACCTTCACGGTTGCTCCTAACGCGTCGCGATTTGAACGACTGCCAACCAGCTTGATCTTGAGATAATTGACCGTCTCCGCGACTGCAGACAAATCACTGGCCAGTACCAGCGGTTCAGAATTGAAGTCGTTGGTCACAATATCCAGGTCGCCGTCGTTGTCGAAGTCAAACAGGACAGACGAACGTGACCCCAGTGCGGACCAGACGACAACCGTGCCGTCACGCCCCGCGCACATCGGGTGATCCCGATCTTCGCCGGAGGCATCGAGCGAGAACCAGGGCTTGATCATTCGCCCATCCGAGCGCGGTTCGACACCCAGAATAAATTCTGCGTCACGAAACCGCTTTCCGCGATCATTCAACAGGACGGAATTCACTGCGTAGCGATACGGAAAGCACATGCTGGACGTGATAAACACATCCTGGAATCCGTCGGCATTCAGATCGCCGATGCTCAGCCCCCACGGCCAGTAGTTTTCGGCACCCAGATCATCAGACTCTTCTGAGAATTCACCTGCCCCGTTGTTGCGGAACAGTGCATTCCCATAAATGCCTGTGTTGCCCGCCTGCAGAAAGTCTTCGGGCCATTGCATGTCAGACTTCTGTTTTTCGAGTGCCGGCCCAACATCCTTGCTCATGTCCGAGTGCATATCAGTGACCATCATGTCAACGTCGCCGTCGTTTTCAAAGTCAAACGCCTTGATGCCCATGGCCCCCCACGGTGTACGTGGAAACACATCCTGGCTCTTGCGAATAAATGACACGCCGCCCTGATTTTCGTAGTACTGGTCGGCCCCCTGCATATTGAGAACGTACAGATCGAGCCAGCCGTCACCATTCACGTCCAATGGCGTCGCATCACCGTTCCATCCTTCGTCAACTAGTCCGACAGCTTCGGACACTTCCTGAAAACGAAGGCCGCCTTCGTTGTGAAACAGAAGGCTGCGTTCCGTAAGTCCCTCCTTTAAGTGGCCGGCAAAAGCATCCTTCGTTCCCACGTAATAGCTCTGCTGTGTCCCGCTCGGCAAAGAACTGGTCCGGTCGATTCGAAGGGGAGCAAACTCTTCCGTCGTGTACCGACCTACATTGCACAAAAACATGTCCAGCAGACCATCACGGTCGTAGTCAAAGAAGACTGAGGACGACGAGTGGCCGACGAAGGCAAGGCCGGAACTCTCGGTTTGATCTGCAAAGCGTCCCGAACCATCGTTAACAAAAAGGATATTTCCACCCCGGACCGTCGTTACGTACAGGTCGGGATCTCCGTCATTGTCAACGTCCGCAAAGCTGGCCGTAACACCAATCCGATCGGATACGCCCACCCCGGACTGCTCGGTGATGTCCTCAAAGCGGCCTTCACCCATGTTCCGCCAGAGTGCGTTGGAGCCTGCCTGGCTGACAAAGTACAGATCGTAACGTCCGTCACCGTCAACGTCTGCCACACACACACCGTTGCCGTGATCATAGTGATTGACCTGCAGGCGCCATCGCTGTTCGTCGACAATCTGTGGTAGAAAATCAATGCCGCTGTGTGCACGTTGGTCATGAAAGTGGAAGTCGCAGGAGACCGAAAACTGGTCCCTGGTCGCCAATTGAGCCTGCTGCAGCCGCTGCAGCCATTCAGTGTCCGCGATCTCCGGCGGCTGTGCCAGGTGCGTGACCTGTTGAGTCTCGGTGTCGGCAGCACTCTCAAATTCGTCGCGCCACGCTTCGGGAGGTTCGATTTCTCCCACTATGAGTTCCAGTGTCTTCCGCAATTCGGCAATCGCTTCGGTTGACTGCGAATCAAACACGCCCCGCATGCGGCCCAGTCGGTCGACCACAATAAACCGAGGGTCGTGAAGGATGGGCATCTGAGCGTTCTGAGCGTCGTCGCGAACCGGCAACCCGAACCCTTCGGCCGACAACTTCCAGATGGCGTCGCGCGATCCCGTCAGGAACTTCCAGTGCTCCTGATCGGCTTGATAACCGGACGCATACTGCTGCAGCACATCGGGAGAATCGTATTCCGGATCGACCGTGATGCTCACAAACCGAATTCCGTCCCAAACGGGATCTGCACTCAAAGCGGTCTGGGCTTCTGCCAGTCGCATAGTCTGTATCGGGCACGTGCTGGCGCATCTGGTAAACATGAAGTTCACAATCCAGACTTTACCCCGCAATTGTGCGCTGCTGTATGCTGCTCCAGTCTGGTCAACCAGTTCGAATTCGGGGGCAGCCCCAAGTCGCGGGATGCCACTGTCATCCTCGGAATCAGCGGGGGGATCGACAGTCGAAACAGCCTGGTCCGGTCCGTCCGGCTGCTCCTGAAAAAAGGCAGGCCAGAGCAGGAAGCCCAGGATCAGGAGTGCAATCACAGTAAACAGAAGGAATGCCGGGTTTTTCATACGATCATCCGAGGAGATCAGGGAGTGTCTGAAGTATGCGAGTCAATCACCGAACGATAGCCCACGTCCGCATAGGCCGCCGACCCTGGCAGGAACATTGTATCGAAATCGGGGTCGGGGGCGTCCAGTGTATTGCGAGAGGCATCCAAACTTCCACGTAAATCGGGAGTCTCGCCGCCCAACAGGCATCCACTTACGCCGGTCGCGTCCAGAATATCGATTTCGTACGGGCCACCGGGGCGCGATCCATCGCTGGCAGTGTTATGCCAGAAAATGCAATCTTCATAAAGACTGCCTTTGCCGCGATCGTCCACGGCATTCCAGTTTCGGGTGAATGTACATCGGCGGACTTCGACATGGGAACCCGGAAAGACGGTCAATGCGCCACATCCGTGCTGGTCGTTGTAGCGGAGTCCAAATTCATCGGCGATCCGGTCCATGCCGGTGTTGGCAATATTATCGACAAACAGACAGTTTTCGATGGTCGCACCGCTGCGTTCCAGTACATCGATGGCGGCTCCTGTGCCGGGACAGCAATTGTTGAAGAAGACACAGTCCTGGATCATGACGTGGCCATGTTGCAGGCCACGATGTTCGATGGAAATGCCGCCGCCGCACAGACGAGTTGAATTGCCAACAATCCGGTTATTCTGGATTGTCGGGAATGATCGTCCAAAAACTTTGATCGCGCCACCATCAGCATAAAAGAACAACCCCGGCTTCAATAGCGGATCGCGACCTGCCGGCTCAAGCGGCGTCGAGGCTTCCGCCTGCGTGATGAAGCTGTTTGCTCCCGTAATGGTGAAGCCTTTGATTGTTGTCCGGCGCGAAACGCCATCACCAAAATAGACAACATGATTCACGATGGCGGGATATGACTCTGCACCCGGATCGGCAACTTCGGCATTCGCAGCCGTCAAAGCCACCTCACCGATGGCTTCCAACGTCAGCCCGTCGTGCCGGGCATTAAACCGCAGAAACGTCTGTCCGGCCTGCTGCGGGGCGTACGTCCCCTCATGCACGCGAACAACCGATCCGGGCCCCGCCTCCGCAGCATGGTCAAGTACGGCCTGGATGTCATCACCTTTGAAGACATCAAAGGACTGCGTTCCCGCGGCGACCGTGCTGGCTGCCGTCGTAGTCTGGTCCGGACGGGATTCACCGGACTGGCAGCCAGCATTCAGCACGTTGATGAAACACGCGATCCCCAGACTCGTTATAAAACGCCACAACCACCGCTCACGACTCAACAGGCCCACAGGCGCGTGCCGTTCGCCATTCCGGCATCGGCCGGCGCGATGATTGACATTATCATTCTGTCCCCGCAACACGATCTCCTTCGCGAACTTCTCCTGGGCGTAACGCCGGATCTATCAATATCGTCCCCATGACATCATCGTGATAAGGTCGGAATCCGCACATCGGGTCGACTTCGAGCGCAAACGAACCGGACTCCGGCGTCTCAAATTGCAGTGAATTATCAAGACCAGGGATGGCGATGCTCTTAAGATCAGCCAGCGCAAACGAGTAGATATAATCGTCACTCCGCAGAACAAACTTCACAGGAGTGCGTGGTGGCAACACCAATCGATTATACCAGGCAAGATCATCAATCGTATCATGAATCCCGTCCCGTCCCGCACTAAGAAACCGCCACACGAAATCACGGCCCTGCACGACAATTTCCATCCGCTGTCCTGCCTCGGCAAGTGTGACCGTATCGGACGCTCCCTGTGACCTGCCACCCCGACGGATTCGCCACACGCTGCTGACGCATATTGCGCTAAGCAGGAGCATCACAGTCACCGAGCGGAATGAAAGTCTCGAGCCCTGCATTTGTGACGCGTCTGAACTGTGGAACGTGCGATGGGTAATGATCACGTGTATATCGTGCAGTATATACTTAACGCCATAGCAACAGTCCATAAGTCCGGACGCATCCGCACGAAACACCGTTGGGGCTGATCTCCCCGGACAGGCCGGCAGGTGATCCCGTACAGCGATATCTCGGGCTGGCAATGGACGTCAGCTTTGGCAGAAATGGGCCTGGACTGAACCGGAACCCCGTAAGGTTGATGAAACTCACAACGGCGAATCGGGTGAAGGCTTGATGGAAACCCTCGCTGTGCATCCGGACGGCCAGCGATTCGCGATGGGTCGTCGCCTGCGCGGTGGTGACTGGAACGCGGCAATCTTTGACCTGGCTTCCGGCGACCGAACCGCCACACTGAAGAAGGGATTCCGAGTCACTGAGGCGATTTTCACTTTGGACGGGAATCAACTCATCCTTGTTGGCACTCAGGGACAGCCAAAGACGATGGTCGACGGTGTCTTTCCCGATTTCGGCCGATTGAAACCTACGACGTGTCTGTGTGATAAGTGGTTTCAGCGTGCAACAGATCGATAACGACAGCCCACCACGTCGACGCTGATCCGCTGTTGGTGTCGTTCGAGCATCGAGCTGAAGTTATCTCCTCAGCCATCGCCGCTCACTTCCGCAGACCCAGTCACGCGGCAGCATCACAGTGATCGTTTGATTCGCCCTTCTACCGGGAAAAGTCCAGCAACCGTTGCAACGGCCCGACTGTGACGTCAATTTGGTCGCTGCCGAATTCCCCGTTGAGGTAGGGACTTTGGTAGGTCGTCGGAGGACGTAGATCAATCGGCTCTCCATTAATGCGGGGCAGGGAGAAATGCTCGGGGGCGTCTCCATCGTACAGCGCAACTTCGAGCCGGCTGCTGGAAGGCCCAAACTCGTACTTCACCTTGTCAGCGCTCACGCTCAAACGAGTCGCCAGCACGTTTGCTCGGAACTGTGCGAAGGATTCACTGTTGGTGATGTCACCGGAATGAAGAAGAATGCGGGACTTGTTCGTGACGTGGTCGAAATCAGCGGGAATTGCCTCCTCCTGCGTTTCGTCCCACCGGTAGCCGCCATCAAGGAACTTCACTCCGATGAAAGCCTTTCCATTGCTGGCAAAGATCCAGCCGCTTTCTTCCACCTTCTGCAATCCCCGGCCATGGAAACGGATGCCTACCTTTCCAGTGCTATAAGACCCGATGCGTTTGCGGGTCTCGGGCGCGATACGCTGAAGAAGAATGACATTCTCGTGCTGGACGCTCCAATGCGGATGCTGCGGACGGCCACCACGAGTCTTCTCGATGACAGGATAGACTGCGCAAATGTCTTCGTTTTCAGGGTCATCGAAGAGCATCCCGCACCACCGTTTTTGGCGGGAAATACCCGCATATCTTAAGACCTGCTGGCCGGTTTCCGAATTGAGCATGCTCAGGGCCGGATTCTGTAACGTACTGCCGAGCAGGTAGTGGGGCGTGCGGTAGGCATAGTTCACCAGTGCGGAATCCGCGACGTAATAGTTGCGTTCGCCTTCGAACGGTTGCCCTGGCTCCTGTTCCCCGAGCACGCGATTCCGGATCACGAACGGTTCGCGGGCCGGGAATTCGCGTTTTCGAAGCAGGATGGCAGCAGCTGGCAGCTGGTAGCGGCTGGTCTCAATGACCTTTGAATGGCTGGCCCCTTTGAGAGGTTCTTCCGTGGAGGCGTAGAGCAGATTCTTATAGGACTCGAACGCATTCACGCCGAACTCGGCCCGGCTGCGTCCTCCACCGCGCCGACCGCGCACCGAAATCTGAGCTTCCTCGATGAACGCCAGGTCAAGCAACATGCCAAAGCGTTTCCGGACCAGAGGGTCGGGCGCGAGTTCGTGCATATTGAACAAGGCTGGCCAGGAATACTTCTGGTAGGTGTTCGACCCGACCTCAAACCACAAGCCTGTCATCGCCCTCTTTCGCGGCCATTCCCGAAAGAACACAGCGTAGGCAGCGGCATGTTCCGTGGCGGTGTGCCCATCTTCGAAGGGTCGGTCCCGATACGCGGGATCGTCTTTCAATATTGAAGCAACCAGATAGTGATTCGGCCGCCGCGTCAGGTCGTGGTTCTCGGTGCCGAGCAGGACCAGCAGATTATCCAGCGATGCATCCACAACCTTGCTGTCAGTCCTGACCCAGAACCAGAGGGCCTCCTTCATGGCGGACTCCGTATCGGCATTCAGGCGGCCCGGGTAATGGGCGCTCTTCGCGTGGAACAGGTAGAGAATTCGCACGTAATCAGTCAGGGCAAAATAAGCCCACGGTGTTTCCGTGGCTCCCTCCGGTTTGAAGGCGGAAGTCTGCACGGTAGCGCGTTTCAGCGCGACGTAGTCGTTCGCCCGCCTGAGCAATTGCGCATTGGCTTCATCTACTTTTTCGTTCAAGTACAAGGCCGCGAGTGCCCACAGGGTTTCGCCCCAGACGCCGGGTGGCCAGCTGGAATCTGTGACGATCGTCTTGCGCAGGACCTGTTCCCGGGCCTTTAGCGATGCCTGATGTGTTGTTGCCACCAGCATCTCGTGGCCGACATGCTGCTCATTTTGCCGGCCAGCCGAGTCTTCCGGGAGCAGGGTGCTGATACGAAAGTTCTGATACCGCGACGAGCGGGTAAACATATGTCGCAGGCCGACCCGACCTTCTTCAACCGCAGGCAGATCGGGGTTGGCCATGTGGCAGTGAAAGATCTGATCCGCGTTTTCGATCCGCATGAACAGGTCGCGTGCCTTCTTGATGACGGTAATCCTGTGAGGAACGCCTTTCCTGAATAGTCCCTCAGGGTAGTAGTCCGGTTTGAGATCAGTACCTTTCAGTCCGGATGCGCCGGGCATGTAGCGGCGGGCCCTGATGTAGCTGGTCGCATCCTCGCCGTTCGGAAAGGCGGCATAGCTGATGTGATAGGCGTGCATATGGTCGAAGTACATCCGCATGGCTGGCACGCGCCGCAGTTCGTTCCATGTTGCAATATCTTTTTCATACGGCCCGTCGGCACTGCCCGTCGCCTGGATGTAAAGGATGTTGACGCAGCGGGTTTCGTCGTCCAGACGAGTGAAGTCATATTCAATCTTCAGGTCCCCGGCAAATCTATCGCGCGTCCACAGAACCATATGATGAGCATCATTCCTGAACTCCGGCCCGGCTGTCAGTTCCATGCCTTCCGGCCCGGTCTTCACCCTGCCAACTTCGCCGTCGAGGAACCATCGTTTTTCCCAGTCACCGGTTCCAGGATCGAAAAACACATTTTCCCAGCTTCCCGCAGAGGCATGTTCGAATACTTGTTGTGCCGACGGATTGACAGGTTGAGTCGTGGACTTCGACGTGGTCGTTTCATCCTCCGCGGCGGCAGAGAATGTCAGCATGGCGACAATTGCGACGACGCCGGATAGAAATCCTGTGAGTGTTTTCATGAACACTGAATCCCGGCGAATTGTCATGGAGATCTGCCATTCTGGAAATAAGGGGCTTCTGCGATCCGCGCCTTTGTGCCGGTGCGCTAGTGCATTGTCACAGGAAAGAAGTGGGGTTGAATCGTTCGCCGACCCTAAAACCTGGCTGTGACAGAGCACTAGCCAGTTTTCAAAATCACGTGGTCGTTCTGCAGCGGAATTCGCCAGGAATTTCGGTAGTGACAGACCAAAAGCCGTGGCGGCTTCCGCTACGACAAAAAGTAAACTGCTCTGACGAATGCGTCCCTTCAACAGCGGCTACCTCAGGATACAAGAGTATGCGCTCGCACGCACTTCACCTCACTATCGCGATGCCAAAGTCCTGTGCTTCATCGGGCCCCGGCGTCGCGTAGTCAGGATCGATGGCGCGGATGTGGAGTTCGCCGTCGTCCAGCAGGCGCACGTCCAGCGGCACAAGCGTCGTGCCGCGTTGATTGATCGTTTGCGCAGTCGCGCCGAGGTCGGCCGCTCGAATGCCATCGCGACTGACCGGCGTGACGTTGGCGTTGTAAAAAGCGGTGCACCACCAGTGGCCCTGTTTGTCCTTGAAGGGCGTGCCATGTCCCAGGAATCGTCCGGCAAATTTTCGCTGGCTGTAAGGGCCCGTGATCCTTTCGGCCGTGGCGTAGTAAAGATTGTAGCTGCCTCGACGCCCCAGTCCGGTCGACCAGCCCGTGCCGAAGAGGACGTACTTGCCGTGAATTTTCTGGATCAGGCAGCCTTCGTGCCCCATCTTTGCCATGTCGCCCGACGGGCCAATCTCAATCGGCGTGCCGGCAAAGTTGCTGAAGTCGGGTTTCAACCTGGCGATGGATGTCGCGCCCCAAATCATCCACCAGGTCCCGTCGTCATCCTTGAACAGGGATGGATCATGGCGGCGCTGGATTTTCGCTCCGATCGGATTGGACCACGGTCCCTGGACCGCCATCCCTTTCGTCAGCGAAAAGTTTGCGCCCCTGACCGGCGAGGGACTGGTGTGAACGAGCGCCCATCTGTCGCCGAGCCAATGCAGCTCTGGCGCCCAGAGCCGCCATTGTTTGACGACGACATCATCGAATACTCCCGCCTTCTCCTGGAACCAGACGCCGTCCTTCAATGAAAACGGCGTTCCCAGATCCTCCCAGGATATCAGGTCAAGGCTCCGCCACACGTGCGCCTTCCAGCCGACGATGGATTCTTTGCCAAGACCGGTGTTGTAGGGATCGCTCTTCTCGCGTGGATCGCCCGGCAAAGGAGCAGTACCGGTCAGGTAGTAAAAGTCGTCGGGTCCGAGAACGATATAAGGATCGCGAATCCAGTCGTTCTGAAGAAACAACGCGTGGTCGTGCGACTTCAGTCCGGCGCGAATGTCCTTGCGCGGCATCGGCTCGGCAATCGCGGGCGGTTTGCCTTCAGTGTCGACACGTGTCGAAATGACCGTGCCGTTAAAAGGATTTGGCGCAACATAATTCCCCGCCGCGCTCTGAACGTCGCGGCCGACAGAGAATTCGTCCTGCGGCTGAACGGGTATCAATCCGGGAGAGGAAACCTCCCCAACCAACTCGCCATTGACCGTGAGCGACATATGTTCGCGACCGAGCGACGCCTCCAGACGAATTGCACGCCTGAATGGCTCTTTGGCGAGAATCCGTGTCACTTTGCCACGCACTCGGACGTCAAACGCTGCGCGTCCATCGACAAAATGCAGGGCGTAGCCGTGCTGATCTCCTCCCTGGGCAAGGACAACGCCCTGGGGCTCCACGTTTTTTGCATTCACCTCCGCGACAATCCTGATCGCCTGATTGGCGATCGCCGGTGAAACGGCTTCAACGTCCGCCTTCTGATTCCGTCGCTTGCGCGATTTAGACTTTGGCTCCGGATAGCCCGCCAACGTCGCGGCCAGTCGCTCTACGATTTCGGGATTGTCTGCCGCGTGATTTCGCGTTTCGTGCGGATCAGATTGGTAGTCGTAGAGTTCGTATTGCGCTGTCGTGTTGGGCTCGCCCGGATTCCGCCACTCCACCAGTCGATACCGGTCGATGCGAATGGCCCGGCCCAGTTTTGCCCGGGGATAGGCGTGATACGCATGATCGCGCACTCGCGCGACGGGGTCCCGCAGCGTTGGCGCGAGACTAACGCCGTCCATCGACTGCGGCCCGCCGGGCTTCGGCAACCCAGCCAGTTCGGCCAGTGTCGGATAGATGTCAACGCTTTCGGCCAACTGCATCGTGGAGGATCCAGGCCTGGTGACTCCCGGCGCGATGATGAAGATGGGAATTCGATTGGCCTGCTCGTAATTTGTGTGCTTGGTCCAGATGCCCAGGTCGCCCAGGTGAAAACCGTGATCACCCCAGAGAACAATGATCGTGTTGTCGGCGAGTTCCAGGCGATCCACAGCCTGGATGACTTTTCCGATCTGGGCATCGACAAAACTGGCGCTGGCGTAGTAGCCGTGAATCAGGTCACGCTTGAGTTGCTCACCGATCTTTCCAGCAACAGGCACGGGCTTGTAAGCCATGATCTCACCGCCGTGTTTGTGCGCCACCGTGGGAGCGCCCTGTGGAAAATTCTCAAACTCCGGCATCGGCAGCTTCGCCGGGTCATGCAGATCCCAATACTTTTTCGGCGCGCTGAAGGGCATGTGCGGCCGTACAAAACCGGAGGCAATAAAGAAGGGCGTTCCATCTTTTTCGCGCCTCGCCCTGGCCGCTTCCAGCCGGCGAATAGTTTCCGCCGCCACGCGGCCGTCGGCATACTCCTCGTCCTGCGCCGTTGGTGATTCAAAGGCGGCGCCGCGCGGAAGGGACTTGATCCGCCCCAGTTCCTGGTTGGTGAACAAGGCCTCTTCGCGAGTCAGCTTGCCGCCGTCCGTGCTGGCGGGATCGAGATATTCGATCACCTTGTCCGCGAAATGCGGAACGCCAAACGACTGTGAGTCGCCGTTGTTCCCGTGGCCGATGTGAAAGATCTTGCCCAATGATTCTGTGCGATACCCGTGCTTCGCGAAGTGCTGCGGCATCGTCACAGCGTTAGGAACGATCTCGCGAAGCTGGCTGCCCAATCCGTAAAGTCCGGTCGATGTTGAGTGCGAACCCAGCATCAGCGTAAATCGCGAGGGCGCGCAGACGGCCTGATTGCAATAAGCGCGGTCAAAACGCATGCCTCGCGCGGCGAGCGCGTCCAGGTTAGGCGTCTTCGCAGCGGAATCGCCGTAGCAACCCAACGCCGGCTTGAGATCATCGACAAGGATGAGCAGGACGTTGGGTTTGTCCGCCGCATGAACCGATGGCAAGACACAGACAGCGGTGAACAGAATGGCTATGAGTTTCTTCATGAGGACTCTTGAACGAATCATTTCTGATCGACTTCAGCAGTTACTGACAACTGACAGGCAGTTTGATTTCCTCCACCAGACCTGAGGTTGCGAGGTTGAACTGCTCATTCTAGCTGAAAGGAATGCGTCGATGTCAACGCAGGTCAATTTCCGGGACTGATCGTTGCGTGCTAGAGACGACAGTTACTCGGATGGTTGCTATAAGCGACGGAGGACACGTTCACCTGAGCGTGCAGGAAGAACGGGATTTCGGCGAGGAAACGGAGGCTGAGGCGCAGCCGAAGTGAGACTCATTGCAATCGTCATTCTCTGTAGTCGCCCACTCACGCCAGTCCGTCACCACATAACGGGGACTCGCCGGCCGTATCAGCCGTGACAGCGACATCGTCAGCTTCAACCACTGTAGGCGACAGCCCGCGTGTTGATGGTGCTGCTCAACAGTCGGTGCCAGTGTCGGCTGATCCGATTCCGTTCGCATCAGCCGACCATCGTAGCGCCCACAAAACACCCTTTGCAGATACGAACTCCGTCGCTATTGTGCGCCGGTCGTGGACCCGTCTGCCGCCAGATCAAAATCGAATTCACTGGTGGAAGATGACACCGTGACCTTCAGCATAGAATCGACGCGATAAGCCTCAGGGATTAGCTCAATCGCAGTTTCTGTTTCGGACTCTTTAGCGCCTTCATCAGCACTTTCGCCACCCTCGGATTCTGTATTGAGCCCCAGGACCTTTTGGGTTGTACTGATGGCAACTCGCTTCGGTCCCGGCATCACACCATATTCGACGCTGTCGAAGTTCATACGATAGTAACCGTTGTCGTCGGTAAGCCCATAGGCTTCACCCCCGGTGTCCAGATCCTGAAAGGTGATGACGGCATCGTGTACAGGCTGTCCATCCAGCATCACGGTGCCGGTAACGTCGACAAGCCCCAGGCTGGAATAGTCCGCCTGCGGTGGACCTCCACAGCCTGAAAGGAGCAGCGACAGCAATCCGCCGGCGATCGAAAATGTAGATAAGCACCGTACGGTCACGCACATGGCCCTGCCTGTCGATTAAATCTGCAAGATAAGACGTTCGAAATGACGCACAGATCAGAACTCGCCAATCACCTCGCCGCCACTGATGGAGCCAAGAGCACGTAGCAAGCCAAGGTCAATATTCTCTGAGACAAAGCGAACAGACCCATCCGCCATAGCAAACTGGGCCCCACCGACGTGATAACTGCCAAACGTCAGCTCCATGATTCTTCCGTTAATTGAGGGGTCCCGGATACGCGTGTTGATGTGCCAGTAGGTGGAGCCCAGGCCCTCGGAATGCTCAGTGCCGCCCCTGTCGCCAGGCCGACAATCCCATCCTCCGGTTTGTGGAGCGCCGAACAGCCAGTAGTCCATTGCCTGACCGTCTTTCACATAGGATGGGTCCGTAAAGCTCTCGCCGATCATCATCGTGTTGGAGGTACCATCCGTGATGTCTCTGATGCGTGTACTGCTGCAGCCGTAGAACATCCCATTTAACCCGGTCTGATCTTCCAGGGCGACGACCGGGTGTCCGGGTGGCACGGTACTCTTGTCGTCGGAAACAGCATTCGATCCTGAAACAGCACGGTAGCTGGCGGGAACACGGTCCGGGATTCCATTATTCGTTATGTGTTCAGGGACCGGCATGCTGGGGCAGCGAAAAACGGAAACGACTGTTCCGGCGGCCTTTTCGTTCGGCGATCCGTTTGAATTCCAGTTGCCCGGACCTCGCTCCTGCCAGATCAGGGTGTTGTAGATGTTGGCCTGCTCCAACTGAGGCAAAATCATGGCCGACCAAAGTGTTTCTCGTTCGTCAAAACCGAACGGGAATCTGAGAACAGTGTCATGATAGTTGTGCAGTGCCAACCCGATGTTCTTCAGGTTATTCTTACACGACGTTCTGCGAGCGGCTTCTCGAGCCTGCTGGACGGCAGGCAGTAGAAGTGCGATCAGGATCGCGATAATGGCGATCACCACTAACAATTCGATCAATGTGAAGCCACGTCGCTTCCTCTGTCCGGGCATCATCGCATTCTCCCCTGAGTGAAAACTCATCCTCTCTGAGCGAAACGTAAAACGTACCAGTAAGAGGCGCTGGCTTCAAGCAAAACAGGAGAAATATGACCACCACTTTATCCGTGCCAGCTGGCATTCCTGCTGGCAGCGGAGTGAACGCATTTGTTGCAGCCGAAGCGTACCGGGGCGTCAGTCATCCGTTTTCGACGATAGCGTCAGTACGTGAAACATCCGCAAACGGAAGCAGAGCCTGCCGCGCCGCGAAGAAGCTGAGTTCGCGGAACGTCCTACGGCGCTACCGAGCGGGTCAGACAAACGCCGCAAACACCGGGGCTCACGGCAACATGACGTAGACCGGGAAGACCGGGAAGACCGAAAGAAGTGATGAACCGGCCCTGTCCGTTAATCCTGATTTCCCTGAATCACGGCAATCGGCAGTATGAATCCACGTTTTGTGCCCAAAACTGCGAAACTCCTGGCAAACAAGCGTGTTCAAGCTCTAAGAAGCTAGTGCTTTGTCACAGCCAGGTCTTAGGGTTGGCGAGGAAAACGGGGTCAGGGACCAAAAAACCGGAACGGCCCGAAGGGTGCT
>JAAERP010000263.1 GCA_024230215.1 Fuerstiella sp. | reverse complement strand
GGCCTGAGAACCCCTCACAAACCCTCGTCGTGAGCTGCCAGCCACGCTCCAACGAGAGATTCCTAAAACCAGAGCGCTGCACTTTCCGACCGCCAAGCGCCACACTTTCTCACCGCCGTTTACACATCGGCGAGTTTTGAATTCCACGCCTGTGCTGTTACCATTAATTCTCGTACAAGCAGGTCATTCAGCGAGGCGTTGTGTTGCTTCGCTGCGTCTCGCAGCCCGCGGGTTTCCGCACGAGTCAGCCGCAGTGAATGCAGAACAAGGCCGCATTGGCGTGCGTCTTCCGGAACTGTCACTTTGGCAAGCAGCGGAAGTTTTTTTTGCCGCAGGTACCGCAGCGTGTACTTCGCCACGATTCGAATGCGGCGGACGATTGAGCCTGAAATGTTAGCGACCCGTCTTCCGATGCGGCTGTTTCTGTGCTTCAACAATTCCAGATTAATTGGGCGCAGTTCGGGGAGGTCCGTCTTCTGTCCCGTTGATGATGCATAATGTATAGCGTAGGCGATCGCAACATCTTCAAGAAACTGCGCCGCACCGATTCCGTCGCAACAGGCATGGTGGAATTGAAACGTGATGATCCCCTGATCGGTGTGCTGTTCGCCCCAGATTCGCAGCCCAATATCGGTTGTCAGATCAATCAGTTGCCGCCATGGCTTCTGCTTCATCCAGCGATCACGGTCCCAGTCTGTGTCCGCGACCCGATCTCCTGCCCATACCCAACTGGCACCGTGCCAACTCTTTGCGACTCGGCAACAAAGCAGCGGATGGCGACTCAACGCATCGTCGATAGCTACTCTGTTCATTTCGCGATCAATGACACCCTTCCAGCGAACCTGCAGGTAGAACAGCATCGGATATTCAGTGGACTCATCGGCCAGCATGAAACGCTCGAAGGCTGTGAGTGGCAGAGGGAACAGATTATCAGGTTCGGTAAGTGGCATTGGGGAATATTAAGTTGTTCCGGTGCTTGTCTCGGATGGGCTGACAGGATTCCAGGTTTGTGCGTTTCGCGGCCCGGTCACAGGAAAAATTCAAACAAATACCTGGCATGCTTCTGCAGCTGCAGCAGTGGTGTATAGATCGATGCCAGCCGTGTCCACGATTTCGATTCGTCGCACGCTCGATCAAGCAGACTGACGGAGGTTTCATTCATGAAAAGGCAGATCTCGGAACGCCATTCTTTTCATTCCGTCATGCTGCGTCAATGAACTGCGAGTGTCTGCTTTGCTAAAAGTTACGTAGGCCAGGACCTGTCCTGGCGCGCCCATTATCGTCAGTCACGGTGCCGCAATTCGTGCGGCCTAAGGAAACTGAGGGCAATCCGAGTCCCGATCCTGGCGTTTATTAGTCATCTTTGGCAGCGGCCTCAAGAATCAGTCGGGCCTTGTTGCACTCACCAGCGAACAACAGGTCGGTTGCCTGTTTCAATTCCGCGATTCGCGCAGAATTCTGCGATTGCTGTTTCTTCAGTTGATACAACATGACGGGAAGTCGTAGGTCGTCCGGACCAAATGCCAAACGTATTTGGGTGTGTTTCTGGACATGTTCCAGGTAGCGATATCCCGCCGCCTTTGTTGGTTCAATCACCGTGCCTTCGCCATAGTCATTCCAGGTTGCGATCTGGATAATCTGCGACTTGCTTTTTTGAGCCAGGTCAAGTGTCTCGGCAAACGTCGCCCCATCGCGGTCGTCGATGAAGCCATAACTGTCATGCAGCTGCGCCTGCTTGTAAATGTCCTGGAATCCTGGGAAAGCGACAGAAATGACTGATTCGTCGGCATTGGGTCTGGCATAAAGAGAATGAAGGTACTTACGCCAGACATCAGGAATGATCTCTACGCCGCCGGTCACCGGAGGCCAGCCGTGCGCCCCATCCATCCCTGTCTGCTGCACCAGATGCGGCAACCCATACAGCAGTGGACGTGGTGAAAGTCCTGACACGAACCCGTCCCAGTGGTCCTTTTTGAAATACTGCGGACCAAAGATAAGCAGGACGGGGCGTTCCTTGAGCTGAAGGTACGCTTCATCGATGAACCAGTTGTCCGCCAGCCATTTCAGAACCTTCTGTCCCTGAGCGATGTCTGTCTGGTCTGGCAGATATTCTGCTTCCATCATGTGCTTGACGGTCTGATCCTCATAGCAGATGGCAAACTGAAGCCCCGCTCTCTTGAGATGCCTGATGAAATGTTTCGTATTGCGGTGCACGTCCGCGTAGTCCCGAAACTGTTCGGTGCCATACCAGTCGATGATGGCACCATCGATCCCCGCAAGTTTCATCAGCAGTACCTGGCATTCCAGGGCATCCGGATCATTGGAATCGTAGAGATCGATCAGTGGGTAATCGTGGGATGCGACCTGTCGCTGGCCGTCGGGGCCAACGATGTCCGGATCGAAGTGGTTCATCGTCCAATGCCAGCCCCAGTGACCGCTCACCGGTTTTGAGGCGTACCAGGGCATGTAATGAACGAGTACCGTCTTCGAGTGATCCTGTGCTCGCAGGTTTGATGAGAGGCTCAGTGCCATCACGGCGGCACAAAGCACTACGAGTGTACTTCGAAAGTCTGTCAACGTGGGGAGCTTTCTGTCATTCGGGTTACGATGACGTCCGGGAAGTCAGTGGGCCATTCCGGATCAGCGTCACATAGATGTTCGTGGCCAAAACTGAGCCCCTGTTGATCTATCTGGTCTGCCGTCCTGATCAGGAAGTGGGCAATTGCTCTGCAGCGTTTCACGCTGACTTGTGACCGCGAAGAACGTTTTTCGTCAGCAGTTTGGTAGCTGCCACGAGCCAAAATAGGTAACCGTTCACAGGAATTAATTCAATATTATGGTTTATCGATTTCGTCTATCTGAACATCTTCGCACTGTTCCAGCTTGACCTCGGATCCTTCATCATCGAGCCGATTGTTTTTAAGCACGAGACCTTTCGTTGATGTGACCCAGATGTCCGTATCTTTCACAGCGGTGATTTGATTGTCTTTGATAACGATCCTGTTGTGGGCACCGACCGGTGAGATCCTGCCGCTGGCGTTCAATGCGTAAACGGCAATCCCTTTACCTTGACAGTCACGGATCTCGTTGCCGATGATTTGCAGGTCGTTACTGCTTCCGGCCTCCAGCCACCAATACTCGGGCGATACTTTGATCGCCTCTCCGTGACACCCCTGGAGTTTATTGCCCGAAATTGTTCCATGGCTGGCTTTAATGAGAATACCTCGCGAACGATTGAACCCGAAATCGCAGTTCGTTACCTGAAAGCCATTGCCAGTTTGATTCGCATCTGCAATTACACTGCCACGTGGAAGATCAATCGGTCGATCGATACCCACCTCGTATATGTCATGGAGCGATCCTTCCCGGAACGGCTGATGCATTCGCTGCCGGGCCATGAAGTCGCGTTCTTCCTTGGAGATTCTACCGGCACGCTGTGTGGTCACGACCCTGGCATCAGGCATTCGGCGCCCATCATAGCTGACTATTTCGAGTGGGGCGCCCGGCTTGATATTCATCTGTCCTTTTGCGAGAACACGTAGTCGCGGTCCGTCGGCAGCCATCACCATGTGATAATCTCCGCAGATATTCACGCAGTCGTCGGCTTGAAAATGGGCCGTACACTCGATCAGTTGCGGTCCCACCACGGCATGCTTGCTATGAAAGGCATCGGCGTCCAGCGATCGTATACGAGGGTCTTCACGTTGCTTGAAGTCGTCTTCCGTTCGGCGAGTAATAACGCATTGCCGGTATACGTTGCGTTTGCATGATGTCTCAAAGAATCCGAAACAATTCGATGCGTATAGCGTGACATGATCGAGTGTGACATTTTGCGACCGGGTCACGTAAATGGCATGAGGCGACTGTCCGCCGGGAGCGTGCCGTGTGCCAATCACGATGATGTCCCCGACTTCTTCGCCCATGTACCGGCCACCTCTTGTGACGCGAATTCGTTGCGGTGCGAGCTTCTTAACACTGAATTGATGATAGCTGCCGAAACGAAGTGTGCGAGTGTCGGGCCGGAAGATCTCGTACTTGAACTGCTCGACTTTGTCGGACTTCGGGTAGCCGTCAAACAGTTCGATATCGTGAACCGTTTTATCCTGTGAAAGCCCGATGATTCGTCCTTGCGTGTATGGCAGAGGATCGTAGTCGATCGTCAGTCCGCGTATCGTCACACGTTGGCAATCCTGGATTGTCAGCGCGCGGGTCGTCTCGGTGCAGATCATTTCCACGCCATCTGCAATAATATCGACATCTTCCAGGTCATGCAGATAGAGATGTTGCCGCTGGTGTGGAATCACGCGATAACGTCCCGGCGGTATAACGATCTTCTTCTGCCCATTATCAACGGCCTGGTCGATATGGTTCTGCAGGTCGAACGATACGCCAGCATCATCGGAATTTGCGCGAACTTCAGAACCAGCAAACAAAACAAACAGCAGTGTAAATATTCTTATGTTATTGAACATGGAAATTCCTTTTCCTGGGGCGTGAACGAGTACCAATATGGCTTGATGAAAACGCAAAGGCAACGGAATTACATCTATTCTGCGATCGATATGACCATGCTTTTTCTATATGTCGACATCGCTTTCTTCCTTCATTGGGATGTTAGGGCGATGGTCCCAACCCCAATACTGGTGCACCGCTGCGCTCCAGCGACGAAGTGCGTATCGCAACGAACACTCTCGAGATGTCGGCAACTTTTCCTTCGCGGTTGATTCTTCCCGTTCCTCGCCTCCCGGAAGGCGTCGATCCGTAAACGAACATTATCACAACCGCAGAACAAGGCGATTTCTGCCGCGACTCTCAGCCCGCAGAGTTCTCGCATGAGCTGTACGTTTCATGCGCGGCTTCCTTTCAGTCTTCCTGCTCAGATTCAGAAGCGACATCGTCAACACCCGAGCGGAACAATCCCACGGGGAACCGGACCAGCCGCAGAGGCGTCGCTCCGATCAGCTGCGAAACAACGTAGCGCGTGCCGTGGGCATCCGGTTCACGGACGCGGATTACCAGCAGCAGGCTGGCCAGTCGCAACAACATGCTGACAGCGAACAGTAATCTGTAGGAGCTGAGATTCAGTCCAAATGCCGTGGTGTGCAGGTCCGTGAATGTCAGCAGAACTCCACAGATAACAGATGTGATGCCTCCGATCAGTCCGGCCAGTGCCGTCCCTGCGGCAATGAACATCGTGCGATTCCCCGACGGTGATTTGGTCAGCATGAATCCGTTGATCGATACGACAAAGCCGGCATTCAGTATGGAATCCAGAATGAACACTGGCATCAGCAGGCGAAATGCCAGTGATGGATCGTTGGGTATCAGAATCAGGGTGATCATATTCGTGGACTTCAGAGCCGTGCAGAGGATCAGAATCGGGCGGTGGCCGTAGCGGGCGACCAGCAGGCCGATCCGCGCGGAACAGACGGCTCCCCCGACCCAGCAGAAAACCCATAACAGCAGCAATTGAGACAACGTCATGCCTATTTCCGCCAGCAGGAACAGGCTGATGAATGGGGCTCCCACCATTGCCGCAAAGTGCCAGAAGCACATGAAACTGATAAACGATCGAAAATCGCGATTACGAAACGGTTCTGCCAGAACTTTGCGAATACGAGTTTCCGCAATTTTTGTGACGCGTGGCTCATGTACGCGGCGGAACAACAGAATGTCTGCCACTCCCAGCACCGCAGCAGTGATCATCAGAATTGCGAACGCCGTTCGGATATTGTCGGAGTAGGATTGCAACAGGAATGACGCGAACAGCAATGCTGCGGCGCCGGACCATTGCATCCAGAGATGACGTACTCCCCAGAATTGACTCAGACGGCTGCGAGGAAGGTAATCACCCATCCAGGACATCCACAGCGGAGTGGCAAAGTGCAGCAGGCCATGATTGACGACCGACAATCCCAGGAACAGCCATAGCCAGAAACCGGGAGAAACATCGGGCAGCAGAAGCGGTCCCAGTGCCACCGGCAACAGCATTAGTCGCTGGACAATCGACACCGCCATCCAGAGTCCGCGGCGGTACGTCAGGTGATTTGCGACCACCGCAGAGATAAACTGCAGAAACAACATTCCTGTGGGAATCGCTCCCAGGATTCCGATGTGAAGTCCTGAACCTCCCAGGTGCCGGGCGAATTCGATACCGGCAGGACACAACGTCAGCTGTGAATAGGCCATGCCGAAACATCCCGCGACAATAATCGTCGTGCCATCAGGGATTTTTTCCGTCGCTTTGCCCTGCGACGCAACGCCCTCGACAGGATCGCTGTTCCTGTCGGAGGCATTTTCGGAATCGGCGGACGTTGAAGAGCTTGTGGCCACAGAGGTTCAGATCGGACGAATGGAAGGTGTCAGACGAAAGCACGATTGAGGAAACAGCGTCGAGGGCAAACGCGCCCCGAAGTGCGTTCTGTTGCGTGACACGCCTTCCTGTTCCCGGTTCAGTTGGTGGTTTCCCGACGGGGTTGTAACACAAAACGTGTTTTTCCGTCGAGTGGTTGCAGCGACGCCTCCGGGGCTTCCTTCGCAGGCTCAGTCCAGCCGTCGGCCGCCCGGAAACGGTTGTCAGCCTGTACGCCGAGGACGAGTCACATGTCTGCGCTGACGACGATCGCGGCCACAAGTCAGCGTGAAGCGCTGTAGTTCTGAAATAGTGCAAAAAGACTGTTGATTTCCTGGTCGACATCTTCGGGAGCCGCCACGATGTTGGCAATTTCGTCCCGCAGAAGTTCCCGATAACGACGCCGCATGCGGTGAGCCGTCATCTTCATCGCGGCTTCCGTGGATGAAAGTATCTGTGCCACGTCGGCATACGTTTTCTCTGAGTACTGTCCGATAATGAATTCTTTCAGATGCTCAAACTGATTACCTTGACCGGCTTCTTCGTACTCGTTCTGCAGCCGCTTGATGACTCGATCCAGCGAGTCGTCGCGAATTTCGCGGCTCCGGAATGACCTGGGTTGAGAGACTTCTGAGTCATGACGACAAGTGTATCATGCCGATCAGAGGCTTGAACACACAGTGGCTCACGCAGCGATTATGCGCCTGTTGGCGTGTAATTGACGCCGCAAACGGAGAAGATATCGCTACTTCATGATCCTGCGCCGCATGTCAGTTCGACGCCGTCTGTCCTGACGCAATGATACGGCACGTGGCTTGTCTGCTCATGCTACGGCCCAACGCACTCCGTCAATTCAGTTCTTCTCAGAGAGGATTCTCGATATGGAATACAACGTTCTTGGCCGTACGGGGATGAAGGTGTCGGAACTGTGTTTCGGCACATTGTCATTTGGCGGCGACGCGGACGAAGCCACGTCAGCGGCGATGTTCAAGCAATGTCGCGACGCCGGGATCAACTTCTTTGATTGCGCCAATGTGTATACCAACGGACGGGCTGAGGAGATCCTTGGCAAGCTGATCGCGGATTGCCGGGACGAACTTGTCATCACCAGCAAAGTTTTCGGCCGGACGGGTGAACACGCCAACGCCGGCGGTCTGTCTCGTCGCCACGTCGTGCAGGCAGTCGAGGATTCGCTGCGACGACTGAACACTGACCGGCTGGATATCTATTTCGTGCATCAGTACGACGTCCATACACCGATCGAAGAAGTGGTCGACGTAGTGGATGAGCTGGTTCGTCAGGGAAAAATCCTCTACCCGGCCGTGAGCAACTGGTCGGCCTGGCAGACAGCGAAAGCAATCGGAGTCGCTGAACGGAAGGACAAAGTCCGATTCGCCTGCCTGCAGCCGATGTACAACCTGACCAAACGTCAGGCGGAGGTTGAATTGTTGCCGTTGGCCGATTCTGAAGGACTTGGTGTGATCCCCTACAACCCTGTCGGCGGCGGCTTGCTGGCCGGTAAATACTCGAAGGGGGCAAAGCCGAAAAGTGGCCGCCTTGTTGAAAATTCGATGTATGCAACTCGTTATCATGGAGATGTCTTCTTCGAGGTGGCAGAACGATTTGTGGCCCACGCCAAAGAACGAGATGTGCATCCGGTATCACTCGCGGTTGCATGGGTGGGGGCTCATCCTGCAGTCACGGCGCCGATTATCGGTGCCCGCAACCCTGAACAGTTGCAGGCATCGCTGGCGGCCGTTGACGTGAACATGACTGCTGAATGGCGTGCCGAAATCAGCGACCTGTCACCGCCGCCTGCGGTGGCAACCGATCGCAGCGAAGAACGTCCGTAGCGCCAGGATATGAAGGACGATCCACGAAGCTGATGAACGATTACGGGGCGGCACCGCGGATGGGCGGCTCGAGCGACCGAAACATCTGCACAATAGTCTCGGAACCGAATGGGCGTGATCACTTGCCCAGTTCGTCAGCGTATTTATCTGCACCGTAGACGACGCGCATGGCTTCTCGAATGGCAGACGCCGATACTGACACCGCCCGTGAGACCTCGTCTGTGTACAGGTAATTGCTGGTCAGGCTCTGGATGTTGCCGTCAAAGATAATGCCGACGAATTCCGCCTGACGGTTGATGACCGGACTGCCGCTGTTGCCGCCGATGATGTCCGCCGTGCAGACAAAGTTGAATGGCGTGGAGTCGGTGATTTTTGCCCTGGCATCGTGCCACGACTTTGGCAGCTTCCAGTCGTCCTTCGCACCGTGATTCGTTTCGTGCTGAAATGCGCCACCCATCGTGGTCCATGCCGGAACGGTGGCACCGTTTTCCTGATAACTGCGTACCGGGCCAAACGCGAGGCGTAAAGTAAACGTGGCGTCCGGATAAGTACCTGTTCCCTGAATGGCGACGGTTGCCTGAGAAATCTTCGCGTAGGCCTGGCGTTCCTGTTCCGCCAGTTCCTCACTGTGTTTGCGGTACGCACGCAGTTCCGGTTCCATAATCTTTGCCAGTTGGATCAAAGGATCGACGCTGCTCGCAATGGCGGCACTGCCTCCCTTGGCGATGGCCTCGCGCGTCGCTGGTTCGAACAGTTTTGTGTCGCTTACCAGTTGTGCGGCCCGATCGCCGGGACTTCTGCCGGCCAGTACTTTGGCCACCAGTTCGTCATCGCCGCCACGTTTCTCGACAAGTCGAGCGATCTCGTCGGCCAGTTTGACGCGTTCGAGATCCGGATAAATCGGTGCCGTGGAAAACAGGTCCTGTTCCAGTGATTCCCGCGCGCTGTCGCGAAACTCGCGAAGCCGTTCGGTCCCTGGTTTCTGATCTTCCGCGGCCATCAGAACAAGCGTTTCTGCGATGTCATACAATCGCGAACGGAATGATGACACGGTGCCCTGTGTGCTGGCTTTTTCCTTTTGCAATCGAGAAATGTCTGCCCATGCGGTGGCCAGTTCGCGGGTTTGCTGGTTCTGCCTGACGGCGGCCACCAACTGTGTTTCGGCCCGCTGTTTTCTTTCCATGATCGCAGGGTTCTGCAGTCCTCCGAGCATTCCCATGTACGCCTTGCGCGAGTTCTGCAGTCCAAACAGATCGTCCTGCGCCCGTCGTTTCTGTTCTATGCCACCGAGTCCGAACTGCTGCATCAGCACTTCCTTGCGACGAATGAAGTTAAGCACATAAGGATTCCTCACGTCGCGCATGTATTTAAACGCGTCGACCGTGTACAGGCGCTGAGTACGGCCTGGGTTGCCTGATACAAAAACCAGTTCCTCTTCTTCGAGTACTTTGTCGGCCCACTTCAGGTGGTGTTCAATCTTTGCCGGTTTGCCGTTCTCATAGACCCGGAAGAGCGTCACGTCCAGGCAGTAGCGCGGGTACTCAAAGTTGTCGGCATCACCGCCAAAGAAGGCGATGTCAGCTTCCGGAGCCCAGACCAGCCGTACGTCCGTGTACTTGCGGTAGCGATAGAGATGAAATTTTGAGCCGCCGAACAGTGTCACCACGTCGCTCCTCAGTCCCGTCGCGTCCAGCGATTCCTTTTCAATCTCTGCCATCACTGCGCGGCGGGCTTCGGCAGCCTTATCGGCCGACAGACTCTGCACCGCGGCCATGACGCGGTCCGTGACATCTTCGATCGCAGCCAGCACGTTTAGCTCCAGGTCCGGCGCCTTAAGCTCTGTGGCGTGATCCTTTGCCAGGTATCCGTCTTTGGCGACGTCGCGTTCTGAATTGGACAGTTTGAACAGCGTGTCGCTGGCGACGTGGTGGTTCGTCAGCACCAGTCCGGTTGATGAAACAAATGAGCCGGAACCGCCGACGTTGAATCGTACTGAGGACAGCCTCACGTGCTTTGCCCATTCTTCGGTCGGTTTAAACCCGTAACGTTCCTTTAAGTGTTTGGTGGGCAGGTCGTTAAACAGCCACATCCCTTCATCAGCACAGGTAATTGTTGATCCGAGCGTGAGCAGACACAGGGCACAGAGAGTTTTTCGGAACATGATGAATTCTCGTGAGACGCAGGACCGACGTAACGCCTGAAATATGCCAGACTTTGCCCGCCCTGGAAAGTCTGCGTGGCCGGCTGTTGTCGAATATGTTCCCGGGTTGATTACTCTGACGATGGTGCGAAGAATCCGGTTTTGACAGTGTTTGGAAAATACCGTACAACTTCGTGACCTCTCCTGTCTCATTTACTGCCTGGCAGACTACGGACACGTTTTTGGGGTTTTGAGTTAGAACCTGCTGATGTCGCCTCATGTACGATCGATGATACGGCTGACTGTACGACGCCTCCTTTCCGTATCGGTCTGTGTCTTCACGTTTCTGCCACTACCTCAGCTGGCTCTGCCGACGTGGGTGGCGGAGTCAACGGAAAGTGAATGTCCCTGCCAGGAGGACGAGGAAAGTTCTGAAGAAAGACTGGCAGTCGCTACTTCGGAACGTCGCCTGCACGCGGGGGGTGGCCGTCGTGGTCTGAATCGGCCGCGCGAGACGGGCGGTGGTCTGCCGCGCTCCAACTATCTCACGGATTGCTCGCCTGCCGTCGTTGGCCATCAGCTTGCCAACGGGCTTCGCGCGCCCGTACGGATCTAGTCCGCGCCAGCTCCAGGATTCTGAATTCACGGCCGAATCGTTGTGTGTGCGCTCGGAAATGGAAGGCAGGTCTCGGCTGACCCAGCTGCCTTTGCGACGCCGAATTCACTGTCAGATGCTGGCTGGTCTGGTCCGGTCGATCGTGTTGTTGGGGATGTGAATATGAAGCTGCTTCGCAAAGCGTTAGTCGATGGATGTTTCCTGCTGGATCTTGACGAGCGGGACATGCCATCTGTTTTTCGTCAGGTCGTAAAGTACCTTGTGGCCCGCGGGGAGCTCGTGGGGACGCAGGGAGACGAACTGGCGGAGTCCCTGATTGCTCGCGAAGCGCAATTCCCCACGGCGATTGGGAACGCCGTTGCGGTGCCGCATACGTATCTGGATGTAGTCCGGGAACCAGTGATTGTGTTTGTCCGGCTGGCGCATCCGTTGAATCTGGGTGCGCCGGATGGCATTCCTACGCGATTTGTATTTGTGTTGTTGGGGCCAACTGGTGCGGCTGCACAGCATCTGGACGCTCTGGCTGATATCGCCCGGCTGGTGGCAAATGACGAGTTCCGATACGACGCCGGCGCTTCCCGCACCCAGATTGATCTGTTAGCGGCCCTGGATCGATTCGACATTCGGACAGCCCCGCCAGCGCCCCCGGAAAAACAAAGTGACGGTCTGGAGTATACCGGTCGAATATTCGGCGGACTTATTCAGGACATTCGCCGCCGGCTGCCTCATTACGCCAGTGATTTTCGTGACGGGTTTCATTCCAAGAGCGTGGCTTCGACGCTGTTCCTGTTCTTTGCCTGCCTTGCTCCGGCCGTTACGTTTGGCGGCATCATGGCCGAGCTGACAGACAACCATATTGGCGCGGTAGAGATGATCGTGGCGTCCGCCTTCTGCGGTGTGACCTATGCATTGTTTGCCGGACAGCCGCTGATCATCCTGGGGGGCACGGGGCCGCTGCTGGTCTTCACATGGCTACTGTACGTTCTGTGTGGCCAAATCGAACTGGGGGATTACTTTCTGGAAGTTTTTGCCTGGGTCGGTCTGTGGACAGGGCTGATGTTGATTGTTTTGGCGGCTACCGATGCCAGTTGCCTTGTTAAGTATTTCACGCGTTTCACGGATGAAATTTTTGCGGCATTGATTTCGATCATCTTTATCTATGCCGCGGTCGAGGCACTGGCGGAGATTGTATCGGACGTCTATCAGGTTGAACGCACGAGTCACGATCAGGCACTAGTGCCGCTGATTCTGGCCATGGGGACGTTCGCTATCGCCTTTACTCTCTCTCGATTCCGCAGAAGCCGTTTCCTGTTGCCTCAGGTCCGCGAATTTCTGTCGGATTTCGGCCCCACGATCGCACTGGCCGCAATGACTGTGGCGGCCGTGACGTGGTTTCATGATGTTCAAACCACAACACTTCCCGCTCCCGATGCGATCCGACCCACGGTCGAACGATCCTGGCTGGTCAATCCGCTGGCAGCGCCGACGTGGGTATGGCTGGCCGCCATTGGGCCTGCAATCCTGGCAACACTGCTGCTGTTTCTGGATCAGAATATCACTGCGCGGCTGATCAACAGTCCTGACCATAAACTTCAGAAGGGTGATGCATATCACTACGACCTTGCTCTTCTAGGCGGGCTGGTGGCCGTGTGTTCGCTGTTCGGGCTGCCCTGGCTGGTGGCCGCCACGGTTCGCTCACTGAATCATGTGCGCAGTCTGGCGACCGTGGAAAATGTTGTGGACAGGGGGGGCGATTCACGTGAACGAGTTCTCCACGTCCGTGAAACTCGGGTCACGGCCCTGGCGATTCACGTGTTGATCGGTCTGTCAGTGCTTGCACTGCCGCTGCTGAAGGTGATTCCAATGGCGGTGCTGTACGGTCTGTTCCTGTTCATGGGCGTGGTTTCGATGGCCGGCAATCAGTTCTTCGAACGTCTGCGGCTGTGGCTGATGGATTCCTCGTTGTATCCTTCTACCCATTATATGCGGCGAGTTCCGACCTGGACGATCCACAAGTTTACGCTGCTGCAACTGGTCTGCCTGATTGTCCTTGGTCTTGTCGAAGTTTCGCCACTGGGGATTCTGTTTCCACTGTTCCTTGTTCTGCTGGTCCCCGTGCGCATGCTGGCCGGTCGCTTCTTCACGCCTGAAGAACTGGCTGCACTTGATGCCGAAGAAGAGCCGAAAGAAGAAGCCACTCAGTGGGCGGCGTGATCAGAATCGCAAAGCACACAGTGGACGTGTTCGGCCCGCATCCGGTGATACTCAAACATCCCGTCGCCGAAACGAAATACGTCTTGCGGTCTGCTTCTTATACAGCGTGACACACATTAGACTTGCGGAACTTTCAGGGGATTCTGAACCCTCGAATTGAAAACAGGTCCCAGCGAAAGGCGACTGCCGATGAGAATTGCCCTGCCATCTTCGAACACAGGAATTCTGTTGCTTCTGTTGCTTCTGTTGCTGGCTGTCGTTGCGAACTCAGGGCGGGCACAGGACACCGAGTCATTGCCAGGTGATTTCGATGAATTAATACAGCTTAAGAGCCGAATGCTGGAGCAGTTTACTGAACTAAAGGAAACAGGACCGCCGGACAAGGCGATTCAGGTTCTGCGGACCATCATCAACATTCATCGCAAAGCCCTGAAGACGGCAGTGGCGGACAAGCGAAGCGACGACCTCATTGGGCAGTTGCAGCAGGTTTTTGGAAACGATACAGAGTTTCTTTCCGACCAGCTGTTCGCTCGGGGGGAGTACAAAGAGTCAGCGACGTTGCGTAATGAGGTTGAACAGTTTTACCAGGACCTTCTGGGGCAACAGCACAATTCCACACGGCTGATGCACTGGAAAGCCGTTACTGCTGAAAAACTGAGCATCGCGTCAAAGGACAAAAAGACCGCCTATGTGGTTGCCACCGGAGCGGAAACGCAGGCGCAGCATGCGTTACGGGACGGCCAACTGGATGTCGCTGCGGAAGTCTACACCCAACTCATCGATGCACAGATTGCAGTACTCGGTGAAGCTCACCCGGACGTGGCCGTCGATCTGAATGAATTTGGTCGCGTCCTGTGGATGCAGGAAAAACACGGCCAGGCAGAGAGCGTCTATCAGCGGAGCCTCAGGGCCCGAGAGGCAACCACAGGAAGAGATCTTCAGTTTGCAACCACATTGTTCAACCTTGGGCGAGTCTATCAGGACACCGACAGATTCGCTGAGGCTGAAAAACAGTTTCTTGCCACGGCTGAGATCGAGGAATCGGCTCTTGGCAGCACTGATAAGTCCTTTATGCAGACTCTGCAGCAGCTTGCATCGCTGTATGAACAAAGTGGCGATGCGCAGAAACTTGCTTCTATTCAACAGAGAATCGCAGCGGCAGATCCGTTGGCAACAGTCATCTCACATCTTCCTGAAGGCACCTTCGTCGCAGCCGCGATTCAACCCAGTACGCTGCCGGCAGACCCCGGACTGCAGCTGTTGCCATTCGAAGTTATCGAAGCTGCCGGTATCAAGGAAATGGGATTCAATCCACTGGATGTGGAGGCCATTATTGCCTTTGGCACGCTGCCGATAACAGATACAGATCCGCCGTTCCACGGTGGATTCGTGTTCAAGCTGAAAGACGGGATCAAGGCTGATTACCCATGGACCACAGACATGCAGCCGGTAAAGGGACAGCCATATCTGAAGGGAGCATTCGGCGGCCCAGGTGCGATGTGCTTTGTGGAGTTCAATGACGGCGCGGTTCTTCTGGGAACTGAAGAAGCAGTTCGCCAAAGCCTGGCCAGCGGCGGAGAGACTCTGGTTGGTACAATGCTGCAGGCCGACCGTGGTCAGGGGCAGCTGATTGCTGCGGCAAATCTGGAATTGGTGCGTCCGTTTGTGCAGATGGTTCTTCAGGACGCTCCGCCCGTACCACCAGCGCTGGAAGAACTGAAATCGATTCCCGTCGACACAGACACCGTTCAGCTGTGGCTGAATATGTCTCAGGGACTCAATCTGTCGCTGATTCTGAATTCGGCTGACGACCGAAAAGCAGCTCGAATCGCGGCTGCCATCAACAGCGGACTAGCCTTTGGTCAGCAAATGGCCATGCAGGAAATGGAATTCGAACTGGATGACGATGATCCGGTTCAGGCTGCGACCCGTGCCTATGCCCAAAGAATTGTCAAACAGTATGTCAACAAGCTGCGGCCTGCCGTAACCGGAACCTCTGTCGCCGTGGAACTTGATGCGATGGAACAGTCTCTCGCTCCGGTGGCCGTGGCACTTCTGCTGCCCGCCGTTCAGGCGGCTCGCGGTGCTGCTCAACAAATGCAGGATTCGAACAGTCTGAAGCAGATTGGGCTGGCCATGCACAACTATCACGAAACGTACCGGAAATTCCCGGCGCGCGGAAACTATGACAGGAACGGTAAGCCTTTGCTCAGTTGGCGTGTGCATCTGTTGCCCTTCCTCGATCAGCAACAGCTTTATGACCAGTTCAAACTTGATGAACCATGGGACAGTGACCACAACCTTCCGCTGGCCGGGCAGATTCCCGATGTCTATCGAAACAAACAACTTGACGACCCGACAAGAACTGTTTTTGTGACTCTGGATGGTAAGGGGACGTTCATGGAGGGAACGAAGGGGCTGAGTTTTCGTGATTTTACCGACGGAACGTCCAACACGCTGATGGTGGTGGAGACAAATCCCGGTAACGCAGTTGTCTGGACCAGGCCGGAAGATCTTGTGTTTGATCAAAACGAGCCGTCAAACGGCGTCGGTCTGATTCGTCTGCAGGGGTTTCAGGCATTGTTCACCGACGGCGCGGTGCAAATGCTCTCAGCGGAGATTGATGACGAAACGCTCCGTCGACTCATCCTTCGAAACGACGGAGAGATTGTTGGCGACTTCTGATGATCCGGTGGCTACGGGTCAGTTCACTACTGACGGATCTGTGAAGTTACGAACTGCTGAAGCTGGTACCGGCAGCATTCACAGACGCCCACCCTTTGTCAGAAGATGATTTTTCAGGTAGCGTTCCATGACTGGTTTGCAATACAGCCTCCTGTCCGAGGATCTACTGCTGACGGAAGAGGCCGCATGTTGAATATCCTTGGTTCATCAAATCCGTTTCAGCGAGGTGTCAATCGGCGTACCGCCATGAGCATCGGCGCACTGGGAGCGGTTTCGCTGAGCCTGCCGGAACTGCTGTACCACCAGTCTCGGGCGGCGAGCGATTCGTCGGCGAGTTCAACATTCGGACGCGCGAAACGCATTCTACTGGTGTACCTGCAGGGAGCTGCCTCGCAGTTTGAAACATGGGATCCCAAGCCCGCCGCACCGAAAGGCATCCGTGGCAAGTGGGACGCCATCCAGACGTCTGTTCCCGGCACCTCAATCAACGAACAACTTCCAAAGCTGGCCGTTCTGGCCGACCGTCTGGGGATTGTTCGGTCGATGACTCATCCGAACAACAACCATTCCAATCTATACACGCTGACAGGATACGCCGCCACAGATTTTTCCAGCGAAACCAATCCGTTCGACAATGGGCATCACCCGTTCTTTGGCAGCGTGCTGGACTATCTGGAAGATGGGTGCGCTCATAGTCGATTGCGCGAATAGGGAAGATAGACTATTGTGGCAACTTCAATAGTTTTTCCCATGGAGGTTGCACGATGAACTTTGCTGAACTGAGTCCCGCCGAACGTCTGATTGCGGAGCAGGCGGTTCTG
>JAAERP010000262.1 GCA_024230215.1 Fuerstiella sp. | reverse complement strand
TTCGCGGGAAAACGCGCCCTTTTGTTGAATCCCCTTCGGCCAGTGCGCGATCATCGGCGTGTTGATTCCTTCTTCGTAGGAATCCTGCTTGTAAAACCGGAAGGGCGTGTTGGAAACGTTCGCCCACGACGGCCCGACCGTCGGGAAGCTGTTGACGCCGCCCATTTCGCCGGAGGTATCGCCCTTGAACTTTGTGGGCTGTTGCGCACAGGCGCCATTATCGGCAAGGAAGAGGATAAGTGTGTTTTCAAATTGTCCCGTCGCCTTCAGATGATCGAAGACGCGGCCGAGGTTCTGGTCGACGCGATCAATCATCGCGGCGTAGATCTCCATGCGCCGGATCTCCTTCTTCCTCTCCTCAGTAGAAAGCTCATCCCACGGGATCCTGGGCGTCGCTTCGGAAAGTGGCGCGGTTTCCTCTGCGAACAGCCCCATTTCAAGCTGCCGTTTATAGCGTGCGGCGCGAATTGCATTGTAGCCCGCGTCGTACGTGCCCTCATACTTTGCAATATCCTCCGGCCACGCATGCAGCGGATAGTGCGGCGCCGTATAGGAGAGATAAAGAAAGAACGGCTTGCCGTCATCGGTTTCCTTGATCCAGTCCAATGCCGTATCGGTGATGGCATCGGTCGCATACCAGTTTTTGTCCTGCGGCGAATAATCCTTGCGGAACTCGCCATCGACCACCCAGCTCGCGCTGCTTTTACGGGCAGCTTCGGTTTCGCCGGGCCGCGGTGTTCCGCCGGGATTCCAGAAGTTGCAGGCGCCGCCGACCAAACCATAGAAACGGTCGAAACCGCGGGTGGTCGGGAGAAATCGTGCATGGTGCTTGCCCGACCAGAAAGTGTGATAGCCCGCCGGACGGAGCACCTCGCCAATCGTCGCCGTGTTGGAAAACTCACGATCCGTGCGCTGAAAGTAGTGCCCGGTCATAAGCGAGGCGCGGGTGGGATAGCATTTGGCCGTGTTGCGCATTGCCGTATAGCGGATACCGTTCTCGGCCAGTGTATCCAGGTTGGGCGTTTTGATTTCACCGCCATAGCAGCCGATATCGGAAAAGCCCATATCGTCCACCAATACAATCAGGATATTGGGGCGTTCGGCAACCGCGACCGAAGGCAGTGCCAGGAGCATAATCAGGATCTGTTTCATCATATCATTTCCCCATGTTTATAAATGCGTGAGTTGGGCAACGGTCGGCAGATCTTCGACGGATGCCGCCTGGTTCTCGACCGTCGGTGGTGGTTGTGACCTGGCACCTGTTTCTGCTAATTCCTCGCGAACGAGTCACTCGAAATCACCAATCGAATGAGATCCCGAAGGCCGCCCTTAGTCTCCTTTAGCTCGGCCAGGATCCTGTCCGTGGCGGGGCGATCTCCTATCTCCAATTCCCTGCCGAGCGCGTAGGTGAGGAGTTTCTCGGTCAGGCAACGATTGAACTGTTCGCTGCGATCCAGCATGAGTTTCCGGAATTCAGGGACGTTGGAAAAAGCATCTCCGGTGGGCAGTTTTCCAGCGGCATCGATCGGCAACTTCTTTTCGTATTCATCGCGCCAAGCACCGATGGCATCGAAATTCTCCAACGCGAAACCCATGGGATCAATCTTGCGATGACAGGCGGCGCAGGTCGCGATCTCGCGGTGCTTCACGAGCTGTTCCCGCAGCGTGGTCGCGCCACGAATGTCCGGCTCAATTGTTGGAACGTCCGGGGGCGGCGGCGGGGGGGGAGAGCCCAGTACTTTCTCCAGGACATAGATCCCGCGCACCACGGGCGATGTGTCGACCCCATTCGCAGACGCGGTCAGGAAGGCTCCCTGTCCCAATAGTCCGCCTCGTGTCCCGCTCTGAAGCGAAACGCGCTGTAGCTCATTGCCCTCGACACCGCTGATGCCGTAGTGCTCCGCCAATTCCCGATTGAGGAAAGAGTAGTCGGCCGCCAGGAACTCGCGCAGAGGCAGGTTCTCATCGAGCACATTCCGGAAGAAGGCTTCTGTCTCGCCGCGCATCGCCGTTCCAAGATTATCGCGGTAGTATTCGAGGAAGTCCTGTGAGGGCGGCATGGTTCCAATGTTGTCCAGGTCGAGCCATCGTCGAATGAAATGACTGACAAACCGATCTGACTTTGGATCGGCGAGCAGGCGCTCAACCTGCGGTCCCAACTGTGATTTCAGCTGTCCCGCAGATGCGAGTTCCAGGAGCGCTCGATCTGGTTGTGAGGACCAGAGGAAATAGGACAAACGTGAAGCCAATGCATGATCATTCAAATCCCCCTCACCCTGATCCAAGTAAATGAAACCTGGAGAACAAAGAACCGCCTGAAGCCCTAACTGCAGTGCGTTCAACGGCGCAACACCCGCTTCTAATTTTGCGGATACAAGGGACTGGATAGGTTCCAATTCCCCTTCAACAGGCGACCTCCTGAATGCAGACTTCGCAAAGGCGGAAATCCGCCCGGCAATGGTCTTTGGATTCAGATCCTCTAGCTTCAAATCCCCGTAGAGCGCGCGATGACCGGCCGTGGGCCAGTTCTCGATGTGCGGTCCTTCGAGCTGGATTTCCCAGACCCGCAGTCGTGGCCCCTGATAGGCCTTGAGTACACCATGGAATCTTCCCAACCCAGGGATGGTTTTGAATTTCCTGAACTCCTTCCGGTCGCTTAGCAGGCGGATCAACCGCTTTGCCGCGAGAGGCCCGTTACGGAAACGAACCTCAGGCTCATAACCAGCGTCCATGTAAACCTCCCATTCAAACCATCGGGGGTCCTCATTGGTCAACTCGACACGTGCGAGTGAAGTCATCTTTGAAACATTCCCCGTACTCGTCACACTGCCCTTCCGATCAACTGAGGCAATCTCCATCACCAAAGGATCCCCGTTTCGAAAGTCGCCGAGGGCTTTACCATAGTCATGAACCCGGCCAACAGCAGCAGCCCGCACTCGAATCGTATAGTTACCACCCTGTTCCAGGCCGCCCTGCCGCGCCAAAGGTGGAAATCCTATATGACCTCCCCGATAGTGGCGACCATACATATCTGTATAGGGCGTCTCCGGAATAAACCGAAACCGGTCCACCTGATACAGCTTTGGAAGGCCCTTTGATTCGTTCCCTTTGAAGTAGAACGGTGATTGCTGTGTATACTTCCTTGTTTCAGGACGTTCACCAAACTGTGTAGCCCGTCGAATGGCTTCCTCTGCCGCGACAAAGTAATGATCCATCAACATCCCTGACGTGACGAGGCCGGCTCCGTTGTTGTCGAAACCGTCCACCTTCACCTCCGCCGGAAAATCTTCGGCCGGATTCCAGACGTTGACATTGATTCCCAGCAGGTCGCCAATCGTCTGGCGATACTCCCAGCTATTGAGTCGACGCAGCACGCTGTGCCCGCCAGTGTTACTGAATTCCGCGTGCGCGGCGGCGATCTTTTGGGTCAGATCTTCGATCATTTTGGCGCGCTCATCCCCGCTCGGCTGCGGATCATCTTCCGGTGGCATTTCGGCGAGATTTAGCTGATCAACGATTTCCTGATAGCGCTCCAGGTCATCAATGGAGCCAATGCTGGAAGGCAGATTGTCGAATCGACGATCTGCTTCTTGTTTCTGCGTGCCGTGGCAACGGTTGCAGTGTTTCTGAAGAAACGCCGAATTCAGTTCGTCAGCGTCGGCAATCGTCGTGGTGCAGGCAAGTGTCAGGATGATCAGGAAGAGGCAAGGATTTGTCATTAGTTATTTTTCATTTCTCATTCGTCATTGATGTTCGGTCGGTTGCGGTATTGCTGCTGTCACTTCTGTCTGGCGGTTTTCACCGATGCGTTGAGGATTCGGCAGAGTTGCTGGTTTTCGTCGATCAGGTCGTTTAGCAACTCTACTTTCATGAGTTCAGCACGGCAGATCATTCGCAACCACACGCTGCTCTCGTTCAGTTCTTTCAGCCCAATCTTCAGCTTATGCACGAAGTCCGCATTGCTTTCGGCTCCGCGAGCTTCTGCATAGTTTGGTGCTGGTGAAGTTCCCGATCGAAGTAACTGGCCGGCTATGTGTTTCCCGGCCGGCGACTTCGGTAGTGCATCCGCGACCTTGATGACTCTGACAGCAAAGTCGATCAACCGATTCTCTATCTCACTTGCCTTATCCGTGTCTCCCATCACTCCCTCCGACAAATGAGAAATGATCTCAGCCAATTTCCATCGGGGAAAACGTTCCTGTACTTCTGCCAAACCGATCCGCGTTTGCACCAAACCAGTGCAGAACGGACAGCCACAGATTCGAGAGTGGAACTCGTTTGTGTTGCTCCGCGGGGCATACAACATGGCCCTGATGTATGAACCCGGCCCCCGCAAGCAGCACGGGAAGGTTTCGGTTGCTGTGGATCGACCCGTCGCTCATGCCGCTGCCGAACACGATCAGCGTCTTGTCGAAAATCTGTGCTTCCTTCAGTCGGGAAATGAAGTCGCTGAGCTTTGTGGCCAGAAAGGCTTCCACGATTTGAAGCTGACCGATCCGATCTTCTGACTTGCTGTGGTGAGACAGTCCGTGGTAACTGCCCAAATCCAGTTCGGCCGTGCGGAACGCCATCGGTGTTTCCAAGGTCGCGACGCGGGTGGAATCTGTCTGCAAAGCCAGAGCCATCAAATCATAAAGCAGAGCCACTTCGTCGATATGCTGTCGCTCCTCGTCCAGCACATCATCAATCGGCGACTTTGGCTTGGGACGATCGAGCCACTCTTTCGACATCTGCAGTCGCCGCTCAACGTCACGGACGGATGTCAGGTATTGATCTAACTTGTCGCGGTCTACCGCATTGAGGGTTCGGTTTAAGGCGCTCGCCGAATCACGGAGAGCGTCGAGCACACTGGCTCGATGCTTCAGACGCGTGCGTTCCGCTTCACGTACACCTTGAGGCGAATTGACGAAGAGACCTCGAAACAGCGTGGCGGGATTGTTAATCGGCGGTACATGAACACCGGCACGGGTCCAACACATATCGGTACCTCCTTCGATCCCGGTGTTGATCGAAGGGAAACGCGTGGAGCTGCCGACATGCTCGGCAGCAGCCTGGTCGAGTGAGATGTTCTTTTGAGGAAACCCAGCCGCTTCTTCCTTCGTGATACTGGTCAAAAAACCCTGAACCGCCTTGTGCCCGCCATTGAGTTCGTGATCCAGATGCGAAAACACCGTTAGGTCGTCGCGATGCGTCTCAAGGGGCTTCAGCGTCGACGTCGGCACATAGCCCTTACCGGGCGCCTTCGGAAAGAAGTTGCCCGGATAGAAGCCCAGGTGATTACCGACGCAGACCAGACGCCGCGGCGACTTATCGTCGGTTGCAGTGCCGGCCGCAAAACTCTCGAAGGCCGGGAGCGACAGGGCGACGCCCGCTCCCTGAAGGAATTGACGGCGGCTCAGGTGTAACAGTTTATTCTTCATCAATAACTCACTGAAATTCTTAGTTGTTATCCGAAGCAACGAGCACGCGGATCTGGTCCACGCCGTTCTTAACATTCAAAGCAACGCGAAGCACGCGGCGATCAGGACTTAACGTAACCACATCGGCGTCGTTGATTCCCCGGCGAAAGATATTGCGGAAATCGGTTGCAGGAAGAGCCAGCTGCGCGTCGGAAATATCCAGCAGATCCTTCTGAAGAATCAGGGCGACGATTGGGCGATCAAAATGCAGTTCGCCCTGAAACTTCTGATTCATGGACACCTCGTCATCGTGGACCGGATTGTACTGCAGAAGGAAGCTGTCGACGTGAACATCTTCCGTCAGCTTCACAGTGTGTTTTCGGAAAGGACGACGGTAGGTAGCCGACTCTATTCCATCGACCACGTAACCATGCTTCAGGCTGGCATCTTCGCGTTCAGGGAACAGCAGTAACGAATCGCTGTCTTCAACCAGCCCCGGCGAATGTCGCTCGTTGGGTGATGCGACACGGACATCGCCAATGAGCTGTTCGACACCGAAGGAAACCCGCCATGTGTCCAGGAACTGGTGAATTGCGTAAGGAATTTCGCGGGTCGATTGTTCCGTGGCTGTGAGCGCGACAGCCTGACCACCAACAAGACGCCGGTTGTCTTCCAGTTCGATCTCGCCTTCAAACACGGAAATCGACGTGTCGCCCGTGCTGTCCACATCGACACCGAACGATGTTCCCAAATCCGTCACTCGTTGGTGCGGAGTAACCAGAACGAAGCCTTTGACCTCGCCTGGAACCCGCACCGTCGCCACGCCTCGCTGAAGCTGCGCCGAATTTGGTCCAAGCAGCCTCAATTCCGCTGGAGCCTGAAGCGCCAGTTTGGCGCCGGACTGAAAGTTGATTTTGACTCGCCCGTCGACCAGCGTGAGAACCTGCCCCGAGTGCAGAGTCTCGCCCGCTGAAACGTCTTGAACGTTGCGAGCATTCTGAACCGTCGCGACGATGTCGCCGTGATTGGTGTCGGGGTGCGTCGGCAGAAATACCCACAACGCAATCACCGCCGCCGTTGCGACCGTTGCGATCCACCATGGCGCCCACAACCGGAGCGACAGATTCGATCGCTCGACATCAGCGGGCAATGGCTGAGGGCGGCTCTCGATGCGCTGACGCACGTTGCGCGAGATGTCGATCGCAAGGTCGCCTCGTTGGAGGCTGTCTTTGACAGCCAGCGGAATACGATCGGACTCCATCACATGCAGTGCCGCCAACGTGCTGCCAACTCGCAGTTCATCGACGAATGCTGACATGCGTGAATCGTCCTCGTCGAACCACTCCATGAGTTCGCGGCACTCAGCCTCATTCAGTGCATCGTCCTGAAAGTCTTCGAGTAGCCTTTGCAGTCGTGATTCGTTCATGTTGTCGCCCCCTGACCGGGACGACTCTCGATGCACGCGCGAAGAGCCTTCCGGGATCGGCTCAGCGTGCTCGTGACCCACGTCACAGTCCGACCAAGCGATTCGGCAATGCTCTCACACGACTGCCGCTCGTCGTAGCGAAGCCGCACGACCGAGGCTGCTTGCGCCTGAAGATTCTTCAGACATTCCTGCAATGCCGACAGCGAGTCACGCTGACCGTCGTCCGCGGCGCTTGCCATCTCCTCGCCGACACGCAGTCGCAAGGCGTGACTGAACTTTTTCAGATTCCGCGATTCCCGCCGCTGACGTTCCAGCTCGGTCAGAATGAAGTGCTTGCAGATCACACACAGCCAGACTCCGAAATCACGTTCCGGCTGATACTCG
>JAAERP010000261.1 GCA_024230215.1 Fuerstiella sp. | reverse complement strand
GGTCTGATGTTTGTTGGCTTTGCAATCAAACAAACACCGGAATTCACCGGAATTCACCGGAGGTTTTCGTCTTTCAAGAAATTCTCCGAATTCAACTACGCTGCTTTAAGGCCTAGCGCAGCGTTCCCAGATAGGCGACAAGGTCTCTCAACTCTCGCTTACTAAGAATCGTCTTGATGTCAGGCATTGTGCTTGACGGCTTGCTCCTTTCGTCGATTGCCGTTTTTGCATACGACTCCTGACGCCCGTCGGATAACTTTAAAGTGAGGATCTCGGCTGTTTCATCCATTACCGTACCGGCAACCGATTGACCGTTTTCCAGCAACAACGTGACGGTGCTGTACCCCTTCGCCACGACAGCCTGTGGGTCAACAAGTGACTGCAGCAGGTAGGAAATCGGGTGACGCGTTGTGATCCCCTGCAGGCTTGGGCCGACCTGTTGATCTGATTTGCTGAGTGCATGGCATTTGGAACATGACGCTTTAGCGTGGCCCAGAAAGATCGACTTGCCTATATCAGGATTGCCTCCCTTGAGAACAACGTCGTACTCGGCCAACGGCCCCCTGCTATCGACTTGCGCACGATGACGGTCCAGATATCGCTGCAGTTGCTCATTCGTGTCGGCCAGAGCCGCAGCTGCTTCAAGCACGTCCAGGTGAAGTTCGGGCGCAAGCTTGCCGCTGTGCAGATCGTCAAGGTATTGAAGCAGGATCGATTGTGGTGCCGACACGGCCGACAGGCGAGACAGAGCATATTGCACCTCGAACGTGTCCTGCGATTCGTTGAGCGTGGACAGGAGGTAGTGTTCCACTTCCTTTTCAGCCCCGTTCGCTGAGAGCAACTGCTCTGCCGCAGCGCGACGTAAGACCGCAGACTTCTCAGCCAGAGTCGCAATGCCCAACGGAACGAATCTGTCGGAATCCTGAAGACGCAGCCACCGTAACCACTCACCACGCACGGCTTCGCTTTCACTCTGGTCCATGACCCTTTTGGCAACCTGCTGCCAGCGGGCAGCAGACGGTTTCAACGTGGCAAGGATCGCAATCGCCTTTTGAGAAATCGCATCGTCCTTCTCTTTTGACAGCGTCCAGAGTCCTTCGCCAAAGGCAACCTCAAGAACTTCCCGGCCGAAGGCGGGCAATGGAAAATGACGACCGTCGACGGGATCCAGGACCGTGTCCGTTGACCAGGACGAAAGCGTATTCAGTGCTTCCAGACGTTCCAGCCGATCGAGCTGCGGCGAGTCAAGGAATTCGGCAATCCGTTTCACGGCAGCGACCGTCCCCAGGCGGCGGTTTGCAGCGAGCGCCCTCACGTTGACCGCACTGCCATGTTCTGCACTGAGCAAAGCCGCAAGCGTTTCGAGTACCTCAGGATGTTCCCGAAACGTGTCCGGAGTCGCTTCGTCGTAGATGCCGCGCACCGCGTCGGCAACAACCTGCGGTGACACATCGTGAAGGAACGACAGCAGTTCGACTGCAGCTCGACGTTGCCGAAGTGCCACTACTGCAGCAATTCGCATGGCGGTCGAGGGATGCGTTGCGAATGACTGCAACTGGTTATTCGTGGCGACACCCACCAGGCCGGATATCCCCGCATGTCTCAGAACCGGTGTCTTATTAGCTGCGTTTACGAGCAAGTCCGTGAGCGGGTCCAGCGCATTCTTACTCTTCAGTTTCCCAGCGGCGATGGCCGCGAACATCTGCACTCGTGGTGAGGGATCTTTCAACAGCTTCGGCAGGAGGTCGTCCGGGTCGAATTCGAGATTACCGGCCCAACGCGCAACCTGAGCGCGCAGCTCCGGGTCACCATCCTGGCTGATCCTCAGAAACATCGCCCGATTCCTGTCTTCGAGTTGACCAAGCGCCCAGAGACTGTGCAGACGCGGCAACTGAGGCGCGCCAATATCTATCACCAGGGCTCGCAGTTCTTCGACCTCGCCACGGGCAACTAGCTCAAATTGCGCCCCCTGGCGAATCCGTCTATCGACATGATCCAGAAGAGCTAATAATGCAGCTACAGGCTCCTGCTTGAAGCCCTTGCTCAAACGCACCTTAACGTCAGTCATGGCGGCTACTGATGACTCCTGATCGTCGCCGACTTGCAAGGCCCACAATGGACTCTTGCCTTGAGGCTCCCACAAGACAAAATACAGGCGACCGTCTGGTCCAAACGCCGACGACAGCACCTGCTCCGAAAACCCCTGGACAACGACATCTTCTCCCTGACGCGCAAAACCAGCGCCGTCTGCAACCATCTTGAACGCTCGGATATTGCCGCTGCCTCCCAGAAGAAAATGATCTTTGTATTTGCCACCCAGCGCGGTGCCGGGTTGGAACGAGAAGGCAGCTGGTGCGTTCCAGCTGTTCTCGATCGGCGGAAGAAAGTGGGAAGGCTGGCCATCGTGAAGAGGCTTCCACATGACCTCGGACAGCCAGGGGCTGTAGACATCCCTGCCTTGTTCGCCCAGAACGCGGTTGCTGTGACGATACTGATAGTAGTTCCGCCATCCAGAATCTGAACCTTCAGGAATATAGACCAGGCGTTCCTGTTCGCCCTGAAAGTCAGCATCATGGTCAATCGCGAACAGATTGCCGTACGCATCGAAATCAAAGTACTGGCAGTTGCGTAGCCCACTGGCAAAAACCTCGAATTCACTTCCGTCCGGATTGCATCGCAAAATCGATCCCGTGTGCGGATAAGAGACGCGTTTGCCGTCCTTTCGCAGAACGTTCACACCTCGATCACCCATGCTCCAATAGATCCTGCCATCGTATGCCTGCACGACACTGTGAAGATCATGGTTGCCATAACCAAAGTGCGGTGCAAAGCCGTGGGCAACGCTGGTCCTGCGGTCGGCCCGACCATCGCCGTTGCTGTCGGTTAGCTTCCAGAGATCCGGGATGATCGTGGCATAGACATCATCGCCGATTGGCGCAACGCTGTGCGCGACGCCCGTCACGATGTCATTGAAACCATCAGCGAACAGCGTCGCCTGGTCAAACAGGCCGTCCCTGTCGGCGTCCTGCAGAGTGAAGATTCTCTCGCTGCGAATAACCAGATCAGCAACGTTCACCTTCTGATCGCCATTCAGATCGGGCATGCCCTGGGACCTGGCGATTTGTGGCGAATAGTTCTGCTCGATCCAGTTACGTTTCTGTTCGACAGAGGTGAAACCCATGTCGAGCGGCTGCAGAAATCGCGACTGCAACAGGCTGATCTCTTCTTTCGCCTGCCGCACAGTTTCTGTGACATAGACGGTACCGCTTGAGCTGACGCCAACGCCCATGAGCCGTCTTGGCAGGGCTCCACTACTCATCAGAGGCACCGCGATCAAACCATCACGACCCTTCATGGCATCGAGCGTGGCGGCATGCTGATGACCTGTCGCTGCAGCCTTCTGCCTACGGACCATCGCTCCTGCGGTCGGCACAACAGCTTCCAGTACAATTGCTTCGGCAGAAATCGGCCCCGTTGAATCGATAGAGATATTGATGTTACCGTTGCTGTCAGAGGCCACGCTGTTGAAGATCAGGTCCTCGCTGAGCGGTGAGGCGCTGAACAGGCTGCTTCGATTCAGGCCGGTCCGTAGCATGATCCCCGTGCCGTCCGTGACGGCGACGTCGATCGGAGCTCTGTCTTCATCGATCAGCGAATAGACTCGGACGTTATAGTTCAAACCAGGATCAAGTCCGCCGAATGAAACCGTTAGCGGACCGGGCCCACTGAACACCACGTCGTCGGTGGCCGCGATGTAATAGGGATCAGTGCCAATACCGTTCCAGTCGGCAGCGTTGCCATCGTTATTGTTGCCACTTCGCCCGGCAAGCTGGATCGTAACGCCACGAACCTTTGCCTGGTCCTTGTGACGAATGACCGATCCTGCGGGAATCGAGCCGTTATCACTCAATTGATTCCAGTCCGTCAGCAAACCGCCGTCCCTGTCACCCGAATTGGACAGATCAAATTTGATCACGTCGCCCACTTCCAGGGGCCGACTGACTTTCAAGACCTCCTCGGCAACAACGCCGGATATCAGAAGTGCCAGCAGGACAAGGACGCCTGACATGTTCTCAATGAAGGGTCGTATCATGTTACCATTCCGTTCTATCAATCGAATGCTCTCCTCCGTCGACAGGTTCGTTTTCCGGCGAACGATGCAACCCCGCTCTTGGGCTGTAACAAAGCACTCGTACTACAGTCGCAGTTTTCTGAAAATGCAGTTAATTCTATGACTTATTCTTTAGGAGAGCGAGCAGGGCAGGGAAGCCTGTCGATCGGTACGTCATTGAAACACACCGACCCAGTTCCGGAAATCTCAGTCCCCGGTTTCGTCGGATCATCGGTAAAACGGGTAAGGAAGCGGGGCCGAAGATCTTCCAGAACCTTCGCTCATGTCGCCGGACGGAACTGAAAACCCGAAGTGTCAGAGTCCAACATGTGCCGTCGCATTGTCCTGAGTGAGGTGTTTTCGTAGGCTGTTCGAAGAGGAACCGGTGATGGCTCGGTGGAAACTGCCGTCTGCTGTCGGCGGGAGCTACGCAACCTGACACTCCAACTTTCGATGGGGAGAAACGCATGCCCGACTTCGAGAACCTCAGGAAGGCACTTCTGTGTGATGGCGAGCCGGATCGCGTGCCGCTGTTTGAAGGAACCGTTGCTGACGATATCAAGAAGCAGTACCTGGGACGAGAGTTGAATGGCCTGGAGGACGAAGTCGAATTCTGCATGACGGCAGGTTATGACTTCGTTCCCTTGACGATCGGTCTTCGGCAAACACTTCGGGGTGAAACGACCGGCATCATGGGCACCAGGAGCGTGGATACGACTGTGCTCGAAGCCGCCGAGGCGAACTATAATCCGTTCAAGAAAGAGACCAGCACTCGCATGTGGGCTGAACATGGCGAGGGCATCATTCGGGACGATGCTTCGTTTGATGCGTTCGATTGGCCAGACCCCGACGACTTCAGTTACGACACCGTTGAGCGGTTGGGGAAGATCCTGCCCGACAACGCGAAAGCGATTATCAACGTTGGTTACATTTTTACGGCGCCATGGATGCTGATGGGGCTCGAACCGTTCTGCATTTCATTGGCTCTGGGCGAGGATCTCGCCAAGCGGTTGATTGAACGCGTTGGACAGATCCAAAAGAAAGTCGTCGAGAACCTGGTGCAGTACGATTGCGTCGGGGCCATTCGAATGCCGGATGATTTGGGCTACACCACTGGATTAATTGTTAGCCCTCGTCTGTTGCGCGAGCATATCTTTCCCTGGAACAAGGAAATCGGGGATGTCGTTCACAAGGCGGGCTTGCTGTACCTGCTGCATTCCGATGGACGCCTCTATGACGTCATTGACGATCTGGTGGAGTGTGGCTTTCAGGCGATCCACCCCTGCGAAAAAGCATCGATGGACATCGCCGAAGTGAAATCGAAATACTTCGGTCGCCTCTGCGTTTGTGGCAACATCGACCTCGATTCGACCTTGACCTTAGGGACTCCGTCTGAGGTCGAGGAAGAAGTCAGGATGCGGCTACGAACCGTGGCGCCCGGCGGAGGGTATTGCTGTGGCGCATCAAACTCGGTGCCGGAGTATGTCCCCTACGACAACTACATCGCCATGATCGAAACTGTGAAGCAGTATGGCAAATACCCAATTCGCCTGTAAGTCTTCAAACACAATGAAGATCCTCGTCCCCAATCCGGAACGACAAACAAAGCGCAAGCATGACGCACAAAACCTATGACGCGATCGTAATCGGTGGCGGGATCATTGGCGTCTCCTCGGCTTATCAACTCAGTCGACGAGGTCTGCGGGTCGCAATCCTGGAAAAAGGACCGCACGTCGCTTCCGGATCAACGGGGCAGTCGTCAGCGGTTGTCCGACAACGCTACGCCAACATCGAAGTGGTTCAACTGGCTTACGCCAGCCTGCAGATGTTTCAGAACTGGTGTGAGCGCCTGGAGCTGAAGGAAGATCGGTCCGGCTTTTCGCCGGCCGGAGTCGTCTGGCTTTCCGATACCGCGTCGGCAGACTGTGCCGAGGCTGTCAGGCAGTTCGAACGAGTCGGGGCGGCGGGTGGAGTCGTCGACGTGAACGAACTCCAGGATCGCTATCCGTCTTTGAACTTCTGCGATTCCGCGCTGGATATGACCGGAATCGCTCATGACTGCCGCAATCAGCCAACTGTCTTTTGGGAACCGGAAGGCGGATTCGCCGACCCGCAGGGCACGACGGAAGACCTGCTTCAGGCGGCGATAAACAAGACGGTTGACCTGTTTGTTCGGCATGAAGTGACTCGAATCGAACCAGCTGCCGGCGGCGGCTTTCGCGCTGTTCAGTGCTCGAATGGCGAAGTCTTCAGTTGCAACGCGCTGCTCAATGCTTCCGGCCCGTGGTGCCAACGCATCAACGAAATGGTTGGCGTGACGCTGCCGATGAACCTGCAGCCGACACGCGTGCAGATCGCGCAGCGAGATCGCCCCAGCGACGTGGTCGGTGAGATTCCCGTGTTTGTCAGCGCAGCCGATCAAATCTACGCGCGCCCTGAAGCGAATGGGCAGCAGTTCATTGTTGGCTCGGTCGCGGCAGAAGATGAAAGTGAAGCGGTTGACGATCCCGACAACTTTAACGCAGACGCATCGCAGGAATTCCGTGACCAAATGATGCACAAGCTGCATCATCGCTTTGCCATGCGGAGCCGGGGAACCGTGCGGGGGTACGCCGCGTTGTATACAGTCAACACCGACGACTGGCATCCGATCATCGATGCCGTTGGCCCGCAGGGATTCTTCGTTGCGAATGGATTCTCCGGACACGGCTTCAAACTCGGCCCGTCGATCGGCTGTTTGATCGGACGCATGATGACTGGTGTGGGACTGCCCGATGACCCGGCGGTCGATGTCCGCTATTTTGGGGCCGACAGGAAACCATTGACTTCCAGTAGTGGCGTGCTCGCGTGAAAGATGTTTATCGATGCGAATTCCTGTGATCGTCATGGCACGACTCAAGAAGTGTGAGACTTCGCAGTCTCTCGGCTGTCGGGTTCTGCGAACGACGTCTGCGCGGAGATGAACGCCAAGGTGGAGCTTCTTGCGCTCGGCGACAACTTGAGCGAAGTGACTGATGATGCCGCTCGATATGCACCGGTGCTCACCATACGTCGCGTTCCGAAGAACACGCTCTCACACACGAACTGGGGAGCCGTGGGGTCCAGCTGCGTGATGGTCGTGTTGAGAAACTTGGCACAGGCAATCGAAATACGCGATGGCGTTGTGCAGAACCACAGACCAGAGAGTCTCTGTACCGACACCTGCGGTAATCGGTTTACACTCGAACGGCCAGCGTTCGAAAAACTGCAGAAGGATATTTTCTCGGGCAATGTCGGCATGGTGGTGATGTGGAAGCTGGATCGGCTCTCCCGCCAGGCGTTCGGCGAACTGGAGTCTGAAGGGCTGATTACTCAACGCCGAGGGCTGGGAATGTTCGTTACGAACCGAGCGACGCGGGCAGCGAAGACTCAGTCGCGTAGTACAGCGCTGACGGCGCTGAAGATCGCACTTACTCAGTGTGAAGCCGCGCAGGTTTCGAGGGAAGAAGTCATCGCCGTTGTCGTTGACAGAATGCCCGCTGCCTCGGATGACGAGGCTTCCATATGAGTCATCAGATGATTGAACTTGTCAATCTGAGTCGAAGCTTTGGCGCAAACGATGGCGTTCACCAGCTTTCGCTGAATGTTCAGCGAGGTACGACTCTCGGACTGTTGGGGATGAATGGTGCTGGCAAGAGTACGACCCTGAGGATGTTGATGGGCCTGCTGAGGCCAGATAGCGGAGAAGCCAGAATCGACGGTCTTGAGGTCATTCGACACGGCAGTCAATTGCGCCGCCGGATCGGATACGTCCCGGAGCGGCCGACGGTGTATTCATGGATGCGGGTTAGCGATGCGATGCAGTTCTGCCGTCAGTTGCAACCCAGTTGGAACGATTCCACGGCGGACGAGTTGCTTCGGGTCTTCCGACTGGACTCTGGAAAACGTGTGCAATCCCTTTCGAAAGGAATGGCCACGAAGCTGCATCTGCTACTCGCGTTGGCACATGAACCGGCCACGCTGATTCTGGACGAGCCACTAGCGGGACTTGATCCGGTGGTGCGCGACGAATTCATTGACGGGGTACTCGCCGGAATTTGTGAACGCAACTGCACGGTCGTTTTTTCCAGCCACCAGATCGACGACGTCCAAAGACTGTCTGACGCGGTGGCCATTATCCACGAAGGGCGGTTGCTGCTGGAGGGAGAGACTCAAACCATACTGACAGAAACTCGAAAAGTGCGTGTCACCCTGGAGACAGCCGATATGACCTTCATTGAACCTGCCGGAACGATTCGCAGTCGCAGAAACCACCGTACCTGTGAATTGACGCTGCACCCGTGTGAATCGGGCACGACTCCGGCTGTGCGCTGCACTGCCGGAGTCGTTGACGTTGAGGTAGAAGCGTTGTCGCTGGAAGATCTGTTCAAGGATGTCGTGCTGGGGGCGGAGGCTGCGCTATGAGGACTCTACTGCGAAAGGATCTTCGGTTAAGCCGCCTACCATTGACTGTCTCTGTTTCATTGCTGTTTGTTCCTTATTTCGTCGTGGCAGCAATGTTGTATCAGGTCTACGCGCCTGACCTCCCATCACGGGGAGCCATCGCTGATTACGTCGCCAGCGCCGCCGTGTTTGGCCTGATGTTTAGCGCTGCGGGAGCCGGATTGCTGGCGGGAAATATTGTAGCGTGCGAAAGAGCGGATGGCTCGGCCGTGTTTCTCGCTTGTCGACCGGTGTCTCGTTTGCAGGTGATCGTTTCCAAGCTTGGTGTGGTCGCCGCTGGAATTGGGCTCATGTGGTTCGTCCACACTGCGGCGCTCTTTGGCATTGCTCCGCTTCTGGCGACTGACGCCCAGCCGTATATGAATATTGATGACCCTGTCGGATTTGCAGCTGCAGTAACAGTCGTCACGACCGGCGTTTCCTGGTTCGCTTCAATCGTGACTCGCAGTCCTTCGCTGGCCATTTCGGCTGGACTGGGCGCTGCTTTTCTGGTCCCCTGGCTCGTGTACCTGGTGGGACTTTGGATTGATGTCGCTCCAGATGATCTCACCACGACCAGAACATTCACGCAATGGGCGGTCGGTTCCAGCGGGCTTCTCGGAGGAACTTACATCTACCTGAAACGAGTTGAGCCATGAAGCGAATGGCCTTTGTTTCTGTCTGCCTGCTTGGACTAGCTTCGTGTAGCCGCAGGGATCGCGCTACTGATTCTCAGGCTCCGATCAGAGTTAATGTCGGCGGCAAGCAGTTGGAAATCCTGGTGGAGGGAACTGACAAGGGACTTCCGACGGTGATCCTGGAGTCCGGACTTGGTGGACGAATTGGCGGTTGGATGAAGGTTCGAGAGTCTCTTCGCGGCGTCACACGCGTTGTCAGTTATCATCGCGCGGGAATCGGCGGATCTCAGCCGGGCCCGAGGCCTCGATCTGCCGTTCACATTGCTGCGGAACTCCGTTCCGCACTGCAGCAATTGGATGTGAATCCACCATACATCCTGGTAGGCCATTCGATTGGCGGATTATATGTGCGTGCATTTGCAGGTCTGCACCCGGACGAAGTCACGGCACTCGTATTGGCTGACCCCACGATGGAGTTTCGCGAATCCATGACGACATCACAGGCCACCAGGCGTCATCAACTGATCTGGCGTGCTGACTTCGAGCGCATTCAAAATGTGCTTGACCGAGTGCATCCGAAAATGGCTGAGTTGGCCGCACAGTCGTTACTGTCTCTGGAGCCATATTTGTCGCAAGTACCAGCGGAGAAACAGGAAGCGTCACGGGACGCATGGTTGACCGAGTTTGCGAATCGCTCACGCCAAATCGAAGGCATGCTGTCGCTCATGACGGACTCTGGGCGGCGGGAGATGTTCGCAACAATGGAATCCGGCAAGACAGTCCGAAATCATCCTACAGGCGATATCCCCGTTGCTCTGTTGATTTCAGGCAAGCCGGATTCCAGCAATGATGCGGACCGAGCGGACACGAATCCCACTCGATCCGCAGACTACGTCGGCTGGGCTCGCGACGCGAGAATTCAACGATACACGACCTTCATGCAACTTAAGGCGAACGGAACCCAAATGATCCTGAAAGACTCGGGCCACAACATACCGCAGGAACGCCCAGACGCAGTTGTTGATGCAGTTAACCGGTTTCTCGCCGGTGACCATTGAGCATCTTGCAATCCAAAGCGTTTCCGCAGGCCTGTGTAATAGAGATGTTGCGTTTAAACGCGTCGTCAGTGGCGAAGGCGATGAATCATCGCCAGTAGGAAAATTCAGACGCAGTCTCATACCAGATGAGAAACTAATAGACCCCAAACTGGAGCCTCGCTATGAAGGTCAGAAGCCGATGCGTTCACCTGCAGTGCACGATTATCCTTGCGTTGTTTTCTACCCTTAGCTCTTCTGCACTCAGCCTGGATCAATCTGTTCCGGACGACTCCCAGCCCAGCCCTGGGCTGCTTCCAGGCCGTCACGTATCTTTACTCTTGGGGAGCGGACAAAAGTCTTTGCTCTCGCCTTCTCATCGGACAATTCCGTATTGGCATGTGGAGGGTACAGGGTCATCGACAACGAGGTCGTGGGTCATATTCAGTTATGGGATGTTGCAACAGGGCAGTCTCGACACGCGTGGTCGCTCGACGAATGTGTTTCAGCACTCGCGTTCTCTGCAGATGGTTCGACTTTGGCAAGTGGCGGAGGAGGCATGGTCCACCCAAATCCAAAGGGCACGATCAAGCTATGGGATACGCGATCTGCGAAACTCAAGCGATCTATGAAGGGCCATGCGAATAGTGTTGGCGAGTTGTTGTTCTCTCATGATGGGTCATTGCTTGCCAGCAGTGCTCCCTTCAACAAAGAAGTGGGGTTATGGTCCGCGAGGTGATTATTTTCAAGTCAGTGAGCTGTTTGACTCCTGGGATTCTTCGTCATTGTCGATTTAGCTGCCGCCAGAACGATCTGATTAAGAACGGTCGGAGCATCTCATCATGAAGATTTGCGTCATTCCTGCGGTGGCTATGATTCTGTCCTATCCGATTACGGGACTGGCCGAGTCTGTTCGTGAGACAACTCGACGACGGGTTGATATCCTGGTGAACGCGCCTGAGCAATCTGGTAGCGCGTGCCGAGTGCGAGTTCGTGTGACGTATGATGTTGCGAATACAACCGAGCAGCCTGGGCAAGTTCGACAGCAATTCCCCGTTCTGACCCAACCATGGCGCCCGCCAAGTCCAGCGGGATTCCGAATTCATCTCAACAACAAGCCAGTCGAGTTCACGGTCGACCGCGTCGACTTCGCACCGGGAACGACGGACGGTGGGGCTGAGCGTGCGACGCGTGAGCCTGATACCAGGCCTGCGAAGGAGCAAGTCGCATTCGAGCTTCACCGGGTTGGCGATTCTGCTCAAGGACAATGAGTCCGCGCGAAGCGCAGAGCAGCTTCACAGTTGGATCGAGCAAAAGAGTCGGTCGCCGCAGTTCGAGAGCGACGACGATTTCAACCGATTTGCGGCAACGGGTAGTGATCGCTACGTGCTGGCGGCTGATGAACTCGCAGAGCTTGCGATGAATGTCCAGACTCTGGCGGACAGCGATCTCTCGCTCGAAGAACGGATGGGGCGACATTTTTTGCTGTGCCAGGCTGGGATCGAATCGAGAGAGAATCTGGTTGCACTGTTGAAGTTGGCAGCATCTGACGAATCCGTCGGTCTACCCGCCCTGCGATTGATCAAAGCACTGACAATTGAGAAAGCTGATGCGCTGCCCTTTGTTCTGCACCACGCTGTTGCTGCGAAGCAGAAGATGCAACAGCAACTCGCTGACGCGAAGAAAAAGCAGACACGCGTTTCAGCTTCGTGGTACGTCCAGACGGACTCTACGGGGCACTTGCCGGTTCGATGACGAGGAAGTTCACTCCGCCGGCTCCAATTTGGGCGTTCAGTTCCAGTTGGCCTGAAGAGTCGATCTTGCACTGCGTCGAACCGGTGGGTCGCATGTGGGACAGTTGCTCGACCTCTTCGATCACCTCGGCCGGGAACGCTTTGGGGAGGTTGATTTGCATGATGGCACCGATCGCCTCGGTCTGAATCCGTGGATCTTCCGCGCCCTTCATGCACTCGAAAATGGAGCCTAACGCCGATTTGGCGGCGGGGCCCAGTTCACCCAATCGCCGCAGGCCGGTTATTTGCGTCTCGACCGAGTCGGCGTGCAGTAGGTCGATCGTGGATTGAAGCTCTTCGAGGGCTTTCGCGTCCGGCTCGGCACCGGCGGCGTCGGGCGCATCGCGTAACGAGCTGCCCAGGCGGAAGTAGGAATTGTGGTCCTTGTCGAATCGATATTCGGTTGCCGTAGCGGATGCGAGGTCGCAATTGCCTAGCGTGAGTGTGACGTCCAACTGCGCGTTGGATCGGCATTGGGTGTCCAGACCATCGTGGGCGTATAACAGTACACGCACCGTGTCGCCGGAGCGCGAGGCGATGCCGCTGACGACCTGCCCCTGGACCGTCTGTGCGGGCAGCACGTGGTAGTCGTCGCCCAATTGGGCCAGGAGCCCCAGCATATGCAGCACGGGCGTGGCGATGGTTACCGAGCGGTCCGCGCGCGTGTCGCCATCGTCGTCGATTTGGATCTTCTGTACAAAGTCGTTGACGCCGCCGAAGTTCTGGTTGGGAGACGGCCAATAGGTCAGGATCGACTCGCCGAACCCGAATCGGGGGTCTTCCGCCGCGCGACTCAGTTGTCGCCTGGCGACGTCGGCGCACCAACTGACGAAGTAGCCGTTGCCCAGGTAACTGTCGCCGAAGGCCGGGTCGGGTCGCGGCTGCCAACCGGGGCACGCTTCGTACGAGTTGACCCAAAGCTCCTTGTAGTACTCCGAGTCGATTTCCAGCGCGAGCTCCTTCGCCCAGGCCATCCGCCGGGCCATAATTTCGGACGTTCGGTAACAGTGAACTGAGACGAAGTCGCACGGCGAACCTTGCCCGTCGTGTGCTCCGCAGAGTGCCTCGACCCGTTTGGATCGCTTGCCGTCGAGGCGAGGGTCGGCGTAGGCCGCGTTCTTCAGTAGTGTGCCCTTCACATTGGCGGTCGGAGAGCAATGGGCCAGGAACATCCGGAATTTACTCTCGGCCTTGACGGCCCCCGCCAACTCCAGCCCGCCGATGAAGACCTTGTCCGAGTCGTAGCCTCGATCCTCGAACGCCCGGAGGATGGCGTCGGTCGAGTAGTCGTAGAACTTCTGCAGCTCGGTCCAGTCGCTTCGCCAGAAGTGCGACCCCAGGTTCGGCTCGTTCAGGATACTCCAGGGGAAGTCCAACGTCGCCTCGCCGTAGCGATCGATGATGTGACCCGAGATCGTGCGGACCACCTCGTGAAGCTGAGCGTAGTCCTTGGCGGTGGTCCAGTTGCGGCCGTCGATCGAGATGTCGCCCGGCGCGTCGGTGAAGTTGACGATTATCCTTCGACCGAAGCGCCCGTGCGCCAGGTCCCACGCGTGATCGAGCCGACCCCAGTAATAGGCCGGTCGACCGGCGGGCGAGAACTTTCGTAAATACGTCCCGCCTGGCGCAAACAGGCCTGGGACGCCGGGTCTCGGGGCCTCGGGAAGCGATCCGGAATAGGCCAACTTCCAACCCGCGTCGGGCGTTTCGAGAGGAGTTAGGGTCACGGTCTTCGCGTCGTCATCAATCCGTACGACCTTCGCCCGAGCGTCGCTCACTCTATCGGCGACCAACACTTCATCGCCGGGATGATAATCGCCACTCAGCGGCCGGTTGCTGGTGATCCCGTACTGCTCGTGGCCGAAGAAGTCCTCCACGGTAAGGACCGCTTCGTTCGCCCGTGATTCAAGACTGACGATTCGCCGCGTTTCCCACTCCCGAACGATGTTCGGCAGGCTCCCCATCATACCCGGTTGGTTCTCCATGCCGGTCAGCCAGAAGTCGCGTTGCAGGCTCCACGCCTTGGGCGACGTGCGACGGACCTGGTCCATTAGCTCATAGGTCTCAAACCGATTGGTATGGTTGCCGCCAAACGTGACGCCGCAGAACCCGGTGAAGAACCCGCCCTGCCAGTTTACCGTGGGCGCTTCAAGATCGATCGAGAAGTCAACCGGATGGACCGTGGCTCGCGAGGCGGTTGTGAATTGCCAAGAGCCCACATCGGCCGCAAGCCTGGCTCCGTCGCGCGATCGTGCGGCGATCTGGATCGTGTAGGTCGTTTTCGGAAGAAGTTGCCCGCCTGGGTCGAGATAAACGCACAACTTCTGGGCATATTTCCGATCCTTGCCGGGTCGAACGAAGCCATGATAGTTGGGGGCGAACTGAATGCCCTTGTCCAGGACCGCAACCGCCGGTTGCCGCTCGGGCTGCAAACGCACCGTGACGGAATCCGCCTGGACCACATCGTCATCGGCTGTCTCCATGACCGCCAACTCGAAATAGACCGCCGTCCCCGTCGGCACCGCCTGCTGATCGGCCACCGGTCGCGGCACGCGATACGGAACGTCGGTTCGCGACTGCACCAGCAGGATTTCGCCGCCGAGCACGTTGGCCGTCAGCAGCAGTGCGGGCAGCAGCCACGCCACGGCCACCAACAGGTGCGGAGCACGAATGTGATGTTGCAGTATTAGCCGCTTCACGCGAAGAAGTTCCTGGTCGGACGTAGGCGTGTGAGGGCTGCTGCTTCGGCTTAACTCACATTTCCCATTTGGATTCAGTCTGGAACATCTCCAGGCGTTGAGTGATGTTGACTTTAGCAAAACGCCCTTGCAGGGGCGAGCTTTCGACGATTTCTACGACGCTTCGCGACCGCCGCACGCGTTCTATCCAAAAACTTATCTCACGTTGAAAACACGGTGTTGGCAAATTCAGGTTTGTCGCGATTCCGAAAAGCTCATCCGAGCGGGAGAAACCCGTCGCTCCAAAAGATAATTTTGGGCTGCTGGATTGGTCCTGGCTGCATTCCTCGACGCAACGAGAACAGAGATAACGCCCGCAACTTGTGACGATCAGGCGACGCGACAGTTTTCGTCCAGAGAAGTGGAATGTAATCCAATCGTAAGGCACGGAGGTGTTCTCGTTGGTGGAGATGCGGCTGACCGGCCAGAATTGGCCAAATGGCTGAGCGACGAAATCAACGGTTCTTAAACAGATTTCGGCTTTCCCCATCGACCAGGCAGCCCAGGTATTTCTGCTCTTGCCTCACCTGCCACCAGAGCACGCATCCAGGAGAGGGTCGGGAGTCTTTTTCGAACTACCGACGATAGCAACAGGCGGGACTTCATCGGGAAAAGTCTCCCGACCCTTTCCGCACCCGGACACCGCCCGTGTTTTTTGGCCCCAATCGACGTTTTTTCTCGATTTCTTGCCAAAACCGCCCCATCTGATGTCCATTTTATTCTGCGACCGGCCATTGCTTCATTGGCGACTGAGTACGTGTCGTCTCATGCCGTGCTGCGCCGTTCCTGTGAAACTGCCGATGTTGCAGCGTGGTCTCTGAGCTACAGATAGCCTATTCATGTTGGATATCGTGTCATGTTGGATATCTATTGCCAGGACAGGACAGGAAGACCGCGCTGTTCCTCCAATCAGGAACGCTCTTCACGGATCAAAACATGAAGATCTGGAAATACTTGATTCAGCTAATACCGGGTCATTAGGCTTAAGGTCCGCGTTCTGTCGCTTCCCCCGAGCCAGGTCACGCCGACAGACGCTTCTTGCGTCAAGGAGTGGGCTTTATGCCCTCTGCCGAGTGCCATTTGTTCGTTCGTTCAAAGTGTCGTTTTTTAGCATTTGTGGAATTTCCGTCTGATGCCAAATTCCTCTGGTTCGTCTTCCCCGTCCATTTCTCAGTTTTTTCACTCTTTAAAACACAAGGCTCGGCAACGCCGCCTGCAACAGCGTCGGCAACGTCCGCGTCGAGTGGAACGGCATGCTCCGGCACTTGAACTGCTGGAAGATCGAGTGCTGCTGGCCGCCTTCAGTGAAGCCAACGGATCGCTGAATATTGACCTGGATGCAGCCAATAAGAACCTGTCGATTTCGGCGCAAGACGCTCCGCCTGCGCCGCCAGCGGCGTCCAATGGGACGGACATCTCGGCTCCCGGGGATCAGATCACGTCCATTGGCGGGTCTTCACCGGCCGGGCAGGACGCGTCTAAAGCGATCGACAATCAAACCTCTACCAAGTACGTCAACGAAGGCGGGGCGGACTCCGGCTTTGAAGTGACTCCCGCCGCCGGAGCAACGATTGTTACCGGTCTGCAGTTCAAGACGGCCGACGATTCCCCCGACAGCGACCCCGGCAGCTTTAAGCTGGAAGGCAAACTGTCCAACGGCGACTACATCCTGATCTCGCAACAGAACCTGTCTCTGCCGGCGGCCCGACACGACAGCAACACCGTCGCCTCCTTTCCAAATCAAACTGCGTTTACCACGTACCGGCTGACCTTTCCCACGCTGAAGGGCAGCGCAGGCAGGATGCAGATCACGGAGGTCTTCATTCTGGGGGCCGCGGCCTCGCCCGGCACGGACATCACCGCACCTGGTGATCAGATCACGGGGGTTGGTGGAACTTCGCAGAGTGGTCAGGACGCCACGAAGGCCGTCGATAACCAGACGGCAACCAAGTATGTCAACACGGGCGGAGCTGGGTCGGGATTCGAAGTCGCTCCGGCAGCCGGGGCGACCGTCCTCACGGGCTTGGGCTTCAAGACCAGCGACGGGCCAACCGACAGTGATCCCGCAAGCTATAAGCTGGAGGCAAACTTCCGGACGGAACTTACGTCGACATCTCGCAAGGCGCGCTCTCGCTGCCCGCCGCGCGGCACGATAGTAGCACCTTCATTCCGATCGCCAACACGCTTTCCTTCTCCACCTATCGGTTAACGTTTCCGACCTTGAAGGGATCGTCAAGCCGGATGGAAATCACCGAGATCCAGATGTTCGGCTCCGCAGCGGCGGCGGTGACGGACGTGACGGCACCGGGCGATTCGATCACTGCCGTGGGCGGCGCTGCCGCGAATGGTTTTGAGGCGTCGAAGGCGATCGACAACCAAACGGCCACCAAGTACGTCAACGACGGTGGAGCTGACTCCGGATACGAAGTCACACCAGCTTCAGGGGCCAGCATCGTCAATAGCCTGGCCTTCAAGACGGCCGACAACAATCCGGATGCCGATCCAGGCAGCTACAAGCTGGAAGGCCAACTGGCCGACGGATCGTACGCAACCATCTCCGAGCAGAACCTGTCGCTGCCGGCAGCCCGACACAACGCCAGCACGCGTGTGTATTTCTCGAACATCGTCCCCTTCTCGAAGTATCGGCTGACGTTCCCGACGCTCAAGGTCGTCTCGTCGAGCACGATGCAGATCACGGAAGTCTGGATGTTCGGCACGGCGTACTCCGCTCCCACTGGGCCCTCCGGCCCCGGGGTCCTACTGAAGCTGACCGATGATACCTGGCAAGGTACGGATAGCGCCAACGCACATGGCGCGGGCACCGACACGTTGACCCTCAGTGCGGCGGGGGTCGCTGCACTGACCGGCGGCATGGCGATCACCGATTCTGCTTCTGGTGCGAGTGTGAAGTTTGCCGATAGTGGCTCCACAACCTACAGCACACCGATTAACGTCACCCTCGACGATGCCGCTGCCGGGGCGATCACGTTCGATGGCAAGACATCGTTTGCGGGCTCGGCATCGTTGTCGGCTGCCACCAGTCGCAACATCGTTATAAGTTCCAATGCCGAAGTCAAAACGGTCAACGGTTCGCTCAGCCTATCGGCGAACCAGCAATCCGCAGCCACGGAAGGCAACTTCAGCGGGGTCGCTGTGTCGGGTGTGGTTGAAGCGACTGGTTCCGGTGTCGTAACCGTCGCGGGCCGGGCTGGATCGAAGTCCACCCAAAGTGAGCTCTGTGGCGTGAAGCTGGATGGCGGTCGCATCGTGGGCGGTATCGCCGGTACGTTGGACATCACAGGTCACGGGGGTATCGGTATTACGAACGCCTTGAGCATCCCTAACAAGCTTGTTGGCGTTTCGCTTACGAACACCTCGACCATTACATCTGCAGGGGCCAATGTTCAGGTGATTGGCACGGGTGGTGACAGCGACGCGGGGTGGGATGATGGAATTAGTGTTCTGGCAGGATCGACGATCACTGCGGGGGGGGGGCGGTGCGGTCACCGTCACTGGAAAAGGAGGCGGTATGGGCATTGCCCACAGGGGGATCCTCGTTAAGGGCGGGACGATCACCTCGGGCGGCGGCGACGTTACGGTGACCGGAGAAGGAGGTGGTGACGCCCAGTCTCGTGAAGCTTTTGGGATGCTCGTCGAAGACAGCGCGACGATTACCGCGGGCGGGACCGGCAACGTATCCGTCATCGGTCGTGGTGGCCCGGGGACTGGAGCGGATAGCCATGGCGTCCTGCTTGCCAACAAAGCCACACTAGCATCTTCAGGCGGTCCACTGTTGGTGCAGGGGACCGCCGGTAGTAGTTCGGGCACGGGCATCATTCTTGTCAGCACGGTTTCCCATACCGGCAGCGGAGACAGCAGCCAGATTGATATAGCGAGTGACTCGATCAAATTCTTCGGCGACGGCAAGGTGGACGCTGGTGCCCATACCGTGGTTGTGCGTCCATTCTCCGCCGGTAAGAAGATCGACCTTGGTGGTGCGGGCACGGACGGACTGAATCTGACCGACGAAAACCTCGACAAAATCACCGCCGGCACGTTGAAGATTGGAGCCAAGGACAGCGGCACGATCACGTTGACAGGCAACGTCACACGTCCAGCCAAGACCGACGTCGAACTCGTCACCAACCAAGGCGTCGAACAAGGCAACTTCACAATCGATACGGCGGGCGGCCAGTTGATCATTCCCCGCAATGTCAAGGAAGCGGGAACTCAGCTGAACGTGGCACTCAGAAAACCCAACACAAATCTAGCCATCACTCACGATGGCACAAACTATGTGCTGACGCTCACTGCGGACACTTGGGGCGGTGCCAGTAGCACGAACATCACCGGCAACGGTACGAACACGTTGCGCGTTACTGCGGCGGGACAAACACAATTCGACACCATCACGATCGCCGACGAGGCGGCGGGTGCCAGTGTCACTTTCAACGACAGTCAGGCGAACGCCTATGACGACTCGTTCATCGTGGAATTGGATGAAGCCGGCGCGAGTGCGATCACGTTCAACGGTAAAACTACCTTCACGGGTAGCGCCGCACTATCGGCTGCTACCTCGAAGAACATCGTCGTCAACAGAAATGCCGTCGTAAGAACTGTCGACGGTGGGCTTACATTGCAAGCGAATCAACAAGCTGCGGCGACGGAGGGTAACTTCAGCGGGATTGTTGTTTCGGGCACCGTCGAGGCCACGGGAACGGGTATTGTAAACGGCGGCGAGAAAGTGTGGCGCTTGGCGGAGTTGGCGGGCGGTGAGATTGTGTAGCGCTCAAATGTTCATCTGTTGAATCTGGATTCACTCGAAAAAGCCGTCAAAGTGGCGGATTTTCGGTGTATTCGGGAT
>JAAERP010000260.1 GCA_024230215.1 Fuerstiella sp. | reverse complement strand
CTCCATGACGACGAAGGAGCGGATGACATGCCGGCACATATCCGAACAGCACTCACCAGCCAGACCCTCAGCCTGAGCGTCAGTGGAGGACAGCTGCTGCTGGGCACCTGGCAAGCCGTGTACCTGTGGGAACACCGCAGCGCTGCTCACACCAGAACGATCGCCTGCCACCTTTTCGGTGAACCATCCAGCATCACGGCACCTCGTTCCACGACGCAGAACGCCTCAGCCAAGCCTCAAACCCTGTTGAGTCTTCGCAATGCGGAACGGATCAATCAAGCCATTCAGGCGAGACACGACCCCAATGCCTGGGAAACAGACAACGGCATCGATACAGACACCGATCTGATGATTGATCGATTGCATGACTTAAGTGATTGAGGATCAGCTCCATGACATTCGGACAGATTCGTCGGATTGTTGTCATCAGCGTTTTGATCGTCCTGTTCTGGGTTTGGATCGATCCAGCGTTTGCGGTCGTACTCGGAATCATTTCTATGGCGGTGCTGAGCGTT
>JAAERP010000259.1 GCA_024230215.1 Fuerstiella sp. | reverse complement strand
CGTTGCCCCGACGGTTAAACGATCTGCAGAGACGACGTGGCTGGAGTGATTCGTTTAACCGCGTGCCCATCGGGCCGCGCTCAGCGTTTAGTGTCGTTCATCGTGGTGCTATGACGTCAGCCCGGAGCGCGGGGCGTTGCCCCGACGGTTAAACGACGTGGCAGGCCGACACACCTATTGGTACGTCACCCAGCCATTGTCCAGGCCGGCGAAGGGGGTTACACACGACCATGATTGTCGTGGCTTTGCTTCTTTTTGCGGATTGTCTTCGACGTAGCGAATGGCTTCTTCAATTCCGTTTTCAGTGTCCAGATAGATACGGCACGACTTGACGTTCCAGGGCGTTGGCATGGCTCCGCTGCGATCGCGGTAGTCGGTCAGTGGATGCCGCCCTTCGTCTTTCAGCTGTTTGGTGGCCTCGCCCTTCAGGAGTCCAGTGACATATTCGACCTTGAACGTATGCCTGGCGATCACCAGATGAACGTGTGAGGGAAGAACTGAACACGCCCAGATTGTTAAATTGCTCTTGCGACGTGCCGCCAGGAAACCTCTTCCGATCGCTCGTGCCTGCTGGCCGTCGAATTCAACCGCGGGGAATCTCAATGACTGCTTCGCCTGTTATCGCTCGGCCTCCTGTTTCGAGGTCAGTTCCTGACGTTCCGGTGACTTCGAGGATGGTCCAAAACGAAGCAGTTCCCACGCCCCTACAAAATCGGACCATGAGCCACGTGGATCGTTCGGCAGCCAGAATCCGTACGCTCCGAAAATGACGTGGTACCCATGAACCATGTCAGACGCCTCTGGTATGACCAGCGAATACAGGCCACCCGCACTGTATCACACCTGATCCAGCCAAACAGCGTGACGGACACAGTTTCGTTTTACCGCGTGCCCATCGGGCCGCGTTCAGCGTGGACGGTGGTACGTCGTGCTGCCGTGACGGCAGGCACGAGCGCGGGGCGATGCCCCGACGGTTAAACGAATGGGCCCACACCTCAGGTTAAATCCTCGGCAGCACGTACGGATCGCGGTATGCCTTGCTCAGAAGTTCGTTCGCTTCATCGCAGTCGGTGAAGCGTTCTGTCACGGGGTCAAAATCAAGGCGCCCTTCTGTGCGAAAGGCAATTTCTCCGAGATGTACCAGTGCACATGATCGGTGAGCGACTTCCGGACGTGCTTTCGTTTTGACGTTTCGTGTACGCACGGCGTTCAGGAACTCGGCCATGTGTTCAGCGTAGCCTCGCTGGCCGCGGACATCGCCTTCCGTCGGTCCGGGTTTGCCTTTCGGCCCCAGAAATACGCTGAATGCGCCTCGACGTGAGAAGACCATGTAGCCTTCGGTTCCGTAAAATACATTGCCATTGTCGAAACCGTGGATTCCGTACGATGTGAACGGATAATTTTCGTAGACAACTAATCGCCCGTCCGGAAACTGCCACGTTACGTTCATGTTGTCGGGGTATTCGCTGGCGTGTCCGTGCAGCATCATGCGGCTGCCGCGGGCAGTGATCTGGTTCGGAGCGGAATCCACACCCAGCCCCCAGCAGGCCATATCGATGTCGTGGATACCATCGTCTCCGATTTCTCCGTTGGCATAGTCTCGGTACATCCGCCACGTGCTGTGGAAGCGATGTCTGTTGAACGGACGGCTGGGTGCAGGCCCCAGCCAGCGGTCGTAATCGGCGTTCGGTGGCGGCGTCGAATCAGGCACGGGCTTGACCGTGTGCCGCATCTCGGCTGTCCATGCTTTGGCGATTTTGATTTCGCCGATCGCACCGTCCGCCAGCAGCTTGCCAGCGCGCTCGGTCACCGGGCTGTTTCTCATCTGACTGCCCTGCTGCACGACTCGCCCATACTTTTTTGCGGCGCGAATGATGGCATGTCCTTCGTTGTAGACGTGAGAGATCGGCTTCTCAAGGTAGACGTCCTTGCCCTCGGCCATTGCGTTGATGGCGATCGGTGCGTGCCAGTGATGCGGTGTGGCCACGATGACGGCATCCACATTTGGATCTGCCAGGACATCCTCGGACTTTGATGTTCTGTTTGGGGCTTGCGACTGAAAGCCCTGCATGTTCTTTGCGATGCGATCTATCTGAGCCGGATCCACATCACACAGCCAGGAAATGGAAACGGCCTCCTTTCGACTGACCAGTCCCTTCAGGTGGTGCGTCATGATGCTGCCACAGCCGATCAGAGCAATGTTTACGGTTTCCGCCTGCGAGGATTCCGCAGCAAAGACCCCCGGTAGTGTTCGCACGGCAGCCAGCGTGGCGGCGGTGTGAGACGCAGTTTGCAGGAAGTGTCGTCGGTTCAGGTCGGAAGTCATCGGGTGTCTCCGGAGTGCTGTGAGTCAATCAGGTCGGGCGGTTTGGCCCTGGCTGTTTCTGCCGCAGAACTGCCATGCCACCAGACCGGTAATCAGCGTAACTGCAGCACCTGTCAGATGCCACCATCCAACGTATTGACCGTCGTTCTGGTGTGTGCACACCAGCAGGATGACAGACCCAATCGTTGCCAGAACGTAAATGAGACTGACAGTGTTCTGGAAAAAGGTTGGCCGCACCGTGTGCTGCCTGCGTACGCGGGGCAGAAACAAAGTGGCGACACAGGACGCAGAGGACAACGACAACGTCGTGCCCAGATAGATTAGTAATCCCAGCAACGAACTTCTCAACGCACCCACGTCCACAAGAATTCTCTGCAGAACGATCAGCGCGACGGCGATTCCTGTCTGCAGGGCCACCGACTTTGGAATGCCACCACGAGCGGCGCTAAGAGTGCCTGGAAAGACTCCATCATCGGCCATCTTTGAATAGACTCGCGGACCGCTCATGATCATCGCTGAAACAGAGGACAGGAGCCCCAGTGCGACAGCACTACGTATCAACAACTCCAGACCATCGCCACCAATTGCCTGAGCTGCGATAGCGGCGACGGCTTCCTGCCACATCAGATGGTCTGGTGTTGTCGACGTGACAAAGATGAGATTCAGAGCCAGATACAACAATGTGACGCCGCCGGTCCCCACCAGCAGCGCCTTCGGTACCGATCGACTGGCCTGAGTGGATTCTGATGCCACGTAGACGGCCGCGTTGAAGCCTGCGTAACTCAGCGAAATCCAGACCAGTGACGTGGCAACGGCCGTGATCATATCCCACGGCCGATCCGGACCATCGTCGACGGCAGCAAACTGCCACGGGTGGGAAAACAGTTTCAGGCTGACAATGGCCAGAAAGGTGGCCAGTGCCACCAGCTTGATACACACGACACCATTCTGAAACCGTTTGCCGGCTAGTGCCTTGAGCCCATGTGTGGCTCCGCACAGGACGACAACAATCACCGCGCCGACGTCCTGCGGCAACCACCACGGCCGAATCGTGACAGGCAGAGCGTATTGTTCAAAAGCGACCGCAGCGGTTGCGATGGCACCGCTGAATCCCGCTGTCAGTGAGATCCAGCCGGCCAGAAAACCAGCCAGGGGATGTACGTTTCGACTCAGGTACAGGTACTCGCCACCGGACTGCGGCATCAGCTTTGCCAGTAATCCGTACGCCACCGCGCCGCACATTGCGATTCCGCCCGCAATGGTCCAGCACGCCATCACCATCAGCGGTGAACCCACTGCCCCCAGAGTGAATCCGGAGGTCGTAAAGACTCCGGCGCCCACCATGCTGGCTACCACCAGCATGGTCAATGACGGTCCATCATATGTTGCGACAGGAGAAGAATCAGTAGGATCGGCAGGCATTGTCATAACCCCCTCCGACCCGGCCATTCGTCCAGCCACGGGATATTGCGGTCGATGACACTGTCCTGACAGACCCTCGCAAATTCGGTGGCGCGACGTTCCTGGCCTGGCGTAATCTGATTGATCTTCAGGTCAACAATGTTGGCCGCGACTTCACGAGCCGTCGCTTCAGCAGATTCCAGTTCGGCATCAGTCCATTTGGCAATGCTGGCGCCTACGCCCGACAGATCGCCTGGCAGATGCACGTAGCCAAGCTGGACTTCGCCGTCGATTCCCAGAGACTGAACCAGCAGACGGTACAACGGTAACTGCAGATCTATCCATTCGCCCTTTTTCAGGTGCGTGGCTTCCGGCTTCTCTGCACGTTCACTCGTCTTGTAGTCCAGCACTCGCCATTGTTTGGTTGTCTGATGTTGATCAACACGATCGACTCGGCCCGCCAGCACTACGCCGCGACGGTGTGCGTCCTTGAACTTCGCAAACTTCAGGTCTTCTTCCGTGTAGTGAATCCGCCAGCCTTCGGCCGCCGTCTTTGCCTGCCATTGGGCGAACGCCGAAAAGCGATCCTGCATCATTTGCAGTTGTACGGCGATGGTGGCGCTGCGATTGCGACCGAAGCGTTTGTTCGAAAGTCCCTGTAACGTCTTCAGCAGAAACGCCTCGATCGGTTCGGGATGCGTGGCGTGTGCGTAGTCAGACTGCCCAAACTCGTTCAGCACATCATGCATCAGACTGCCGAACGCCGGAGCTTCCAGTTCCAGCGTCTCGTCCTCGATGGACCTGAGTTTCAGTTCGCGTTTCAGAAAGTAGCGATAGGGGCAGTACAGGTATTCTCGAAACGCGGTGACAGGGATTTCGGTCGGGACGCTGGGGATCATGGAGGGCCGCGGTACCGTAAAACCGCTCAGGCGAGCAGTATTATCGATGGTCGCCGGCGTTTCAGCAGGCTTGTCGACGGCCTCACTGTCGTGGTTGGCACTGGTCGCTGGTGTGGCATCGTAGAATCGCTGCACTCGGGCGGGCAGACTGTCCGGGGCGGCGGCAAACCACAGGCGACTTGGCGTGAGTGGATTGCCTTTGGCGTCCGTTCGTCCCGCGATGTAGATGATCTTCTTCCGACTGTGAGTCAGTGCCGTCAAGGCATACGCGTCACGAGCATATCGACGATGATTGTCACGCAGGCCAAGTTGACTACGGAAGCTGTTGGGCAGAAAGACATCTGACGTGATGGATTCCGGCAGAAATCCCTCGTTAAACCCCGTCAGAACCAGTACAGGACAGTCGTCCATTGGCAACTCAAGCCAGCGCAGCAAGTCGATCGCCTGATCGTCGGATTCCGGCGGAATGGGCGATTCCGCGATCTGCCTCAGCAAAAGCTGGATGGCTTGTGCCGCAGTACACTTCGGCATGACGGCAGCAGGGACGCGTTTCAGGAATTCTGAGGCATCGGTCAGGGCGTCGAAACAATCCGAAATCCCTCGGTCGCGCACGCTGTCGGACTGGAATTCGTGGTCGCCGTACAATGTCGCTGTCAGTCGAATGATACCTCTTGCCCAGAAGTCGACAGGCTTCTTCGTGGCGAGCTGTGACTGCAATGACTGAGAGACGACGGCGATCTGATCGTCAAACAGCGATTGCTGCTGATGTTGCTGCGGCTTTTTACGACCACCGCCGGACCGCTTGTTCCGGGCAACGAACTCGGGACACAGTAGCCCCAGCAAATGTTCGACGGCAGAAATGATGGCCCCGACGATCCGCTGACGGTCTCGCTTTCCAAGCAGTACTCCCGGGCACTTCTGTAAATGAACGGCCATATACCTGTCCAGCTCAGACAGCCAGTCAACGGGCTCAGTCTGTTTGCCGGAAACCGCCCTGCACACAAATCGATCCACCCAACGGTGGACATCGGGATGACGCACAAGGTCGCTGAGTGTCGCAAAATCAGGTGGCTGGCCGTCGCGTGCCGAGGACAGGTGTTCGGTGATTCCTGCGAGAGCTCGATAGGGACGCGTGTCCTTCAACTGCAGCCCCACTGGCCAGCGACCGGAAATTCCAGAGTCCGCCAACCGCTGCAACACCGCGGGCACCAATGATTCATCTGCGATGCCGACCGCAATTTCGTCCGCGCGGCAAGTACCGTTGAGTGCCGCAATTTCGCCAACTGCAAGTACCGCCTGTCCCTCCGGATCCTCAGCGATCCTTGTCGCCTCCACCGGTATGTCCAGCCTGCGGTCAGTCCATGCCTCCGACAAGAGACAACCATATTCGTCGAATGAGTCTGATTCAGCCGCCGGAGCGTGGACAATGGCGGTCACTTGGCCGGCGATCTGGTCCAGCATCTGCTTGACGACACGATTTATGTCGACCGTGCCAACCAGCATAATGTCTGAATCCGTCTGGCATTCCTCCTTCTGAACGGCGACCAGACGCGCGGCTTCTCGGTCCCACTGGCCGAGTCCGTCCATCTGCATCAGGTACTCCGATTGAATCCGGCGCAGTGCCTTCCAGCGTTCTGCCTCGGAACGGTTGCCCATCCGCGACAGCGCCTCAGCGACTTCGTCAAATTCCATGCCCTCTTCGGCCAGTTCGTTGTGCTGTGAACGCAGCGATTCACACAGCGACATCCAGGATGGTACTGCTTCGTCGCTTGGTATGGCTGGTAGCGCGGCCGTCAGCTCCGCCGCCGGAATGGCACTTAGTGCTTTCTTCCAGACCAGCAACTGAGTCAGCTCGTCGGCCAGCTTCTGTCGCTGCGGATACAACATTTCCGGAAATCGTTGAAAGGTGACCATCCGCGGTGGCATGAACGCAGGCCACCGGTCAGACGCCTTTTCCAACAGCAGTTCCAGCATCCGCCGAGCAGCCCGGCTGCCGGTAAAGACCATTACCAGATTTCGCAGATCCAGCTGGTCGGCGGTGGCGTAGCGATCGATCAGCAGATCAGCAACGGCGGGCAGAACGGGCTGATTCCAGTCGATAAAGTGTCTTTGAATAGGCATAAGGAGGGTCGGAGAATCCGTTCACATGTGACATTTTTCGCTGAGTACCGTGCCTCAGGCCAGGCGACTTGCCGTTCAGGCCCGGAATCCGCTGCGGTCCATCACTGAAGTCTATTTGACCGCAACGACAGCAGGTCTTCATCAGGAAACTGCTTGTCGCAACATCCATAAAGATCCATAAAGATCCATAAAGATCCATAAAAAAGGCTGCGGCGTACAGGCCCCGCTGATCGCTGCTGCTGATTGTAGTGCTGAAGGCCACGAATAGAGAACGATCACGGACATACTGTTTTGAAAATGCTGCTCTGATCGGTAGAACGTCCACAGATTGCTTTCGATCATGCATCAAAGGAAACGTTATGGTCATTCTTAACAGGATCTACACGCGCACGGGTGACAGCGGCGAAACGGGAATCGGTGATGGCTCGCGTGTGTCCAAGCTGGACGCCCGGATTGTCGCTGGTGGCAGCGTCGACGAGACGAACAGCCAGCTGGGAATCGCTATCACGCTGTGTACGGATCCAACGACTCAGGCTGTACTGCAGAAAATTCAGCAACGCCTGTTTGATCTGGGTGCGGACATCAGTTGCCCGTGGGATGCCGAGGCGCAGGAGCAGAAATGTCCGCGGATTACAAAGACACATGTTGCCGGGCTGGAAGCAGAACTCGACCGCGTGACTGAGCGTCTGACGCCACTAAAGAGCTTCGTTCTGCCCGGAGGAACTCCCCAGGCGGCCGTCCTGCACGTCGCTCGCAGTGTTTGCCGCCGTGCTGAGCTTGACGTGTTGACCCTTTTGCAGACGACAAACATCAACCCGCAGGTGCCGATCTTTCTGAACCGACTGTCAGACCTGCTGTTTGTCCTCGCCCGCGCAGCCAACAACGACGGAAGTGATGATGTACTTTGGGTTCCCGGTACCTGAGCCGCGCTGCCGACCGATTTTGCAGGGATGTCGCAATTGAGTTGCTGTTCCGCGCGAGGGGGAAGTGCAGAGCCGGAGCCCCGGTCTTTCGAAAAGACCGGGGCTGTTCAGGGATCGACAATCAACGAATTCCGTGACGAACGTCAGTCATTCAACAGCTGCAGCATTGCGTTCCCCAGGGCATCGCCCACAAGGAAGTAGCTTTCGGCGTTGCCGAACCAGTGGTGCCCGTGGCCGCGATTCGGGCTTAGCTGAGCGGGCCTCGCGAATGAGTGCGTCACGACAAATTTTGCATTGGTGATCTGCCGTGAACCGCGTTGCTGTGCTTCCCGGAACTTCTGCATTCCGCTGCCATCCTTTGCGGGGCCGCCGTTACCGAGTTCACCGATGACGATCGGCAGATCCGGTGATTTGAATTCGGATCTCAGATCCTTCGCCAGGTTGACCAGGTTTTCGGCATACTCCGCGGTCGCGGGCTTCGACACCATGTCGTTCCAGCCCTGCATCCAGACAAACCCGGCAAGCTGGTATGGCCGCCCGTTCAGTGCTGCCAATGCCTCGTGGATCTCCGCGATCATCTGCGTGTAGTACGCCCCGGTCTTTCCCGAGGAACTGGGTGGGCGGAAATCAACGTGCAGACTCTTGCCGCCCCACGCCGTTTTGATCAGCAGTACCGGCTCGTCGAAGCTTTTGCCTACGACGTGGCCGAACTGCAGTTCCGGCCCGATGTGGCTACTGCCTCCATAACCGGTGTAACCAACCGTCAGTTTTCCCTGACGCACTTTGTCCCGAAACCTGTAGCGGATTTCCACGTCGTTACGCACAACCCAGCCGTCATTCGCGTCACGCAGATGTTGCATCCGCAACCTGCTGGCCGAATGTGTCATGGACCACACCAGGTTGCCCTTGCCGCCGTTGTAGTCCTTCGGATCATCCATCTGCACAACGCCCTGTCCCTGCATGTTGGATTGACCAGCCAGCAGGAATACCTTGATGGGCGGCGCATCTGCCGCGCAGTTCACTGCGGGAAGTAACGGCAGCAGCGCGATCAACGTGATGAAGAACGTTCGGGGCATAATTGGTCTCTTGTGTTGTGGACGCTGTAATCGATTGTTGTCAAGTTGGAAAGTATGGCCGGGGTTGGAGCGAGGAATGCGTGAAACCCCGGGGGCTCAGTCCAGTCCTTGTCACCCACAAAAGCTGGTTAGCCGCGAAGCGGCGCAAGCACGTAGCCCACGGCGCAAGCCGTGGGTTGTGAATTGTTTAGGTGAATTGAGCCGCGAAGCGGTGGCCGCAGATTATGAGCAAGTACAACACATTGCTGCCGCCGTTTCACGGCTTTGGTCATCAGTCACCATGTCGCTCCGCGGGTTTCACCCACGGCTAAGTGCTTTTGCGGCTCCGCCGCATGTTGTTCACCTGTATGTCAACTCAACGCTGACGACAAGCACGAACTGCTTGTGTTGCGTCAAGACAATGTACCTGTGGGTAACGACAAGGTCCAGTCCTTGTCACCCACTGATACATACAGGGACTCATGTGTCGTGGCTCGGTTCTGGCGTCGCTGGCATGCTGCGCTGGCAATGGTCACAATAACGTACACGATTCTGCTCTGTCCCAGTGAAGGCTATCGCATGGACTTTCGACATCTTCTGCAAAATGTTCCGCGGCACGCAATCTCCCTTGCCTCCTGTCTGGTGGTGCTCGGGTTTGTGCATTCCGTTCCATCACAGGCGGCAGAAGAGGTTGTCGACGAATGGAGTTACACACTTCGAAGACCGGCCGAAGACTGGCGGCGGGCTGCCTTTGACGATGCGGGGTGGAAAGAGAGTCCCGGTGGGTTTGGGATGCGAGACACTCCCGGTGCGCGGATTGGCACGATTTGGTCAACGCAGAATATCTGGCTGCGAAAGTGGTTCACGCTCGAAAAGGTCCCGACGAATCCGGCCTTGCTGCTGCACCACGATGAAGACGTAGAAGTCTACATCAACGGGCGAAGAGTTGCGGCGTTGAAAGGATATTCGACGAAATACGAGGTGGTGCCCATCGACCCGGCAGGCCGCAAGGAGCTGAAAACGGGAAAGAATCTGATGGCGGTGCACTGTCGTCAGACAGGGGGAGGACAGTTCATCGACGTTCATCTGGTTGATGGCGACGACGTCCCGGAACTTCCGCCAGCGAAACGCATCACGAAACCATTTCAGTCGGAACTCATCACCAGATGGGGGGCGGAGGTCACTGACGAAAACGCATGGACGGAATACCCACGTCCTCAATTGGCCCGAGACGACTGGCAAAACCTGAATGGGAACTGGGACTACGCGATCACGCCGCTTCAGCAGAAAGAAATGCCGAGCGATTGGGCTGGAAAGATTCTTGTACCGTATTGTCTGGAATCGAAACTTGGAGGCGTCAGTCGGTTACTCGACGCAACCGAAGCGCTGTGGTATCGCCGAACCTTCAGGATGTCACCAGCCAACGGGCTGAAAACGATGCTTAATTTCGAGGCTGTGGATTATCGCTGCGAGGTGTTTGTCAACGGCACGTCGGTGGGAAGCCACAGTGGAGGGCACACGCCGTTCTCGTTCGACGTTTCGGCAGTCATTCATGATGGAGACAACGACGTGGTTGTCCGTGTCGAGGATGAAACGGAAGGCTGGCAGCTTCGTGGTAAACAGGTGCTGAATGCGCGAGGCATCTGGTACACGCAGGTATCGGGAATCTGGCAGACTGTCTGGCTGGAACGCGTTGCCGCCAGTCACATTGAAGATCTCACGATCACCACGGACGTGGGCAGCGAAACCATCACCGTTCGCCCGAAAATTGCCGCTACGAAGCCACAGAGAACGGTTCGCGTCGTTGTGAAGGACGGTGAAAAACCGGTTGGCGAAACCACAGGTCAGGGTGAGCTTACCGTTGCGATCAGTGATGCAAAGCTCTGGTCACCCGCTGCGCCTCATTTGTACAACCTGGAAATATCACTGCTTGATTCGGACGGCACGGTCCTTGATCGAGTCAGTTCGTATGCCGGAATCCGCTCTGTCGGAAAGAAACGTGGCAAGGACGGTCACCTTCGATTCACGCTCAATGGCGAAGAGATCTTTCACTGGGGGCCACTGGATCAGGGCTGGTGGCCGGATGGACTGCTGACTCCTCCATCGGACGCAGCCATGGCTTTTGACATCCAGTGGCTGAAGAAGGCCGGCTTCAACATGATTCGCAAGCACATCAAGGTGGAACCGCGTCGTTATTACTACCACTGTGACCGACTGGGAATGATGGTCTGGCAGGATCAGGTGAGTGCCGGAAACAATCCTCCATGGACTCGACTGAAGCCCGATCCGCAGGATGCCAACTGGCCCGATAACGAACACGATCAGTTTATGCTGGAACTTGAGCGTATGATTGACACTCTGGAAAACCATCCGTCGATTGTCGTGTGGGTACCGTTCAACGAAGCGTGGGGACAGCACAGGACCGTCGACGTCGGCAAGTGGACCGTTGAACGTGATCCACGTCGTCTGGTGAATGTTGCCAGTGGCGGCAATTTCTGGCCCGTCGGTGACGTCGTTGACCACCACAGCTATCCTCACCCCGAGTTTCCGTTCGACGAAGACCGTTACGGCGACTTCATCAAAGTCATGGGGGAATTCGGCGGGCACGGATATCCGGTGAAGGATCACCTTTGGGACGCCGATCGACGCAACTGGGGTTACGGAGGCTTGCCGCAGAACAAAGCGGAGTACAAACAGCGATACGTCACGTCACTGCAAAAACTGGAAGAACTGCGAACGCAGGGAATTGCAGCCGGTATCTACACTCAAACGACGGATGTCGAAGGAGAGGTCAATGGACTAATGACGTACGATCGAAAGGTGATCAAGATTCCCGCCGAAGAACTTGCGAAGCTGCACGCCACGCTCGGTGGTACCGCGACATCAAAGTAATCGAACTCTGTCGGAAGCACGATTTCGCGATTCCTGAGTAATTGTCGTGATTTTGTTGACCCATTGCGCCCGGGGAAGTGCTAACTAGTGGGTGACTCGATATTTCATCGGGTGGTTGAAACGGGGGTGAGAACAGCAAAAAGCTCCGCGAAGTTGAGGTGAAGATTCGTATTGCTTGTTGTAGATGCACGCAAAACGGAGTCAACACGCTCAATCTT
>JAAERP010000258.1 GCA_024230215.1 Fuerstiella sp. | reverse complement strand
GTGACTCGGACTTGCAGAGCACCACGAAATCGTCGGCATACCGCACGAAGCGGAAGCCGTGTTCGTGGAGATGCCAGTCCAGCACATTCAGAGCGATGTTGGCCAGCAGCGGAGACGCCACGCCACCTTGTGGTGTGCCGACGCGAGTCCGTTGGAATCTGCCGCCTTCCATCACTCCGGCCCTGAGGAACTTTTCCACCAGTTGCAGAATGTTTCCATCCGCAACCTCATCTGCCAACTGGAGCATGATGGCTTTATGCGACAGGTTGTCGAAAAAGCCGGAGATATCTGCATCAAGCACATATCGATACCCCTGCCGGCCGAGTTCCAGAACTTTCTCAACCGCCTGATGGCAGCTGCGTTCCGGTCGGAATCCGAACGAATGATCGTGGAACTTCGCCTCGAAGATCGGACTCAGCAGGCGCCCCAGCACTTCCTGAGCAACCCGCTCTCGAACTGCCGGGATCCCCAGCGGTCTGAATTTGGTCTTCCTGGCGTCTTTGGGGATGTAGACGCGTCTGGCGGGCAGAGGTTGATATTCCCCTGTTTTCAGTTCCCGCATCAGCCGGTTGAGGTTCGCATCGAGGTTCGTTTCGAACATTTCGATGCTGACCTTGTCGATCCCCGCAGCGCCGCGATTGCGGCGCACCGATCGCCATGCCAAATCCATCAGCTCGGGAGTAATCCTTCCCGTCAGGCTATGGACTTTACGTTTTCCTTTTGCCATTTGCGTTTCCCAAATTGATCCTTCGAATCGATTTGTCGAGTGCCTTTGCTTGTCAGTGTTGGGAGTTGTTTCTTAGTACGAGCGGTTTTCCTGAAAGAGGAACAGGCAGGCCTGTACGGCCGCAGTCGCTTGTCTAGCTTTCTCCATGTCTGATTTGTTCGGACACTTCTTTCACAACGGTCCCTCCTTTCGTCACTTGAGACAAGTCTCGAGCCACTACTCCGGAGGAGCTGCCATCCTTGAATCGGAGGTGGCAAGGCACCTTCTCCGAATCTTCGCGTGAGCTTTGTATTTCGTCTGTGACTTATAACTCGGCCTTACCACGAAGCCTGAAGGCGACGCGGACGAAGCAGGACTTTCATCGGTCAATGTTGTCAGCCATTTTGATCAGGCGATGTCGCCAGTCACGTTGATGGTTCTCGATGCCTAACCGAGCCGGGCCTCGAGAAACGCGTGATTAACGCGTCAGGACTTCAGCCAGCAAGGGAGCCTGGTCCACCATCCGCCGCCGAAACGCGGCACCTCCCGATCTGTCTCCACCTGGCCCCTTCGACACTGTTCGTTACCTCCCAGCCCTGGCTGCGTACCCCGGCCGAAGCCGAGTTCGAGTGAAGATTTCTGAACAGGCTCGGACCCGCTCAGGTAGGATTTGATTTTTTTTCTGTCTCCTTTCGTGTTAAAATCTCACCGTTTCAACGACTAAGCCAACAACACCTGCGACTCACACCAAGCTCGAAGCGCCAGCGAGTGAGTCTCGTTCGCTTGTAAAACACACTTGCTTGCGCAGCGTGCTTGTATTAAGAATGGCCAGGCTTCATGAGTATTCACCGGCAGAACTGGTGGTTTACGGTCGAGAATGAGTGATTCTTCAGACATCCGGCGCGACACCACCCTTGACGATCCGCTGCAAACGCCCGTGCAGTTTGTGGCGGGGGTCGGCCCGCAGCGAGCTGCGCTGCTGGCAAAGCTGGGCATCAGAACGGCTCTTGATCTGCTGCTGCATTTGCCGCACAGCGTCAACGACTTTACTGACATGCGGCCGGCGAATCGACTGGAAAAGGACGTGGAGCAGTCGGTGCATGGTCGAGTCGTGGATCGAGACATTCGCAATCTGAGCAAGGGGCGAACACTCGTCGGCATTCTACTGGACTGCGAAGGCCACTTCGTGCGAGGGACGTGGTTCAACCAACCGTGGATGCTGAAGAAGTTTCGTGATGACGACCACGTCGTTTTCAGCGGCAAGCCAAAACGTGCGTCCGGACGGTGGGAGTTCTCCAACCCTCGCATTCACTGGCTTTCGACTGAGGATGAAGCAGCGGACATCGAAAATGCCGTGGGAGTGCTGCCTCGATATCCCCTGACGGAGGGGATCAAAATGGACGACATGCGACGCATGACCAGATCCGTTGTTGATGGTTTCGCCGACACGGTGCCGGATCCATTGCCCGAATACTATCGAACTCATCACAAACTTCCGCACCTGCCAACGGCTTTGCACTGGCTGCATACACCGGACTCAAAGCAGCAGTTCGAAACAGCGCGACACCGAGTGATACTGGACGATTTATTTGAATTCCAGCTGGGTCTGGCCCTGCGACGGCGCGTGTGGGGTACGAATTCCAAAGCCTATCCCATCGTCGTAACGGCAAAAATTGACGCCCGCATCCGACGCTTATTTGAGTTCCGATTCACCGGCGGACAGGATCAGACCGTCAAGGAACTGGTTGCAGATCTGGCAAAAGACCAGCCGATGCATCGCCTGCTGCAGGCCGACGTGGGCGCGGGAAAGACGGCCATCGCAGTCTATGCCATGCTGTCTGCTGTCGCGGCCGGGTATCAGGCCGTTCTGATGGCGCCCACAGAGGTGCTGGCCACACAGCACTGGCAGACGTTCGAACATCTGCTGCGTCAAAGCCGCGTGAAGCGGGGATTTCTGGTGGGCGGCCTGCCGGCCGCGGAACGTCGTCAGTTGCTGGCTGACATCGCGACGGGAGACTGTCAGATTGTGGTGGGAACACAGGCCGTGATTCAGGAATCGGTCAGGTTTCGACATCTCGCGTTGGCGGTGATTGACGAACAGCATCGTTTTGGCGTTCGACAGCGAGCGGCGTTCGGATCTGTCGACGATGCCGGCACTACTGCTGAAGACGAAAGTGACATCGATGCGAACTCAAAGCCCACGGCGGAGCGTGTCATAGCAGCCGAACCTGATTCCGGCCGCATCATCGCTCCGCAGCGACAGCCACACGTGCTTGTCATGACTGCAACGCCCATTCCGCGAAGCCTATGCCTGACACGATTCGGCGATCTGGACATCTCGACCATTCACGAACTTCCTCCCGGACGCCAGAATGTCGTCACAAGTCGCGTGCAGACTACCAACCAGCAGGAACGAGCGTGGGAATTCGTACGACAACAAATCGCAAAGGGCAGACAGACATACGTTGTCTGTCCGCGTGTGGAGGGGCAATCCGACGATGACGACGCGGCGGCGGAGACAGTTTTTCAAAATCTGCGGCAGGCTCAACTGAAGGGGATGACCGTTGACTTACTGCACGGCCGGATGGACCGCGACACTCGACGTGACGTCATGGATCGATTTCGAAACCATGAGGTTGATGTCCTTGTCAGCACAACGGTGATTGAAGTTGGCGTCGATGTGCCCAACGCCACGATCATGGTCGTGCAGCAGGCCGAACGATTCGGCCTGGCTCAGCTGCATCAATTGAGAGGTCGTATCTGTCGAGGCAGCTTCCAGGGCTACTGCTTCCTGATATCGGACGCAGACACGCAGGAAGCCAATGAGCGATTGAAAGCGATGGAAGAGTCGTCAGACGGCTTCAAACTTGCGGAAACAGACGCCCAGCTGCGAGGCCCGGGTGACGTTCTCGGCACACGCCAAAGCGGTGCGCTGCCGCTGCGAGTGGCCAATCCGATCCGGGACATTCAGATCCTGCAGGTTGCTCGCCGCATGGCACACGACCTCGTCCGCACGGGCGACTTTGATTCGCCGGAATATCAAGCACTCAAGAACATAGTACTGGAACGCTTCGCTCACGTTCTGGATCTGCCACAAACCGGATAGAAACCTGCGAATAAAGCACCATTCACTGCTCATCGTTTAACCACGCGGGCAACTTCCCGTGCTTCCAACGCCGTTGAACGTCGCACCGCTTTCCTTCACCCTCCTGTGAGTTTTCAGAATGAAAGTCCGTGACGTGCCATGTCAACGCCAACGTGTTTCCAAACGGCTGAGACGTTTCGGAACGCGCCATGCAGTTTTAGGGATGAGTGTCATCAGGCCACGTGATTCCGCTCTTGCGCCGATCAGCACGTTTGCGATGTCGTCCAGAACCGTTGGGCTGTCGCCGTAGTAAGAGTGGTTGACCGCAAACAGACTCGTGTCCACATTTGAGGCGTCAATCATGTCGATCTTCCGGAACCGCGGAAATGGAGTCAGGTAGCGACCACCCTGTCCAAGTCTCGTTCCGTCAGTGTGAATGACCGCGGACGCCTTAAGCGCGACATCTTAAGCGCGACATCGTTTTGTGAGGCATAGACGGTGAAACGATCCGCGACACCGGTAATCCGAGGAGCGATCGCCAACTTAAATGTCTCGGCATCGACATCAGGATCACTTCATTGAACTTCGGGACATTTCCGGACCGATGTGAATAGGCAAGGCGGCGTAGTACCCCAGTCAGCACTCGGTTCCCCATACTGTGCGCGATCAGATGAATCCTACGCGCACCGGATTGTTCGGCAATCACCGTCACAAAGTCCATCACGTCCTCTTCGCACCACTCTGCACTGCGTTCGTCTTCACGATACCCCGCCAGATTTCCTTCTCCCAGTGAGGGCCAGCTGAACATTACGGGAACGCCCGGAAACCCCAGATCGTAAGCCATTTGCGCGGTCCGCCGAGCTGCGTCTTTGAAGGTAACGTTATAGCCGTGGACAAAAACAAACAATTCACCACCAATTTCGGCGACCTCGTTGGCAACCGACGACTTGCGAATTGAAGACGAAACTGCAGTCCTCAGACTGTTGACGAATGTTGCACCGTCCACGGGCTGAACGCTGCGCAACATGACGTGGCGGTTTGGGTTTTCCCGGATTTCGAACCGCCAGATGCTGGGTGCCTCAAGTTTTCCCCGTTTGTGGTTCGGTGGAATGCTCACGTCACAGAACCCGACTGACAGGCTTCCACGATTCCCGCCGTAGAATTCGTTCAGCTTCTCAGAACCGGTCGGTTGACGATCCGTTCCGTAGAACACACGAATGGCGGTAACTTCGTTCCTGGATTTCTGCGGCGGAGCTGGTGACAACAACGGCGGCTCGGAATTGTCAGGCGGTACGGTTTCCCCAGAAGGCAAACCGTCGTCACCGGGATCAATCTGCGCTACCTCCGGGGCATTGTCGGCCTTTGGTCCGGACGACATTGCCCCCGTCGCGTCGTCCTTCTGTTTCGAACAACCAAACACGCAACAACAAATGACAGACAGAAGAAGCAAGCGATGCACGTCGTCCTCCAGTGACTTCATTCCCCTGATCACACCCGCCATCCTCAGTGACGCGGACCAGCACATTACCCGAAAACGATGCAGCAGCATACAGCGATTTACACTGACTTGTGGCCCAAAAGGACGCGTACCGAACTGTACGCCTCCGGCGGCCCGGCGAAATCAGGTGCTTGCGGCGCCAGGCCTCCGTGTGGCGCCGCCAGCCACGTCGTGAACGCGTCGGGATGGTGATCGCGACAACAGGTCTTTCCTGAAACCTGAGTGACGGGAGTGCGCCCGAACTCGCCGCCTCATTGAACGGAAGATCCGACGACTGTCCAGCCCTGAGCCTATTGATGGTACTGCTGCATGCAGAGAACCGAGCATTGCGACCAGAAGTGGCGACGACGAGTCATGTAGGCTGGGTCGCGACCCGGAAATTCGACCTTAAAGAAAACCGCTGGGTCACGACCCAGTCTACGAGCAGATCGCCCGAGCAATTGAGTGACCGTCGTTACACCCTCAGTTGGGTCACGACACCAGTCAATCGCATATCCAGGCCCTGGACGGCGACCGACAGACGTTGATGATCGATTCTCAGCAGATGCAGGATCGTGGCGTGCAGGTCTCGAACGTGAACGGCGTTCTCCGTCACGTGATAACCGAACTCGTCTGGCGTGATGTGTTCGAGTGAAATCCAGAGGATGTTGGGGGAAGTCCGAGCCGGACTGGCATTTGGCGTTCCATTCGATTGCGGCCTCGCCGCGTCGACCCCGTGAGTGGTGATCACGCTCAGAGAAACGAACGCTGCGCGCAGGATGGCTGTTACGGAGTCTTTCATCTGCCTGACTCTGTAATTGGGGAAGCGGATTCCAGTACCACATCGATACAATCGCCTATTTCAATGAAGCCGGATGGAACCGGCAGCGCTTGTCGATTTTTCATGATACGGTTGGCCCACAGACGCAGCCCCTTGACTCCACGGAGCCTGATGGCTTTGGCTGAGTCTACCTGGAACACGTTGTCGATGATTTCGAGTTCCCGTGTGTCGGGGACGCCATCTTTGTCCCGGTACGGACGCCATGCAACGAGGCCAACGTTGTCAGGGCAAACGAAGGTATTGTCTGCAACGCGGACGTTTCGGAGGCGTGCACCGTCCTGTCCGGATGCGAAGTTCAGGTTCAATCCAATGACACCACCCCGGGAACAGTCCAGCCTGTTGCCCTCGACCGTCATGTTTTGCGCCCGGGCCAGCAGGGCATTGCGCATGTAGGGGGTGATGGTGTTGTTGCGAATCACCGTGGATTGCGTGATGTGATTCAGGTTCATCACCTGCGTCGTCCCGGGCAGCAGGCCCTCAACTTCCCGGTCAAGGGTCACCCTGTGAGCGCGATTCCGCGGGCTGAAGGCATTGGCCCTGACCGTCCTCACACCGAGAACCTTCTTCGAAGCGGTGTCCAGAAATTGCAGACGATCACCTTCCCGGATCGTGTAGTCGTAATACCAGTTGTCGGTGCTCCGCAAAATGACGATCTTCCTGTCCGATGCGTCCAGTGAAATGAGATTGTCGCGTTGTGCGCCGATGTTCAGACAGTCGTCACCGGCAGCCTCGATTTCACAGTCCTCCATAATCACACGTCCGCGGATATTCATCAGGTGCAACGCATCCGAGATTATCGAAAGCAGGTTGCGCGTGCCGGGCTTGCGGATGATGCGCACGTCACGAAGCGTGACATCACCTGGCATGTCCGAAACGCGGATCCCCCCGTTGAGCGAGCCGAAGATGTCGATATCCTCAAAGGTGATATTCTCGACGCGATCAGCGGCAATCTGCGCGTAGATGCTCGCGGACCTGTCCTTGGCGGCCTTCTCTGTGGCCGGCAGGTTGGCCTTGTTGAAGCCGTAGGAAATCCAGTTGCCGACGGCAATGCCCTTCATGCGCAGCACGTAGTCCTCCTTGACGTGAAACCGGAATACGTCGGGCGCAACGCGGGTGATGTTGTGGATGTAGAGGTGGTCGCTGCCCATCCGCGTGTTCCGTGCGTTCCCCCCGTTCTCGAAGACGATCATGTGCCGCCCGCCTCCGCCGTGGGCCTTGTGTTTGTTGGCCGTCAGGAAGGCTTCGTCCGGTGGCGCGGGATAGCCATCCATAATCCGCACGTCGAGCGTGCCGCGCTCGTCCAGCGCCACCACCTCGCCCTGCGTGAACCGCGGCCCATCCGTATCGAAAGTAAGCCCACGCAGTTTGATGTTCCGGCCGCCGGAGAAATGAAAGCCAAGGTTCGCCTTCGACAGGATCAGGGTCGCGCCCCGGCCCTCGACGGTCAGATCCTTGTGGTCCTCCATCTGGAAGTAGTGCCAGGCCGCCGGGTTGTCGCCAAGCCGGTAGACTTTGTTTTCAAAGACCACCGTGCTCGGACAGTCATCCTCTTTCGCCCCCGCAAAGGCTGCGGTGATGGCCGGACCGTCGTCATGCACCCCGTCGCCCACGGCGCCGTAGTCAGCGATTCGCAGAAGCCCATCGTCTCTGGAGATGAGATCCAGACTCGCGATCTGCACGGTGTCGAAGCTGCTGTTGTCGGCGGAGCCGCAGTCGAAGCTGAATCGCAGCATGACGCGCGGGGCGGTGGTTTCGATCGCGACGCGGGTGGGGGTCCACTGCATCTCCCTGATCGTTCGAGTGTGGCAGTTTTGGTAGGCCGAATCCGGCGCGCCGATCGGTCTCCACGCGACAGTCAGCACCACGCCATCGCCCATCCCTGTGGCACTGCGGGTATCGAACCGGATGGCCTCGGCACCGGTAAAATCCGTCGGCAAGTCGAACAGAATCGCTCCCTTCAAGTCCTTCTTCCACGGCGGATGGAGGGACCAGACCGGTCCCTTCCCACTCGACACTTCACCGAATCCGCCTTGCAGGTATGCCCCCGTCCCTTCCGCAGCCCGCAAAGGACGGATCTCCCCGTCCCGTGGTTGAATGAAGGGCGCCGGAACGACCTGCATGAGTCGGGGAAACCCCGCACCGAGAAACATCCGGTTCCCGGACATCAGCAGCGAGGCCGCGTCAACGTCATCGGAGAGATCGAAGACGGCGGCCAGCTCCGTTCGCCTGTCGCGGATCACGTTCCCCCTGATTCTGACTCCGCTGCTATGTTTCACCACTATCGGAACCACGCCGGCCGCATCCGCCTTGCCGCGTTCAATCGTGTTCCCGTCAATGACTCCTCCCTGAAGATTGGACAATTGCATGGCGGCGGCAGGCCACTCGCTGAAGGTGTTATTCTCGATGGTGATGTTCTTCGCCAACGCATTCCGGCCCTTGGCGTAGACCCGGATCGGATCCAGCAAGGTGTTGCGAAAGCTGTTGTCACGGATCGTGGTCTCACTCGGAAACGGCCCCTCGTAGAAGTTCCCGATCTCATTGCCGAGATTCACGCCGGCGCCGCCGATGCCATCGATCGTGTTTCCCTCGAACAAGCCACCGGAACCACGCGCCAACAGGGCGTGTCGTCGTTGGGCGAGGAAAGTATTGTTGCGGACGATGTAGCCCTGACCGCAGGCGTCGAGATTGTAGAGACCGGTGAATCGCAACTTGTCGTGGCCCCCCGGAAAGAGGTTGCCACCCTGGTGCAGTGCGAGCTCGGGGATCGGCTGGTCCAGCGTGATGATGTTCCAGGCCCCACGCGGTCCTCTCGCGTTTACCTGGGGCTCCACCGCCAACAACTTCAGACCCCGGGCGACCGTGCCGGGAACCGGCGTGTAGGCCATTAACCGATCGCCCACGCGCGGAGAGAACTGAAGTTCGGCAATCAGATACCGGTTCTCGCCCAGATCCTTCTTCACCCAGTAAGGGCAGACGGAGATATTGATCGAATCGTCCATCATCCCCTCCAGCAGGCAATCCTCAATGATCGGTCCGAGGCGGTTGTGCTTCACGTGAAAGCCGTCCTTGATGCTCGTGACCAGGCGATCGCTTCCAGGCCGGAAAGCAATTTTCGCGCCCTTCACGTGGAACCGTCCGTGGTTGTCACTGAAGACATGGTTCATCCCGTACTTCCCGCCGTGGATCGTGTAATCCTCGAGCCGAATGTCGGTGCTGGCTGTCACATGAATAAGGGCCCCGGATCCGCCATGATGGAGTCCCATGACAAAGCGGTCACCGGCCACAATATGCGAGAAGCTCTCCGCTTGAAGATCCACCCGCAACAGGCTCTCGCCGCGATCCAGCTCGGTGATCTTTTCGATGAAATCGATCGGGCCCTTCTTCAGCCGCCGTTCCTTCGCCTCGATCGTGAAGCCAACCCGATCCCATGCCTTCTTCCTGAGTTGCTCGCCGAGTTCGACAGGGTTGGCATAGCCTTCGTGGATCTTCAGCACGAAAGCGCCCTCCTCGGGCACAACCTCAATGATATCGCCCTGGGTGAAACTCAACGGATCGCAATCCAGCACGAAGCCGCGCATGGTGATGCCCTGGCAATTCCTTATGCTCAGGAAACTGTTGTAGGGATTGCCGATGATCTCCGCGCCGTTGCCCTCAAGCGTGATGCCCGTGGCCCCGTTGAGAGCGAGGATAGCGTCGCCCGGTTGGCGAGCGAAGCGATAGGTCTTCTTCTCAAACGTTACCTTGGATCCCGACCCCGCTTCCACCGCGGCCGCCAGCGCCTTGCGTACCGCCGGCGCGTCGTCGGTCTGCCCGTCGCCCACTGCTGCAAAATCCGCGACCTTGAATTCAGCGGCGTCCGATAGAGAAGTAAACGCGCAGAAGAAGGAAAAGGCCGACCAAAGAGTGGTTTGTATTCTTTGATTCATGAACTCGCCCAATTATTACTTCGGCAAAAACTGCACACCGTCGACCACGACGAAGCCGTCGGTGTCGAGGTTGGATACCGTGACGGTCATGGCGTCTTCGATCCGAAAGCTTCCCAGTGACTTGCCGTTTCCGTCTCGCTCACGCTGATTGACGACGATCTCATTCTTCTCGTCTCCGACCTCTACTGTCACCCGGGTCTTCGTTGATCGATTTGCGTTAGCGACGTAAAGAAGGTTCACCTGATAGTCGCCAGACTTTGGGACCTTGACTTCAAAGGTCACGGTCTTTTCGCCCTTGCCGCTGTTGCCATCGTGAAGGTAGGCGGTGCCGCTTATTGGCGCAAGGGTCCCGGAGATCCACTCACCAGTGGTTTTCGCCGCAGAGTCATCGATCACCAGTCCCGGAAGCTTCTCCGGTGTTGCTGCGGGCTCCTGCCATTCGAGACGTTGTCCGTCATTTTCCAGCTCTGCCTTCAGTCTCTTATAGTCCAGTTCCTGCACGGCAATCCCCTCGTCAAGCGCCAAAGCGGCGACAGTACCGGCGCTTTGGCCGAGGATCATGAACACCGGTTCCATCCGGATGGAGCCGTAGGCGACATGCGAGGAGGAAAGGCAGACCGGCACGAGCAGGTTGCTGCACTCCTGCATTTTCGGCACGATCGCGCGATAGGAAACCGGATAGGGTCTTGGAAAGCCGTGCCCAAAGCCGCCCTCGTTTCGCACCGTCGTCACCCCGTCTTCCTCCACAACCACACGTTGGCAAAAGTGGGAGTCCATCGCGTACGACGCCAACCCAACCGAATCGTCCACCTTCCGTCTGGATTCACAATCGGCCTGTGTCACAACGTACTCGGACACCATGCGACGACCTTCACGCACATAGAGTTGATGGGGCCAGTAACCAGTTTCCTGAAACTCCTGCGGATCGAGCCCAAAACGGTTTACTCTGTCACGTAGCTCTTCGGGAACCCGGGGATCGTTGGCGAGGAAATGCATGAGCCCTTGTTGGTAGTTGACGTGATCCTGAAAGATACGCTCCCGCAACTCATACAATTCGGAAAGGGGCGCCGGGAGACCGCGCCGGGCCGGTGGGAGCTGCGTGAAAGATCCCGGTTTATACGTGCCGTCCGGCCAGCGATAGTTGCCGCCGACATAGTCGGACGAGAAGCTGCCCGCATTGTTGCTGTCGCCCTTCCGCACCTGGACCGGACCATCGGTCATGGAACGCGTCGTGTAATTGAGCATCCACTCGATTCCGGGGTCGGCGTGCAGAAACCTGGCCAGCAGCGCATAGCGGCCGGGGTCATATCCGCCCGGTTTCGGGAACGGAATCTTCCCTGCTTTGTCCGTGAGAAAGATCCGGAAATTGTAGGCCTGAACCTTGAAGTCACCTTCGCCTGGTTTGCCATGCGGCTCCGTTGAGATTTCCGGCAGCAGCCCCGATGCTGGATTCCGCGGATCCACATACGGACTCAGCGGCAATCGACAGAATTGGTAAACATCTTTCCATGACACCTTCTGCCATTGTCCGCCCAATGATTCCTCATACACCCCGGCAGGCTCGCGTCCCACGCGATAGGAAACATTCGCCGCCGCAAACAGGTCACCTTCATAAGTGGCGTCCACAAACATTCCAGCGCGGACGGTCTCACCAGTTTCCATGGACACAGAAAGGACGCGGTTTTCTTTCATTTCCGCGGACTTCAGGGCACGCCCCAGGAGAACATTGACACCCGCCTCATCCAGCATCTCGCGATAGAGCGATTCGGCAGCCGAAGGACGAAAACCAATTTTCCTGCCGATTCGATTGTAGAACTCCAGGGCCAGACCACCGATGGATTCCTTCTTCCCGAGGTCTGTCGCGGTCAACCCGCCGGAGGTCATTCCGCCGACATGCTGATTGAAGGATAGCAGCAGGGTCTTCTTTCCCTCACGCGCGGCCTGGATCGCGGCCGTCACTCCGGCAGGCGTTCCCCCGTAGACTGCGACATCGCACTCGACCACGCGGGGTTCTCCGGGCTGTACTTCATAGTAGTAAGACGGCCTGGATAACGGTTCAGGGGCGTCGTTCTGCGCGATGGCGGATGTTGCCGTGAGAAGGGCGGCAGTAATCGCCGTTAGGATGCGGGGCAGTTTCTTCATAGAAGCAGTTTACTTATTGTGGTGATCGATACTGGCTCGTGGGGGCAACAAAACTGCTATCGAAATGCGATCTTCGCGGCCACAGGTCAGCGTGAAACGGTGTTAGACGTGCTGAAATTGTTGATGGTTAGTTGTGAAGCCTCGCCGGAGCGTTTTGATCTTCTAAGGAGGGTTCCAAATCACTGGCCGATTCTCGGATGCATCCACGGTTGCTACTTCGAAGCGTCCCGGTAAATGGTCTTCATGTCCCACGCGGTGACCTTCTTCACCCGCACGTCGCCGCCTTTGCTGACCAGGCTCACTTGCAGATGCGCGGGGTCGTACTCATGCCAGGCGGCGGCGGCCTGGCGGTCGTTGGCAAAAACCTCGACCATGCTCTTGTCGACAAAAATACGGAGCGTCAGGTCTTCGCCAGCTCCCAGGGAGAATGGGGGTTCGATGTAATCCACGGTCAGGTTCCGGCGTTTCGCGCCGTATGTGATTGGGAACCCAGCTTTGCCGTCTTCTCCGCAAAGCACATTCACCCCGAATTCCTCGCCAACCGGTGCCGCAAAGACCACCTCCAGTTCCAACGCGTCGCCCGAAATCTGTTTCAACAGGTAGGGCGTGTCGCTTGTCACCGTGATATTTTTCTCCTCCCTGTAATTCGTGCGCAGTTTCTCCAACTCGCGCAGCGGCTTAATCCGCAACGTGCCGTCTTCGGCCAGACTCAGCTCACGCGGAAGGGACTGCACGCCCGGCTGAATCCTGCCCTGCATGAGCGTTTCGAAATCATTCCTGCGGCCAGCTCGCTGCATGTCGTTCACCCACGGCGTGCACCATGCCCACATCACGCGACGCCCATCCGGTGTGAGCAGCGACTCGGGCGCGAAGAAATCCCAGCGGGCCCAGTTCATCATGGCGTGGTGCTCCGGCAGATATCTCCCGTCCTTGAAATCGCCCACGTAATAGCGGCAGCCCAATGCGTGGCTGATACACAACAGCACCCATTTTTCGCCGATTGGGAACATGTTCGCGCAGGAGACATCTTCGCCTTTCTCCACACCCAGGTTCGTGGGAAAGTCGGGATGGAAGAGTTCGCCCAGGTATTCCCAGGTCCGCAGGTCTTTCGATTTCGAAACCGTCGGATTCGAACCGCCGGCGAGCGCGTAGTAGGCGTCGCCCACCTGCCAACAGTCGGGATCCCAGTGGCGCATCTCTGGCGCCTTGCCGCCCACGGTCAGCGGCTCCACCGCGATTGTATCGGACCATTTTTCCAGATTGTCATCCTGGGCGATCGCGATCTGGTTCCGTCCGGATCCCTGCCCGTGATAGATAATCGCCGGCTTGCCCTCCTTCGTCATGAACGCAGTGCCGCTGAACATGCCGTGTCCGACCACCGGCGGCGTGAGAGTCGTGGGGTGCCATTTCCAGTGCACCAGGTCGGTGCTCGACAAATGCGCGAATGAATGCCCTTCGTTCTGAAAGATGTAATGCAGGTGATACCGTCCGTTGTAGAAGATGGCGCAGTTCGGGTCCGCCGGAATCGCCCGGTCGGGCCCGGGATGAGCCAGGTGATAGGTCAGCCAGGTTTCCGGCACGGGATCCGGCATTTGGGGGGTAAACGGCACGTATGGCTGAGTCGCCCGCAATTCCTTCCGCGCTGAAACAAACACCGCACCCCGCTTGAGCACAAGCTTTCCATTTTCCAGTTTCGCCCCGTTCTCGAGATTATTGAACGCATACCGCCCGGTGCGCTCCGCGGGTTTGTCGCCTTCGAAATCCCACCACGCCCACGGCTTGATCACCGATTCCCTATTGGGTTCTAACGCCTTGATTTCCTGCTGATTAAGCGCCTTGTCGTAGATGCGGGCGTCTTCGATCGCACCAACGATGCTTCCGTTGCCGCCAATATGTCGCAGACCAAAAATCGCATAATTCTCTTCGTCATTCAGCAGGTCGATGTTTTGCGCAGGATACGACGCATAAACATCTCCGTTACGATAAATGGTGACGGTCTCGCCCCGATACACGATAGCCAACTGCACCGTTTCTTCTGCATCAACCTGTTCCGCACGGTTGCGGTCCTGCTCATTTTCGGTACGGGAAAACAAATCGCTGCCCGCCATCCACTTTCCGGGCGCGCGTTCTGCCCAGATGATCCCATCAAACCGGGGTCCCGCTTGAATCGTGAGGATGGATCCGGAACGTGTATTCTGGTCGGTCAGCGTCACCCAGGAGACCAGTGTTTTTTCAATGTTGGCAGCCCGAACACCGCCCGCTCCCGTCAACGCAAATACTGTAACGAACAAGGTCGACAATATACATTTCATGATTGTTATCTCCGTCCGATGGCCTGTTCTATTCACTTCTTTTAGTAGCGCGATCAAAAGTGGTGGTGTTCGCCGTGTCCTCTCAGCATAGGCCGAAACAAGTGTTTTGCGAAGCAGGCCGGGTTTTTCCGCCAAAACCTCACATCATCGATACTGATACTTCCGGGAACCAATAATCGGACGCGGACTCTCAGCTTACACATCACGAGACGCTCCCGTCAGCACGAACACCATTCATTGCCGGCGGCTGTCGCATCTCATCAAGAAGACTGTTGTAGGCCGTGCGAATGTGGTCACGCATTTCGTTCCGGGCCTGCTCGACATTACCTGCTGCCAGGGCCGAATAAATTCGGGCATGCGAATCATTCGCTTCCATGCGGCGATTGTCGGACCAGCGAATCCAGCCCAGATGCGGTCTGATTTCCTGCAAGAGAATCCTCAAGAGCGACGTCATCACTGTGTTTCCGGACAGACGACCAATCTCCAGGTGAAAGTCAACGTCCAGTTCCGCGTACTCGGTTGATTCGACCTCCAGCGGAATGGCCGCCATCTCGCTAAGAATCTGCCGGAGCCGAAACAGCTCCGACAGTTCTCTCCGCTGAGCCGCACGCGCGACCATCGTCAATTCGAGTGCCTCTCGGGTCTCCAGCACATGGAACAGATTTTGGTCCTGCTGATCAACGAGTTCTGCAAAGTCTTCCGCGACATTCGCCGCGACCGACCGCGAGCGGTCAACATTCCCGGCGGCCTGCACAATTGCCCCGACACGAGGAAGCACCTTCACCAGCCCCTTAGCCTGCGCAGCCAGTAACGCATCGCGGACAGTCCCCGCCTTCACACCAAACTGTACAGCCAGTTCCCGAATCGCCGGCAGCCGATCACCAGGCCCCAGGTTCTTGTTTGCAATCAAGTCGCTCAGATTTCCGACGACGTCGGCCGCTTCAAGCGTCTCGGAAGCATTGGTTGCAGCGTTCACTCAGTCTCTCCACCACTTGATAATCACCAAACACCAGGTGATCATCATGCAAGCAGCGTGATTGTCAATAATCTGCCGCCAACAAAACCGGGAATCCGGCGATGCGCTTATCCGAATGACAAGAGTATTCCCAGGACGATGCCGTGAGGTTGAGTGCTCTCACGCCAAGCCAGTTGCTGACTGTGTGGTACCCTATAGGTAATTCACATGCCGTTATTGGAGGCCGATCGATAGGGTACTCTCGACTCTTAACCGGGGATTAAAGTCCCTATTAGTATTGTTCGGCGGACGAAAAAGGATGCAGCAGATGAAACGTGTTCTGGGAGTTCTGGCGACTGCGATGGCAATCACTTGCCCATTACAAGCCCACGGAAAGGACGCATTAGGCAACTCCCTTGGGATGAAGCTCGTCCGCATTGAACCGGGCTCGTTTTTGATGGGACAGGAAAACAGCGGCGACTTTGATGAACGGCCGGTACATGAGGTCGAAATCGCCAACCCATTTTTCATGTCCGTCACGGAAGTTACCAACGTCGAGTTTGAAAGGTTCAGACCCGGTCACCGAAAGAACTGCGGCAAGCCGGATGATCTCTCCAATGGCGACGACGAGGCCGTCGTTTTTGTGACCTGGCAGGACGCCGTGGATTTCTGCAAATGGCTCAGTGACCGGGAGGGCAAGCCCTATCGCCTGCCGACCGAGGCCGAGTGGGAGTATGCCAGCCGGGCGGGAACGAAGACGCTTTATTCCACCGGCGATGAGCTACCGCAGAACGATTGGAAGAACCAGGAGATTACAACCGGCCCGGTGAAGGTGTCATTAAAGGTGGCCGGCAATCGGCCTAACCCATGGGGACTCTACGACATGCACGGCAACGTCGAGGAATGGTGCTCCGACTGGTATGGCCCCTATGCGGATGACCGACAGATTGATCCGGTGGGTCGGCTGAGTGGGGAATGCAGGGTGACCCGCGGGGGCAGCCACTCAACGCTGGTAAAGCATTTGCGATCCGCAAACCGGCTGGGCGCCATACCCGAAGACCGACATTGGCTGTTGGGGTTCCGCGTGGTCATCGGAAAAACGCCCACAGGCCAACCGTTGCCCGTCACGGATACCAGACTTTGCCTGCGGGAGGTAAGCCAGCAGAAATATGATTGGCCGCAAAAGATCGATATGGACAGGCCCTATTTTGAGGGGCCCTCCCCGTTCGTGCGTCAGGTGAAGAATCTCGACCGCATTCCAATGTATGACCATAACCACCTGCCTTCATTGACATGGTGCGACAACGGTGACCTGCTGGCGACATGGTTTTCTGTTCGAAGCAAGCGTGCGGGCGGTGACGGTGAGCGAGGTCGAGAGATGACCATCCTCGCCAGTCGGTTGAGGCAAGGGAGCAACATATGGGAAGAGCCCAGCGAGTTCTTCAAGGTGCCCGACCGCAATATGACCGGCTCGGCACTTATCAATGACCGTCAAGGCCGACTCTACTATTTCCAGGGCGTGTCCGTGGCTGAAAACTGGCAGATCAATAATATCCTCGTCATGAAAACATCCGAGAACAACGGTGCGACATGGTCACGTGCCAAGATTCTCAATCCGGACAGGGGCGCCCTGCCCAGCCAACCAATCGGTTCGGCCTACTGCACGGAAGACGGACGGTTGATCCTTCCCTCCGATTGGTCCGAGAGCGGAATGGAGGGTGGCGCGACCGCACTTTGGATCAGTGAAGATCGGGGCGAAAACTGGAGGGTGCCCAAGGGCTTCATCGATGGCATTCACGCCGCGGTGGTGGATCTCGGCCCGAGAGATTTCATGGCGTTTGGTCGATCGAGCGCAGCCGACACGATGCCCCGCAGCATAACGAAAGACGGCGGCGAGAGCTGGGAGTATTCCCTGTCTGATTTCCCGGGAATTGGCGGCGGCAGACGCTGCGTTTTGCGAAGGCTGCAGGAGGGCCCGTTGCTACTGGTTTCCTTCACGAAGAAGCCCACAAAGAAAAACCCAAACACAGGCATGGAGATGGTCGATGCTGCCGGAAAAAAGAGAACCGTGTACGGGCTGTATGCCGCGCTGAGCTTTGATGACGGCAAAACATGGCCGATAAAGAAACTACTCTCGTCCGGCGGACCAGCAAGGGAGCTGGACGGAGGCGCCTGGACTGACACGTTTACGATGGACGACAACCATGCGGAACCCATGGGTTATCTGACGGGGCTCCAAACGCCGGACGGCGTTTTCCACCTGGTCAGCAGCGCGCTGCATTATCAGTTTAATCTGGCATGGCTGAAGGAACCGATGGCGCCGGTAAAAAGGCGTTCCGCCGCCCAAAAACGTTCCAACGACGGACCCGCCGCCTTGATCAAGACGGGGAAGTTCCGCAGTCCCCTGCTGAAACGTAGAGTTCCGTTTCGTGTGTTTGCGCCGGAAAGGCCGGACGGCAAACCCATGCCGACTGTTGTCTATGTCAGGAATCTGGCAATCCAGCGGACAGGCACGATCCCGGACAGCGAATTGATATCCTCGTTTACCACCCAGGGCATGCTGGTTGTCGAGGTGGACTACAGGGGGGATGCCCGGGCCAAAGGCGCAGATATGTATTCCGACGTGATGCACCTGTATCGCATTTTCGGGGCCGACCACGGTATCGATCCTGAGAAACGGTCTTTTGGCCCGCTCATGGATGACTTCATCAAATGGGACGAGAAGCGCATCACGACATATAGAGCATTCACCTCGGATCGTGGTGCCGAGTACAAAATCGATCCGCTGTGGGTTTACGTTATCCCGGAAGGCTTCACCATTGATCGCAACATTGAGGTTGCCACCATTGAAACCAACAAACGCACGGTGCGGCACCGCATGGATCTTATCCACCCGGCTTCACCGGAAGAACCAGTTCCCGCCGTCCTTGAAATCTCGACCACGATGCCGTCGGAGAATCTTGATCTGCACACCAGGATCAACCGCAACTCGTGCTATGCCTTTACCTGGACCATGGCGGGATATGCAACGGCCATTCTCGACAACGTGGCGAACCATGTCACGTCAGTCGACATTTACGGGAAACAGATGACGGCACCCACTGGCCCCCATTTCCCCGAAAAACGAGCGTTGCGCCTGATGCGAACCCGAAAAGACGATTGGGGGCTTTCCGGCAAAGTGGCCGTGATGGGAATTTCAAAATGCAATATGCGTGCCATCATGTCCGGCCTTATCAATGGTCCTGAAACGGAACGGTTCGATGCCATGATATCCGGTGGCCTTCCGAAACGTCCCGAAGAGTTCAAGATGATCCTGGACCATCTCACCCAGGACGATCCCGCCCTGGTCTGGTGCCAGACCACCTATCCCAGCCGCATGGACAGGCCACAATATGTCGTGGACCTCATGGCAAAAGAGAAGTTCATTAGGGAGGACGTTGGAAAGAAGTGTACCGCGCTCGGACTGCCTTCGCAGGTATTCTTCGACACGCCCATCGGCCACGATTTCGACTATATCCACCTCCGGGACATCATCGACTTCCTTGATCCCTATCTGAAGTGAAAAGGGTCGCCCCATAGCTGGCGGCTCATCTGGCTGGACGAAAGCTGGAAAGACTCGGTGGCCGAAGCGTAAGATTTCGACCAGAGTAGATTGTTGACTGATCTATCTGAGTCAGCCAGTCGTGGGCTAACGCATTGAGACCAGTAAGTAATAAATGAAAAACACTCCGACACGCTGGGCTCCTGGAGATTGCATTTTGTTACTTTTGTTACAATAGGCAAACGTTCCGATGTATGGAGCGGTTTCATTGAATTCCAGATGGGAAACAGTGGTCTAAAGGGTTGATGTAATGGCTGCAACGAATAGGTCTACCCATGTGCAATGACGCGACAATATCTCGCAGGCTTAGCCTGGCCATGACGCCGCTATTATGTCTGGTGATGTCGACGCAATTGCACGCTCAGCCTGCGGCCGATTCCCTCGAAGCGGCCATTCGGCTTCTGCAGAGGGAGTTCGGGACACGTTACCCACAGGCGGACGTCTATCTGGCCGAGTTGGCGAGAGCGGGCGAAGACAACGACGCAGATGCGTTTGGAAAGCTCAAACGCAAGGCCCTGCTGGCCAATCCACTGATCGCTGAGAACCCGATCCTCTTCGTCACTCGTCCGCAATACACGAACGAACACGGCACCGAAGCGACGATGTACCAGACCGGCGAGGTCAACACGCGCGTGTTTCGCGGCGGCGGTGCGCTGCGTCTTCTGGACGTGAAAACCGGGAAGATCACCAGGCTCGTCGATGCGCCCGAAGGAATCGTGCGCGACCCGGAGGTCCATTTTGACGGCAAGAGAATCCTCTTTTCAATGCGTCGCAACATCAAGGACGATTACCACATTTACGAGGTCCATGTCGACAGCAAGAAGCTCCGGCAACTGACTCGGGCGCCGCGAGTATCAGACATTCAGCCGATCTACCTTCCGGGCGACGGAATCGTGTTCAGTTCCACACGCGACCCCAAGTACATCCCGTGCCAGCGCCACTTGATGGCCAACCTGTTCCGAATGAACGGCGATGGCTCGAACATTGAACAGATCGGCTACAACACTCAGTTCGAGGGTCGGGCCAGCCTGATGCCGGACGGCCGCGTGCTTTATACCCGTTGGGAGTATGTCGACAAACACTTTGCGCCAGCTTATGGGTTGTGGACGGTTAACCCGGATGGCACGAATCACGAGTTGTACTACGGCGGTTACGCGTGGCAGCCGGGCACGATCGCGGACGGCCGCACGGTTCCCGGCACGAACCATTTCGTTGCGATATTCACCTCGCCGCACGACTTGAGCAGGGGCGCAATGGTTATCGGCGATCCGTCGCGCGGGCTCGATGGCACGCAGCCGATCCTGCATAGTTGGCCGCCGGACATCAGCCGCCAAATGGCCCGTTGGGACGAGGAGGACCGCATCGGCAACGGGTACGACAGTTTCAGGCAGGTGCGGCCATATTACGAGACGCCCTATCCGCTGAGTGATCGATTCTTCCTCTGTTCTCGCCTGATCGATTCGCCCGACCTGCAGCAGATGGGGATCTATCTCGTCGATACATTTGGCAACGAGGTGCTCGTCTGCGATCGGGCGCCCGGTTGTTTCGACCCGATGCCGTTGCGCGCCCGGAAACGCCCGCCGGTCATCACCAGCCGCGTCGATCATCGTCGCAACTCAGGCGAGTTTTACGTGCAAGACGTTTATCGAGGAAAGGACATGGCTGGCGTGAAACGGGGCAGCGTGAAGTACGTCCGCGTGGTGGAAGCTCCCTCGAAACGCACGTGGGTACCAAAGGGCTGCGGCGACTGGTCCCCGCCCGGCAGCGCCGACAGCCACCATCCCGTGGCCGTGAACTGGAACCACTACAACCACAAACGCATTTTGGGCACGGCGCCGGTTGAGGTCGACGGATCGGCCTATTTCACCGTGCCGGCTGGTCGCTTCGTTTACTTCCAGTTGCTCGACGAACGCGGCATGATGATCCACTCGATGCGCAGCGGCACCATGCTGCAGCCGGGCGAACGCAAGGGTTGCGTGGGCTGTCACGACAACTACAAGGATTCCACGTCGCCCCAACTGGTCAGCGCTGCGCTGACAAAGCCGCCGCGCAAGCTCGCCGACTGGTACGGCCCCGAGCGTAACTTCAGTTACGCGGCCGAGGTCCAGCCGGTGCTCGACCGCCACTGTGTCAGTTGCCACGACTACGGAAAGGAAGCAGAATCCCTGAACCTGTCGGGCGACAAAGGCGTGCTGTTCAGCCAGTCGTACGTGAACTTGCTGCGAACCAGCCCGTCGAATTATGTGCGCAGCCAGCACGATCGGGACGACGTACTGCCGATGGTAAGTCTCGTCGGGGCCGGGCCGGTGAAGACGCTGCCGCCACACAGTTGGGGCGCGCAGCGCAGCAGGTTGATGCGATTGCTCATCGATGGCCATTACGACGTGAAGCTTGATCGCGAGAGTTTCGAGCGCATCGCCGCCTGGATCGACTTGAACGGGCCGTACTACCCTGGGCACCGGTCGTATTACGTTGGTCACACCGCAGGCCGCAGCCCGTTGAATCACGCAGATCTGCGTGAGCTCGGCCAGCTGGTCAAACAGGCGCCCAACGGCACGACGCTGGGTTGGGACCGAGTGAACGAATACCAGGCCACCCAACTAGGCAAGGTGATGGCCAGCCATGGCCCACCGGTCAACTTCACACGCCCACAACAGAGCGCATGCCTGCAGGCTTTCAATAGCGTGAGTGATCCCGGCTACCGCCGAGCGCTCGAGCTGATCAGGAAGGGGCAAAACCAACTCATCGCCCACCCTCGCTTCGACATGCCAGGATTCGTACCGTCGGCGATGCACGGTGACCAGTTGGAATACCTGCAGCGGCGTAATGAGTCCGAAGTTCGCAGCCGCGCGGCAATCCGGCGCGGAACGCGCGTCTATGATGGCGCAACCACTAAGTAGAGTTGACAGGTTGACGCCGGAATGGAATTGGCCGCCGATTGACGTCGTGAACGCGACCAACTCATTCCGAATTGACGGGATTCGCCTTGCGTAAGTCGCATAGACGGCCGCCGATTTTCAGTGCCGAACTAGTGAAGTTTTCGAAAAGATGTGGTCGTTCGGGCTCGTGGAAGCATCCATAGCAGGCCGGAAAACGTTTTTCGCGGCCACAAGTCAGTGTAATACGCTGTCGTGAAGTTTTGTTAACCCCGAAAGTCGCTGGACCACTACACCGTGTTATCAAGAAGTTCGAGCATCCTGCCCTCGCCAGTGGTGTGACAATGTTCACCACGAAAGTCGGCGGGCCATTACATCGACGCGCATGTTCCTTTGAAAGACATGCCGCGTTGGGTCAACCGAGTGGCCGGCACGATCCACGAGTGTCAGTTCGCGTTATTGATCGACCGCTTCGTTACACTCTTTAAGGTATTCGGTGTAAATGCGTACGGCGTCTTCAAAAGAGACTCCAGGGCGGACAACCAGTCGCGAACAGGCGGCCTTCGTCTGCCCCAGCTTGAAGTCCTGTCCAAACAGTGAAAGATACAAAGACCGATGTCCCTCAGTGCCAAACGGTGTTGAGATCGCGAAGCAATCTTCCGGCGGTGCCATGACCAACGCTACGAGTCCGGTTTTGCGGTCGATTCGCATTCCTAACGGTCCGGCCAAAGTCGGCCGGATCGCCCAATCCACCGGATGAGGCGGCTGTTTCCAGCGGCCGTCGCCGATCATCTCGGCCGCCTGCTTGTCGCGAGGAAACATTTGCCAGACACCTTTGTCACGAGTGGCTTGAACGAACGGTGGTTTGCCGGCAGCTAAGCCGGCGTCTTTCGCGTAGACCCACGACTCGCCGAAACCTTCAAAGTACGACGATAAGAATACTTCAAACCCTGTCAGGTCCTTCCTGGCCGTTACTGAAGTGACAACATCGAGCACATCGGGCGCCGCCCAGCGATAGACGGCCTTCAATTCAAAGGGGTGATTCTCGTCGGCCGCCCAGGTTGCTTCCACTGTGCCGTCGGCCAACAGACGTGACTCGCTCGACCGTTCTCTGGCCGAGGTACCATGGCGTTTGGCGGCCTCGAGTAGCCGGTAGTGTGTAAACAGCCCCAATGAACGACTAACCGTCGCCCCTCTCGCCGCATTGACGACCGACGTAATACCGCTCGAATTTCCCTGAGGTCGTAAAACCCCCTTGAGGCTACCGGTGTCGAACGGGAACTGTTTTCCGTCGGCGACGAATGCGAGCGTATCGCTGCCGTCAGCAGCATAGGCACCGCACGAAAGCGAAAGTCCAGCCAGCGTCGCAGCACCAATCGCCGATGACTTGAGAAAACCGCGGCGCTCTGTCCGTGGTGGACGCAGGGGCTCATGTTGCATGGTCATCACCGTTTCTTTTAATCGGATTACTGTTCGTCGAGTTCTTTCAGGAAACCACGCCACGCGGCCATCGAACGGGTAAGATGATTCCGGGCGTCGCCACCGATACCGTAGCACTGTAGTCCAATCGGGCCTTTGTAGCCGGTCTCCTTCAACGCGCGAAGGAATGCGATCATGTCGAACGAACCACTGTCAAGCGGCTGAAGCCATTGCCCTTTGCCTGACTGAATCTCCGCGGCGGTGTCCGTCCCGTTGATGCTCACAGCCATCAGATGTGGCGCAGCGGTTTTCAACAGCGGCTTCATCTTCTGCTGCTTGCCGGTCTTGAGCCAGTGGCAAAGATTGAACATCACGCCGACGTTTTTGCGGTCGACTTTCTTTGCAATCCGCACTGCATCTTCCGGACGTTCGGTGAAGTCGCCAGCGTGATGATAAATTGCCACGCGGACACCGTGCCTGTCGGCCATGTCGGCGATTTCTCGAAGCACGTCAACTGCCTTAAGATCAGCCGTCTGATCCGTTCGCGATCTCCCCTGAATGAGAATTGCCAGCATCGCGCCGCGACCGGCGAGCAGCGGAAGGATTTCTTTCAACTGAGGATCGTACGGCACTCCCTTAGCAAGGTTCAGACGCATATAGATTTGAAACAGTTTCAACCTGGCTGCGTCGAGTGTCTTCAGCCGCTCGGCTACGTTCTTAAGCCAGAGATGGCCTGCACCGTCGTAACCCAATTCCTTGAGCAAAGCGGCTTGCTCGTCGAGCGAGCGTTTCTTCGCGTCATGCGTATCGTGACAGAGCGCGAAAAACGGATTCGTCGCCACGCCCTCTTTCGTGTTCGACGTCCGACGAACGTACACATAGAACGCTCCGCACAGTTCTTTGCCGGCGGCGTCCTGAAACCACGTTTGCAGATGCGTCTTGCCAGCAGTAAGTTCGACGCGAAAAGTGGCGGCCCTGTCCTTCGGCCCTATCGGCTTTGAAACATCGACATCGCCGATTTTCAAGCGAGCTCTTACGGCCGGCAGGGCCAAACCCTCCGGAAAACTGCCATCCACGCCCTGATATGGCGGTAGCGGAGCAGCGATCGCCGCATCCGCTTCGACCGGCCACCGGCGAAGCGAGATCTCGTACTCTCCGTCCTGCCGAACGTTGACGTACCACGGAGAGTTCAACGTCGGTTGTGGGCGTCCCAAGGGGAGCGAACCCTCGACAACCTTTGTTTTGCCCAGCAGTCGCACATCGAACGGCTGGGCAGCAATCACCAGCGTTGGGGCTAACCAGTCAAGCGAAGTCAGACACGTCGGGTTCTCTTGTTCTGATCCGATGCTCAGCGCGTTGAACTGTGTCAGCGTCGGTTTGACTTGCGTCCACCACTGCTCGTAGTGTGTTCGCATCTTCTTAACAATATCCGGTTGTGCGGCGGCGAGGTCTGTCCTCTGGCCCGGGTCGGTTTTCACATTGTAGAGTTCTTTTCCATGGACCAGCCGCCACTGATTCCACAGCACAGCCGCCTCCCATTTCTGCGGATTGGTGTTGACCAGGCCACCGTATTGCACGACTTGCATTCGTGTGGAAAGCTCTGGTTGTTTCCTGCCGTGCAGCAAGCCCGCAAGACTGACACCGGGAAAATCGGCTCCTGCCGGTTCCTGTAAATCACAGAGGTCGATCAGCGTTGGCAGCAAGTCCTGGCCCCGTGTTAGAGTGTCGATGCTACCAGCCGAGCGCAATTGCCCGCCCGGCCAACGGAGAAAAAACGGCACACGGTGGCCTCCTTCATAGTAGCTGGCCTTGGCCCCACGCATACCGGCGTTGAATACTTTGATCCCGCCGGTACCGCCGTTGTCGGTCATGAAAACAAGAATCGTGTTCTCAGCCAAACCGGTCTCAGTGAGCATCGCATCGAGCTTAGCCATGTTCTCGTCGAGATTGGCGATCATGCCAAAGAAACTTGCAACACTGTGGGGTTGGTCTTTGTACGGCTTGCGATATTTCTCCGGCACGTAGAACGGTCCATGGGGAGCGTTCGTGGCGATGTAGGCGAAGAACGGTTCTTGCTTCTCGGCGCAGCGCTTGATCCAACTCGTCGCTTCGTTGAACCAAACGTCGGTACAGTACCCAGGGTATTCCTTTACCTTGCCATTGTGACGAAAGTGGTCGTCGAAATAATCGTTGTTCCAGTAGTCCGGCGTCGAAGTAATGCCCCAGCCCAGATGATAGACCGCTTGCGCGAATCCGCGATCCTGTGGGCGGTAAGGATGATTGTCGCCGAGATGCCACTTGCCGAACATTCCGGTGCGATAGCCGGCACTGACAAACACATCGGCCATTGTCGGAAGATCCTCGCGCATGAAGGTTCGCCCCGAGCACGCACAATAAGCTCCGCAGCGCAACGCATCCTGGCCGCTCAGTAATTCGCCGCGCGTCGGCGTACACATCGGGGAGACATGAAAATTCGTAAAACGAATGCTCTGATTGTGAAGCCGGTCGAGACTGGGCGTCTTCAATACGGGGTTGCCGTGACAGGAAAGGTCGCCGTAGCCCTGGTCGTCAGTCAACACAAAAATCACGTTGGGGCGATCCGCCCTGTTCGCTTCATTCGCCGCCAACGGCGTGAAAGCGAGAAATACAAAAACCCAAACAACTGCATGGCGTTTCAGCAGGTTTCCAATTGCCCTGTGGTTCTCGTTCATCGGAAAATTCCTGGTTTTTGGTATTAACGACCGCTAATCAGATACTCGACAACATCCGCAAGTTCCTGGCCACTAAGCCCCAGATTATCGATCTTCGGCATCAGCGACACTTTAGTTTTGGCCCGCGTATCGATGTCGTCTGCCGCGATCGTGATCCGATTTCCATTTTGATCCTTAAGGACCAAAGGATCGCCCGCGCTGAGGATCAGTCCCGTAACGAACTTGCCATCCGTCGTGACGATCTTGACGCCCTCGAAACCTTGAGCGATGGAAGCCGAGGGATCGATGATATTGGTCAACAACGCTTCTCGGGTTTTGTGGATCCTGGCAACCTCACTCAGATCCGGGCCAATATCCTCACCGGCGCCGCGTACTTTGTGGCACTTGGAACATAGGGCTCTGCCGCTAAACAGAAGTTTCCCGCGAGCGGCGTCTCCACGCAACGCAACAATATCACTCAGTGGCGGCAGCGGTTGGGCGTCAGCTTTGGGGGTGATCCAATCGCGGGCTAGCTTCCTCGGATCCGCCTTCCCCTGGGGCAATCGTGACTTCACGTCGAAGCTATTCCAGAATTGCTCGTGCCGATTCGTGATCCACCACGCGGCCATGGATCTGAGATCCAGTGGGCCACCGCTGGCGACTCCGAGCATCGCCTCGGCCGCTGATTTGTCTGGGATAAACGCCAGCGTATCGATGGCCCGTATTCTGGTCGGTTTGGAAAGATCGGCGGCCATTGCACGCTGCTTTAGTGCTGCGACTGCGTCGACCGGATGGAGTCGCCACACAAGATCCGACATCGAAGCGGTCCACGACATCACATCGTCACCAGACACCTGAGTCAGATACTCGTACATGGCCGACTCCTTGCCAGTGCATCCAGTTCCCCACGCCTCCAGATACCAGCGATCGCCGTCATCGTACCGTTGGGCGATCGATGCGAGGATATGTTTGCAGTCGTTCCACGCAACGTCGCGCATGGCGAGTGCGACTTCCCTTCGCACCGCGGGCGACTTGTCCGTGGCTAGCCTGGTCGCCACGTCAAGCAGCGGCAGCCCAGCGGCGCGCATCGCTCGGAAAACCGAGACGCGCGTCTGTGGGTCTGGGTGGTCCACCAGTTTTTCAAGTTCCCCGCGCCCCTGCTTGCTGTGAGCGAAGAGCCAGACCGCGCGAACACGGATATAGGGGTTTTCGTGTTCGGACAGCTTCTTGAGCGCCGGCACCGCCTGATCGCCCGCTTGCTTGAGCCTGGCAAAGCCCTGGTAGCGGACATTGACCGCAGGGTTCTTCAACGCCTCGATAGCGCCGGCGATCGTTTCCAGATTCAACGTCGGTACTGACAGTTTCGATCCCTTAGGTGCGATGCGATAGATCGTACCGTTGGCGCCTTTGTCGGACCAACTGTGGCCGCCTACGCGCCGGTCGAACCAGTCGGCGACATAGATCGCACCATCGAGGCCGACCGCCACGTCTGATGGGCGAAAATGGGATCGGATGAATTCAGATTTGCGGATTCTCGATTGGCTTCGCACGAAATCGGAATTCGCATACTCATGCGTGTTATTCGGCGTGAGGAAATCGAAGCGCTCCATCGTAAACCCGGCCCCCTTGGGTTGAGGCAAATAGCCGAACAGGATGTTTCGCCCAGCTTCGCAGCTAAGTACCATGCCTCGGTATTTTGCACCGAGCGCACCGTTCTCGTAAAACGCAATATCGACCGGAGCGCCTCCGCCATACACGTCGCCGGCGGGAATAATGCCAGGGTCGTCCTGCCGCCAATGCGCAACCCGCGAAGGCTGGCCCGGTCTCCTATCCGCGTGCCAACTCCGACGACCGTCATTGGACGAATAACCTAGATTGCCGTATTCCATCAACCAGGTCGTGCGACAGTTGGGCGGGTCGTCGTTGTCATTATTAAACATGTCGCCAAACGAAGAGATCGTCAGCCCGACCGGATTACGCATGTTGTGGCCGACGACCGCGAGATTCTTACCGTCGGGATCAACTCGATAGGCAGCACCGCCAACATAGACGTGGCCGTCGTCGCTCGGCTTGCCCATCACGTCGCCAAACTGTTGGGCGAAGTAGTGGCTGCCAACGCGGAATACCCGACCCGAACGGTCCGTGATCGCACCGCCGGTGTAGTTGCCTGCTGAGAAATAGAACCGGCCGTCTGGCCCGGCGACGTTTGCGTATAGTCCGTGGCCGTGATCGTGGCCGCGAAAACCGGTAATAAACTCTTCACGGCGATCAACCCTCGGGTCAAAGTTTGCATCGCCGTCCACGTCGGTAAACACCAACATCGCCGGAGGCTGTGAAACGAAAATACGATTACCAATGACCGCCAATCCCATCGTCGTTTGAAAACGCTCCTCCTGGACGAACATATGGCTATGGTCGGCCTGACCATCGGCGTCGGTGTCTTCGATTACCATCACGCGATCGCCTTCGGGACGCTGGCGAGCTGTCGGTGAATAGTTCATCCCCTCGATCAACCAAAGACGTCCTCGTGCGTCGAAATCCATGTTGACCGGATTGTAAAACAGCGGCGTGCGCGCCCAGACTGTTAGTTCGAGATCTTCTGGAAGGTCGAACAACTCGACCGGTACGGAGGTCGCAGCGGCGTTCGCCTTTTTAACTTGGTCGCCAATTTTGCGATCGTCGGTCACCGACAGTTTGAAATGGCCGATCACATGGTCAGGAAAGGAACGGTCGCGATGATGCAATTGTATTTCAAGTCGTGCGCCGTCTGGAACATTGATCGGATCTTTGGGAACAAACATGGCATAATGCGGTTGTCCGAGTTCATCGCCGACCGCCCAGCCAAGTTTATCAAGCCCCTCGTCGCGTAGTGTGTGCTGAACTTCATAGCCCGACTGCGAACAATCGGCCCCGACTTGTGAGAAAACGATGTTGCGTGGCGGTTGGTTCGGCACAATAAGCCGGGCGCTGAAACGTGAGAGAACGAAATTACCGTGATACGCTCGCCCGGGCCCACCGGCCGGTAGGCTACTATGAGTCAGCACGTCGAGCCGAATGCCGTGAACCGTGCTGATCGGTACGCCGCCAGTCACGGTGTAAGTGATGTTCTCTGGCTTGGCACTCTGCGCGAGCCAGGAGTTCGTTTTCTGCCGAACGAGCCTTACATCTCCGTCTGTTTCGGCCTGTTCGTCAGAGAGGGCCCGCCACTTCGTGCTTTTCAGCGCATTGCTGCTGTCCTGATCCGCCGTTGCACTTGACGCAAGCAGCAGCGCAAAGATGACGCCACCGAGAACTGAGACCGGCTTTGAATGCGGCGGGCGTAGGAGATTTTGTAAGGCAGCGTGAAACCCAATTACCATACCTTTGTTTCCTTGCTCTTACGGCAAATGATGCCATTTCTTCTGCTTAGAGCTAAGCGTCGCGGAGTGCTTTCTAGCCCGTCGACTCATCGATCACGACTCGACCGACCGACACGAAGCCTCGTTTCCTGATTTCGTCGGAGATCGTATCGTCCTTGCGAGGCGGGTTCTGGCCCACTTGCCAGAGCTTCTCGCCCTCTCGTGTGATGTCGATCTCTTTCAACTCTAGCTCAATTCGGTCCTCAAAGACACGGCCAGGCAGATAGTTGGTGCGCGTGTTGTAGCCGATCAGAAACCGGACGGGTTTGTGCCAGATGTCCTGCAGTTGCGAGCCTCTGGAAACGATAAGTAATCCCGTTAAGATGCAGCCATTCCTGAACGATTTGGCAACCTATAGGCAACCACACTTTCAGGAATCGGGTAACAGGACCTTCGTTTCGTCAACGTATGTGTTACTCAGCCCTGGTGGCGGAATTGGCAGACGCACCAGACTTAAAATCTGGGGTTCCGATAGGAGCGTGTGGGTTCGAGTCCCACCCGGGGTAATGTTTTTACTGGGTTTCGTGAGTTGGTGTGTTTGACTGTCCTCATTGTGTCACCTCGCTTGTCACCTTTTGAGGTGACTAAATACCCTTAGGGCGTGGCAGCAATATCAGCTGAATAGGAACCGCGAATTTTGTCGGCAGCCATCACCTCTCGCAGGTGCGCTGCGGTCTCCTGAGCGTGGATCCCAACGTAGTATTTTTCGGTCGTCAGCACCGTCTTATGCCGCATCAGCTCCTTCAGAACCATGGGCATGACTCGTGTGGCCCATCGGCGACCAAACGCTCGACGGAGGTCATGAGCGGAACCCCAGACGGTCTTTTTCACCCACTGCTTTGTTCTGCGGTCCTTCGTGCGTCGCTCGTCGACCTTCACACCTGCGAGTTCGCCGATCCTGACGATCTTCTTTGAGATCGTGTTGGAGTTCCGGCAGATACCGTGGCCAAGTACTACGTCAAAGACGTGCCCCTGTCGCTGGCTTTCCGGAATGGCCCTGAGAAAGTCGTCGAACTCCGGAGCAACTGCATATTCACGGTCCTGACCACCCTTTTCATCCTCACCGGAGATCAACAGCACAGTGAATTTGCTGGAGACATCCACTCGAATACCGTCTGCCCAGATGTCCCACGTGAGACCGATTGCTTCGCCCAGCCGCAAACCGGAGGTCCACAATCCGCGCAGAAGAAAACGAACCGAT
>JAAERP010000257.1 GCA_024230215.1 Fuerstiella sp. | reverse complement strand
TGTCTGCGATCACATTCGCCTCTTGTAACGCGGCAAGCGTCGCCGGGATTTCCGGAAGAACTCGTACCGCATTCAGTCGTACTCCGGCGGACGGATGGGCCAAAGCCTTTGTGACCGCATCGAATGCAGGACTGTTGTCGTCCTGCAACACGCCAAGTCCATGCAGTGTGTTCAACGCGTGAATCGCGCCAACGTTCAGGCCAATGCCATCAACGGTTTGGTCTTCAATCAGCGAGATGAGTTCAGGAACAACCTCGGTATCGCCCTGTTCGACGATCAACCTCTGTGCGTGCAGGCGGACCTGCATGGTCGGGTGTGTGAGCTGATCCGTACGATACGATTCCAGTTTATCGTTGTTCTTGACGACAGGCTGCAAGTCTTCCGCACGTGGTCTGTCCGGTACGATGCGGTAAATGCGGCCATATTTCTTGTCTCGCAACTTGGTTTCGTAGGCTGCTCCCTTGCCCGTTTCAAAACCTTGCGGCGTTGGGTTGTGCTGCACAATAAAGTTGTACCAATCGAGTACCCAGACATTCCCATCGGGACCAACCTCCGCCATGATCGGAGCCGTCCATTCATCATTGCTGGCGAACAGATTGATCGGGCTGCTGGATTTCATACCAGCACCATCACGCTTGATAACAAAGGTCCCGACAAGCTTGCCCGTTGGCCCACACACAAATGCGGTACGGTTCCACCAGGGCTGTGGATAATTTCGAGCCGTATACAAAGCGTGGCCAG
>JAAERP010000256.1 GCA_024230215.1 Fuerstiella sp. | reverse complement strand
TCTTTGAATTTCTTCTGGACCGCGATGTCGATCTTGCCGTGATATCGATTCTGCGAGCGATCCATTGGCAGGAATTCGACCTCGCGCGGCACCACGCTGACGCGAAGCTCCTTCATGTCCTCCAAATCGAAATTGGGGACATACAGTCGCTTGGCGTCGATCGGTTCCGATAATTCCGCGGCGTTCAGCTCGGCGGTCACACTATCGGCAATCTGCAAAATCGTTGTCATGCGGGAACTGAATCAATTTGCTTGGTGTGAATCCGAAGTTTCAGCCGGAACGGGTCGCTATAACGCCACGGTGGTTCGCCACCGAGTGACATCACCTCAAAGATGAACATGGTGTCTCCGTCGAGCTCCGAAATCCGATCGCCGCGGCGCGGTAGCGAGCCAATCGCGGACAGCAAAAGGTCGCTGGTGTCGATCAGGAAGTCGCGGACTTGGCTGCGGGTGATCACACCCTCACCGTCATCCTGCTCGTAAGTCGATCTGCCGATGGTCGCCGGTAGTTCAGCCTCCACATCGTCACGCTGGTAAACAATCAATCGCGACGCATGTGTTTTCAACTTCTGCGCCAGCCACGATTGACCATCACGAAGCATGTCGGTCATTGTTTGCGTGCTGTCTTGGTCGGTGCTTTAAGTAGGTTGGACGCCTTCACGCTCAGCTCCTCCAGCCATGCCTCGTCGGCGCGGCGTTGGTATTCCGTCGCGATGGCTTCGGCTTCTTCCTGCACTTGCTGCTCACGCAGATTGCTTGAAGGTTCGGGTGGATGAAACAGCGTGCTGGCGTTGTTCGATGGCGTCGCATCACCGGCTCGTTTCTTGCTAGGAAACAGGGCAACGGCAAGCAGGACCAAGACGACAACGGTTGCGATTCCAAGAATCATGTTTTCAGAGTCCTCTCTTGATAAGGATGAAGCCGAGCAGGATCACGGCGACGACGATCAGGGCGAGCGTTGCCAGTTCACCGGCGGAGGCCCAAAGGAATGCGTTTCGGTTGTCGCGGACTTCGTCGAACAGCAGATCGCGAACTCGATCGCCTGGACGCCACTCATCGGACGGCTCGACCGGACAGTAACCATCGGGACAATCCTCGGGCGACAAATACATCGTCGGTGAAATCGCCGCGTCCCACGAATAGCCTCGCGTTTTGAGCGCTCCGGTTTTCTGAGCCTGGCGGGTTTGTTGGTAGAGTTCGTAGCCATGTTTCATATCGGCGTAGAGCTCATTGGGCGTTGTTGGAATCATCGTTCGCCCGGCGGCATGGACGTGACCGCCCGTACTGTCCTGAAACAAGACAACCGGAAACTGATCAGCCGGCACGATCTGGGCGAAGCGTGTGCGGTAAAGAGCATTGCTTTCCGTGTAGACCTGAAACTCACACGCGTCACGAAGCTTTCGCAATTGCCTGTCACGGTTGAACCAATCAAGCAGTCGTTGACTTCTTGCGTCGCTACCAACGAAAAGTGCAATCTGATATTTCTTCTTCGGGGGCTGTGGTTTGGGTGCAGCCAGCGGCACGCTGTTAGACGGAACGATCACAGGAACGGATGGCGTCGTGACAGCCGGAACGATGCGCGACGGTTGAATGATTGTTGGTTGCACCACAACGCGACTGGGCCGGTAGCCTGGCGGGCAGACGACGGTACCTTGCTGTTTCAGCTCGCCCTGGGCCTGCAAATTCACATCTTGAGGCTCGGTGAGCCTTTCGATCCGTGAAACGGAAGGAGCGGGATCGTAGCTGGGCGGATTCCAGGTCGGGGTCTTTGCCGGTGGATGAAGAGGCGTGTGGACCGTCTCGAATAGCACGACCAGGAGTACGGCATGGATGACCGCAGCGGCGAGCAGCCCAACGCTGAATTGAATGCGAACTTTTTCGTTCATTGAATCACCTCGTAACTGCGATAGGGCAGCGAACTGGCCGGATCGTGTAAGACAGACAGAGCGAATCCTCCGTAGCCGGCCCACAAGCGAATGAATTGTT
>JAAERP010000255.1 GCA_024230215.1 Fuerstiella sp. | reverse complement strand
CGACTCGGCGAAGGGCACCGGCATAACGTTTAACGACAGCGGCGCGTATTCCTACAGCGACACTTTCGTTATCCAACTCGACGAGATTGGCGTTGGGACTATCACCTTCAATGGCACCACGTCGTTCGCAGGCAGCGCAGCTCTGTCGGCCTCGACCTCACGGGACATCGTTGTTAGCAGTGGCGCCGGCGTGAAGACGGTGGATGGTTACCTTACATTGCGAGCGAATCGGGGACTGGCTGCGTCGCAAGGCGATTTCAGCGGGATTGTCGTCTCCGGCACCGTCGAATCGACGGGCAAGGGTGATGTGACGATCGACGGTCGTGCCGGGTCCAAATCGACGTCGGGGAGAACGAGTGGCGTCAAGGTGGACGGTGGACGCATTTCCGGTGGGATCAGTGGTGCCCTCACGGTCAACGGAAGTGGCGGTCACGGGAGAGGCAGATTGTTCTGCGGCGTGCTGGTGACTGGTGCCGGCGTTGTCACCTCGGCTGGCGGGAATGTGGACGTCACGGGCGTTGGTGGGATCACCCTCACGAGAGAAGCAGGCAACATGGGCGTGATCGTCGATGCAAGCTCGCAGATCACCGCAGGCGGCAATGGTCAGGTCACGGTTGACGGAAAGGGAGGCCCATATGGGCAACGCCGTGAAGGAAATTAGACAACTAATTCATTGCTGGAAATTGCTTTGAGTTTTTTCTTTTCATCGATGTTCAGTTTTCGAATTTTCGGTTCGCCGAGCGGTTTCTTATCGGGGTTGGGTGGTCTGTATCTGG
>JAAERP010000254.1 GCA_024230215.1 Fuerstiella sp. | reverse complement strand
GGTGAGCAGTGGCGCGAGGTCGGAGCCGTCGAGATGGACGCCCCCGGGTTTGTCGATGCCGATCAGCCCACACAGGGTGGGGAGAAGATCCACGACTCCAGCTGGTTCCTTCTCGACGCGGCCGCCGGGGATCCCGCCTTTCCAGTAGAAGATGCCGGGGACGCGGTGCCCGCCTTCGAAAAGCGCCCCCTTTTTGCCGCGCAACTCTCCGTTGCGCTCCTGCAGGTAGCTGCCGTTATCCGAAGCGTAGATAATGATGGTATTGTCCAGCTCGCCGAGTTTTTCAAGCTTTGCGACGAGTCGCCCGATGGCCCGATCCGTGTTGTCGATGGTGCCGCTGTAGATCGCGGCCTGTTCGTCGAGCGCGCCATACTGGGAAACGATCTCGTCGGGCGCCGCGATCGGGGCGTGGGGTTCGTTGAACCAGAGATTGAGAAAGAAGGGGTCGTCGGCGTCACGCTTTTCATCGAGCCAGGTGAGGGCCTCGTCGACGACGATCTGGCAGGAGTAGCCTTTCATCGTTCCGACGCGTTTGCCGTTGCGGATAAAGTTGGTCGGGTCCTTGTGGCTGGGGCCCGGGCCGTTGACGAGGCCGAACCAGTAGTCGAAGCCATGATCCCCCGGGGTGGGATTCTTGCGATTGTTAACGGGCATGCCGAGATGCCACTTGCCGAAGTGAGCGGTGGCGTAGCCGTTTTCCTTGAGCACCTCCGCGATAGTCGTTTCGCTCTCCAAAAGGTGCATCTTGTGAAGGCGCTCGGTGATGACGGAGTAGACTCCGGTGCGACAGTGTTGGCGGCCTGTCAGAAAGGTGGCGCGCGAGGGGGAGCAGGTAGGAGCTCCCGAGTGGAAGTCGGTGAAGCGAACGCCACCAGCAGCCAGCTTGTCGAGGACCGGCGTCTTGACGGGGCCGCCATAGCAGCCGATGTCGCGGTAGCCAAGATCGTCGACGTAGAGCGTGACGACATTCGGCGGCTTTTGAAATCTTTTGGTAGCGGAAGTCGTCAAGACTTTCGGGGCGTGAGCCTGCCGAAACTCTTGACGAGTTCCGCTACTTGCCGATCCATTTCCCCGATAGTGCGGGGCATTTTTCCCGGGGAGCCATTTTTTCAATTCCGCCTTGGCCGGGGCGTGGGCCGTGTCATTGGCGAGGTTCTTCCACTGGTGCGGGTCTTTGGCGGCATCGTAGAGTTCTTCACCGCCGCCGGCGTAGCGGATGTAGTGCCATCGCTGAGAACGGACGGCATGGTCGCCACGCAAGCTGATCACCGCCGGATATTGCCACTCGGTTTCCGGGTTACGAACCAGCGGTGCGATACTGCGTCCGTCCAGTCCATCCCGTGCCGGCAACCCACATAGCTCGATGAGTGTGGGATACAAATCCACCAGGCTAACCGGTTGCTTACAGATCTTTCCTTGAGCACTGGTAGCGGAAGTCGTCAAGACTTTCGGCCCAGCCGCCCGTTGATCGCCGAAAGTCTTGACGACTTCCGCTACTGGCGTGGAGATGATGAGCGGCGTCTTCGATCCTTGCTCCCAAAGTGTCAGTTTGGAGATGCGGTTTTTCTCACCGACGTGATAGCCATGATCGCCCCACAGAACCACGATCGTCTTTTCGGCGTATTCACTTTCCTCCAACGCATCCAGCACAACTCCGACACAGGCATCCGCGAACGAACACGACGCCAGATACCCCTGGACGGCTTTTTTCCATTCGCCATGCTCGCGGATGACGCCAAAGGCCTGGCTCGCTGCGGTCTGCCGACGTCCCCCTGGCGGAAGGTCATCCAAATCGTTCTCAAGCGTGACCGGAAGCTCAAGTTTTTCCAGGGGATGCATGTCGAAATATTTCCGCGGCGCATACCAGCGGAGGTGTGGGCGAAAGATGCCGCAGGCCAGGAAGAACGGCTTGTCGTGGTCGCGCCGCAGGAACGCAGCGGCGCCCTCGGCGGTCTTTCTGTCGGCCGTTTCCCTTTCCGGAATGTCCAGCGGCTGCCAATCCGCCCAATCTTTGAAATAGTCGTTGGTCATCTTGTCGCTCATCCCATGCAGCAGACGTTTTCCGTTCCTGGGAAACGGCATCCCTCTCTTGGTTGAGTACTGACGGTCCCAGGATACCGGGTCGGAGAACTTGCCTTGTGACTTATGAAAGATCTTGCCGCCCGTCACGGCCGTGTATCCATGCTGGCGAAAGTACTGCGGGATCGTCACCCAATCCATGAATTCCGGCTTGTCCCGGAACCACGAAATGGCTCCGGACCGAACGTCCGCGGGATCGCCGTTGGTCCAGATACCGGTGGTCGACGCCCGCAGTCCGGTCATCGTCGCCGTCCGCGATGGGTTGCACAAAGGCGCCGAACAATACGCCTGCTCGAACAGCACTCCCCTCGACGCCAGTCGATCGATATTGGGAGTCCTGGCCTGGGGATGTCCTCCAAGACAACCCACCCAGTCGTTCAAATCGTCGACGGCGATGAGCAGGACGTTCGGCTGTTTGTCTTTGGCAAAGCCGGGACAAACCAGAAGCAGAAAGCAAAAAAATGTGAGGATGGTTTTCATGTAATTTGGTAGCGAAACTCGTCAAGAGTTTTGGTCCGTTCCGGGTTAAGCCTTCCATTTCTGTGCGAAATGCGATGCACCGAAAGTCTTGACGACTTCCGCTACAGGGGTTTCTCATTGTGATGGGCCACCTGATGATGCGGCAGGACAATTCGCTCCAGCTTCACGCCCTCGTCCGCGGCCGGCTCGCCCTGCGGCAGCTCGATCCGGATCACCGATCCCCGCCCGCGCTCGTTGTGCCGCGTGGGGCCGTTGGAACTGGAGGTCCAGACATTGCCCTCTTCGTCGAACTCGATCTCCCGGGTGAAGGTGACCCGCGTCGGCATCGGGATTTCGATCAGGCGCTCGGTCTTCGGATCGAAGCGCCCGATCGTGTCGTTGCCCGTGCCGCAAATCCAGACGATGCCCCTGGCGTCGATGTTGAGCGCGTAGGGGATCTGATTGTCGTAGTCCGGCAACGCGTAGGTCGTCCATTGCTCCGTCGCGGGATCAAATCTTCCCAGCACGCCCGAGCCGAAACCCGGAACCCACACGATTCCGTCCTGGTCGACATGATGCCGTCGGGGCCCACGGAACGGAGGGTTCCATTCCCTGACGTCCCCGTCCGGCGCCTTCGGATCGATGCGGCCGATGCGATTGGCGTTCAGTTTGGAATACCAGATCGAGCCATCGGGGGCGAAGTCCAGCCCGTAGGGAGTCAATCCTCGCGACTCGCCCTTGCCCGATCCGACGGCCTGTCCCTTGTCCAACAAATGATACTCCTTCACGTGGCCGGTCTTCGGGTGAATGGAGAAAACCGAGTTGCGCCCCGCGTCCGTGTACCAGACCAGACTCTGCGGGTCCTTCGGATTGACTCGCAGTGTGTGCGGGTACGAGCCGCGCTTGGCGGGAGCCTCCGCGCTGGACCAGATTGTGATGTCCGTCGTCTTCGGGTCGAACTTGCCCATGTGCCCCGAGGAACACAGCGTCACCCAGTAATTACCGTTGTTGTCCGGCTCGATCGAATGGGGGCCCTTAGCCCCTTGAGGCATGCGAAATACCGTCCGCCGGCCGGTCGCGATATCCAGCTCGACGATCGCGCCCTGTCCCATGTCCACGGCGTACATGGTCCCGGGCGGGCCGGGCTCGAGGTCGTGCACCATGGCCTTCATGGGATTGCCGATGTCCCATTCGGTAATCTTCACCCGCGCGGCGAACCCGGTCAGCGGCGGCGGCGGGACATCCTCCGGCCAGCGCAATTCGGCATCCAGCGTGTAGGTGTCCACCAGTCGCTTGACGATGGTCTGTTGCGTGTGCTTATACAGACCGCCGAAGCCGTCCATCCGCCGGATCATCGTCTCCCAGTCCACCGGTTTCTCGGGTGTGCGGAAGCCGAGCGTGCCGGACTGGTGGCAGTAGGTGCAATTCATCTTGTAATTCTCTTTGTCGCGCAGGCTGTCCCACTTCATCAGGCTCATGGCCGACGCGGCGGTGCGCTGCATCTGCAAGTCCTCGCCCGTGGCCGGCTCCATCTTGACCGCCAGCGCGTCGCTGCCCGGCTCCACGTCATCCACCCATTCATCGAGTTTGCCTGGCCGCCGCACGCGCAGCTGATGCGTCGTCTTGCGCAGATTCTTCAAATCGAACTTGCCGTCCGTCCCGGTGAACACGGATGCGTTCATCTCCAACTCCTCGTCATAGGCCGTCACCATCACGCCCGCCATCGGCCCGCCCTTCGCGTTTGTCACCCGACCGTGGATGCGCGTTTTCGCGCCGGGCTTGGCGCCCTTCAACTGGACAAAGTGCCGGCTGGATTGAGGCTGCCCATACTTGTTGCCGGAACGGGAATTCTGGGCGCCACCGGTGCCCTTGCCCGACTGTGGCGGCTTCGGATTGATCCGTCGGGTCACGTTCTGCACCACGGCTTTACGAAATCCTTCATCTGAAATCGATCTGGCCCATTTCAATGCGGCCTTCGGATTCGAGGAGACCAGTCCGTGGGCCAACCCATTGCTTGCGTAATCCCTGTCCCTTTCGTTGGCCAGCGAATTCAATCGCTTCACGACGGCTTCCAATTTGACTCCCCCCACGCCTGCCCCCAGTCGAGCGAATGCCGCTGAAAGAGCCGAGCCACGGACATTTGGATTCGACTGCGACAGGGCCAGGTCCACCGCATCAAAGGGGGCCTTATCGAATTTCCCGGTTTGGATCGACTTGACGATATCCTCACCCGCCGCGGGCGAGACCATCGCGAACATCGTCGACCACAGAGCGACTCCGAAATAGAATCTGGTGTTCTTCATAAGTCTGGTCTTTGTTCCAATTCAATTTTAGGGTAGCGGAACTCGTGAAGAGTTTCGTCAGTCCGGTTACAGCCGAAAGCCTTGACGACTTCCGCTACATCGTGAATCGCGACTTCATTGCTCTTTGGCCTGAAAAGTAAAGTCGGCCCTGGCTGCGCCATCGGAGCCAACCGTTATCTGCGCCCGTTGTTTGCCGAATTCTTCGTGCCAGGCTTCGAGGGTGTATTCTCCGGCGGGCAGGCCTTCGATGCTGAAACGACCCTGCGCGTCGGTAATCGCAAAGTAGGGGTGGTCCATCACAAACACGTAAGCCTGCATCCAGCGATGAAAGTCGCAGCCCATGCGGATGGGGCCTTCCGTGCGCCGGAAGACCTTCTCGCGATCGGCGGTCTTCGGCGGCTGGGCGATGTTGAAGGCCCTGTTCCTCAACGAGAGCGAACGGACGTTGTGAATGAACGGATCGCTGTTCCGCAGGACGAACTTCTGTCCCACCATGACGCCCTGCACGCGCGGGCGAAAGATGGCGCCAACCTGATCCATCATCGCCGGTTTGGCGGGAACCGAATACTCCTTGTCCTCAACGCCCTTCTTCACCTGGACGAAGACATTGGCGAGCGCGCCGCCCGGACCGACCAACACGTTCTCGTTCAGAGGGCGCGATTTGTGAAGCTTGAGGCTGGCCTCGTCCATGGCCAGCCCCTGGCGTTTCGGGCGAGGACCTTCAAAACGGGCGACGCCCGAGACAGCGGGCGAATTGCCGGCGGCCTTTGTTTTGAGCGGTTTGTTGGCTCCGGCTTTGATGGACGGGACGTTCGACAGAACGAGAGCGACGAAGAGTGCAATCGCCGAGAGGCACGTAGCGGAACTCGTCAAGAGTTTCGGTATTCTACGTGGCCGAAAGTCCTGGCGACCTCTGTTGCAGCTCGGCCGAAAGTCTTGACGACTTCCGCTACGGAGTGTGGGAGCAATTTTGAGTTTCATTTCGCTTCTGAGATATTTCTTGAGGACGAAGTTGCTCACTTTGGTGCGTCTTCGAAGTGTGGATAACGGTAGTCGGCTTTGTCGTCAGTCGAGACCTTGTGAGTCGAACCGTCTTCAAGTTTGTAGAGATGGAGCTTGCCGCCTGCCTGATAAACGATCGAGGATTCGTCTTTCGACCAACGCGGGTACGCAAACCAAATCGGTTTTCCGTCCTCGTTCGCGAACGGCTTTGCATTGGTGATCTTGCGGCTCCTGGCATCGAAATCCGCGACGTAAAGCGTGCGTCCGGGAACTCGTCGTTTGAACCCACGCTGGAACTCGAAGCAGACTCTCGTTTCGGCCGGTGAGAGACTGACTCGGTCCAGTACTCCCGTTTTTGCCAATTCACACTCGATGCGTTCGAACGTCGGGTTGACGTTCTCTTCGGGTGTCATCAGGTAGTATCCCATGCCTTGACTTGGTGGATTCGATCGCACGAGGATCCGACCGTCCGTAAGACAGGTGTAGGCCCAGGCATGATGTCCTTTGTCGGTGAGAGGGACTTCCTCACCAGGCTTTGCACCAACCTTGCTGGCCATCACCACAAAGCCACCCGTGTTCGGGTTCTTTCGATTCCAAATCGGAGTATTCCTGCCGTCGCGCGTCCACGTTTGATTGAAGTCCGTGTGCGTGCCGTCGGTTAGTTGGTGTACTCCGGTTCCATCTGCGTGGATGATGTGAATGGCGGTTTTCCATTTCGATACATCGGGATCGTTCTTCAACCTGCGGAAGAAGACCAGCATGTCACCCGTCTTTGACCAGGATGGCTTGAAGTCGTGGTGACCAGTGGTGAGCGGTTTGCCCTCTGGCTGACCATACGTGTTGATGTGGATTTCGCCGTTAACGTAATACGAGCCTCGATTGGTGATGTTCTGGCCCGCTGGCCCGCCACTGTCATCTGCTGACAGGGCCCCAGTGATCGCGAGCAATGTGGTCGCCATGCAGGCGAATGTGTCGACTTTTTTCATCACTTTTCCTTTTTCTTCGGCGAGATCAATTCAACTTCCGTGACTTCCAAACCACTCGGACTGCCGTCCAGAGTGAACGCCCAAACGCCGTTGAGAACCCGGTCGTCTGGCCTGACTGCTAATTCCTCTTCCCGATCACGAACGCACGGATCGAGTGTAAAGTCGCGGATTCGATAAACGACTTCGAACTGACCATCCTCGCCTGGCTCGGAAATCGGTTGCTGGCCACCAAGGTCTCCGCGGAACTTTCCAGCGAATTCGCCATTGACATCCGACACCGCGATGCCGAAATGAACTTTGGCCGGTTTGTCCAAGCGACCGCGGACGACGAACTGCGAATCCGATCTGACAACCACCGGTGGGCCATCGCTGCGAGACACCGGTATCCCCAGCAGATACAGAGTAAGGCCGGGGTTATCCGGTGGCACGAGGGGAATCGCTTTCTTAGCCGCCGCCCGCTGCCGCGTTGCCGGCAACCATTTCCCATAGCCCCGAGGCCGCAGGTGAAGCTGACTCTTCCAATGATTTACCGACTCCGAAACCGACTGGAGTGTCAGGTCACCCCCCCCCTCAGCAATCACACGATGCTTTGCCGGAACGTCCACCTCGCGACCATCGCTTAGCCGCCTCATCCGAACCTTGCCTTCGGTGACATTCAGCGTGGTGGATGCCAGTCTCGCTTCGACGTCGAATCTCGTTCCCAGAACTTCAAGTACCGCAGACGGCGTGTGAATGAGCATCGGTTTATCTTCCGGTTGTGGGACGACATTGGCTGAGAAAACACCTTCTCTCAACCGCAGCTTCTTCTGCCCAGGGTCGGCAAACGTCAGCATCGAAGTCCCTGAAATCATCACCGTCGAACCGTCGTTGAACTGAAGTTCGAACCACGAGTCGGGCGCCATGCCTTCGATGGTACCGCCCGCCAGCTCCGTCCCGACTTTCAGTTCTCGAACGATTTGCCCGCGGTCGCCGGTCCAGATCAGCGATCCGCTCAAGCCGGTTATTTTGGCAACGGACGGGTCCGAATCGCGACGCTGTGTGGCAAAGTCGTTGGTTTCAGGAATCCCAACCTGCAGATAAGCCAGTTGGTAGATCAAGCCTGCTGAAAGCGCCACGATGACCACGGTGGCGGTAGCCAGCATCAGTCGCAGGACCGCAGGCTTCGACGCCCACTGGCCATCCGTTATTGTTCGTTCTGCGGCCGGGATACCAGCATCGCGGGATGACTGGCTGCTCTCGCGTAGCCCCTGGGCGAACTCGGAATCAGAATCGGACGCAAGCAGTTCGGCTTCCGCGCGATCTCGCAATGCGGAATCCATCGTCATCGAACGACGCAACGTTTGACGGACTTCGGCGTCCGCACGCAGAAGGTCCTGCAATGAGGCAAAGTCCTCATCGCTGATCACGCCGTTTCGCCAGTCTTCAATCAACTGCCAGCCAGTCGGATCGGTCATGTCAGCTCTCCTTCCGGACGAACCCCCTTCAAATTGTCTTCGATACACCTCAAGAGGATCAGCCGCAGACGCCCCAGTTTCTTGTAGAGTGCGTTCGGCGTCACACCGACTTCTTCCGCGATCGGCTTTATTTTCTGGCCCGGCGTGTAGACGCGCAGGACCAGCTGTTGTTGATACTCGGGGAGTTGATTCAGGCAGCCGTCGAGCGCCTGCCGTTCCTGCTCGCTGCGATCGAAGTCATCCTGGCACTCATCGGCGAGGAGTTCGATGATGTCCTCATCAAATACGAGTCGGTCCCGAGCCTTGGTGCGACGGTAGTTGAGCACTTCATACCGGGCAATCGTCGCCGCCCACCTCGCGAAATCCGTCTCTGGATCAAACCGACCGAACTTTGTCCACGCGGCGACGCTCACGTCCTGCATCACCTCGTCGACATCATCCCACGAGGGCAGCAACGTGCGTACAAAGCACCGCAAACCGCCCTCATGCCGGGTGAATAACCGCATGAATGCCCGGTACGAGTCGTCGCTCGAAAGCTGAGTTTTCGATGTTTCTGTCATGTTGCCAGGGGCTTCCTACCTGACTACTGCCGACACGTCGAAAATCAGCCCAAAAAAACGCCAATTTCCTATCCGGATTAGCACCCAAAAATGGGATTCGAGCGTAATACGAGTGCAGGTGACCGGCCGCCGCTGATCGACGCCCAAGTGGAAACATGAAATCGCCTATCAAGCAGCAAGCCGACCACCTGCATATAGATACCACTCATCCGGCGCAATCGTGGACATCTTTTTCCACGAGTCTAACGCGGCAACGGGCTGCGGCTATTCGCTGTAAGTTACCGTGTCGTCGACTATTTGTTGTCTGCGATGCAGTATAGAAACTTATGGCCTCGAAGAAACAGCTGATCGCCGGCGAGTGCCGGTGAGGCATCAATGCGGTCATCCAGTTTGTTAGTGGCAACAACATCCAGTTCGGCGGAACGCTTCAGCACCAGCGTCGTTCCGGCCCGCCCGATAAAATAGACATGGTCGTTGGCACCGACCGGTGATGCATAGATATTGGAAATGCCGGGCAATCGAGTGCGGTCGATGATCGTATTTCCAGTCTTTGAATCCAGGCAGGTCAGGATGTCACGGTTGGACTGGCTGAAATACAGCATGTCGTCATACAAAAGAGGCGACGGGATATATGGGGTGCCCTGATCTTTGCTCCAGACGATGTTCTCGGATTCAGAGATGTCGCCCGTTGCAGAAAGAGGCAGTGCAAGGACTGCATGACCTTCGTAGCCGCTCATACACACGACAACGTCCCCGTCGACGACCGGGCAAGGAGTCACGTTTCCTGTCAGCCCGCTGCATTGCCAGATGATTTCGCCGTTGTTCAGGTCGTAGCTGCGAACGTAGTCTGATGCTGCTGTGATGACCTGTGTTCTGCCACTGTGTTCGATGACTAGTGGCGTGGCCCACGCGTTGTCTTCATCGCGGTCTTTGCGCCAAACCGTATCCCCCGTTTTTGCATCGAGCACTTCAATGGATCCCCGATGGCTGTGATCGCGAACGATGATCAGCTTGTTATCATGCAGGACAGGTGAGCAACCTTCACCAAGGCTTGATCCGACACGCGCTTCGCCGAGTTCACGCTGCCAGAGTTTTTTTCCTTCAAGGTCGTAGCAAAACAGGCCTGCCGATCCAAACCAGCAATACAGTCGTTCGCCATCGGTGGTTGGTGATGCTGATGCGAAATTGTTGTCGTTGTGTACGCCCTCGTGAGGAATTCTGGTAGTCGGGGTGTCACGCCAGACTTCCTTTCCGGTGTTGCGGTCCAGGCACACGACTACAAAAGCACGGAACTCGTTCGGGCGTTTGATGTCAAAGAAGTTTGTTTTGGGCTGATCCTTTGGGTCTGGAATTGACGTGTCCTTCTTGCCCGTTTTGATCGCGGTCAGAACGAAGACTTTGTTATCCCAGATGATCGGTGTCGAAGTGCTCTGCCCTTCGACCGCAACCTTCCACTGAATGTTCTTTTGTTCACTCCATTCTGTCGGTGGCGTGGCCGTTCCGGAGACTCCCGTGGCATCTGGTCCCCGCCACTGGTGCCAGTTGTTTGCCGCATCCCTGGCCGACTGTGCGTGAAGATCGCTGGCCGCGAACAGGACGACGAGAAATAGGCCGCAACTGATTTGAATAAGTTTCTTCAGCATGATTGATTCTTGATTGGAGTGATATCGGAGGGGGAATAAGTATGAGGAGTGCTTGCAGACTGTCCGGATATGTCTATTCTTGTGAGCGGCACGGGGCTAGTGCTTCGTCATAGCGAGGTTTTAGGGTTGGCGAGGAAAACGGGGTTAGGTACCAAAAACCGGAACGGCCCGAAGGGTGCTTTGCATTTTTGGTACCTGCCCCCCTTTTCCGGGGAATGCTCCCACCCTAGCTTTTGCCTGTGACAAAGCACTAGCCGCCGGTTATTGGCAATGTCTTCACCCGCGGCCGGCGCCTTGCGGCTGACTGTTTCAGGGATCCGCACAGCATCCTGGGAGAGGTGTCGACGTTGGATATGTTACCAACTCAGCGTTCCCGAACTGGTTGCAAATGCATCGGTTTCGATCTCCATGCCATTCAGCATGCTGACGAACAGATTGCACAGGGGGGTATTGTCTTTGCTGTCGTGGGCCACGTATTGACCATGGTTGTAGCTACCGCCGGCCAACAGGATCGGAAGATTGCGCGGATCGTGGGCGTTGGCGTTGCCCAGGTTGCTGCCGAAGAGGACCGCGGTGTTGTCGAGCAGCGTGGTTGCGCCTTCCTGTCTGGATTTCATCTGGCCCAATAGATCGCCAAAACATCCTACGAGCGCCTTCTCGATCTTCTTGAGCTGTTGGATCTTGACTTCGTCCCGTCCGTGATGGGACAGGTTGTGATGTTCCAGCGAGACGCCGTCGATTTGCGGCACGACGTGATGATCCTGAATCATGACGCTGATCACCCGCGACGAGTCGGTTTGCACAATGAAAGGGATCATCTTCATCAGCAATTGCACTCGACCCACCAGTTCCGTCCTGTCGAGAATGTCTTCGGGCGGCTGCTCGTTGACGCCTGGCTTCGGTTTGCCCAACCACGTCTGAGCTTCGCTGATGTCATTTTCCGCGGCGCGGACGGAATCGAGATACTCGTCCAGTCGCTTGCGATCCGCCGCGCCTACGCTGCGGCTGAGTGACCTGGTCTGGCTCATGAGTTCGTCGAGAATGCTCCGACCTTCGGCGAGCTTGCGCCTTTGGTGCTGGACTTGTTTGCGATCACCCTGCAGGAACATTTTCGCGAACATGCGGGAGGGACTGGACTCGGCGGGTACCATGACTCCGCTGCTCGTATATGACTGGCTGATGGGGCCCTCACTGCTGAGCGACACCGAAGGAAAACGCGTGACATATCCGAGCTTTGCCGCAGCAAACTGGTCGACAGAAATCGAATTGCGGAACCCGTCCTTTCCGGAATTCCGGGCAGCGCTCAGCCAGGTCATCTCTGTGCTGTGTTCGCCACCCTGTTCCGGATGGGCCAGGCCGGAGAACAGAGTGAAGTGCTTTCGATGGTGCGAGAGTAGATCGAGATACTCCGTTGATTCATAGTCAGCGCCCGTGGTTTTGGGGAACAGCGCTGGCGAATGCAGTCCCAGCGCCGTACAGATCAGGACCATTCGCTTTGGTGGTTCGGAAATCTCACGACCGAAAACAGGATTCATTGCCTCCAATAGCGGCAGCGCCAGAGAGACTCCAGAGGCGCGAAGCAACGTACGTCGATGAAGCGGGTGATGCATATTTCTGACAGACTGTTGAGGTGACGTTCGCTATTTGTTCCTGAATATATCGCTTTGCACGATCTCGTGCAGAATCGTTCGGACGGGATAGCCGTCGGCGCCTGTTTTCTGAACGATGCGGTCAAGTTCTTCGCGATCAGCAAACTGAATTTCACCGCCAGTCGCGTAGACGATCAATTGAGAAATGAAATTCCGGGCGACTAACTGTTCGCTCTGCAGGAGCAGTCGTTTGAAGGTGCGGAATTCATCAAACGCTTCTCCCTCCGACGTTACTCCGCTGGCATCGACAGGAAGCCCTTCGTTGTATTCGTAAATGGAGCGTCCGAGTAGTTTTCGTTGGGGCCGGTCACCCTTGTCCGTAGATCGATACCTCTTTCGAAATCCGCCGATCGGGTCGAAGCTCTCCATTGCGAACCCGGGAGGATCGATGGTGCGATGGCAGTTATTGCAGGCCGGATCGTTTCGATGTGCGTCCAGAGTCTCCCGGATTGTTGTCGTACCACGCGTGTCAGGTTCAACCGTGGCAAAGAAGGGCGGAGGATTGGGTGGCGTTCCAAGCACTCTTGCCAGTACGAAGTTCCCGCGTTTGACGGGCGACGTTATCGTGCCGTTGGCTGTAACTTTGTGAATGCTTGCGTGAGCCAGCAACCCGCCCCGAACACTGTCTTCCGGCAACTCGACTCGGCGCATCTTTTCCCGCGGCCAGTGGTGGGACGCTCTGTTGCCGAGAGCATCGGCCGGAAGGGGCATTGGCCACGGCGTGTCCGGGGACTGTTCCAGCCCGTAATGTACGGCCAACCGCCGGTTGAGAAACGTGAATTCCGAGTCGATCAGATTTCGAACGCTGAGATTCTCTGAGATGAGCTCTCGCAGGAAATGCCGAGTCTCCCCCAGCATCGCCCGTCTCAGGACGTCATCGTATTCCGGGTAGAGCTTCTCATCGGGCGTCGTGCCATCGATATCCCGGAGCTCCAGCCACTGGTCCAGGAAGTCATGCACGAAACGATCCGACTTCCTATCGCCGAGCATTCGGTCAACCTGACCTGCCAGGACATCCGGTTCGAGTAGCTTCTGTTCCGCAGCCAAACGACGCAGCTCTTCATCCGGCAGACTCTTCCATAGAAAGTACGAAAGTCGTGTGGCCAATGCATAATCGTCAAGTCTTCCGGGGTCGCCGGCATGAAACAGGAACTGCGGTGAACTGAGAATCGTTTGCAGGGGCACGCGTACCACTTCTTTAAATGGGCGGCCCTCACTGAGCGACTGTTCCGCCAGACGCACGAAACCTTCGGCTTCGCCATCTTTCAATGGCCGACGGAATGCCAACGGCCCCAGGTGCCGGATGATATCTGCCAGGTGTTCGCGAGGCGACCTGGTCAGCTCAACCTGATAGTCATCGGACGCTCCGTTGCCCACCTTCCTGTTTCCCGGCTGCGGATTCTTCGGCGACTGTCTCTTGAATGTCATTCCATGAAAGACCCGCCGCGTTCTTTCTGGTGGCCAGTGTTCTTCAAGAGGGCCTTCGATCGTCAGCCATTTGACGGCGAGGGCTTCACCCCTGTAGTTCTTCGCTCCAATGTTCGCATAGATAGTCCGACCGTCCGGTTGAAAGTCATGATCAGCCGGGGCCGGGTAGAAATAGTCGTCAGGAGTGAAGTAACTCGTCACCTCGACCGTTCGCGACTGGCCAGGCATCAGATCGAACGCTGCAATCAATTCCGCACCGCCTTGCTGTTTGCTGCGGCGATACAGAGTCATCGTGACGGGCGTTCGTGCTTGATATCCATAGACCTCTGCGGCAATCCGATACAGGCCCGGATACTGAGGGCGGTATCCGATGTGATTGGACTGGGCGGCGTGTTCACGTGTCTCGAACGTCACCCAGGCATCATCGACTAACTTGACAGTACTGCCGCCATTGCGAAGTGGCCTGTCAATCCACATCGTGCTGTAGGGTGAACTTTGATACTTGATCTCGACCGGCTGTTGCCGTGGACGTGGGCCGAGCTGAATGGCCTCATCGAGTGCCACGTCGGCCGCGGCCAGATAGCTGCGAATGTGAACCAGCGAAATGCCCTGATCGACGGCCACCGTGTCGAATGCGGAAGACGCATTTTCCGGCGGCAGATGTCTTGCAAGTTCGCCTCGAACGCCCAGCAGGTCGTGCAGGGTATATTCGTATTCGAGTCGCGTCAGCCGGCGAGTTGGAACACGCCCGTCGACCTCCTGCGCTGCGCGATTCGTTTCTCGTAATCGCGTTCTGAGTGACTTTAAGGCTGCCTGAGATATCGCTTCATCCGGTCGTGGCTCAGACACTGGCGGCATCTCGCCACTTTGGGTTCGATCATAGATCTTCTCCCACTGACGAAACGTATCGGAGTTGGTGAGATCGTCGTCAAGCGACTCAAAGTTCAATTGCGTATCTGTATTGGCATCGTGGCATGCGATACATGAAGACTGGACCAGCGCGTCCAGATCCGTCGCCAACGTTGCCGCGCAAAGCGACTGAGAAACTGCGAACGCAGTGAAGAGGCAAACGAGGGTGCTTTGAGACAATCGTGTTATCATTGGTCCACCTGGAGGTTTCTGACGACGCGGAAACCAGACATGAATTCGGGGCGGTAGTCGGTGCGGCTGTAGCTGAGACGGGCGGCGGACCGAGCATTCACCGCGGAATCAGAAAACCCTCCACCACGCCAGACGCGAAATTGGCCCTCTTCAGGCCCCGTAGGGTCACTGACCTCTTTCTTCTTCCCGTAGGGGCCATACCAGTCCTGGCACCATTCCCAGACATTGCCGTGCATGTCGAACAGGGCCCAGGCATTCGGAATCTTTTGGCCGACGCGATGGGCGTACTGCTGGCCGTCATGGTAAGCATTCGCGTCGTACCACGCGTAATCGGCCAGCTTCTCGTCTTCGTTTCCGAAGCTGTAAACCGTGGTTGTTCCTGAACGGCTGGCATATTCCCACTCAGCTTCGGTGGGTAAGCGATAATCCACACCTTCGGAATCACTTAGCTTGCTGCAGAATTCGACGGCGTCTTTCCAGCTCACATACGTCACCGCGTAAGTCGGCCCATCCTCTACAAGAGGTTTGCCTTCCCATGGACGGGCAGCCATCACTTTCTGGTACTGTTCCTGAGTGACTTCGCAGGAACTGATGTAGAACGGTTTCGTGATTTTGACGAGGTGCTTAGGTGTCTCCGTCCTGTCTTCCTGTTGGTTCTTCTCCCTGGATTTGTCCGGCTTAGGATGGGGAGTTCCCATCTGAAATTCTCCGGCAGGGATGGGCACCAGCACCATGCCGACGCTGTTCGTGACTGGATCACCCACGGCAAGCTGATCGGATGTCATGTGTTCCCTGACCTGTCCCGCATCGGGGATCCCCGAGCCGCAACCCGGGAATGTGATCAGCAGCGAAAGAACTAACGAGATTCGCATTGTGGAATCGTTTTCCTGATGACTTTGTCTGAACAGGTTGCTTGATCGTCTCCGAATTAAATTGTGCATCACAGCGATCTCAAAAATCGCCGACGACCTCGCCGCCGCCTCGTGTGTGGAGCTTTTGCCAGACGCCGCGGTCCTGGGCAGGACCACACCCGTTTAGCCTGCGTGTGAAGTCGATGTTTTCGCTGATGAATCGAGCGGAACCATCAGCCATCAGTGCCTGAACGCCGCCGGTGTGCAGGCTGCGAGCTGTCATCTGGCCGGTCGAGGAACTGTCGAAGCAACCCATCGGAGGAACTCCCATCAGTCCCGATACGGCGCAGTTTTCCATATCGTCGGAATTAGGTTCGTTGCTGTTGGGAGCACTTCCGTCATTGAACATGGCGGCCGTTCCCGATCCAAGTCCCGGCATCGCCCAGCTTCCTCGCAGATCGTGTTCGTTCAGGCCACCTCTCAGTTCGTCGACGGCGATGGTGTTGGATGTGCCGTCGGTGATATCGCGCATTCGTACGACACGATTGTACGTTCCGATTCCTCCATCACCACCGTGGTCTTCAATGCCGTGGGCACACGGCGAGACATTCATGCCGTAGTTACCACGTGTCCATTCTCCGCCTGCATAACTGCAGTGAGTTCCATCACTTTGCGGATCTGTGGGGCATTTGTAGATGGACAACTCCGACGATCGACCTGGGTTCTGATTGGCCGGGATGTTGAAATCCCATTCACTGTAAAGCGGCTGCTGATCCACGTACGGCAGCAGAAAGACCAGCCAGTTTGCCCCTTTGTCATCGTCGGCAATGCGTCCAGGATTGCCCTTCCGATTGATGAAGAATGGCGGGAAGCAGCGGTTCACATCGTGATAGTTGTGCAACGCGATGCCGATCTGTTTAAGGTGGCTTTTGCACTGGGTTCGCCGTGCCGCCTCGCGTGCCTGCTGAACGGCGGGCAGCAGAAGTGCGATCAGGATTGCGATGATCGCGATCACCACCAATAACTCAATCAACGTAAATCCACGTCGTGAAGTTCTCATGTCATGGTCTCAGGTGGGAGTGTTGGGGCTTGTTGGTACCCACAAATTCATAGTCGCGAAGCGACGAAAGCACATAGCCGTGACCCACGGCTTACGCCGTGGGCTACGTGCTGCCGCCGCTTCGCGGCTAACCAGATATGTGGGTAAGAACAAGAGTGTTGGGGGGACGGTTTCGGATTGTTCGGGGTCAAAAGTTTGTTGTTCCAATTCTCAACGGCGATCTATAAGAAAGACATTGTTATTTCGTTGCTGCGCTTCCTTTCGCAGGGACCGCGGATTGAATGAACGCGACCAGGTCAAGAATCTCTTCGACCGCGAAGGTGTCCAGCAAGCCGACCGGCATGGTCGAGACATTGGCTGTATTGCGTTCCTCAATTGACGACTTGCTGATCGTTTCGAATTTCTCCGGCTTCAGCAGGTTGGGTATCAGACGAAGTTGATCGTCCGTTTCCTCGATGACAAGCCCGGTTCGCAGACGCCCGTCGTCAACCAGAATCATCTGCGTCTGGAACTCCTTGTGAATTTCGTCGGAAGGTCTAACGATCTGCTGCAACAGCTTTGAGCCTTTGAATCGCTTGGTGACGTCCGACAGATCGGGGCCAAGCTTCGTCTCATTGCCGCCGATCTTGTGGCAACGGCTGCAGGTCGCTTGTTCGAATACCATCTTGCCTCGTTCGAGGGAACGCCCGCTCAGTTGGTCAGGCGCTGCGCCGAAATAGTGATGCTGCCACTTGTTAATGAACCGCCGCTTTGGTGCGGTGTCAATACCGGCGACGTGCTCCAGAATACGGATGAACATCTCGCCATCACGATTTCGAGCGGGATTAGCCTTGCTGAATTCGTTCCAGAGTTGGCCGACGCGGCCCCGATTTTGATGCGGCATTTCGGCCATGCGTTTGTTGACGTATTCCTGATGCGGCATCTTTGCGTAGCCTTCCGGCATTTCTGCTTTGTCAATTCTTGCGAACAGGGCTGAGTTGTCAGGCTTAGGTTTGCGAGACGTTGCCAGGTTGCCGATGTCATGGGTACCTTCGTAGTGTTTCGGTGCGAGTTTCATTCCGCCAGTTGCTGGCAGGGTTTTCGGAAGTGAAATTCGGATCACAGCACCGACACCGCGTTCCATATGCCGAGCCGGCCCCGATGTGCTTGTCCAGACGTTGCCATCGTCATCGAATTCGATTTCGCGCGTGTAGGAGACACGCGTCGGCAATCGGAACTCGACCAATGTCTCTGTTACAGGATCGAAGCGATTGATCGTGTCGTTGCCGGTTCCGCAGATCCACACGATGCCGTCTTTGTCCACGTTCAACGCGTAAGGAATCTGGTTCTCGGCGTCCGGCAATTCGTAGACCGTCCAGTACTCGGTGTTGGGATCGAACTTACCAAACACGCCCGAGCCGAACCCCGGAACCCACACCATTCCGTCGGGGGCAAGGTGCAAGCGGCGTGGTCCACGGAACGGCGGGTTCCATTCTTTGATGTCGCCGTCGTCCGCATTCGGGTCGATGCGACCGATGCGATTTCCGTTCAGCTTGGAATACCAGATCATGCCGTCGATCGGTGAGTAGTCGATGCCATACGGCGTGATGCCTCGCGACTCACCACGTCCCGCACCGATCGCCTGTCCGGCACTTAACAGCTTGTATTCTTTGACTACGTGATTCTGCGGATGCAGCGAAAAGCACGAGTTCGAACCGGCGTCGGTGTACCAGATCAAACCTTTCGGATCTTTCGGATTGATTCGCAGAGTGTGGGGATAGCTACCGCGTTTTTTGGGTGCCTCGGCACTGCTGTAGGTTTCAAACTGTCCTGTCTGGATGTCGAAGCGGACCATCTGGCCGCTGGCACACATCGTCGTCCAAAGACTACCGTCGTTGGCTGTTTCGATGGAGTGTGGCCCGTAGGACCGCGGTGGGTACTTAAAGGTCGTTTGCCTGCCGGAGTCCGGATCCAAAACAACCAATCTTCCTTTACTGATGTTCACCGCATAGATCTTTCCATCCGGACCGATTTCCAGGTCGTGAAAGGAGCCTTCCAGCGGCTTGTCCATTTCCCACATCGTGATTGTCGCGGCCGCCGCAAGTCCTGTCGGTGCGGGCGGCGCAACAAACGCGGGCCACTTGTCCACCGCATCGTCTTTGTAGGTGTTCATCAGGCGTCCGATGATGGTGTCCTGCGTATGCTGGTACAGGCCGCCAAACCCGTCCATCCGACGCAGCATTGTTTCCCAGTCGACTGGCTTTTCCGGAGTGCGAAAGCCGAGCGTTCCGATTTGGTGACAGTACGAGCAGTTCATCTTGAAGTTCATCCTGTCGCGCGGGTCATCGAAGGCCAGCATGCTGAAGGCACTATTGGCCGTACGTTGAAGTTCCAGGTCGTCGCCGACAGCAGGACGAGTTGGTATCACCATGTCTTTGGTTCCTGCCGCAACGTCGCTTGTCCATTCGTCTGCGAGCCCCATCAGCCGGGTGCGAATGTTGTGGGCAACAGGCCGCAAGCCGGAAATCCGAAATGATCCATCTTTCCGCGTGAACACGGACGTCCATTTTCTGTGCTCATCGTCAATCGCCGACACCATGACGCCTTCGACGCCTGCGCCTGACGAGTCAACGACTGAACCACGAATCGAATGACCGGTAGCATCGGCGGCAGACGCATTGGCATCGAAGACGATTGGGAATGCCAGGCAAAGCAGAGGAAGCAAACGGTTCATTCGGGATCTCCAGAGGTGTCCAGTACTGTGGTGTTGAGTATCAGGTTCCGGAATTCTGAATCCGGGACGTCGGTGAATGTCTGTATCAACGCGTACAAACGATTGATGTCCGTCGTGTCGAGCTTAATGCCGCGATGAGTTTCGTTGGCCAGGACCGCTTGTAGTTGCGGTTTTGTGATCCTGCGATTGCGCAGCGACGGGATCGGCCGTTTTGATTTTGAATTCTGAAGGTCCGGCAGGTGATGGCACGCAAAGCAGCGTCCGGCATGAGATTCGTTGCCGCCTTCCAGTGCAATTCTGAAGCCCTGGTAACCCTGACGATTCATGCCTGGAGGGAGCTTCAGCTGGACTCTTCCTTCCTGGTTCGCCAGACGCCCCAGAACACGTCCTGCCAGATCCTCCTGAGTTTCATCCGCTTCGGGGGCGACCGGTATCCGATTGACATAAACAAACGCATCGAACGTCGATCGTTTGGTTGAAGACAGCCGGTGTACTTTCGTCGCCTGTTCGATCTTCATTGTTTCGGCTGACCGTGGGTTTCTGTTTTCGGGTCTGGCGTCTCCTTTGGGATCTGACAGGTGCCAGTCAGGTGCGTCGGCGATGACGCTTTCGTTGATCGTGAGCATCTGTCGCTTCAGCCGTTCGAAGACTTCGGGATGTTGTCCGGAAATGTCCTTTGTCTGCGACGGATCGGCTGCCAGGTCGAATAATTCGAAGCGACGATGGACGCCTGCCTTGATTGCCGGGATCCACGACTCGTTGAACATGTTCAGCTTGATGAACTGCCCTCGAATTCTGTCGGCTTCTTTGTTCTTGAAACCTTCGAACATCTGCTTGTCAAAGTTGCCGCCCGCGATTTCGTCGTCGTACGTGCCGGCTTTTCGAAGGATTGCTTCGATCTGCTTCTTTAGCGCGGCCATCGCTTCTTTGTCTTTGGGAAACTCGTAGCCGCGATGCGCCACCAGCGAGTACTTACCGTCTCGCAGCGCCACCGAAGGACCAGATGCCGGCAGATGCCAGAACAATGGTTGGTGTCGAGTGAATTTCTCTTCGCGGCCCAGCAACAGCGATGTGAGATCGGAACCATCGAGAAACACGCCCTTTGGTTTGTCGATTTCCAGTAGTCCGCACACCGTCGGCAACACGTCGACAAGCCCCGCGGGTTCCTCTTCGACCAGTCCGCTGGTGATGTGGCCGGGCCAATGAAATATTCCGGGGACTCGGATACCGCCTTCGTAATTTGATCCCTTGGTGCCTCGCAGATGGCCGACACGATCGGCGCGATAGCTGCCGTTGTCAGAGGAGTAGATGATCAGCGTGTCCTCGGGTGCATCGACTTCATGCAGCTTCGCCAGCAGTCGGGCAATCGCCTGGTCTGTGTTGTCGATCGTGCCGGAATAAATCGCTTTCGGATCTTTCGGATTGCCATATCCTGAAACGATGTCGTCCGGGGCGGCGATGGGCGCGTGAGGTTCGTGAAACCAGACGTTCAGAAAGAATGGCTGGTCGGGGTTGTGTTCTTCATCCAGCCAGGAAATGGCTTCGTCAACCACGATCTGACAGGAATAACCTTCAATCCTGCCGACCGGTTTTCCATTGCGAAGGAAGTTCGTGGGGTTTTTATGACTGGGGTGTGCCCCGTTCGCCATTCCGAACCAGTAGTCGAAACCATGTTCGGCCGGCGTCAGCTTTCTGGGTTTCTGTGAAGTGGGCATCCCCAGGTGCCATTTGCCCAGGTGGACGGTTTCGTAACCGTTACTCTGCAGCACTTCCGCCAGCGTGACTTCTCGATCCAGCAATTGTGAGTTCTGTTCCCAGTCGGCGATCCAACTGTAGACGCCGCAGCGAAGATGCTGCCTGCCGGTCAGTGTGGTGGCGCGAGAAGGTGAACACACGGCCGCGCCGGAATAGAAATCTGTGAATCGCACTCCATTTGCAGCAAGGGAATCGAGCGTCGGTGTTTTGACCGGACCATCGTAGCAGCCGATGTCTTTCCATCCCAGATCATCGGCCAGCAGCATGACGACGTTTGGACGTTCGGCTGCATCGACAGTTGTGACTGACAGGATGAGCCCGACCAACGTGAGGGACAGGAACGAATACCAGGAGGAACTGCAGGCGACTTTGCCAGCCGGAGGAGCCTCCCTGAAAAATAATTCGTGGTTGTATGTTTGTCGACGATTCATCTCTCTCGTTCCGAAGCAATCGTTCACTGGTGTTGTTGACGTGATTCCGTGTCGAAGTCTGAGACCAGGACGAGGGTCATGCAGCACCCTTATCGTGATGCGTGCCACTTCTGGCTCCGCCACGGCCCTGCGGAACGAGAAAGCACTGGCAGAGCCAGTGGCACACAGGTTCCTCATTCAATTACTGACAAAGCTCTGCTCGTCAATGTCGTCGCTCGGCGTGATCAGCTCCACTTCGATGATTGCCAGGCCAACCTGATCGTAGAGCGAATGGCACCAGACGGACCCGACGACCAGGTCGAATGGGACGCCCGGCAATTCTGTCTTCATGTGGTTCAGCGAAGGGTCGAGATGGTAGTCTCGCAGCTTCAGCAGCACTTCAAATTCTTTATCACTTTGGAAATCTTTCGCAGGTCGAACGGTCTGGAATCTGCCGGCGAAATCTCCGTTGGTGTGCCGCACTTCCATGCCGAACCAAACACTGTGCGGGGATGTGATCAGTCCCCGCACCCGGATCATGGAATCCGTCCGCAGCACGACAGGCGGGCTGTCGCCTCTGGCAACACCGAATCCCGCCGTGTAGATGACTTTCCCATCTTCTGTCGTGTATGGGACCGTGCCGAGCGTCGCCTCTTTCTGATCGGATTTCCGTGACCACCTGCCGTGGGAACGGTCAGGCCCGCGATGCAGCTGAGTCCGCCATTGACTGACGGAGTCAGGTACCTGCACCAATTTCATTTCACGATCAGGAGCCGCCGTCACACGGTGCGCGGCAGGTACATCGATCGTGTTTCCGTCACTCAGTCGTTTTGCTCGCACGCTTCCTTTGCTGACGCTGAGCGTCGCGGCAAACGGATCTGCGTCGACATTGAACTGTGTTCCCAGCACTTCAAATGTTGCGGTTCGCGTGTGGACCAGCATTGGTCTTCCTGCGGGCTGCGGCTGTACGCTGCCGGAGAAAGTTCCTTCCTTCAGATGCAGCGTCTTCTGGCCGTTATCTGAAAAAGTGAGCATTGAGATGCCGGATATTGTGACGACTGAACCGTCACCAAATTCCAACTCAACCCAGGAGTCGGGTGTCACTCCTTCGACAGTCCCGCCGAACAGCGAAGTGCCAATGCTCAGGTCCCGAACAATCGACCCACCATCAAATGTCCACAGCTGTGATCCATTGACTCCGGTGATCTTCGCGACAGCCGGTTCCATAGATGGCTGGTTGAAGTACAGCCCTGCCGCCAGTGCGATGATGGCCGTGGCGGCGAGTGTCAGCAGCGTTCTGAGTCTGAAGATCGTTGAACGTTCCTTGGCCGGTCTGTTCAGAATGTCAGGCAATCCGCGATCGTGGCGTTCTTCACGCAGTGCTTCGGCAAACCGAGTATCCCACTCTGCATGCTGCACAAACGTCTTCCGCGCTGACGGATCGCTGTCAAGCAATTCTGTAAGCCGTTCCTTTTCTGAATCGTGCAGTTCACCGCGTAAATGGCGATCGATCAGTTCTTCCAAATTGAGGTCACTCACAATGCCTCCTTCAGACTGGTTTCCACACAGGACCGTACTTGTTTCTTCACGCGAAAGAGCATTTTTCGCACAGCTTCCAGCGTCATGCCAATTCGATGACCGATCTGTTCGTAACTCAGTTCATCGACAAAACGCGCTTTCAGGACACTCTGCCCACGCTCCGAAACTCGCTGCAGACAGCTTTCCAGCGCTTCTCTGGAACACGCGGCGTCATCGTGGTTCTGTGCTGTCTGGAATTCGTCGAACGCTGCGTCGACGGCATCGTCCAGCAGATGTTCGGCCAGGTTTCGTTCGCGATGGTGCTTTTGTCTTAATCTCAGGACTTCCAGGCGTACGATCGATCGGCACCATGCCAGCATCGATGTCCCTTCCTCGAACTGTTCGAACTTTCTGACCACCACCAGCATTGCTTCCTGCACGGCATCTTCTGCAGCTGCGTAGCTGCCCAGCAGCGAACGTGCATAGGTCAGCAGTTCGACGTGGTATCGAAAGGCCTCTTTCAGCAGACGGTCGCGTTTGGCTTCGGAATCAATCATCTAAAGATAACCAGAAAATTCATGAAATCGTGGACACGTTGTTATGTTTTATGTTGCTGAATTCGTGAGAAACTCCGTAGCTCACGCGACGCGCCTGACATACGAGCTCGAAGCGCCAGCGAGTGGGTTAGGAAACTCCGAGAAAACTCACCTTCTTTCCTTGCCCGTTGAGCTCATATTGCCCGCATGCGTTTCCACTGACGAGCATCATTTGCGCGGCAAAACCCACTCGCTCGCGCTTCGAGCTTGTATTGTTATTCTCTTCGTTTCTGGTCCTGGACGTCTGCGACGTAGATGATTGCAGATTCCAGGTCGTTTTCGTGATTGATCCAACGGCAACTGGCACCTTTTGTCCAGAATCGTTCGCGACTGGGATTGCATCGTTTCAGGTTGCGTGAACTCCACGCCTTGAGCTGATTGCGAACAGTTTTCGGGGCGTATCCAGGTGCCGTTACCACGACGTGAACATGGTTGGATCGTACGTTGACGGTGTGTAAATTCCATCCTCGGATCTCACAGTGCTTCACGATTACGCTTTCGACGATCTCGCGATCATCGTGTGACAGTAAGAAGGCGGTTTCTTTCATGTCCGCTTCTGCCATCTTCACGAACATCCTGTTTGGCGGCTTGACGTCGCCCTGGCCCCGGCGCTGCCAACCACGTTCATCACCTGGCAACCAGGTGCCGTACGTGGTCCACGTGATGAAGTAGGCGATCGGTTCATCCGCATTGAAAGGGCGGTCAGTCATGGCCCTCTGTTCAGATGTTGAATTGGACACCTACAAGCTCGAAGCGCCAGCGAGTGAGTGAGTGTTGGGTGACTCGTCCGTTTTGGAACTCAGTTTATCTTATCGAGCATTCCACTCTGGACCCACTCGCTGGCGCTTCGAGCTTGTATTCGCTTATTCATGGCGCAGTGCCTCGATGGGGTCCATGTGGGCGGCCTGGCGAGCCGGGTAGACGCCGAAAATGACGCCCACGCCCAGCGATATGACCAGGCTCAACACCACGGACCACGGAGCGATCAGCGGTTCAAGCGTGTGCACGACGGGTGGCAGCAGGTCCGGTGACATCATAGTCACTCCTGCCCGTAACCCGCGAAACACGGGGCCACACATCAGGCCGAACGACACGCCCAGCAGGCCGCCGATACTTGTCAGCACAACGGTTTCGGTCAGAAATTCCCGGATAATATCCTGTCGCTTGGCGCCCAGAGCCCGTCGAATACCGATCTCGCGAGTTCGTTCGGTCACCGTTGCCAGCATGATATTCATGATGCCAATTCCTCCCACGAACAGCGAGATTCCGGCGATTACGATCAGCAGCACGTTGAACATCGCACGCGTTCGCTCCGCCTGGCGCAGCAGCTCTTTGGGGACGACAACCGCATAGTCTTCTTTTTCGTGATACTTCTTCAGCAGCATTTCAACGATTGCCGCTGCGGCGTCGACATCCTTAACGTCTTCCACTTCCACAGTAATCTGGCTGAGTTCTACCTGCTCTCCGCGGAAGTCACCGCCCACGCGTGTCATCACAAGGTCGCCGACGCGTTGTCGCATCGTGTGCAGTGGAATGTAGGCATCAAGATTGTAATCTCTGGCATCCAGGCTGCCGCCGATCGCAGCCGACGACGCCCGTGTCGCGGTCTGGCCAATCACCACGTAGAATTCACTGCCCACCCAGATGGTGCGGCCGATGGGGTTTTCAAAAGGAAACAGTCTGCGCGCCGTGTCGTCTGCAAGGACGACAACTTTCTTGCCGCGGTCACGTCTTGTGAGCCAACGGCCACGGGCAATCTTTAAGTGATTTAATTCGCGGTAGTCTTCCACGCATCCGACAAGTTTTGCGTCCGCTGTTCGGTTGTTCAGTCGCAATTCGAAACGAACCTCACGCATCGGAACCGTACGGCGAATGCGAGGCACATTTTCGACGATGCGGTCGAAGTCTTTTCGCAGCAGGCCGTAGACTTTTACCTTCGAATTGGCAAACTGTCCGTCGCCGGACGATGTTGGTTCCTTGGTACGGACAATGATATTGCTGGCACCAAGCTCCAGAATCTGCTGCTGAGCCCGATGACTCACGCCTTCTCCCATCGCCACCAGCCAAATCACTGTTGTCGTGCCAATGAAGATCCCCAGCGCTGCCAGCCCTGCTCGCATCTTCTGCAGCAGCAGACTTTTTAATGCCAGGTGGACGGTTCGTAGGAGGGTGCTGTTCACGGGTTTGGTTGCGTTGGGAAGAGGCGTTGAACGGCGGGTGTCAGAACGTTGTCGATGGGAATGCGATCAGCAATCGTGAAAGGTGGCCGGCCGCCGCAGATTGACGCCCAAGTGGAAACTGAAAGTCGCCAATCACGCGGCAGGCCGACCAGATTGCAGGGTTTGAATATGCGTGGGTTTTGATGTTGCAGGTCGGGTGTGTCAGTGAGTTGTCAGCGGAGTCGCAAGGTTGCGGTGATGCACTACGGGGCACTCCGGAACTTCTGCGAGTCCAACTGCCGGTTGAGGATTTACTAAGTGTGTTCCGTGGACTTTGATTCAGCGTTCGTCTCTCCGGTTTCATCCTTCTGCTCTTCTTCCTCCACTTTCTGCGATTCCGTGAGTGTTCTTGCCGCCTCTTCCTGTGCCTCTTCAATCGAAGCGGTGGGGTTGAGTACGACTTCTTCACCTGCATGCAGCCCGGACTCGACAAGAATGGACACGTCGTTACTGTCGCCGAGCTGCAGTTCACGCCGCTTAGGTCCCTGGGGCGTCTGGACCCAGCAAAGGTAAGCGTCCGACGCTTCCAGCACGGCCGCGACAGGTATTGTCAGCACATCTTCATGGCTCGCCAGAATGACTTCCACTTCGGCGCTCATGCCGGGCTTCAGGTCTTCGCCGGACGGAAGCTTAATAATGGTGTCGTATTTGACCTGGTTGCCTGTCCACCAACCCGCCGGGCTTGTCACCGAGGCGACGGATTCCACCTGGGCGTCCAGTGTTCGGTCAAACACCATCACTTTGGCTGCCAGTCCTGGTGTGACTCGGTCGACGATGGATTCGTGAACGCCTACTTTGACCTGCATCTGTGTCAGGTCGGGCATCAGCAGCAGAACCTGATCCTTATGAACCGTTGCCCCCTCTTCGATCTCCGGGGAATCTTTCCATCGCGCGGAAGATGGGTGAATCACCATGCCGGCTTTTTCAGCCTTTACGACACAGTACAGTATTTCCTCTTCGGCGCGTTCCAGACGACGGTTGTACGCAAAGACTCGTTCTTCTTCTGCTTTAAGCCGTGCGGTCGCGGCTCTTAAGTCACCGTTCAACGATGCCAATTCTTCTTTTCTTGCGAACTGCTCAAGGACCTCGATCTGGGTCGCGGTGAGCTTCACACGCAGCTCAGCACTCGTCACAGCAAATGTCTTTTCCTCGACATCCAGTTCACTTTTGTAGCCGGCTTCAGCCATCGTCTTCTCATGAGCCAGCAGGTCCTGCGCCGTCAGCAGACCTGCTTCCTGAACGGCATATGTTTTTTGCAGCGTCTTGAGTGCGACTATGTATCGCCCATGCTCGTATTCGCCAACTGCCAGTTTTGCTCGTGCAAGATTGGCGCGAGATCGTTCCGCCCCCGATCTTGTCCAGAGTGCGAACTTTGTACGTTCAGCAATCTGTTCCTCCATGAACAGTGTGTCCAGTCTCACCAGTTCGTCGCCGGGCTGCACGTAAGTTCCGTTTTCGACGACCCAGATGACCGTATTGCTGCCTGGGACCTTGCACTTGATTTCAGTGTTTTCGGAACTTTCCAATGTTCCCTGTTCGATTACCGTGACCAGCAGGTTGCCCCGAGTGATCCTGTGCGTCAACAGCGAACTGTTGTCCTGAGACGGGTTGGGATTGGCGAGTGTTGTGACGATGATCGCAAACACAGCAATGACAAAGACCGCAAAGAGCCCTCGTTTCCACCATTGGCCTCGTGGACTGTCGCGGAAGTCGTCGTTGGGTCTGTTGGTCATTGGATCACTCGCTCCCCGATTCCGCGTCGACCGTGTCGTCGAGCCCGCCGTCCAGCGTGCTGTCGATTGTTTTCAGGGCCTCGTCCTGGGCTTCCTTGATGTACACCAGAGGGTTGAGAATGACTTCGTCACCTTCTTTCACACCCTCATCAACAACGATGGACACGTCATCTGTGTCACCGAGTGTCAACACCCGCCGCATCGTTCCATCGGCCGTCCTGACCCAGCAGAAGTCGCCTTCCTCCGTTGAGACGACCGCCGCGATGGGAATTGTAATGACGTCTTCATGCCGAGCCATGATGACTTCCACTTCGGCGCTCATGCCGGGCTTTAGACCCTCAGCCGATGGCAGTTCAATGATCGTGTCATACTTCACAACATTTCCTGTCCACCAGCCAGCCGGTCGCGTGACTGACGCAACTGTGGTCACGTTGGCTTCCAGTGTCTGATCGGGCATTGTGATGCGGGCCGTCAGACCTGGTTTGACACGGTCGATGATGGATTCGTGAATACCGACTTTTACCTGCATCTTCGACATGTCGGGCATCAGTAGCAGTACCTGATCCTTTCGTACTGTCACTCCCTGCGAGATATCCGGCGCTTGTTTCCAGGCCTCAGCAGTAGGATAAATGACCAGACCACTGCGTTCAGCCGTGATCAAACAGTCTTTCAGTTCCTGCATCGCACGGTTCTTTCGGCTTTCTTCCATTCTGAGTGCTGCTTCGTCTGACTGCAGTTTTGTGTTCGCAGCCTTCACGTCACCCTGCATCGTCTCCATCCGCATTTTTCGGGTGTATTCTTTCAACACTTTGAGCTCTGTCTGGTTGACCTCGAGTTCCAGCTTCGCCCGTTCAAGCGAATACGCATTTGCCTCGACTTCGAGTTCAGTGACATAACCCTGCTGAAATAGCGTGTTGGAATATGCCTGCATCTTCTCCGCGACCCGCAGGTTTCGTTCGGCAACCTCTGCCTCCTGTTCCAATCGCTGCAGTTCCGACCTGTATATGCCCTTCTCGTAGGCATCAATGGCGATTTCGGCCTTTTCAGCGTCGGCGCGGGTTCGTTCGAGCGTCGATTTTGCGACAAACGTATTTGTCTTCGTGAGGCTCAGTTGCTCTTCAATCAGCTTCGTGTCCAGTCGGACAAGTTCGTCTCCCGGCTGCACGATCGTACCACCCTCAACCACCCACGTGACCGTGCTGAAGCCTCGGACCTTGCAGAGGATTTCGGTGTTGTTTGAACTTTCCAGAGTTCCCTGTTCGATGACGGAAACAACCAGATCGCCACGCGTAATAGTGTGAGTCAGCTCGGGCCCGGTATCCGGCGACGAAAAGAATCCGGGGACGACGGCAACAGCGGACGCCACCACAGCGACAAGAACGATCAAAAGCAAACCGCGTTTCCACCATTTGCCGCGCGCCGCCCGCTGGCGATCATTGCGCACAGACGTGCTGTCCACTTCTGGTGGCGACTGCGGCTTCGCAGGTGTCTGAATTTCTGGAAGGATGTCGGTCGACACACTTCGCCTCCACGGGAACGGACGTCGTCGTTCAGGTCGCCGGAGTCGCTGGTGTGGGATCGTCCGACGTTGAGCCCCAAACTCTGGCGAGTCCGGCAACCATCTTCAAGTCCGCGACCACTGCGACGTCACCGCAGATTACGGAGTTCCGGTTCGCTTTCCAGAACAGAACCACGGACTTTGGCAGATCGTGGACATCAATCCGCCAATTTTGCGGGCGTTCCGGAAAAATCCGTGGGTTTCAGCCATGTTCGGGGCGTCTGCCCGAAGACTGGCAGCAAGTTCCGGGCGTCTGCATCCGGACGATGATCGGCCTGACGTGGCAGAAGTAATTCATCTGTCCATGTGGCTTCAGAGTATCCCATTTGTTGTATTGTTCCGAAACGCTCGTCTGTTTGGTCCAGGCGAAGTCTTGAATCTCCCGGGCAGCCGCCGTCGTGACGGAGCCCGTGCTCGTGTCGCGATCGTCAGTAAGACGGTCATGGTCCGCATTGTTCACCAGATCCGGTGACTGTCCCTCTGCCGGCTGTTCACCGTCGCCAAAGTCGGGCGGGTCCTGCAATCCCAGAGGAATCAGCGGAGGTAGAACCGGAATCAGCAACTCATTTTCTGCATCATCTTCTTCATTGGCTGCTGCGGGCGTGATCGGAAACTCGATCCACTTACCGTCTGAATCCAGCGCCATGATGCCCAGTTCTCGATAGAGTCTGACCCTTGCCGCATAGTAGCCGAGCCAGGCGCGGAGGAAGCTGTTCTGTGTGGTGAGGAAGGAACGTTGTGCGCTCAGCAGGTTGATTGCGGTTGTGGGGCTAATGAACGGTCGCTGTCCTGGTTGTGGAATTCGTCCAGGAGCGTTGAGTTCCCGTTGCGTCTGGTCGACTCGCCGAATAGCGATGGTCACGGCGCGACGCTGGATTTCCAGATTCTCGCGTTCCTGTATCAGCAGTCGCAGTAATGCGCGGACACCCAGGTAAAGAGAGTCGCGAGACTGAATGAAAGCCCGACGGTCTCGTTGATAGTTGACCAGCGTTTCACTATAGCCGTTCCGTTCCAGTAATCGCGTCAACGGAGCGTCGAACTGAACACCCATCGTTGCGGTCGAGTTGGCCGCATCAAAACTGACGACATTGTTACGAACCGTCCCTGTACTGCCAGCGAGGCCGACAGTGACGTTGGATTTCAGAGCGTTCGCTGCGATCTGGATTTCCCGCCAGCTGTCGACAAGGGCCGCTCGGCCATTCATGAAGTCCAGACGGTTCTGCAGGGCAATCTCAAGGGCGGTCGTCGGATCCAGATCCACAGTTTCAACCATCACGGATTCCAGCCGTGCGCGAGCCTGTACAAGGGCCAGTTGATCGACAATGTTCAGAGTCGCCGTAAGCCAGTTGACGACACCACTGGCGGTCGCGTCTCGTGTCTCTTCCGAAAGTGATTCCCGCAGACTCGTTAGTTCTGTGATTTTTTCGTCGAACTGCGATCGAAGATCCATCAGATCGGCACCCAGATCTTTTCTTTCTTCGGTAAGGCGCAGCGTCAGGTCCTGTCTTTCCTCTTCCGGCGTTTCTTCATCCTCAGCGGCCGCTTTCAATCGCAATGCCACGACCTCGTCCATCCGCTGCAGTTCTTCCGGAATCTGCTCAATCAGATGCTGAATCGGCTCGACCAGGGGCAGGATGTCCTTCAGCACCGAGTCAATTTCGGCAACCTCTGGTATGACCTGAACCTCTCCGTCCGCAAACATGTCACCAGCGCGACCCTGGAGGTGAACAACCAGATTCAGGATGTCCGTTGCTTCTCGCGCGAACAGCTGAAACTGTTTTATTAATCCATCATCCAGTTCGATTGGAAGATCCGGTGGCAGACCCAGCGTGCCTGTCTTATAGCGATCGAGGGTCAGCTCGAGGTTGTTTTCCCGCACCAGCAAAGCAGCTTTGGCAGTTTCAATGTCCTGCTCAAATTGATCGACCTGAACCAGGCCGATCATTCCTTTGGCGTAGAAAGCTTCCAGTCTGGCGAAGGTTCGTTCCTGCAGACTGAGAGTGTCCTCGCTGTTCCGTTTTTGTTGTAACTGCTGCAGCAGTCCCGTATAGCCGCCTACGGTGTTACTCCCGGAGAACGAAGTGAGTGTTGTTCCCGGGCCGCCGCGCTGTGGTCCCCTGACGCCGAGTTCGCCAATGGCCACCTGCGTATAGAATCCCTGTCGGAACTGAGCGTATGCTCTTAAATTTGCCAGCAGATTCCGTTCGACCTGAGTGAGGTCTTCCAGGGCAATACTGCGACCGGCACCGCGCAACAGAGGCTGCACAAAATTGGCACTCAGCAATGAACCCGCAAAATTCACGTCGCCACTCGTGAATTCCCAGGTGAAAGCATTGGCGATTCCCACTACCATCTCGCCGGCCGTCGCAAAACTTCGATTCAGCTGAAGTGTGTTTGCTCCGCCACCGAACCGACCGGCTAATGGAACTCCCAGTGCTCCCACACCGCGACCCGTGGTCAGTCGATTGCTCTCACCAGCCGGAGTCTTCTCTCCTCGGTGGTTGAATACTGTGTCAAATCCACCGGTGAACTGCGTGTCCAGACGCCACCGTTCTCTGGTCACATCCAATGCGGACAGGTACAGCGTTTCCAGCTGACTTTGGTGGCTGGGCGAATGCACATAGGAGAGCCTGAGTGCGGAGTCGACGTTGAGTTTTACGGCGCCGTCCTCTGTGGTTTCAGCATATTGTGCCAATTCCTCACGCCATGCCGGGTTTTCCAGATCCGAGCGGACGCCATTGTCGTACCAGTGCTTCCAGCCCTTCATTCCGTCGACGCACCGCATGTAGCCGTGTGCGGTGGGATCGTCCTGAGGCATCGGGGGACAGTCGGGATCGTACTGGTCGAAATAGCGACTGCGGGGATCGATCTCGATGCTGATGTCGGCGGCGGTCCAGCGGGGATCCCCGTTTCTTTCGGACGTTACATTGTACGCATCCTGATCGGCTTCAAGCCGATACTGGGTCCGCGAACACCCATTCGCGCAGAGCGCGGCGGCTGCACCGAGAAGAAACGCCCACGCTGGCGTTGCATGGAAGAAACCGCGCATAGACGGGAGTCCCACTTGACCCGAAAGGAGGCGGCGTTCGAGTCCGTCAACCGATACCAGTTTCCACTTGGTTCCTCCCTCACGCTGATCGTCAGGCGGGTCAGGTGGACTTCAATGGATGTTCCGGAGCTGTCAGGTGAAGGGATATACGCGGCAATGAGGCCGCAATCTTAACCCATATTATCACCTGGCAGGTTGGAGCTGGCGCTCGTCTGCCTGCAGCGTTGGCATTGGCCAGTGATAAACCGCTGCGGCCGGACACGGCGACGGAAGTCTGTCCATCGGGCAGAATGTGTCACATCTGGTTCCAAACGGTTACGTCTGCAACGTCGTTTCGAAGTCGCAGCAGCGAACCTCCGAACACGTGTGACAACAGACCCGCACCCCCGGTTTCGCGGACTGTCTGACGTGTCAGGCTGTCCCAATCGTTCAACGAACGAAAGTGAAGGCGATCAGCAAGCCATTCAAAATACCGCCTTCGATTCCCTGGCAAGCGCCAATACCCATTCGGTACTTTCCGAAAACACCATGGTTTCCAGCCAACGTCCGGTCGGTATTCCTGCAGTGCGGAAAGAATCGAACCGTGATAGTAGTTCGTCAGCAGTCCGCGCCCACGGTTTTCATCAAAGGATCTTTCCGACTGCTCATACCAGTCTTCTTCGCAACTGATCTGCAGCTTTCGTTCCAGCCACTGCATGTACGCTTGACGGTTTTCTGCGTCATCCCAATATCCTCGTGGGGTTTTTGAAAATAACCACGGAAGCCAGTCGTAGTCCGGCACAAGGTCACGCAGCGCCTCCAGCACCGAAGAGCCATAGAATCGATCCAGCATTGTTGCTCCGCTGTTCCTGCGGAAATCTCGATTCCTGACTTGATACCAGTCCTCACAACGCACGAACCTTAGGTTCATGCCGAGCCAGTTCATGTAAGCGACGCGATTCCGGCGTTCGTGCCAGTACCCGTTGGGGACACGACCGTCGAGCCACACGTGGTCCGATTCAATTGCGCTGAGGTGTGATGACATGTTCATTGGATTCCCGATTGTGTGCACGCATGGGGATGGAATCGTGCTGACGTGCGTGAGTGCGTGAGGGCTGAAGTGGGTGCGTGGTGGGTGCGTGGTGGGTGCGTGGTGGGTGCGTGGTGGGTGCGTGGTGGGTGCGTGGTGGGTGCGTGGTGGGAGCCTAACGACGCGCAACCGCCAGGTCCGATTCCTCTTTGGTGGATGGGCCCAATTCCACCTCAATGATCTCCAGCCCAACCTGATCATAGAGCGAATGGCACCAAACGGATTCGACGATCAGGTCGAACGGGGTGTCTGACAACTCCGCCTTCATGTGGTTCAGCATAGGATCGAGATCAAACTCATAAAGTTGCAGAACCACTTCAAATTCATCGTTGCCCGTGAAGTGTTCCGCAGGTTGTACGGTTTGGAATCTGCCTGAGAAATCTCCGTTGGCGTGTCGAACCGTCACGCCAAACCACACTGCGTGCGGGGATGAGATGAATCCGCGGACCCGGACTGTTGAATCGGCCCCCAGCACGACCGGCGGGTTATCGCCTCTGGAGACCGCGAACCCCGCCGTATAGATGATCTTTCCCCATTCGGTCGTGTACGGGACCGTGCTGAGCGTTGCCTTCTTCTGATCTGTTTGCGGTGACCATCTGCCGTGTGCTCCGTCAGGGCCATGAGAGAGCTGAGTCTGCCATCGGCTGACAGAATCAGGCATCTGCACCAGTGTCATTTCTCGATCAGGCGCCGCCGTCACTCGGTACGTCGCAGGCACATCGACCGTACTTCCGTCGCTCAGACGTTTTGCACGCACGCTGCCTTCACTGACGTTGAGCGTTGTGGCAAACGGATTTGCGTCGACATTGAACTGCGTCCCCAGAACTTCAAGTGTTGCCGTTCGGGTGTGGACCAGCATTGGTTTTTCCAATGGCTGCGGCTGAACGCTGCCGGAAAAGTTTCCTTCCTTCAAATGCAGAATCTTCTGCCCATTATCTGAGAACGTGAGCATTGAGAGGCCGGAGATTGTGACGACCGATCCGTCAAGGAACTCCAGCTCAACCCAGGAGTCGGGCGTCAGCCCTTCGACAGTACTCCCGAACAATGCTGTGCCAACGCTCAGATCCCGAAAGATCGTTCCGCCATCAAAAGTCCAGAGCTGCGCGCCGCTGACACCGGTGATCTTTGCAATTTCCTGTTCTGTGTCTGGCTGCTGCAGATACAGAGCTGCGCTCAACGCTACGATGGCTACTGCTTCGATGGCCCAGCGCCAGGTGCGCGATGTCCGGTTGGCTTTGGCCTCTGACGTTTTCCTGAGAACCGTGACGCCCTTGTTCAGGGAACCAAGTTTCGACCGTATGTCAGAGACGAATGAATCTTCATCAATCCTTGACTCAACCGCCGCGATAAACAGCCCGCTCTTTCGAATCGCATCTTCAGATTGAGCCAGCAGTTCGGCAGCTTCCAACTGCGATTGTAATTCCTGCTGACGCCCGGAGGACCGTTTTGACAGGTCGATCAGTTCCGCCAGTTCGTCCGATGAGAGCTTGTCATCCAGCAGTCGGCTCAGAAGTTCTTCAAAGCGATCTTCGCTCATGTCAGGCCTCTTTCAGTACACGAAATTCCACACACTGCCGAATCTGTCGCCGAATTCTCACCAGCATCTGTCGCACGTTGGCCGCCGACAGACCCAGAGCTGCGGCAATCTCTGGCGCTGCGATTCCGTCCCGATAGCGACCGTGGACCACCTCCAGACTCGTCGGTCCAAGCTGGCCCATACATTCGCGAACGGCCTCAATGGTCAGCGGTTCCATTCGCTCTTTCGCTTCGGCATGCCGCTGCAGCAGTATCTCGGCCAGTTCCGTGTGCTGAATTCTCTGACGTCGGGTGTCCTTGCGCAGTTCGTTCCGCACGATGTTTGCAGCAATTCCCCGAATCCATTTTCCGAAATCGCGTGTCTGATCGAATGCAGACCATTCGCGGTAAGCGGTCAGGAAAGATTCCTGAGCAACGTCATCTACCCAGTCCGGATCGACCCCCAGGGAACGCACGAATGCCCGTACTCGCACGTGATGTTCAATCACCAGCGTTTCAAAGTGCAGTCGTTTTTCGTTGTCTGACTCGTTCATGCTCGGAATTGTCGCGGACCGATCCCGCTGTGACAGGAATCACACCAAACTCTGAGTTGAATTCTGAATTCTCATGTTTTCAGCCAGGGTCGGGAATTGAATTCACAAATCTTGCGCCGCCCGGATCGGCGGTTATCCGGACATCGTTGAGCTGGCTGTTTCACATTGCTGGAGCTCTATCGCCCTGGTCGGCGTATGGGCAGATGTGCCGGTCGTTCGTGGCAGCAGCTTATCGCGAGGACCAGAACGGTTGCGACCTGTCTGGCACTGAGTGCATTTCGCTGTGGAACGGTACAAAGCACTCGGACAACCGGTATAGACGGCCAAACAGCCAAATATGCGACCTGACTTCGTTGGTTACAGACCGTTACCAGAAGGTTTGTTGTTGTTTGGGCGGCACTTTCGGTAGGCTATTGATTGTGGCCATTGGTGGAACCGGCTCATTTGTATGTGATTCTTGTCATCGTTCGATCGGTACGCGACAACATCAGGTACGAAGGCCGCTGGTGGCGAACACCGGATTAGTCAGTCATTAAGCACCCTCCCCACGCTCCCCGTGTTACTTCCTCACTCGTTGGCGCTTCGAGCTTGAATGTCAGGCGTTCATCCTTCGTTAGTGGGTTTTCTGGAAATTTGGCAACATAGTTGGCGACAACGTGTCCATGATTTCGTGAAATCTCTGGTTATCTGTAGGTGAATGAGTCCGACGCAAGACGTGACGGTCTGCTGAAGAGATGCCTTTCGATACCACCTCGAACTGCTCACGACGTAATTGATAATCAACGCGACTATCCAGTCGACGACGAACATTCCACATTCCTTCAATCCCCATTGCCTGTGCATGTTAGATTCGTTGTTACATCTATTCCGTCGGATCCTGACGATAACTATGTTAATCGTGGCCGCTGCGCATCCGTTGCTCGTTGAGGCTCAGGAAACTCCCGCAACTACTTCCTCTGCGACGACAACAAACGTCCCGGACGCGGCACTGCAGTTTTCGTTCGACGGAGCTCCGTGGCGCGACGTCATTCAGTGGCTGGCGGATTCGTCTGATTTGGCGCTGCATGTGGGTGGCCTTCCGACAGGCAGCTTTACCTATTCCGATCTGAACTCGTTTACGCCGCAGGAGGCGATCGATCGAGTCAATCTGTTCCTGCTGCCTCAGGGGTACAGTCTGGTTCGCAGCGGCAAGCTGTTGTCCGTGATTAATCTCACTGACCCGCGAAGCATGCAGCAGTTGAATGCTCTGGCTATATTGGTCACGGTGGAACAACTTGATCAGTTAAGCGATCACGACGTCGTGAAGTGCATCTTTCCACTCGGCGAACTTGATGCCGAGGACGC
>JAAERP010000253.1 GCA_024230215.1 Fuerstiella sp. | reverse complement strand
CCCATAGCAGGCCGGAAAACGTTTTTCGCGGCCACAAGTCAGCGTAATACGCTGTAGTCAGGTAAACATTGAGTTGAACGTCAGCCAGCGGACTGTCAATAAAGTGCAGATGAGACATCCCCACCAGGCTCCCTTCTGAGCCACATGATGTTGACGCAACACAAACAGAAGAACGACAGCGGTCAGTGTGGCAACGGTCTTCAGGAGGATCAGTGCTACAGGGTTGTCAATAAACGCCGCTCCGAGTGGATTGAGTTCCTTCATGTCACCTGCCCGAGAAACGAGCAATGTCCAAATCAAATCAAGCGCCGACAAAGCGACCAATAGAGTGAGCGAACGACCAACGGCACGCTGAGTTTCGAGACTCTTGACCGCGTCGCTGTCCGGCTTGAAAGACAAAAGATGCCCGAAGGCCATCACGACTAACAGCATTCCAACAACGGTCAATGGGTACGCACTGGATTCCAGCATCCGTCTGGCCGATTGCTGAGCGTCATTTGTGCTCTCAAGTTCCTCGATTTTTGTCAGAAAACTGTCGGCACGCTCTCTAAGTTCTTCGGGGCACTTGAACTCACCGATCCATCTGACCCACGACTGTTGGTCAACGCCCGTTGGAAGCCATTCCCTTTCGCCATTTCCAAACGCTTCTCTGGAGTCAGCATTGACGAGGACGCTCAAAAGGTCGTAGCTCGCACTCATATTGAATACTTGAGATGGTTCTCCGTCAAACAGGACAAGACTGCCGTCACCTTCGAGCATATCCCGCAGGTTGCGATGGACTCGTCGCCCGCGATCATCAGAGCCGCCGTTGCGTTTTTTCTTTTCGTTCAACCAACCTTCGAAGACTGAGAGCTCAAAGGTGGACTCATTGATCGACACTTCAGAATCTGAATACTGAATTTGGTAGGGAATACGGATGTAATGACCGTCTATGAACACGTAGCCGGATTCAATCACCGAATCTGACGTGTCACCTCGTCCGCCTCGCCGCTGCCCTCGTTCCGAGCTACGGTCTCTTCCGCCTGACCGATCGGCATCCTGTGCAATGGAGATCGAACCCGTGTACATGGAAAACAACAACAGCAGCACGACAACCCTCATTGTTTCTCTCCTCGCTGACCGCGTTTTCCACCTCTGTTTGCCGTGCTGCCCCCACGACCACCTTTCCGCACGGTGGGAGGTTTATTGGGATCGTAGTTCGGATTTGGCACCGCCATTTGCGCGTCGACATCTTTGAGATACTTAACCAGCAGAGCGTTAAGTTCGGCGGTCTTTGCGGGCATTTGATTCGTTAAGTCATTCTGTTCTGACAAGTCGGTTTCAATGTCGAATAATGCCAGCCGATCGGTTTCGTAGAACTTCATCAGCTTCATGTCACCCAGAAGCAGCGCCGAATGCGGGCCGTCGCCGCTTTGGTAGTGCGGGAAGTGAAAGACCATTTCCTTGCGAGGACGTGTGACCGTGCCGTTGCCGTCTGCCAGCAAATGGGCGATGCTGCCTCCTTCAATTTTGCGAGGCAGTTTGGATGGTGAAATCCCTGCCCACTCGCAGTACGTCGGGTAGAAGTCATAACCAACCACACGTTCATGGCACCACGAATTCGCGGGAACACCAGGACCACGGATAATCATCGGACTGCGAATACCGCCCTCCCAGACGCTGCCTTTGCCTCCGGACAGACCGTCACGACGTCCTCCGCCACGCCTGCCGCCGCCTCCACCACCACTACCGTTGTCTGACATGTAGATGACGAAAGTGTTTTCGGCGAGTCCCAGTCGGTCGACAGCGTCGACAACCATGCCCACGCCGGTGTCGAGATTCTCAGCAATCGCAGCACTGCCAACGCGTTTGGCCTGGGCACTGCCTCCCATCTTTGCCGCGTACTTCGCAAGCGTGGCCTTCATTGCGTTTTGCGGAGCGTGCAACGCGTGCCACGACATTTGAATGAAGAACGGTTTGTTTGCGTTCCTGTTCTTTTCCATGAATGCCGCCGCACGTTTCGCCATACCAAAGATGTCCGCCGGATTGGGATCGGCGTACTCATGGGCGTATTCGTTTCCAATGTTTCCGTCGCCCTCGTCGTATCCGTTAGCTGCCGGGCCGCCACCGTTGATGTGCCACTTGCCGTAGTGAGCCGTCGCGTAGCCGGCTGACTGCAGCAGTTCTCCGATTGTGACTTCAGCCGCCGGGATCGATCGGATGTTGCGAGGCTCGATCATTTTATGCCCCATTTCCGCCGGGGCCGCTTTCGTCCAGTGCATGGCCGCCGAAGTCCTGCCGGTTTGCAAACTGACGCGAGTGGGTGAACAAACCGATGCGGGAGCGTATGCCGCAGAAAACCGCATCCCCTGGGCCGCCAGCTTTTCAAGATTTGGTGTCTCCACGATGGAACTTTTCGACCATTGCACATCGGGATGCATCGGCACGGAAGTCCCGTTCCATGCCTGATCGTCGGACATCATGAACACGATATTGGGACGTTCTGCGGCGTGTGCAGCAACAGAAACGAGGCCCGCAAGAATTGTGATGCAGTGATAAACCTTCATTCGGGCTCTCCGTTACATAAACGCGGCCGGTGTAGTTTCGGTACGGCGAAAATCAAAAGTTTTGGGTTTCGCATCATGGATTTAGTGTGGCATGGGGAATGACTTGATGTGCGGTCGATCTGCCGTGTGTTGAACAGCTTAAGCGAGGCATCCAGGAATTAGAGCTCAAAGTTCGCGACATTGGAGCCGGCCTGGACCTCAAACATGAGAGATTCGTCTGATGACGATGCCGGACTCTTTCCTGTCTCAGACTCCGATGCTCCCTCTTCATAGCTTTCTTCTTCCGTGGCATTCTCCTGAATCGTGACTCGATGCTGGCCAATCAATGCGCCCTGTATATCTACCGTATACAGAAGACTGTATTCGCCATTCTTATCGGTGACACCGCTTGATGGCCGACCTTCAGTCACTGGAGAAAACGAAACGGTGGCAGTTGCGAGGGGCTGGCCACCAACAGTCACTTTTCCCTGGACCGTCCCCAATTCAGGAAGGTCTGAACCACCGCCACAGCCGGAGATGCTCAAGACCGTAGCCATGCCAAGAATGATGTATTTCATATATTCTGCTTCACCAAAATCAGGACTCAAAGAGAGTAACGCACGCGTGCCATTGAGGTTGATGACACGCCGCGCAAACAGGAGGCTGTTAGGAACTGAATGCTCAAAACTCACCAAGCGTCAAGTCATCGTCGATTAATGCCAGTTTTTGATAGATCCCAATCGAATTGAAATCTGTGAAATCGCCTGGAAACAAGTTCGTGTTTGCGGTTCGGTTTGGGGCTCCCTGCAGATCGAAATCGATGTTTTCACTGAGGAAGTGAACAGAGCCGTCGCAGAACAGGAATTGCGCACCGCCCACATGCTTGCTGCCGAAGCCGTCGGTGCAATTCACGGCCCCAGCGCTGATCGGATCGTTGATAACTTGATACGCCCGCCCAAGCCCGTAATCGTTGCCCAGTGGGCCCGCACCGTCAGGGTTACGGTTTCCTATCCATGAGCCTGCCCCACAACGCTGGTCACGTTCACCAATCATGAACGTGTTCGACGTTCCGTCGGTGATGTCACGCATCTTCACCTTGCTGTCATTGTAGAACACGCCGCGTGGTCTGCGATCGGCCTGGTTGTCAGGGATATGGACTTCCGCCAGCCCGGTCGACCCAATGTAGTTGGACGTTGGTGGTCGCCAGGCAGCAACTGTGTTTCCAAGACCGTTGAAGTTGGGGCGCCTCATGCCAGCCCTCAAACGAGGTCCCGTCGTGTCCGTGGGACACTGAAACGCCGTGAGCGGAGGAAATACCGCGTCCAACACTCCTCCGCCGGACGGACTCTCCTGCGCAAGCTTTGCCTCCAGTGTTAAATCGTTGATTTCCAGGGCCTCAAAGAGCGGTGCCTGTTCAAGATACGGCAGAACTCGGGCTCCCCACCCCCAGCCCTCTGCCTGAGAGACTGCGGCACCAGCTGCGCTCCACCGCGGACTACTCCCGATCGGGAAAGTAAGGTGCACATCGTGGTAGTTGTGCATTGCGAGTCCGATCTGCTTGAGGTTATTCTTGCACTGCGTGCGTCGAGCAGCTTCACGTGCCTGCTGCACGGCTGGTAAGAGCAGCGCAATCAAGATTGCGATGATCGCAATCACGACCAGGAGTTCGATCAGTGTAAATCCGCGTTTGCGGACATTCGTCAATTTCAAGTTCATTGTGCATTACCCCGTCTCAGAAGATTCATGGAACAGAAAAAAACATCGGCTTGACCACGCCGCTCACGTTTGCAATTGGAACCGTGAGAAACCACGGATACACTGACGTGTGTCGTTTCACACAAATCTGAAAACGAAAACACCTTGCACCGCGCGCAAAATGAGCGTTGGTGTGAGGTCCCGGGGTCGGTGAGAGGCTTACTTCCAGGTGAGAGCTCACCGACCCTTTTTTATTTCAATTCGAATTCAGATTCTCATTCAATTTGATTTCAAGTTTGGCCATTCGATGGCCCGGACGTATTAACAATGATCGCTACAACCCTATCGTCGACGCGATGTTTCGATGTTTTTCCTGAGTGGAAAAAAGTTCAACACTGTTCACAACTGATTGCCCACCGAGGCGGCCGTTTCTGATTGACGTTCTGACTTGCGAAGCGCGACGGCAAAGATAGAACTTCATAGTGACTCTCTATCGATTCTCAGACGCCTGCCCGCCCTTGCTGCCGTTGCCTTGTCCACCGCCGCGACGTTTCGAGTTCTCGGAACCTCCTTCGCCGCCGCGGTTGCGTCCCTGACCGCCGCGGCCGCCACCGCCACCGCCACCGCCACGAACGACAAGCTCCTGAGCATCAAGAATGCCGTCTTTGTTTGCGTCTAACTTCATCAACGCGGCGACCGCACCGTCGATCTCCTTTGCTGACAGGTTGCCGTCGCGGTCAGTGTCCAGCAGCCGAAAAAGCCCACCGCCGCCATCTCCCTGACCTCCGCGTCCGCCACGTTTCTGGCCCTCGCCACCGCCTCGTTTCTCACCACGATCCTGTTGTTGCCCCTTGCCGCCACCCTGTCTCGCACCGCGATCCTGTTGTTGACCTTGCTTCTGTCCGTCTTTTCCTTTGCCTCCTTGTTGAGCGAACGCAGAATCTGTGACTGTCAGCAACGCTAGCGCTGCGGCAAGAGTGATGAGCCGTTTCATGTTTCGTTTCCTTTGAGGGCTGTAGGTTTCTGAATCCGTCAAACTCGTTCACGTTGAGTCAAGTTGTCTGAGCGACAACGGAGCGTTTTCCGAGCGGTAGCTCGAATCGGCTTGCGGGCCGTCCCGCATTTGTTAACGCCCACGTGCTTCGTCACGTGACAGGTTGCCGTCTTTGTTCTTGTCCAGAGAGCGTAGTAACGCGGGCAGACGTTCCAATTCATCTTTGGTGAGCTGCCCGTCGTTGTTTTTATCAAGCCCCTGCATGATGGCGTCAGGTCTCGAGTTCGTGTTTCGCCTTGCAGCAGACGCAGGAGCATCCCCCGGTCGCTTTACCGGCATGCCCGCATCGATGAAATCGAGGTAGCTCGTGAATTGGGCAGATAGCTGTTGCACTTTGCCCGGAAGGCTGCCGGAAAGATCGTTGCGTTCGCCGATGTCTTTAGTGAGATCAAACAGCTGGTGACGTTCACCTTCGTAGATGCGAAGCAGCTTGAAATCGTCAGCGATAATTGCTGAAACTGGTCCGAGTGGATCTTTGTCGTAGTGCGGAAAGTGGAATGTCAATTCATCCCGCGGACGAGCGACCTTGCCTGACACAGGATCGACCAGCAGTTGCCGCAGACTGCCCCCTTCCACTTTGTCAGACAGTTTGTCAGAGACGCCGGCCAGATCAGCGAAGGTGGGGACGAGGTCAGCGCCGGTGACCAACACACTTGAATGCGAGCCCGCCTTTGTCATGGGGCCACGAATAATCAGCGGAATGCGAATCCCGCCATTCCATAAACCGCCCTTGCCGCCTTGTAGCGGACCATTGCGACCGGGCGTGCCATGGTCGGCCGTGTAGATCACGTACGTGTTTTTTCCGATGTCTAATTCGTCCAGTGCGTCCAACAGCATGCCGATTGTGATGTCCATGTCCAAAGCAACGGCAGCGGCTCCCATGTTGCGTTCGTCTCTTCCAAGTCCAAGCTGCAGAACTTTCTCGAAGGTCTCCGGTCTCGCGTCCTCCTGCGAACGACCGCCGTAGTGTGAAAGCTGCACGTAGAACGGTTTGTACGCTGCGGCCTGCTGCTTAATAAACGCGATCCCGCGTTCCGTTATGTCATACGCCTGCTTTGGATTCGGGTTGCGTGAATTCTCAGGCCCACTGTTGCTTGTCGCCCCATCAGATTCGTCGAAGCCGTGAACTCGCGGATCAGCCCTGCCGACGTGCCATTTGCCGAAGTGAGCGGTGGAGTATCCCGCTGTCTTCAATAGCTCAGCAATTGTCGTCACGTTCTGAGGCAACTCGTTGACGACGCGAGGTTCAATCAATGCTCGCCCCGTGTCGCCTCCTGAAGAGGTAAATGTCATGCCTAATCGTGCCGGGCTGATGCCCGTGAAGTAGGTCGCTCGCGACGGCGTGCATCGCGGCGATGGTGCGTAGTAATCTGAAAACCGAACGCCTTCACGGGCCAAACGTTCAAGGCTCGGAGTCGAGAAAGAATTGCTCCTTGATCCCGGTTCGTCTGGATCAAGCTGGACCGACGTACTTGCCCAACCCTGACCTTCGCCTTGAATGAAGACGAAATTCGGTTGTGTTGGACTTTCGTCCGCTTTGCAAACCGGCAAGGCGACGGCGATTATCAGTAATGAACTGAGTCTAAGCTTCATCGATCGATCCTTCCTCTGCTTTTTCCCGAGAGCATGTACGAATAACTCACATCGCCGTTCATCCGTCCGCCAGTCTCGGCGCGCGGTAAATAAGCCCGAACATAGTCAACGCGAGCTGAATCGCCGTCGACGCGAATGCGCACGTGGCCGCTGCTTCCCTGAACTTCGCCACTCACGTAGCCGTATTCATCAGCACTCCTTGTGCCTGAGCGTGGATGACCGGGCTGCGGAACGAGTTGATACACAATGCCATCAAGGTCCTGCTTGATGAACATGTGGTCGTGTCCGTGGAAGACAACACTGGCCCCATGATCGACCAGCATTTGGTGAATGGGTTTGCCCCAACCCGCACGATGGCGAGCAAATTCGTCTTCTCCCGATGCACCTTTGCCGCCCCATTCCCAGAACGGAGCCGCTTCCTTTCCGCCGCGTTGGTTTCGGTCGCTGCCACCGACAAGATGGTGCAGGAAGACGAACCGCAACTTCGCTTCGCTTTCGTCCAGCGATCTCTTCAGCCACCGATACTGCTGCTGACCGAGCGTCCAGTACCAATTGCCTGCTGATCCACCGCCACGATTCCGCGTCGTTGTGTGCCGAAACGGATCAAGCACGATGAACTGAGCGTCGCCCCACTCGAACTGGTAATAGTTTTCGGGCAGGCCAACTTCTCGTTCGCGTTGCTGGTTGCCTGTGAAGAAGCCATTCGGAAACGGATTCGGCAGGTATCTTTTGCGAGTCGTTGTCGCCCAGACGTTTGATCCACGATTCCCCGATTCGCCATCGTGGTTGCCCAAGGCAAAGTACAGTGCGGCAGAATGGCACAGGTGTCCGAGGTAGTATCGTTGAGCCAAATACTGTGGCTCTGACAATTCAGGTCTCACGTACTTGCCCGTCATGAACGTGTCACCCAAAGCAAGGTGAAAGTCCGGCTGATCGATGAGGGCGTTTTCCAGGGTTCGCAGATAAACGTCGCCGCTGGTGTTTTCGTCCAGATGCGAGTCTGCCTGGACCGTAAAGACGAAGGGGCTGTCTTTGTTGCGCTGTGTATGAAACGTGAATTCATCACTCTGTTCGGTGCGTCCGTTTGCCCGATAAACAAGCCGGTAGAAGTACCGAGTATTCCTGTCGAGAGAGTCGATAACGAAGTCGAACGGCTCGGCAGCCTGTAGACTCTGAGAATCCGTCATGCTCGAAAGCTCTCCCGACTGGTCGCCATAGCTCAGCCAGGCCTTGACATCGCTGTGAAAAAGGACGCGAGCGGCAACACTGTTATCCGTCAGCCTGCCCACGATGATGTTGAACAGATGGTCCGGTACATTGCTCGCAGGAGGTGGCGTCGTATAACCACCAAGCCTGCCGCCACCGCCACGTTGTTGTGTCGAACTTTCTTTGCCAGATGCCTCATCTCGCGAGACAACATTGTCACCATCCTTATCCAGTTTGCGAATCGCCGCCGCCGCCTTCTCAAGCTCTAACGCTGAGAGCGATCCGTCACCATTGAGGTCAATCGCGTTTGCGATCGGGTCGGGACGCTGCTGACCAGGGGCGACGGCCGGACCAAACGCCAACGCAACCATCAGCAAACTCTGTGATAGGGGCAATCGCATTTCGCGTCCTCGTATTGAACCTCACGAAATGGCTCGTGATGGGATTCATGGAAATAGAAGTCAGGAGTGATTCTTACAGCTCAATTCAGGAGTAGTGGATCTTGCTAGAGAGGAGCGTAGTCGGGATTGTTTGATGGCGCGATCGCGGGGTCGGCAACAATTTGGCCGGTCCGCTGTCGATCCGATTTTTCAAACAGCTTGTCTGCCGTGATCGTCAACTCTTCCATCGTGATTCGTTGATCGCCATTCGTATCGATCTCGTCAACATGCTGATGAACAAATCCACCCATTGTATGGGCGGCCGCACCTCGACCACCGGCATATTCATCTGGCGTCAACTCGGCATCGGTGTTTTGGTTGTATAGCTCGAACACCTCACGACAGGCTTGCCGCAGTTCGTCCCGGTCGAGGAACCCATCCTCGTTCGCATCCATTTCCGAGGCGTGGACAATGAGCCAGGGTTTACGTGCGTTTTCAACGCCTGTCATGCTTCCTGCATTGCGTTTTTCGGTCAGCGGGACCGACAGGATCAGGCGACGTGCCGTCACAAACAACTCTGATTCGTTTTTCATCAGGCAGACATTGCTCGGTTGTTCGGGGATTTGAAAGCTCCCGATTTGTTCTCCCCGCGCGCTCAATACCACGATCTCCTGCGCTGCCAGATAGAGATTCCCACGCGAGTCGAGGGCGAGCCCATCGGCACCGATTTCGGCAAAGACGGTCTTGTCGGCAATTGACCCGTCAGGTTGGATCGCGTAGCGGTAGGTTCGACCTGCTCCATGATCCGTTATGAATAGCGTCTTGCCATCTGCGGAACCGACCAGGCCGTTTGGGCGCACCAGGTCGTCGGCAACGCGAATCACTGAATCACCGCTGGGTGTGATAAAATAGACATGCTCTCCATCCTGCGTCAGTGTCCCCCTGCCGTACAGAGGATCGGAAAAATAGATGCCTCCATTAGGAGCGATCCAAAGATCGTTCGGTTTGTTGAATCGTTTTCCGTTGTACCGGTCGGCAAGCGTTGTGAGTTGTCCGTCCTTACTGAGTCGCGCGACGCGGCCAAGTTCGCCTTGGCAGATGGCAAGAGCTCCTTCGGCGTCAATCGCAAGCCCATTCGCACCTCCGGAGTCTTCGAGAACGACTTCCAGTTGGCCGGTCGCATCACGCCGATAGATGCAATTTGCACGAACATCCGTGAAATAGATAATGCCATCCGCATCCGCGACTGGCCCTTCGGTGAATTGGAAATCCGTATCCGGATTGAGCTGCACTGCCTTCGTAGGACGCTGCGTTTCAGAGCCGCTCAATGGCCGTCCTTGCTGACCGTCTTTTGGACCCTCAGGCCGACCTTGGCCGTTGCCACGCTCGTTTGGTCGCTGTCCGTCGTTCGGTTTCGGTCGTGTACCGGGTTGTTTCTGTTCTGGCCGATTCCCCGGAGGCGAGGTTCTGATCCGCCCTTGCTCTGCCAACTCCGTCAATGTGCCCATTGGTTTCAGATCACGCCCTCGAAGGGCTGGATGGTCGGGGCCATAGCGGTAGGCCCGAAACACCGCGTTGGACATCGGGAAGGAATCCTGCAGCACTCGCACAACACCCTCCCTCGTCACGGGGTTGATGTATTCCCAAACAACCTCCGCCGTTGGCGTGACTTCAAAGAAATGCCCTTCGGTCATCGCACAGATCAGCGTGTTGCCATTGGGCAATCGCTCCGCACCAGAACCGATGTGACTGAAGAAACCCTGATTGCTGCGTGAGTAGTACATCCAGTCGATCTGGTTGGATACCCAGCGCGGCGTCTTTTGTGAATCTCTGTTTGGATGCTGCCAACGAAAGTAGCCCGCATCCGGAGGATTGACGTAGCTTCCCGTTTCGTTGCCCTGCTCGTCGAGCATCCCGTTGATCTCCAGGATGTAGGATTGGGGCGTTCGCTCAAACAAGTATTGCGCGTTGTTGAAGATCAAGAAGTTGCCCGCACCAGGCAATCCTTCGTCGATCCAGTGAACATCATGGGCACCGCCGATTTGCTTGTGGCCGGTTGTCGATTGTGTCCAATCGGCAAGAATTGCCGGCGGATCGCCCTGAGCGTAGCGTGCGGGATCGCCAAAGCGATAAAGAAAGTCACCGGCAGGACCAGCAGCGAGGCGGATGCTCTCTTCAGGATCTCCAGCAACGAATGTCCCATCGTGGTCGATGACATAGAACTCTCCTTGCACGGAGTTCGTGACCACTTGTCCGAGTTCGGGGTTGTAGTCAAGTGAATTGCAATGCAGCCAATCGCGTTTGACAGGCCGACCGGGAATGTTGACGTTGATCCGGTGCGGGTAATCGGCGACGGTTTTGACCTGATCGACGTAATTCTGTTTCGTCGGGTCGAAGTCCTGGATCGTGTGATCAAAGAACCGCCATTCCCAGATAATCTTGCCGTCCATGTCAATTTCGACAATCGAATCCAGCTGCGCACCGTCGTAAGGACCGTGGGCAGGATCACAACCTGCGTCGATTGCCTCCTGGTGCGTGATCTCACGGTTGGCGATGTACAGCATCGTTGGCTGGCCAAGCTTTTTGTTGAAGATCCGCACCCAATCGTGATGCGGCTTGTAACCGGGGCGTTGCTCGTCATATTGCCAAACGATGTTGCCTTCCCAATCGAGTTCACGAAAACCCCCAAACCCACTGGGGTCGTCCTTCGACGCATCGAGTAAGTTGCCGTTTTCAAGCAACTGCGGCGTTGTGCCGATCGGCCATGTGTTCACCACGCGCCCGTCCATGTCGACCAGGTAACTGTTTCCCCGTGTGGAAAAGAGCGTGTAGCCATTGAACGCCTGCTGCTGATCCCAATGGATCACCTCCGTCGGGCCTCGAAGCGACTCGCGGGCACCGGCGACGGTGAACATCAACTGGGTGGTGACGAATGAAGCGACAACGATTGAAAGGTAGCGAATCAAGGTGGACTCTCCTCTGCATTCGTAAAACGATATCTGATGGTGGTGTGTGAAAAACAAAAGGGTTAACGAGGCGATTGCTGCCCGAGACCACGTGGACGATCTCCGCCGCGTTGATTTCCCTCGCGTCGGTCTCCCCCGCCGCGCCGTTGATCATCAGGTCGCTGACCGCCTTGACCGCCACCCCGACCGCCTTCGCCTTGGTCTTTGCCGACGCCACGTGGACGATCTCCGCCGCGTTGATTTCCCTCGCGTCGGTCTCCCCCGCCGCGCCGTTGATCATCAGGTCGCTGACCGCCTTGACCGCCACCCCGACCACCTTCGCCTCGGTCTTTGCCGACGCCACCTTTCCGTTTGCTTCGATCACCCGTAGCAAGCATCAGTGCTCCGATCGGCTGCTCGATGACATCACTGGGCGTCAGCGTCTTACCTGCAAGCCCCGCGTAGTCAGCAGCGTAACGATGAATCTTGAATACGGCGTTCCATTGGTGTCCGCGGTGATCGGTCCCAGGTTCTCCGTCAGCCGCCAGAATGCCTTCGCGAACAACCGCATTGGCATACCGCCAGACGATCTCACCGTCGCTGGTCACTTCGAGGAAATTGCCAACACAGCCAGCGCAAATCAGCGTATTGCCGTTGGGTAGCCGATGAGCACCTGAGATTTCAGACGAGTAAAACGCCCCACGAGGATCGGCACGATATTCCCAAACGATCGGGGCGTCATAGCTGCTGTAGTGTCCGAGCTGATCAACGGGCGGCTTGATCTCGATAACACTCGTGAAGCCGCGATCCAATCCGTTGTTGAAAATCAACAGATTGCCTGCGCCCGGACAGTCATCCAAAATCCACTGAGCATCATGCTGTTGGAATAGTTGCCGATCCTCGACTCGACCGTTTTGGTAGGCGATCGGGTTGCCCCAACGCCACACCAGATCACCACCTCGACCGCCCTGACCGCCGGAATGGGATGCCGCCTCGGCAGTGGTTGTCGAATGGTCGATCACCCAGATCTCGTTGAACCCACGAACACTGAGCACGATTTGGTCCAGTTTTGCGTTGTAGTCAATCGAATTACCATGATTCCAAAAAGCAGGGATGCCTCGTCGCGAACCGTGAACATCAACCAACTCGGGATGCCTGGCGACATCTCCGTAGTTCGATTTCGCCTGGCTGAAATCCTGGACAAGGTGGTCCCAAACGTGCCATTTCCAAACGATGTCACCCGTTGTTGGTCCGGTCTTCTTGACTTCAATGATGTGTTCCGGGAATAGATGTCCGTCGCGGAGCATCTGCGGATCAAACCCGGCTTCGATGCACTCCTCTTGCGTTTTCAGTTCCACGGCCAGCAGCAATACATTGCCATTTGGCAACGGTGCAATGTCGTGATGCGACAGCACTTTGTCGCTCGAATACTCAAACTCCCAAACGAGATTGCCCTCCCAGTCGTATTCCTCCAATCGACCACCTTCGCCACCGCGAGTGAAGTTGCCGTTCCTGGTGAAGCAGCAATGCAGCAGATGCCCGTTTTCAAGCAAGTAGACTGATTGCCCAGGCTCATACTGCGTATCCCAACGGTTGACCACGCGTCCTTCATTGTCGATCAGATAGACCATGGTGTTGTGCTTGGGGGCAAACAGCGTATAGCCGTTGAATGCTCGCGTGTCGTTGACCAGCAGCCCAAGGGTTCGACCGTTGGCGCGAACTTGATCATCGCCTGGAACACCGTGGCCAAGATCGACGCCCGAGCTTTCCAGGAGTGATGGTCGCAACGCCGTGTCGGGCTGCCGAGTTTGAGGCGGCCCGGATGCAAGCCGAGCAACCTGGTTTGCATCAACATTGCCCTCAGTGGGCTGGACGGGCCGAAAACCGATGTGGTAGAAGCTATGGTTCGGGTCATCAGGGCCGCGATAGTAGGACGGGTTGCGATTCGAAACGCGACCATGTCCCCACTGGCCATTGAACCAACTTCCGCTACGAAGCACCTGATAGGCATTGCCGTCTTGAACCGGCGTTCCCGCACCTGGGCCAGTGGGATTTTTGGTCGGGCCATTGGCGTAGTAGTCGCGGTTGTACCAATCGCCAGTCCATTCCCAAACGTTTCCCGACATGTCATAGAGGCCGTAGCCGTTGGCACCATCAGCGGTCGCATAGGTAGCTTGTTCGCCGGGCCAGTTGAACTCGTCCTTCTCTCTGGTCGTGCCATTGTAAAACGCGACTGGCGTCGTCCACGGATAGGGCCCTGTCTCGAAGGGGTCACCGGAGTTTGGCCAATTGGCGCGCTGTCCATCGGGTTCATCGCCCCACGGGAAGATTCGATAGGTCGTCGTCAAACCACCGCGGCCGGCATATTCCCACTCAGCCTCGGTCGGAAGCCGATATCCCTTCTGAGTGAAGTCGCACACCCACGTCCGATTGTCATAGCAGGGAACAACGCCCTCCTTCTTGCTTAGCCAGTTGCAATAGGCTGTCGCACCGTGCCAGCGAATGCAAACGACCGGATGCATTTCTGTACCAGGCCGAACGACAAATCGCTTCCGGGCATTGAGCGCAATTTGCGAAGCGTCGTCTGATGCGAACGTATCGCAATAGATGATGTTTGCCCCCGACTGCACGACCTGTCCATCTCGCATTTCGATTGACTTCGCCACCAATGCGTCGTTCAAAAACTCGCAATACTGCTGATTGGTTGTCTCTGTGCGCTGCATGAGGAATGCGTTGATCGAAACGGGATGGATCGGAACTTCGTCGTTTCGATGCTCCTGTCCACCAAGCTCGTGGTGGTCGCCCATCTGAAATTCGCCAGCGGGAATCAATGCGAATCCGTCCGCCGGAGCGGGCTGACTACGCTGCGGAAGCTCCAAAGCTGCCCTGGCTTCTGTCGGACGCATTTCCGGTCGTTGTGGCGGGGCTGATGGACGCCCCAATCGTGATTCCTCCCGTGGCGATCGCGCCGGCCGGGATCCTAATGGCGATTCGCGATCAGGCCGGTTTTCGGCTTCACGCGAGTCTGCCGGACGCATCTCTTCGCGTGAGACGCGTCCGTCGCTATTTGCATCAAGCTTCCCCAGCGACGCGGCCGCACTCCTGATCTCGTCTGCGGAAAGCTCGCCATCGCGATCTACATCGAGAGCCAGGACAACGGGATTTCGCGACGCTCCGCCATCGCGTTGCCCAACGTTTGGCCCGCCTTCCTGAGTTCTCCGCTGTCCTGCATCTGCTCCGCCACCGGGGCCTCGCCGATTTCCGTTCCGACCTTGATCTTGCGATTGCCCCTGACGTTGCCCGGGACCCCCGAGCCGCGAAGCGTCGGAGGCTCGGTTAGTTCGGCTTTGATTTTTCGGTTGCTGCTGCTGCCGCGCCCCCGAGTCTTGTCCCGCTACCGCATCTTGTTGATAAGGATCAGGTGAGCGCCGCTGCGCCTCTGCTGTCGAAACAATCGATAGAATCAACGCCATCGCTAATCGGATTTGAATATCTGTTCGTCCCATCGTTCGGTTGCTCCTCGGGCTGACGGTTCAGCCTCGCTTGAGTTACATGGATCTCTGTTCTTGATTCGTCATCGCTGCCGCTTGTCGCTTCGCACTGGCTGATCTGATTGGTGATGGAATTCATGCGAGAAGAAATTTGGCCCCAAGTCAGCCTGGTCGATCAATTCAAGCGACACGGCTTTTGGGCTACCCTTATGTGGTGGCAGGCCATAAAGCACCATGCGTTGAACAGTTCCACTCGTCTGGTTAAACCAGATGTCAACTTCTTTGGGGCCGCGCACATCACGCGATTTACGAACACCGTAGAGTTGCGACAGGCGTTCACCATGTGGTTCACTGAGCGTGATGTCATAGTTCTCTCGCAACTGAGTCAGACTTGCGTGCATGTCGAGAAACGGGAGTGTCTGTTGCTGCCCTGGCATACTGCCGCGAAATCGCTCACCGCCCGAACTCACGTGAACCGGGCTGTCTTCACGAAACGACCAGCTTTCGACGCCGTCGTATCCGCTGACTCGCTGCCGACCGTCGACCGGAGAGTGAACCAAAACGAAATTGTCGGGACCACGAACGTAAAGCGTTGCACCATCGAGTTGATCTTTCGACTCGCGGTTCCAGGCTTCCCGGGAAGTGTTTTTTGGGCGTTGATTTCTGGTGAACTCTTCCACGACCTGAATCAAGTAGCTCCGATCGACGGGCTGCTGTGCTCTCTCAATCACTCGATCGAGAGAAGCCATTGCCGCATCAACCTGATGCGGTCGATAGACGCCCACCACCAGCAGCACGGAGGCCGCGAGAGTTGCAGCCGTGATCAGGAATGCAAAACGACGTGTGCTTTTGCGTGACTTCGGCGACGCGTTTATGACGGATGTTTGTTGTTCTTCGCCGATCGATTGCATCACTGCTCGAATCCGATCGGCATTATGTTCGTCGTTGTGGCGGCCGATGTCGGCCAACAAGCCATGAATCAGCAGCGATTCCGCTACGCTTTCGCTTGCTTCACTGGCAGAAACATCGCTCTTGTCCGCCGGCCGCGCATCCGCATCGTCGAACCAGTTTGAAAGCAGATTGCTAATGTGATCACTCATGATGCCGCCTCTGATGCAGACAGGACGCCCTTCGATTTCAAACACTGAGCCAACATGGTGCGACTGCGTTGAAGACGCTTCTTGCACGCCTCCAGCGTTAACTCGAATCGCACGGCCACCTCGGCAGCGGACAAGTGATCAAAGTATCTGCCACTGATGACGTTCTTCTGTCGCTCCGGTAACGCGTCTATGCATTCACGCAGAGCTGCAACTTTGTCGGACCACGTGTCACCCGCCAGCAGGTTGATGTTCTCAAAGTGCCGGTCAACAACATGCAGGACAGATTCATGCAGCAGCGCCGGAGCCGTCTTTTGCTTCCGGTAGTGAGCCAACACCAATCGCGAGGCAATTCCTCTTAGCCACGGCCCAAACGGACGATCCAGATCGCATTCATCAAGCCGCCGCCACGCAACGACCATTGCCTCCTGAAACAGGTCGTCGACTGTGGCCTCATCGCGTACCAGACTGCGGAGATAGACCGTCAGCATTCGCGAATTCTCACGGACCAGTATTTCAAATGCCAATTGTGCCTTTGTATCTGACAATTTAAGTGCTCCTGTCAATCGAACACTCTTACTGTCGGTTCAGGTCTGTATGAGGACAGGAATTCCGGAGAATTTCCGAAAACCTCTTCAGCCGGCTCGGATCAGCCGTCGCATTCCATGTGTTTATCAAGCGTCGGATTGCTCAAAGCATCTAGTGCTTTGTCAGAACCAGGTCTTAGGGTTGGCGAGGAAAGCGGGGTCAGGTACCAAAAACCGAAACGGCCCGAAGGGTGCTTCGCATTTTTGGTACCTGACCCCCTTTTCCGGCGACGGCTGTGACAAAGTGCCAGTGTCATCCCGCTGAACGCATTGTGTTCCTCCCGGTTCATTCCGGGGAAAGAACTTCAGCATGGAGCTGTTTCATTTTATGAACCCGATTCGGATATCTGGCTGCGAGGTTCTTTTTTTCATTTCGGTCCTGTCTCATGTCGTACAGTTCCGGGCCGGCCGCATTTTGCAGGACCAGTTTCCAGTCACCGTCGCGCACGGCCCTGGGCCACGCAATGGACCGATGGGCATTCTGGTCGGCCTTTGTATCACGAAGTACTGAAACAAAGCTCTTTCCAGCCAGCGGGATGAGATTCCGTCCTCTGAATTTTGACGGATACGATACGTTGGCGAGTTCCAGGCACGTTGGCGTGATATCCGCGATATGGCAGGGACGGTGGGCAATTCGTCCCTTTCCCTTCAAGCCGCGCGGCCACCATGCGATCAATGGCGACGCAATGCCGCCTTCATAGTTGGAGACTTTATAATCTCGGAATGGTGTATTGTTCAGCGCCGCCACGGCGGGCCCCTGGCATAGAAACGTTTCTGTGCTCCCGGGCCGCTCGCCTGGAGGCACCTTTCGATCGCGGCCCGCCTGGTGGCTGGCCCCATTATCTGACAGGACGAGAATCAGCGTGTTGTCGACTTTGCCAGCCTTCTTCAGGGCGGCCATAGTCTCGGCCAGGCTGCGGTCAATGCTCTCAACCATTGCCGCATGAATTGCCATTCGTTCGACAGCCAATGCGCCGCCCGCCACCGGCTTTGCATTCAACGCAGAATCATGCAGCGTTGTTCCTGCGGGAATCAGCCCAGCCTTCATCAGGCGATTCAGCCGTGATTGCATCAACCCGGTTCGCTCTGTCTTCTCGTATAACTCGCGATAAGGAGCGATGTCGTCTTCCTTCGCCTGCAGCGGCCAGTGTGGCGCGTAATGTGAGACATAAATGAAGAAAGGCCTGTCGTTTCCGGCTGATTCTTCAATGAAATCAGCAACGAACGCGGATATCAGATCCGTCGAATACGCTCCGGATGGTCTGTCATACTTCTGTCCGACCTTAAACCACGGCGTGCCTTTCGCTTCTTTGAAGTAGTTGCCGGCGCCGCCGCTTGCCGATCCAAGAAACCGATCCGCACATTTGGCTATTTGCGCCGGGGCGTGCCAGTCCTCGGCCGTGACCATATCAAGTCGTCCGACAGCGCAGGTTTCATAGCCACCGGTCTTCAGCAGCTCCATCACCGTGGCGCAGTTCTTCCTGAGGTTGGCGAAGATGCTGGTTCCTGGCGCCTGCCCCACGTCCCACGGATAGCAGCCGGTCATCAGTGACGCTCGACTCGGGCCGCAAAGGGCGCAGTTGTAAAACTGAGAAAACCGCACTCCGTCTTCCGCCAGTCCGTCGATCGTTGGCGTCCTGATCTCGCCGCCGTAGCAACCGAGATCGGAGAACCCCATGTCATCTGCCATGACGACAATGATGTTCGGTCTGTCGGAATTGCCGATTGCCTGGCTTTCGGCCCGGCAGTTTGCAGGCAGGACAACACATAGTAGTATCAGGAACGAATGTGCTTTTCGCATTGATTGGATCCATTCTGCGGTGATGTCTTATGGCACGCCGGACTTCTCGCTGTCGGAGCGGCGTTGCTGCGCTTCCGGATCCAGTCTACTTTATTGTTTGACTTGAGACGATGTCCGATTAGTGCTTTACACTGTTCCTCAGGTGTCTGAGAACCTGCCTGCGGCCGCGTTGGATTTGTGTGCTCATCAGTTCACGGGCGCTCTGGTGGTCGCGGCGTCGCAGCGCCTCGATCAAATCACTTTTTCCCGAACACGTCTGTGTCGCCACGTCGGACGTCAGAAGTTGAGGGTCGTCGCGCTGAGCGTCAAAGATCTGGCCGATAGCTCTGTGTTCGTGAGCGACTTTGGCAAGAAGCGGATTGCGAGCCGCTTCAAACAGGAGTTCATGAAATCGCTGCTCTGCGTCAAGCCACGCGTTGATCTGTCGCTTTGTAGCATGCTGCTTCGGGCGTTCTCCAATTTGCTCTGCGATGTTTCGCGCCTCGGCAAGGATGGATTCCAGTTCATCCAGTTGATGCTCGGTAATGTAGCGGGCCGCCTCGCCCGCCGCACAGCTTTCCAGTGCGTCCCGCAGCACGTACAGGTTGTTCAGATCGTGGGGGTCAGTCTTGCGAACGAAGGCGCCTGAACCGGGAACGTGGTCGACAAGTCCCTCGCTTGCAAGTCGATGAATCGCTTCGCGCACCGGGATCACGCTCACGCCGATTTCGCCCGCCAGTGTTCGATTCACCAGCCGTTTTCCGGGTGGCAAGTCACCCACGGACAGCTTCTGACGTATGTAGTCGTACGATTTCTCTGCGAGTGTCTGTTCCATCTCTTTCGCCTGCGGACTTGCTTGTTCGACCAATCCTGTTTATGTTATAACACTGGATAACACAGTCCACAAGTGAAGTTCAGCACCATTCGCTGAACGCGTCTGTGAAGTCGAGGGTTGAAGCATGCATCGATGGTCGTTATCAAAACTGGCGGTCTGCACGGGCGCGTTGGTGCTGTTGGGTTTATCGCCAGGCAATGCCGCAGAGCGGCGACTGAACGTACTTTTCATTGCGGTGGATGATCTTCGGCCTGAGCTGGGTTGTTACGGTGCCTCGCACATTTCCAGTCCGAACATCGATGCACTCGCCGCCAGCGGCGTCCGCTTTGAGCGAGCGTATTGTCAGCAGGCGGTCTGTAATCCATCACGCACGAGTTTGATGACGGGCATGCGGCCGGACTCGATCGGTGTCACGGGGAATCATTCGCACTTTCGAAGCAACCACCCGGATGTCGTGACGCTGCCTCAGTACTTCATGGGGAACAACTATCACTCAGCTGCGATTGGCAAGATTTACCACGGCGTGTTTCCGGATGGAGCCAGCATCACGAAGTGGGACACGATGGGTGACCCGCAGAGCTGGTCAGTTCCGGCCATTCGGTTCGGGCCGCGGTATTATTACACCGAAGAAGGCATCGCGGCTGCCAGGCGGACCTATCAGCGAGTCTACAAACCGCTGAATCCCGGCCCGGGCGACTGGGCGCAGAAGCTGGTTTTCGGGCCGGCCACGGAATCGCCGGATGTTCCGGACAACACCCTCTACGACGGGCAGGTTGCCGACTCGGCCGTCGAAGCACTGCAGCAACTAGAAGGCACGGATAAACCTTTCTTTCTGGCCGTTGGCTTCATCAAGCCGCATTCGCCCTACATTGCTCCGAAGAAATTTTTCGATATCTACGAAGACGTCGCGCTGCCGGCGCACACAGAATTCCCGACCGATGCTCCCGGCTTTGCCGGACACGGGTCGGGGGAACTGCGTCGCTACACGGACCAGCCAAAGAGCGGAGTGATCTCTGACGACAGGCAGCGGCGCGTGCGTCAGGCTTACTTTGCGTGCATTAGCTACATTGACGCACAGATCGGTCGCGTGTTGCATGAACTGGACCGATCCGGGCTCAGTGATAACACGATCGTTGTGCTGTATGGCGATCACGGTTACCACCTTGGCGAACAGGGGCTGTGGGGCAAGACGACCAATTTTGAACTCGACACTCGCGTGCCGTTGATTGTGCGAGCGCCGGGGATGAATGCCGCGGGCAAGTCAACGTCGTCACTGGTGGAACTGGTCGATCTTTATCCCACGTTGGCCGAGCTTGCCGGTCTGCCAGTCACCGATCAGCTTGAAGGCAGAAGTTTCGCACCGATCCTGAACGATCCAGGCCACGTCACGAAGACCGCGGCGATCAGTCAATACCCTCGCGGCGACCTGATGGGGTACTCGATGCGAACATCGACGCACCGGTTAACTCAATGGATGCATCATCAGAGCGGCGAGATTCGAGCCACTGAGTTGTACGACTACGCGGATGGGCTGATCGAATCAAAGAACATCGCGAATTCGTCACCCGCAGTTGTGCAGAGGCTTTCTGCTCAGCTAACGTCAGTCGTTGGGATCGACCGAAATCCGACTTCACAAATTTCTGCCACCGATACCGGACGTGCGGCTCCTGCGGCCACAGTAAGCTTTGAACAGGCCAAAGCGGGCCGGTTCGAAAAACTCGAAACTTCGATCGGCACGTGGCAGCCGGACGATGGTACGACCATCATTGACAACAGGCACTCGAAGACCGGAGAGCACTGTCTGCAACTGACCGGCGGTCAAAAAACAAGTGTCACACTTGATGTTGCCGATGGGACAGACACGACCGGAGAGCTGACATTCTGGGCAGAGCGTTGGACCAAACGAGCACCGTTCATGTTCCGCATCGAAAAGAAAGCTGGCGACGGTTGGGAAGAGGTCTTCAACGGCGATCGGGAAGTCCGCGTCGGTCGAGCCTTTCTGTCACACGTCACCGTTCCGCTGGGCGATGGCCACATCAAACAGTTGCGATTTACTGTCACGAGTCCGCCGAACACCGGCATTCTGATTGACGATATCCGTCTTGCGCCGGCTCTGCCACAGAAGATCGTCAACATTGAAGTTGTGCCGCTCACGTTACCGGCGCTGGTCGGTGCTGACGTGAGCCCACTCGTGAAGCTGAAGCTTGAGACAACAGGGAATCTGAGTCCGATTTCTTTGACCGAACTTCAGGCAACGCTTCAGTGCGCTGACGGCGACGTTGACTCGCTACACGTTTACTGCAGTGGTGCGAACAGCGAATTCGCGCCCGCAACGGTATTTGGCAAGCCTTACGATGCAGTAGGGCTCGCAGGATTCAGCGGTCAGCAATCGCTTGTTGAAGGCGCCAATTATGTCTGGCTTGCCTGTAAGCTCAGCAAGGGCGCAGACATCGATCATCGTGTTGGTGCGAATATTGAAGAAGTGACGTTTTCCAATGGTCGGACAGTTAAGCTTGATGCAGGGCACTCCCGGCAACGCATGGGAGTTGCTGTCCGCAAAGGCGGCGACGACGGCGTGCACACGTGCCGCATTCCTGGTCTGGCAACGACGAACAAGGGTACGCTGATCGGTGTCTACGACGTGCGCCGACGCGGCGGTGGCGACCTTCCCGGAGACATTGACGTCGGCATGTCTCGATCGATTGACGGTGGGCGCACGTGGGAGCCCATGAAAGTCATCATGGATATGGGTGACGATCCCCAGTGGAACTACGACGGCGTCGGTGATCCCGCTGTGCTGGTTGATAGGAATACGGGCACCATCTGGGTGGCCGCAACATGGAGTCACGGAAATCGTTCGTGGCGAGGTTCGGGGCCTGGGCTGAAGCCGGATGAGACCGGCCAATTGATGCTGGTTCGCAGCGACGACGACGGCGTCACATGGTCGAAGCCAATCAACATCACCGAACAGGTCAAACTGCCGGAGTGGTGTTTCATTTTGCAGGGACCGGGTAAAGGCATCACAATGCGTGATGGCACGATCGTGTTTGCTGCCCAGTATCAGGATCCGCCTGAGCAGAAGCGGTTGCCGCATTCGACGATCATCTATTCGAAGGACCACGGCAGGACATGGAACGTCGGGACTGGTGCGTTTGATGACACCACGGAATCGCAGGTGGTCGAAGTCGAACCCGGCGTTCTGATGCTGAATTGCCGTTACAACCGTAAGGCCGTGCGAGTCGTGATGACAACTCGCGATATGGGCCGGACGTGGCAGAAGCATCCGACGTCCGAGCGAGCGTTGATTGAACCCGGTTCGTGCATGGCCAGTCTGATCGACGTCGATCGGGAAGTCGGTAAGGACGTAGGCAATTGGTTGCTGTTTTCCAATCCGGACAGCACGCGTGGTCGGCATCACATCACGATTAAGGCATCGCCCGATCGCGGTCTGACCTGGCCGAAAGAGCATCGCCTGCTGCTGGACGAACAAAACAGCGCTGGCTATTCGTGTATGTCAATGATCGACCAGAAGACAGTCGGCATTCTGTACGAAGGCAGTCAGGCCCACATGACGTTTCAGCGGATATCGCTGGGCGATCTTGTTGAAAGTCGACGTCCCGATACGAGTGATGCATCCAACTCTCGCACCGATGAGAAACTGCTGTTACCTCGCGTCTTCAGCAATCACATGGTCCTGCAGGCGGATGCTGAGATTCCCGTGTGGGGGCAGGCGAAGGTTGGTGCCAAAGTGACTGTGGCACTGGGAGGCGAGTCACAGACCGCCGTCGCTGATGCGCAGGGCGAATGGATGGTTCGTTTCCTGCCGCGAAAGGCCGGTGCGACGCCATTGATGATGTCGATCGAAGCGGCGAACGAGCGGGTCCAGTTTGCTGACGTCTTGATTGGCGAAGTCTGGGTCTGTGCCGGACAATCCAACATGGAATGGACGCTCGGTCAATCCGCGAATGGTGAAAGCGAGTTGTCCACAGTCGATTCTCCTCAATTGCGTCTCCTGCATCTGTCGGGTGGTGCTCGCGGTGGTTCAGGTAGCTATGCGCCGCCGCACCTTGCTCGACTGACATCGGAAACATTCTGCGAAGGCCAATGGCAAGTGGCATCTGCGGAATCGGCTCGCGAGTTCACCGCCATCGGTTGGTATTTCGGAAGGCACTTGCAGAAGGAACTCAAAGTCCCGGTTGGCTTGATCTGTCCGGCAGTCGGAGGCACACCGACTGAGGCATGGATTCCTCGCGAGGCTCTCGCAGCCGATCCCGAATTGAAGGGATTGGTTGCGGGCAACTGGCTTGACAACGAGCGACTGGGTGAATTTTGTCGCACGCGAGGGCAGCAGAACCTGCTTGCCGCGATGCAGGCGGGCGAACGAATCTTCGGCGACGATCTTGGCCCGCATCATTCATTCAAGCCCGGCTTCATGTGGGACGCCGCGATCGAACCGTTGATTCCGTACGCGATTCGCGGAGCTATCTGGTATCAGGGCGAGTCAAATGCCGAGACACCAGCTCGCGTGTGGCAACACAACCGATTGTTTCCCTTGCTGGTCAATCAGTGGCGCGAGCAGTGGGGGCAGGGTGACTTTCCATTTCTGTACGTCCAGCTTCCCGCATTAAACCGCCCCGAGTGGCCGTGGTTTCGCGACGGACAACGTCGTGCGCTCAGCCAACTCAATAATGTCGGAATGGCCATTACGATCGACACCGGCCATCCAACAAACGTCCATCCGACTTTGAAGAAACCTGTTGGCGAGCGGCTGGCGAAGTGGGCGTTGGGAACGACGCATGGACTGAAGTCGCACGCGACTTACACTGGTCCATTACTTGATGTTGCCCACCGAAAAGGCGGCTCAATGGTAGTCTCATTCGGACATGTTGGGGACGGGCTGAGGTCAGACGACGAAGAGCCGCTGCGCTACTTTGAAGTTTCCGGCGAGGACGGTGTCTTTCACAGGGCGAACGCAAAAATTATTGACAAGAGCACCATCGCGGTCTCAAGCCCGAGCGTTCCCAAGCCACACGATGTGCGTTACGCATGGCTTCCGTATCCCAATCCTGGGGTAAACCTTTTCAACACTGCGGGTCTGCCGGCATCGCCGTTTACGACGGAGAGCACAGAGACTGTCTTCGCTCGGCGCGCGGCTGCGTCAAAACGACCCAACATTCTGCTTATTGTCTCGGAAGACAACAGCGAGCACCTCGGCTGCTATGGCGAGCAGCGTGTCCATACACCACATCTGGATGCTCTTGCGGCCGGAGGCGTCCGGTACACACGGGCCTATGTGCCGTATTCGGTCTGCAGCCCCTCGCGCGCCGCGTTTCTGACCGGACTCTACACGCGGCAGACCGGACACATCGGTCTGGCAACTCACCGGTTCTCAATGTACCGGGATTTCAAAACCATGCCCGCCCGTTTCCAGCAGGCCGGTTACTACACCGGGTTCCTTGGAAAGACTCACATCAATCCGGAACGGCTGGTGGAGGACTATGTTGACCACCGAGCCATTCAGAACTCGAACTTCGGCAAGACAATCAGCATTGAAACGTATGCCGAAGAGGCCCGCGTTGTGATGCAGAACGCTGCCGAACGTAAGAAGCCATTCCTCCTGATAATCAATTATGCCGATGCCCACCGCCGATTCGTCGGCAAGTCGAAACATGGATTCCCAACGATACAGGTCGCTGACCCAATCTCGCCATTCCCGTGGATCGGCTCCGACACGCCGCATCTGCGTGAGGAACTCCGGGACTATTTCAACTGCATGAACCGCCTTGATGAGGGCGTTGGCATGGTTCTCGACAAGCTGGATGAATCCGAATGCCGCGATAACACACTGGTGATTTACATCAGCGATCATGGCGCGGATTTCCCGCGAGGTAAAGGCAGCATCTACGAAAACGGCACACGAATTCCCATGATCGTCAACTACCCCAGGAACTTTCCCAGGGGCAAGGTGGAAAGCGGCATGGTTTCAACGATCGATATCCTGCCGACGATGTTGCGTGCAGCCAGTCTGCCGATTCCTGAGAACCTGCCGGGCTTTGCACTTCAGGACATCGACTCTGGCAAGTCTCCGGCCAGAAAGTACATCCACACCTTCACAACCGGATCGTCGCCGAATCTACTGTATCTGCAGTTTGGAATTCGGGACGAACGCTACAAGCTGGTCTACAACCCGGACCGGGCGCTCAATCGGCTGGCCGAGTCCCGCTATGTCAACAGTCAGTTGCCCGCAGATCAATACGTGCAGAGCTTCCTTCATCCGCCCGAGTATGAGCTGTTCGACCTGCAGCAAGACCCTTACGAGTGGAAGAATCTGGCAGACGACCAGGAGCACAAACCGATCGGACAGCGACTGCTCGTGGCCATGCAGGATTTTCAACGTCAGATCAAAGACCCATTCGCCAGCAGCCAGAACATCGCCACCTTCATCGCCGAACAGAAAGAGTACCTGCACAAGCCGTACAGGAAGCCGGGCTTTCGCTGGCCCCATCTGGATCTGTTCAGGAAGGCTCAGGAAACGAGCGAATGATCAATGACTCTGGCTACCGCCAGACATACCAATAATTCCTCGCTCAATGATAACGTCGAGAACTGAAGCATGCTTCCTCCGATCGCGCTGTCGCCCAACAGTACACGAACTACCACGAGCCAGTTGGGCGCGGAGACAATCGAGCTGTTCTACGAAGCGAATCACTACAAAGACGTTCGCTTCGTTGCCCTGCCGATGGAATTGATTCGTAGCGGGCGTCGTTGAACTTGAACGAAGCGGCACTCGCATGAAGATTTGGTGACAACCGGAGCAACTGAAATGAATTCCCGCCAGCGCATTCAACACGCACTCAACCACCAGGAGCCCGATCGCGTTCCGATGATGATGTCGGCCAGTCGCTGGGGTGTCGAGCGTCTGAAGAAACACGTCGGCGGCATCGAAACCGACCGGCAATTGATGCTCTCACTGGGGCTGGATGTGTGGGACACGCGCGGACTGGACTACAAGAGCGGCGTCGGCGCTCGGTATGTCGGACCGCGACACTTCGCGATCTCCGACGATTGCGCCGGCAACCTGTTCGAGTTCTTCAACTATCAAGAGGAGATCACGGAGAACGAGTTCGGGCCGGCCTGGGCCATGGGGCCGCCCAGTATCGGCGTCGATGTCTATCCAACGCTCGCCGAGCTTGAGACCTTTCCCTGGCCGCAAGCTGAATGGTTCGACTTTTCGGATGTTCGGCGGCAGATGGAGCCCTGGGCAGAGGATTTTGCGATTGCGGCGACGGGAGCCTCTGTACTCCAGCATCCGATGCTTTTTCGCGGCATCGAGCAATTGACACTCGAACTGGCTGCGGAACCGGAAATTGCTCACTACGTTATTGGAAAGGTAACTGACTTCTATTGCGGCTACTTCGAGCGGCTGTTCGAGGAAGCCGGTGACCTGATTCAGATCTTCCGTCTGGCGGACGACATCGGCGCACAGAATAACCTGTTTGTGAGTCCGGCAACGCTGGAAGAATTCGTTGCGCCGCATGTGCGCCGCTGTGCACAGCTGGCACATCGGCATGATATCAGGCTGATGTTCCACACCGACGGCAACGTACTTGCGGCGATTCCCCATCTGATCGACTGGGGCGTTGATCTGCTCGACCCTATTCAGCCGGAGGTCCCGGATATGGACGCCACAAAGCTGAAGCAGGCGTTCGGCGATCGGATGTCCTTCTCCGGTGGGGTTGGTGCTCAGGAGATCCTGCCGCGTGGCAGTACTCAGGACGTGCGCGCAGAGGTCCACCGGGTCATCGACATCCTCGCGCCCGGTGGGGGTTACATCCTCGCGCCGGGCCACCCTTCGCTGCAAATGGATGTTCCGCCAGAGAACATCGTTGCCATGTTCGAGGCGGGACTGGAACGCGGAACGCACACTTCGAGTGTCGCGCCTGGTGGAGACCATGTAGAATGAACGGCAATGACCGGTTCGCCCGGAGTCCTGCGACTTCGGCTACGTTATTACGCCGTCTGCACAACGCGGTTGTCGAGATGGCGCTCGTATGCTGTGCCTTTCTGTTATTGACGTCCGTTGTCGCAGCGGAGCCAACGCTTCGACGTCCCAACGTTATCCTCGTAACGGTTGATGATATGGGCTATTCGGATATCGGTTGCTATGGCGGCCAGATCGATACGTGACAATGCCGAACTATGAACCCAGGAAAGGAAAATAGAGTGGAAACAACCAGACTTAATGGTCTCATCGCGGCGACGTACACGCCGCTTTATGACAACGGCAGCCTGAATCTCAGCTCAGTCCCGCAGACGGTCGAACACCTGCTGGCCAGTGGAGTCTCAGGGCTGTACGTCTGCGGAAGCACGGGCGAAGGCATGTCGCTAAGTGGTGACGAGCGGCGATCTGTAGCCGAAGCCTATGTTACAGCGGCAGCCGGGCGAGTTCCGATCATCATTCAGGTTGGCCACAACAGCCTGGCAGAGGCGAGTCAACTTGCCGCACACGCTCAGGAAATCGGGGCAGACCTTGTATCGGCAACGTGTCCGTCCTATTTCAAAGTGTCCGATGTGGCGACGCTGGTCGAATGTATGGCCAAACTTGCCAGCGGTGCACCGGACACGCCGTTTTATTACTATCACATTCCGGTTCTGACTGGCTCAACGCTGGACGTGGTCGAATTCCTAAACCAAGGTGGCGATCGCATCCCGAATCTCGCTGGACTCAAGTACACCGACACGAAGCTGCATGAATTTCAGCAGTGTCTTGAACTGGATGATGGTCGCTTCGATGTCGTCTGGGGCTGTGACGAAATGCTGTTGGGGGCACTGGCAACCGGAGCCCGCGGAGCGATTGGCAGTACCTACAACATCGCCGCGCCGCTGTATCGCCGGATTATCACGGCCTTCGCTGACGGTGACGTTGATGAGGCGCGGCGACTACAATCGCTGTCCGTGAACATGATTCGTACTTTGAATCATTTTCCCTTTCATCCGGCCATGAAAGCGGTGCTTGAAATGCAGGGATTCAACATGGGTGGCTGCCGACTGCCGCAGGGGCGTCTGTCCGATTCGGACGTCGACGTGCTCCGAAACGAGTTGCAGTCAATTGGCTTTTTTGAATGGTCACAATCCGAATCCACGGCGATATGAAAACACGATTACCATACACAATGATCGCTCAGCTTGCATTTCTGACCGTACTCCTGAACTCGGTTATCCTTAGCGCTGCTGAGGATGAGAAACTGCTGTCGTGGAAAGAGATGCCGTCCTTGCCGGACGAACTCGGAGTCGCCGGTCCCTTCGCCGGAGTCCACAACGACGCACTGATTGTCGCCGGCGGTGCAAACTTTCCTCGCCCCGTGTGGGAGACTGAAAAAGTCTGGCGCGATCGCATTCACGTTCTGACAAAGTCGGGTGACGGCTTTGTCTGGCAGGACGGTGGAACTCTCGTTCGACCGATGGCCTACGGCGCGGCGGTTTCGACTCCGGATGGCGTCGTGTGTATCGGAGGCAATGACGCTGGGCAGACGTTCGACGACGTCTTCCTGCTGCGCTGGGATGCATCGGCTGAAGATGTTACCACTGTTCCATACCCATCGCTTCCGAAGCCGTGTGCGTTTGGAGCCGCGGCGTTGGTTGGCAATGTGATTTATCTTGCAGGTGGCCAGAGCGGCGGATCGCTCGACACCGCTATGACGAACTTCTGGTCGCTTGATCTGGCGAATAAGGAAGTGCCGGGCGAGTTCAAGTGGAAAGAACTGACGCCGTGGCCCGGTGCTACCCGCGCCTTGAATCTCACCGTACGTCAACACAATGGCTACAACGACTGCGTCTATGTCATCAGCGGACGGAGGCAACGTGGTCCCGATTCGAATGACGTGGAATTCCTGAAGGACGTCTGGGAATACACGCCGGCAACAGGCAAATGGCGGCAGCGGGCCGACGCACCGCGTTGCGTTATGGCCGGCACCGCAATCGGAAGTGGACAGAGTCACGTCTTTGTGCTGGGTGGGGCGGATGGTTCTTTATTCTTCAAGGGCGACGAACTCAGGGACGATCATCCCGGTTTTACAAAAGAATCGCTGGCATATCACACGATTACTGACACATGGACCTCGGCCGGTACGACACCGCGCAATCACGTCACCACGGTCGCAGTAGAATGGGACGGCGGGATCATCATTCCCAGTGGTGAAGTCAGGCCTCGTGTGCGTTCACCACAGGTCTGGCGTGTCGAGCCGATTGTTCCGAGCCGAGACTTTGGGCTCGTGAACTACGTCGTGTTGTTCGGCTATCTGCTCTCGATGGTCGGCGTGGGTCTGTATTTCGCCAGGAAGAACAGGAATACAGACGACTTCTTCCGCGGCGGCCAGTCGATTCCGTGGTGGGCGGCCGGTTGCAGTATCTTTGCCACGATGCTTAGTTCGCTGACATTTACGGGAATTCCGTCCAAGGCGTTTGCGCAGGACTGGGTGTACGCCGTTGGCAATTTTATGATTCCGGTGGTCGCAGTCCTTGCGGTGTTTGTGGCGCTTCCTTTCTATCGTCGCATTGATGCCACCAGCGCCTACGAGTATCTCGAAAAGAGATTCAGCCGTTCCGTGCGCCTGTTCGGAAGTGCCAGCTTCACGCTGTTCCACATTTTCCGTATGGCAGTCGTGATGTCATTGACCGGGTTGGCGCTTTCCGTGGCGACTCCGCTGACACCGGCACAATCCGTGTTGCTGATGGGCGTTCTGAGTATTATCTACTGTACCATGGGCGGCATCGAAGCTGTGATCTGGACAGACACGATCCAGACATTCGTGTTGATGGGCGGAGCCGTGTTCGCCATCTGTTTTCTGATTGCGGGTGTGGATGGTGGCGTGAGCGGCTTTTTGTCGACCGCCGTTGATGCCGATAAATTTGCGATCGCCAACTTTCATTGGGACGTGACGAGTTCTCAGATTGCATTATGGGTGATCGTGATCGGATCAATCGCGCAGAATGTTTCTTCTTACACGGCCGATCAGGCTGTCGTGCAGCGCTACATGACCACGGCCGATCAGAAGCTGGCCGCACGTTCGATCTGGACAAATGCCGTTCTGACAATTCCGGCAACTCTGCTGTTCTTCGGCATTGGTACGGCATTGTTTGCGTTCTACCGATCGCATCCCGACAAGCTGGACCCAACGATCACGACGGATCAGGTGTTCCCGCTCTTTATCGCAAATGAGATGCCGGTCGGACTTGCCGGATTGATTGTGGCGGGCGTTTTTGCGGCCGCCCAATCGACTGTGTCGACCAGTATGAACTCGACGGCGACCGCCATCGTAACGGACTTCATGCGGCCGTTTAACGCCTGCAAATCCGAAGCGGGCTACCTGAACGCCGCACGTTTCTGGACGTTCCTGATTGGTGTCGTGGGAACGCTGTTCGGCCTTGTTTTCGTCAATCCGGAAATCAAGTCACTGTTTGACGCCTTCATCAAAGTCATCGGCCTGTTCATGGGCGTGCTTGGAGGCTTGTTCGTTCTGGGGGCAATAACGAAACGGGCAAATGCGGTGGGGGCAATGATCGGCGCGATCGTCGGAGCCGGAGTGATGTTCTGCTTATGGAAATACACGGCGATCAACGGATATTTGTACACAGCAAGTGGAATCTGCACGTGTGTCGTTGTCGGGTTCGTGGCGAGTCTTGCGTCCGGGCGACCAGCGAACGATCTGTCTGGTTTGACGATCTACACCCTCCAGAAGCCACAGACAATAACCGAACCTTCCGCAGACTGAGACCCTGATGACGATAGATGCTGCCCGCCGAGACAAGCTGATCGCGACGTACCGCAACGGATTGCTGAATGACACACTCCCGTTCTGGATAAAACACTGCGTCGATCGCCAGCACGGGGGCTTCATGTTGTCGCTCGACCGTGACGGGACTGTTATTGACACAGACAAAGGCGTCTGGCAGCAGGGCCGGTTTACGTGGCTGTTGGGTGAACTTTATAACAATGTCGAACCACGCGACGAATGGCTGGAACTGGCAAAGCATGGTGCTCGTTTTATCGACCAGCATTGTTTTGATCCAGCCGACGGTCGAATGTGGTTTCATGTTACTCGTGAGGGTGCCCCGATCCGCAAACGCCGCTACGCATTTTCGGAAAGCTTTGCCGCCATCGCCTTTGGAGAACTGGCCAAAGCGACGGGTGACGAGCAATATGCGGACAAAGCAAGAAAGGCGTTTCAGGCATTCATTGACCACAACCTCAGCTCGCAGGATACGCCGCCAAAATTCACCGACACAAGACGGATGAGGGGGCTTGGATTTCCCATGATTACCATCGTCACGGCGCAGGAACTTCGCGAATCCATTGACCTGCCGGATGCAAACAAGTGGATCGATCGCAGTATTGAGGACATCTGCCAATACCATTTGAAAGAAGACATCCGGTGCGTGATGGAGAGCGTCGGTCCAAATGGAGAGCTGATCGACCACTTCGATGGTCGCACATTGAATCCCGGTCACGCCATCGAGGGCGCATGGTTCATCATGCTGGAGGGCAAACTGCGAGGCGACGACGATCTGATCCGCACGGGTTGCCAGATGCTAGACTGGATGTGGGAACGAGGCTGGGATAAGGAACACGGCGGCATCCTGTACTTCGTGGATGTGAAGGGTCTGCCGGTCCAGGAGTACTGGCACGACATGAAATTCTGGTGGCCCCAGAACGAAGCGATCATCGCTACTCTGCTGGCCTGGCAGCTCACCGGCCATGCGAAATACGCGGACTGGCATCGCCAAATCCATGACTGGACTTACAGCCACTTTCCTGATCCCGAAATGGGCGAATGGTTCGGCTACCTGCATCGCGATGGTCGCGTCAGTTCCACACTCAAGGGCAACATGTGGAAAGGTCCGTTCCACATGCCGCGGATGCAACTTGTCTGCTGGCAATTATTGTCAGGCTTCACCGAATAGCCTGGTGCGATCGCTGCGGTCGAACAACGACTGGTTCTGCGAACCACCGAGTCTTCTGGCCAGAGTTTGTTCAGGGATGTTGGAAGTGATAACGTTTCAGAGATTGGAAGAAGGAGTGTGGATATGTTGAAGCGGATTGTTTTTGTTGGGTTGTTGCTGGGTGCAGCGGCAGCAAACGCGGCGCAGCGTTGGGATGCACCGTATGAACCCCAGGTGTTCCAGGGAATGCCATGCCGGGTGATGAAACCGCTGGGGTTTGATGCGAATCAGAGCTATCCGGTGATTGTCTCGCTGCATGGCGCAGGTGGCAAAGGAACAAACAACGACAAGCAGTTGAAGGACTGGAACAGGCAGTTGGTGGAACAGCAACGGCGGAAGGATTTTCCCTGCTACGTCGTGGCGCCTCAGGCGGCAGGACTGTGGAACGCTGAGCATCTGGGAAAAATCAAAGCGCTCATCAACGGGCTGCCGTCGGTCGACATGGATCGCATTTACATCATGGGGCATTCGATGGGCGGGCATGGAACCTATATTTTCATCCAGCTGGATCCAGGCTATTTTGCGGCCGCCGCGCCGTCAGCCGGAAGCGGTTTGAAAACGACAGAGGATTTCATCGAACCGGCAAAGATCAAAGATCTGCCGATATGGGCGTTTCATGGCGACAGGGACGGAGTCTGCCCGATTGCGAGAGATCTGGAGGTGTTGGCCGAAATGAAGAAGCTGAGCGGCAGGATGAAACTGACCACCTGGGCGGGCGACAGGCATGCCGTATCCGGCAAGATGATCGTTAATGCCGACAATGGAACCACGGAATTCAGCAGCGATCGCTGCGACAGGGAGCCGGATTTTATGACGTGGCTTTTCAAGCAGAAACGCAGCCAATGACCGATCTTCAATCCTTTTTCTCGTACTGAACGAATCCATTACACTCCCTGCAACCTCGCCTGATCGCCGGGGAGGGCTGCCTGAGTCGGAAGAGCACTTCTCTGGCAGTCAGTTGTTTCGGATTCATAAGCATGCCAGAGATTTGCATCAGTCGTTCAGTCGTTGTTCTGTTTTTCCTGACAGCTGGCGCCATGGCGTCCGCTCAAACAACAACAGACAGCGGAATAGCCGACATTGATCAGATTCGTCAGAACGTGCACGCGACTCCGACAGGTAAGTCGAATCTTCTCGGTCGCCGGGCAGCACTTATCCGATGGTGGCGCTTCCTCTGGCATCAGGGTTACGACACGAGCGCCTACAACGACACCTGGAACATGGCAGAGTCATTTTCGGCTCATCAGCTGGCGTTTTTGTAACCTGTGTAAGTTCGGATAAAGGGGCATTGATCTGGAGGTGCTATGTGGGCGCACCTATGGAAGAAGGTGTGCCGGCCATCTATGGCGACAAGGTCTTTGTCCATTGCCGCAATGGCTATTTCTTTGCCATCAAATAGTTGTGTTTGCGGTAAACGCTCGTCTCAACTTTCCGGTGACGACGAGAGCCGTCGCCCACGTTGCGCGAATTCGGTCGATCGTCGGTTCGCAGGCTGGCCATATTTGGCAATGAATTTATACGTGGGGCCTTCCTTATTTCGGCGACTCCGTGGCTTTGGTCAATGGTGTCTGCTTCTGAGCCTTCCACTGTTTGATTTCCTGTTGCAGCACCTGGACGGCTTTGTTCAGTTGACGGTCCTTCCCGTTGGGAATCTCAGCGGGGCGTGGCCAGACAATAATGTGCGGCACAGCTCCGTTCAGTTCCATATCCTGTCCCGTCTCCTTCACGAACCAGCCTCGGAACGGTAGCCGAATCGATCCGACATCCATCACGGATTTGCGCCCTGTGCTGATCACGCCACCTGCTGTCGGCGCACCGACCAGCTTGCCCCGTCCCAGGTTCCTGATGGCGTGACTGAAAATCTCTGCGTTGCTGTAGCTGTTCTGGTTGCACATCACAACGATCGGCTTGTGCCACGTCGCATACACCATGCGACTTTGTGGATACCCCGGTCCGCCACCTCGCGGGACCGTCACGGCATGTTGTGGCTGGGTCAGTGCCGTCAGCAGATGATCGGTTGTTGATCCACCACCGTTGTCACGCACGTCGATGATCAGACCGTCTTTGCCATAGCCGATATCATATAATTCACGTTCGAAATCCAGAAAACTGGACCAGTTCATTCCCTGAATGTGCAGGTAGCCAATGTTGTCCGTCTTCTGCGTCACAAGTTTCCGATTGTGGTCCTGCCATTCCCGATAGAGCAACGAACGCACTCGGTCGTAACTTGTCGGCCTGAGCACGACTTCGCGTTCCGCTTTCTTTTTGCCCACGGCCCTGATCTTCAGTCGGATGTTGCGGTCCATGGGGCCATTCAACACCGTCGTCAGGTCGATGGCAGGATCGACCGCCGTTCCATCGATGCTGAGAATGATTTCACCGGGTTTGATGAGGCTGGATTCATCTGTTGCAGGGCCACCGGCAATGACGTCCCTGACCTTCAGACCTGGTCCTTTGAAGCGGTCATCAAAACGTACTCCCAGATGCGCGGTTGCGGGACGCCACTCGTCACCGCCCTCGACGCGGGACTCCAGTCCCGACCCCGAATAGAAACCCAGATGCGATCCGTTCAGTTCACCCAGCATCAGCTGCATGACGGCTGCCAGTGATGTCATGTTCCCGGCGGATGCTGCCGCGTCGGCATACTTGCGACGGATCTGATCCCAATTGTGATTTCCGTGATTGTCGTCGTACCACCAGTCTCGCATGATGCGCCACGCGGTATCGAAACCCGCGCGAAAGCGAGCCGAACGGCTGATTTCCTGTTGAGCCGCAAACGTGTACTTTGTTCCGGCGCCAGTCAATGGTTGCACGCCCGGGACATCACTGGACAGCCACAGCATTCTGTCTGGTTTCTGCAACCAGCCTTTAATGCGCCCTGTGCTGTCGGTGATCTTTTTTGGAGTCAGCTTGTCCGGGAACTCGATGGAATAAGTACCCGAGTCAGTCTTGACCGTGCCTGAGAAAATCAGCTTCTTTCCATCCGGCGTCCAGCCAAGAATTCGCTCGGTTGAGTTCGGGACGGAGATCCTCTTCAGGCGACGATGAATATCCGTGAAATCGATCTTCACGTCCGGGAGTTTCTTCTCGTCGGATTTTTCGGGTTGTTCGTCGTCCGTCGTCGATTCACCTTTCTTCTTCGATTCAGTCTGGTCCGCGGCCTCCGGTTTTTTCTCGGCGTCAGCTTTCGGTGCGGGCTTCTTTGCGGCGTCCGGCGATTTTGGATCGGCCTTCTTCGGGCGGGATTTCCCGAACGCCTCCAGCGTCTTCTTTACTTTGCGATCACGGGAACCTGTGTCATCATCTTCTTCCGTCAGCCAGACATAGTAGATGTCAACTTCGTCGTCCGTGCGGCGGCCGGTGAATGCAATCAGCTTGCCATCGCTGGACCAGCCTGGGCCGGATTCGTCGTCAGGATGCCGGGAAATGTTGACCGGGTCTGACGATTTGTCGGTCGGCATGATCCAGACGTCTGTATTGAAGTTGTTGTCCGTCTGCGCAAAGACGATCCATTTGCCATCGGGGGAGAAGTCGTAGTCGGGAGGCAAAAACGACTCGACCATTTTCTCCGCGTTTCCGGTTCCAATATTCCGCAGCCACAGATCACCTCGTTCACGAATATATGCAAGGTGCTTACCGTCCGGGCTCAAACGCAGCTTCGATTCCACGGCGTCATCTTCAGTGATTCGGGTCATGGTGAAGTCGTCATTCTGCCACCAGTATTTTGAATCGTCCGCACGCTGTATCTTCCAGATGTCGGGCTCACCGTCTTTCCAGCTGACGCATACAATTGCGCGGCCATCGTTGATAAAGACGGGGTCCGATTCGAACTGCGACGTTGCTGTTACCTGCACAGGCTCCCGCAGTTCGGTCTCCATGACCCACAGGTCTCCACCGGAGATAAATACAACTTCCAGCCCATCTTTGCTGAAAGCTGCGTCAGTTGCGGTCTTCAGCGTCCGGCGATGCAGATCGTCGTCCTGATCTTCCCGGGAAACGGTGATCTCAATCAGCCGGGGTTGTGCCTTCCTGCCAACACGCAGTTGATACAAATCAAACAGATGCGAGAAAACGATCGTCCGGCCATCGGCGGAAACCGTTGGGCTGACAACCAGGTCATCCTCAAAATGAGTCAGCTGTCGGGACTCTTTGGTCTTCAAACGGTATTCCCAGAGATTTCGGGCACCGTTTTCTGCTTTCTGTGAACCGCAGTAATAGAAGCCACTGCCGTCTGGTTTCCAGACGGGTGAAAAACAACCGGTTGGCAGATTCAACACCTCGGTGAAACTGTTCTGTTTAAGATCGAACAGCCAGACCTGAGCGGATCGCGCTCCGCGATATCCTTTTCGCCACCAGCGTTCTCCTTCGCGCACAAATAGCAGCTGCGAACCGTCGGGGCTGATTTGTCCTTCTGTGCCATATCCATTAAACAGCGACTGCTCGGTAGAGCGTTTGTCAGACGCGATTCTCAGAAACCGATTCGAATATCGCCAAAAGTGATCTCGCTCACCCAGCACCAGCAGCTGTTTTCCGTCCGGATACCAATCCTGCAGAGAAAATCCCTCAGTATGCCATGTCAGCTGTTGGGGCGTCGTATCGCCGGCGTTTAAGGCATACACCTGGCGACTGCCTGTTCGTTCACTGACAAATGCAATCCGCCTGCCATCTGGTGAGTAGTGTGGTTCGGAATCAGCAGCCGAGTGCGTTGTGACTCGTTGAGCTTCGCCACCGGCCGTCGCGACTTGCCAGATGTCTCCCCGATGGACGAACAGCAGGCTTTTTCCGTCCGGTGAAAGATCCGGATCTGTGACCAGCTGCACCCGGTCTGCGCCCAGTACAGTCGCAGTAGACAGCCAAAGGCTCATCATCAGAAGACGAAGTTGCATACAGAAGTCCTCACCGTGGTGTTTCATCAAAGTCATGTTTCACAACGTACAAGCGTTCCATCGTAAGTACACGGGACCGGCCGTTGCGATGAAAAACCGGGGCAATACGGTTAAGGTCTCATAGATCGGGAGATACCGAAACGGTTCTGCCGACGGCTCCGCGCATGTCATGCATGTAACAGATATGACACGCATGGCATACGAATACATCCCGTAACTTCGCTGCCGGGGATGTTCCTGGTATTCCGGAAATCAATGTGTTTGACAGGCCGATTCGACGGTTACGTTGATGAACCATGGCCGGGGCAATAGTTCCAGGGCGGCAGTGAGGAAGTACAGGGACGTTCCCGCAACGTCTGCTGGCGACACGTGACTGCTGGCCGTGCGCGGGCAGCCGGTTTTTGCCCTGGGTGGCTGTCCGGACACGTCGGTTCTTGTGAGCGGTACGGCGTTGGCCGCCGGTTGTTGGCAGTGTTTTCACCCGCGGCTAGCGCCTTGCGGCTCACTGTTTCCGGTAACCGGACAGCCTCCTAGGCGAGAACGTTTTCCGGCGTCGCCATCACAGAATCGGCTGCCACATGCGGGGCATCGGTCGTCGTTCCCTGTGGAACGTTCATTCGCAGAGTCACCTCGTTGCCCTTTTCGTTATACGTGACCTCATCCAGAAAAGCATGCATCAACGTGAGTCCGCGTCCCGACGGACGTAACAGATTCTCAGGATTGTTTGGATCCGGCAATGAAGAAATGTCAAAGCCTGGTCCCTGGTCGCGGATGGTAAAACAGGCGGACTCAGTATTTAGTTCAGCCTCGATCACAACGCGACGATCTGCGTACGGTGCTGCTACGCGTCTCTGTTCGATCAGATCACCGTACGCGTTGTCATCGCGTTCCCTTAGTTTCGAGCTGACCTCCAGATTGCCATGAATAATCGCATTGCTGAGAGCTTCCTCCAGCGCGACTCCAAGGTGCATGGCCTGCGATCCTTTGAACAGGTCCATAGCATCCATCTGGTTCTGCAGAATAGCAATCGTTGGAGCGATGCGCGCACGCTCGTTGGGGATCTTCAGAGTGAACGCCTGTTTCACGATGGAACACAGGAACTCGTCTTTCTGCTTTTGACGGGCCGTGGTACTCAATACCGTCTCTACGACGGCCTCCAGTTCATCCTGCACATGACACTTTGGAACATAACCACACGCCCCGGCCTGCAAAGCGTGCATGGCCGTAGCTTCGCTTCCGTATCCCGTTGTGACAATCGTTGGCAGCTCAGAGTGCGCTTCCTGTATTTCGTGGACCAGCTCAAGGCCACTCATTCCTGGCATATTCAGATCGGTGATGACCAGATCGAAATTCTCGGACTCCAACGTCTGCAAGGCCTCGTTTCCGTCAGTGGCGCTTGTCACGTCGTATTTGGACAACTTTTCAAGAATAGAAGTCGCGAGGCGTCGATCAAAAGCGGAATCATCAACAACAAGAATTTTTGACATGTCGTGCGCCTGTAAATGCCAGCGGACAGAACGCTCGTGCGAACCGTAAGAGAGCTGGGGAGGTTGCTTGCTGCGCGAGACGCGCAACACAACGTTGAACGCTAGTGCGATCTACGCCACCTGTTGTTGATTCGTTAAGAAAGAATCTACCTTCGCACCGCTTTAGTTACCGCACTATCGACTTATTCCGGCATTTTGAACTAACCGTTACAAATCGAGGGGTGTTCGTGCTTACCCAGGGGGCGTAGTATCCCTACACAGTCACGAGAAGCGTGGCGTGTGCTTCATTCGCACGGAAGCTGGCAATGTCGAGACACGTCTCTCCTGTGAGCATTGCGGTGGTGCGGGCAAATGCCGTTTCGATTTGACAGAGAATGTGCTCGTTCTGCGTTGGTGTGGCATAGGTTATGAATATTGGTGCCCACGCATCGCGGTCATCTGGTGAAGAGTTTTCTTCCACTGCCATGAAATACTCGGGAGTCATCGTTGCCATGAATACTGACCACCTTTTATCGGAACAAGGCCCCACGACAAGTGGCCTGGTCGCAGATCGTGTTGACGTCGATCAGATTCTTAAGGGCGCGGGGAATGATGCGGAGCTGGCTTTCGAGCTGATTACGATGTTCCAGGAAGACCTGCCCGCGACGCTGGAAAACCTGCAGACCGCCATCGGCGAAGAGGACCTGGAAATCGTGACGCGTCTGGCGCACTCACTGAAAACGCCGCTGGGAATGTTCGGTGCTGTCGAGGCACGCGACCAGTCTCACAAACTGGAATTGGCTGCTAAAGAATCAGCCGTCACACAGCTGGAGGACATGTTCAGCGAGCTGTATACAGAATTGACAGCAGTGTCGCGAGAGTTGAAACGCGTGCGATTGGACTCGATGTAGTTCAAATCCCGGAAGTCCAGCGTTCCAAAAACCGCCGCCGTCGCGCGTACAGCTGACCGAAAGATGTTGCGGCATCGAGGCCGTTGTGGCAGATGCGATTCAGGTCTGCTTCCGTTTACGTTTCTTCTGTCTGCGAGCCGGCTTTTCTTTCGGCGGCGCGTCTTCGCGCGCCTTTTTGATCGCACGAACAAGTCCGATAATCCCGCTGGGCAGAGCTTCGGCACCCTGGGTTTTGTTCGGTGTTGTTGCGGTCCCCAGCAACTGCATCACGGCACCCGTCACGTCCGAGGGCTGTTGCGTGTGCTGTTCCGGGGCGATCCGCCGCGATAACTCGTCCAGAATCGGCGGTCCGATCAGCTGGGGCTCCGAAACGGTGCCCTTGACCTGCAATGTGATGGGAGCCAGTGTCAACTTTGAAATGAACGCCATGAACGGACTGCTTGGTGCAATCAATGGCAACTGCACCTGCAGGGCAAGGTCCAGCGTTTCGTCCAGACCTACCATGCCTGACGATTCAATTAGCATTTGGTCGGCAATTTCCGGCAGCAGAAAAGCCAGACCACTGTGATGAATCCCGATCGAATCTACTTCGAAGGCAACGCTGGAATTCCGTGCGATCTCAAGACGATCGGGCACAGCATTGCCGGACGCCTGTCCTACCAGCCGGCTGATCTGCGAGACCCAATCCTGCTTTAGTCTGGCATTCACAGTGTGGAAGACTGCTTCACCGCCAATGGAAAACTGCGAGGCGTCTCCGCCATCCAGCTGTATGTGCGTGGAATGCAGCAATACGGAAACATCCCCGGACAGTGTTGTGGATTGTGACAGCACGGGGGCAATCAACGCCAGATTCTGTTCGGTGTGTGTTTCAGACAGCCGTTCATGTGCAAAGATCTGAACTGGTTGCAGCGATAGCCAGCGACCATCAGGCTCGTTGGTGACGGCACCGGCGATGTCCAGGTCGTCTACATCCACAATGGGCAGCGTGCGCCAGGGAACGCTGAGCTGGAGCGCACCGTTGATGATTTCGAACGCGACGTCACGCGTCATTGGTTCCTGCGGTCCATCCGACGTCTGCAGAGAAAGGTTGCCGTCTTCGTCCAGCGCCACCTGGAAATCCGGTTCCGTCAGTGTGATGGTTCCGAGGTCACCGTCGCCCGTGAGAATGCTGAACAACGATATCGAAGTGTGAATCTGCCGGATCGTGCCATGAATCTGGCCGGCCTCATCTGACACCGAGACCTGTTCAAACACTACAGGAGTGAGCCAGCCGCCCGCCCCCGCAGCCGACGATGCGGTCAAGCCGTACATCGAAAATGCTGCGTTCAGCACCGTGTCGCGGTAAGTTGAACGCATGACAGCCGTCGGCAGTATGGCCACTCCGGAAAATAACATGCCACCGAGCACGGATGTGGCAACGACGGCTCGCCGCCATTTTTGTTTGGGTGATCTCATCATTTCGCGAGGCTCTTCAGGATCAGCTTTCATGGTATCTGTTGAATCCAGTGCTTCTGCACCCTGTGAAATTGACTGCCTGCGAGAAAATGGACTCACTCTATTCGCAGAACGTGTCTAATTCCTGGACATTGTATTTCGAAAGCTGAAACAAGTCACGACCGAAGTCCTCCGCACTTTTATCCAGGATTATGCAGGGAGCAGAAAAAATACTGCCGTTCCGTGATGGAGCCGCAGCCTCCGGCAAACCGCCCGCGCGGCTTTGTGGCATCTTCTGAGTGGCTGAGGTAGCATCTTTGCCGGCGAAACGAGGCTTGTGCCATGCCGGAGGCCGGTCGACAGGGTTTCGCCGTGCTGCGCTCTGTTCCGGTCTATCGCCGCGAACTGTACTTTCCGCTCACGAACACCGCTAAGGCTTCTGATCATGAAACCAGTCGTTTTACTTGCTTCCGCCCTTTTTCTCTGTCTTACCGCGGCTTCCACGTTTGCCGTCGACAGGAATTCGCGCGGCGTTTCGTTTCAGTCAACGAAGGACGGTCAACTTGAGATCCAGGTCGACGGGAAGAAATTTGCTGTGCTGAACCACGGCAAGGAATGGAATAAGCCGTTCTTATTTCCAGTCCATGCACCGAACGGAAAGAATGTGCTGCGAGATATCGTTCCGACAAAGGCTGATGCCGGATCCTCGAAGGAGGGCAAGGATCACTTTCATCACAAAGGCGTGTGGGTTTCCGTCGATTCCGTCAACGACGACCGATTGAACTTCTGGAGCGAGGCATCAAGAATCGAATGCAAGGGCGTCGAACACTCTGCCGGAAAGAACGGCAGCGGACAGTTAACCATCACCAACAACTGGTTGGAGGGTGATAAACCGCTGCTGCAGGAAGAGACAACGGTCACCATTCACCCTTCACGTTTGCTGACATACCACATTGAACTTTCGGCCATTGACAGGGATGTCACGATCTATGACACCAAAGAAGGTTTCTTTGCTGTTCGCCTGGCGCATACGATGCGAGAGATGGAAGGCGGTCACATTAGGAATGCGGATGGGTTGAAGGGTGCAAAGGATTGCTGGGGCAAACCGTCACCATGGATCGATTACTACGGCGACGTGGATGGGGCGACCGCCGGAGTTACATTGATGGACCATCCCGGTAACTTCCGCGAATCACGCTACCATGTGCGCTCCTATGGGCTGTTTTCCATTAGTCCGTTCGGCCCGAAGAAATACAGCAATGGAAAAGAATCGGAATCGCCCGTCACAATTCGGCCTGGTAAGGAACCGTTCACGCTGGACTATGGCCTGTATATTCATGATGGCGATACAGAAACAGCAAAGGTCGCTGACGTGTACCAGCAGTTTCTGAAGGTGACGGGCAGCCAGGTTTTTCGGTGACCCAATGAGTGTGTGCCACTGGCTCAGCCAGTGCCTGGTCACTCGTCAAAACACCGACACGAACAGGCCGAACCGTTCGGATGTGTTCGTTTCACACTGACGACAACGGGCCGTGCATGATGGCGTAGAAAAACGCGGCCCGTTAGGAAACGCGGTTAAACGACAATCAGAATTATGATGGTAGTTGCTCTCTGGAACGAAAATACGATGCGCCATTTCATTGCCACACTCTTGTGTGCCATTTTCCTGTCCTCTTCGGCAATCGCCGACCGCCCCAACATTGTCATCATTTTGTGTGACGACCTGGGCTACGGTGATCTTGGTGTGCACGGTCATCCTCATATTCAGACGCCGAATATCGATCGTCTTGCAAATGAGGGCCTTCGCTTCACCAACTTCTATTCCACGGCCCCCGTATGCTCGCCGTCTCGAGTCGGGCTGCTGACGGGCCGCAGTCCCAATCGAGCAGGTGTGTACGACTGGATTCCTGAAGCGAAGCAGTCGAGACCGGACGCGCGTGAGCAGGTTCATATGCAGAAGGGCGAGCTCACGATTGCTCAGTTACTGAAGCAGGCCGGCTATGCGACGTGCATGGCCGGCAAGTGGCACTGCAACGCTGCGTTTAACAGTCCTAAGCAGGCCCAGCCGCATGACGCCGGTTTTGATCACTGGATGGCAACACAAAACAATGCCGCACCGTCGCACGCAGACCCTGTGAACTACGTCCGCAACGGAGTGCCGGTGGGAAGAATCGAAGGCTACAGCTGCCAGATTGCGGCCGATGAAGCCATCAACTGGCTGGGTTCTCACATCAAAGACGATTCAAAACAGCCCTTCTTCATTTACCTTCCGTTCCACGAACCACATGAACCGGTTGCTTCGCCGCCGGAACTTGTTCAGAAGTACAACGACGTCACATGGCATCCTGACCAGGCCCAGTATTATGCCAACGTCCACAACGTGGATCTGGCCGTTGGCAAAGTTGTGCAGGCGTTGCAGAAGCTTGGTGTGCGAGACAATACATTGATTGCCTTCACATCGGACAACGGTCCGGAAACCCTGAATCGTTATCGCAGCGCCAACCGCAGCTGGGGGATCACGGCTCACCTGCGAGGCATGAAGCTACACACCCACGATGGCGGATTTCATGTGGCCGGCATCGTCAACTGGCCGGACGGAATCAAGCCCGGCCAGGTTGTCAGCACTCCTGCTTCGGCGCTGGATCTGTTGCCTACCGCGTGCTCCCTCGCTAACGCTTCAATTCCGACAGGCCGGTCGCTGGACGGTGTGGACCTTTCGCCGTTTCTTGCTACCGGGCAGACACCGGCACGAAAGAAGCCATTGGTTTGGGCTTACTACAACGGTATCAACGATGCCCGAGTGGCGATGAGGCACGGCCAATGGAAGGTTCTGGCACGCTTGAATGGTGGCAACTTCCCCCAACGTCAGAATCTCACACCGACAACTCTGGCTGAAGCGAAATCAGCAAAGCTCACGGACTTCGAAATCTACGACATCGCAGCGGACCCCGGTGAATTATCCAACCTCGCCGGACGAAACCTCGGCCAGCAGGCAGAGCTCATCGCGAAGATCACGTCCGGCTACGAAGATCTGGTCAACGATTCTCCGGCGTGGGTGCCTGTCAAATAGCCGCGGAAGCCAGCGAAGAAAGAAATGCACCTGATTCGCCATTTTCAATAGACGTCAATGAACAATATGAGTAGCGATTCCACGGCCACTTCGGCCTCACAACCATGGCTCAACGTAGCCGGGTCCCGGTTCTTCATGGACTGGCTGGCCGACGCTGGCGCAAGCCTGGGCTTTACAACTTACCAGACCGGCAAGCTGTTTCTCGTCGGTCGCAAGCCGGATAATTCGATCTCTGTGTTCGAACGCACCTACGGCCACTGTATGGGAATGTGGGCGTCTCCTGATGCATCGACGATCTGGCTTAGTTCCCGTTTTCAAATCTGGAAACTGCAGCGTGCGCCGGCAGCGATTGTGCCTTATCGAGCACCCGATTCTCCCGAACCTGATCCGTCGAACCCCAGTCAGGCGGTGCCGCAATGGTCAGGGCGAGGATACGACTTCGCCTATATTCCGCGAGTCGGCTACACCACTGGACATCTTGATGTCCACGACGTTGCGATTGATGCAGATGGACGATTGCTGTTTGTCAATACGATGTTTGGCTGTCTGGCCACGCTCAGCGACAACGCCAACTTTCAACCGCTTTGGCAACCAAAGTTCCTTAGCCGACTTGTGCCTGAAGACCGTTGTCACCTGAATGGGTTGGCGATGAAAGACGGACGTCCGGCGTTTGTGTCGGTGGTCTCGCAATCAGACGTTGCCGATGGCTGGCGAGACAAACGCCGCGATGGCGGTGCTGTGATTGATATCGCCTCCGGCGAAGCCGTGGTGACCGGCCTCTCCATGCCGCATTCGCCACGCTGGCACAACGGTAAGTTGTGGGTATTGAACTCCGGAACCGGTGAGTTCGGTACCGTTGACGCTGAAAGCGGCACGTTCCAGCCAATCTGTTTTTGTCCAGGCTACATGCGCGGTCTTGCATTCATCGATAACTACGCCGTGGTCACTCTTTCGAAACCGCGGCACGACAGTTTTCACGGCCTGGAACTGGACGAACGACTAGAGACGGCCCATGCAGAGCCTCAGTGTGGTTTGCAGATTATTGACCTGAACACCGGTACAGTGGCACACTGGCTGCGCGTGGAAGGAACACTGGTCACGGAACTCTACGATTCCATTATTCTGCCCGGTGTTCGCCAGCCGATGGCGGTCGGGTTCAAGACCAATGAAATTGAGCGTTTGATGCTGGTTGACGAGGCCGGACAGCTGTGAAATGTCGCAGTCGTGCCGATTCGTGTCAGCGATGGGCAGTCGGCCGTTCTTGTAGAAATCGCCCGGAATTCCGGCTGAGCCGTTAACCAGTGTCACATCAAATGCTCATTCCGCTCTCTTGATGACTCGTTGGCGGAAGCCTCTTTAAGATGTGCAAGTTCCCTATTTTACGGGTCCTTCGGTGACATCAGCTCCATTAGCCAATTAGCATATCCACTTGTCTGGAACGAATTTCACCGAAGTGTAGTGGCTTTTGCCATTGTCCAGCCGCAGACTTGCTTGCCAGATCCGCTACACATCCGTGCGGTACGCACTAGCTGTAGCTGGAATTCCGTGAGTCATTTGCTGGCCTGGCCATTTTCCGCTCCCGGAATTTATTCGTTTCCCGTGGCGTGTCGTTCATTTGAACCTGTAAGAATTCGGAAATAACTATGCTCGATATCGACTGGCTCATCTTGCTGCGAAATCGGTGTCGAAAGCAAAGACGTTCGAATCGCTCGCGACGCCCGCAGGACGTGCCACCGTCTGCTGTCTGTACGTCCGCCAAAGCAGAGGTTCTGGAAGATCGGACATTGTTGGCTGCATTTGGATTTAATTTTGACGTTATCGCCAGTGACCTGCATCCCTCGCTGCGGATATTTGGCCGTACAGATCCGAGTGACGCGCCTTACACACAGCTTCGGTACGGACAGGGGACGCTCAGCTCACTCACAGATTTTCCGAATCTCGACGCGGCGAGTGTTTAGGCGTCAGATATTACGTTTCGTTTTGGTTCCAGTACTGGTGCCGACAACACAACCGCGTTGAATCTTGATCCAAATTCCTTCGACGATGGAACAGGCGATGGCATTGTCAACCAGTTTTACGTCCCCGGATCGGGCACGGACAATACCTTAACCGTATTCAACGACGGTGTGGTGGCCGCGACTGGAACTCTGCTGTCCATCGAGATTCGTACAGACACCAATGAGTTTTCCACCGGGGTTGGGACGTTCAAGTTGACTGGAGCAGTCGGGAATGACACGACGATCTTTGATGAGATCAACACGGTGACAGCAGGTGCCGGCGTTGTCGATTTCACTCTGGGTGTCTTTGGTTACGACGGCAATCCCTTCGGGGTCGGAGACGCGGCCCTGTTCAGGTCGACTGGCCATGCAGCCTTTGATGCCCCGACCGTAGGGCTGACCGGGGCCGGGCCGTTTGTCGTTGCCGTCGAGGGCGGTGATTACGTCACGCGAGATCAGGGCAGCGGCAATGCTGAGGTTTCTCGGGTGCCAATCGCATCGGTTTCTGATCTATATGTCAACGGATCTGCCGGAAACGATACGCTCAACGTCGATTTTTCGAACGGTGCATTTCCCGTTTTTTACAACGGGGGAGCGGGCGATGACGCGTTAGCAATCAACGGCGGCAGTTTTGGCACCGTCACATACGGTGCCGACGGACCCACTTCGGGCGGCATCGAATTTGGAAGTGGTGGATCAACTATCACCTACACCGGTCTGGAGCCGATCTTCGACAATACTTCGGCCACCAACCGCGTCTTCACGTTTTCCGGTGCCGTGGACAACATTACGCTCAGCGATGATGGCACGCCCAACGACGGCATGTCCCGGATCGCAGCTCCCGGCACTGCCGAGACCGTGGATTTCATGAATCCAACGGACTCGATTCAGATTAATGCCGGTGACGGAGGTGACACGGTGACGCTGGCCGGGCTTGATGCAGTCGGCATGCCGTCCAGTCGCAATGTAAACGGCGACGGGGGGGCCGATATCCTGAACGCATCCGGCTTTGCCAACGGTGGCTGGGGCTTTGACGGCGGTGCCGGTGCTGACACGATTACCGGAACCAGCGTCACTGATGTGGTTTTCTGGGAAGAGGGTGGTGGCAACGACAATATTGACCTTGGACCTTCCTCCGACAATCTGATCATTTCCGGAAACGACACGCTGGCTGACAATGTTGTCATCAATCCCAACGGCAGTGGCTTTCTTGTGCAGCGTACGAATCTGACACCCGTCACGCTGACCGTGGCGAACGTGACGGATCTGGAAATCAACGGTGGTGGTGGGGATGATTTGGCAATAGTCAATGCGCTGCCTGGTCTTTCCGGGACGCTGGCGTTAACTCTGAATGGCGGTGAGGGCAACGACGAGGTTGATCTGAGTGCCCTGCCGGATCCCAAAATCAGTGTCGTCGTTGACGGTCAAAACGGAAATGATTCTGTTGTGGTTGCTGCCGGCGGTGATGCCGATGATGGGAGTCTGGACGACTTCATTTTGTTTATGAACGGCAGTTCCAACGCTCAGTTGGATGTTGGAAATCTGGATGTCGGGTTTCAGAATCCGGTATTCGAATCCGGCGACACCAGCGGCAGCAACAAGATTGTCGTTAATGGTTCAACGGACCCGGACATTCTGGTTGTCGACTTCATGGCCGGTAACCCGATTCCCGATGGAGGCGTGTTCTTCAACGGCGGAGCAGGAGCGAATCCGGACGAAATCGAACTGGAAAACAGTAGCTCCTTTTCAGCGATCACTTACAGCTTTACCAATGCCAGCGACGGAAGCATCGACCTGGACGGGGACACAATTACCTTCACAGGGTTGGAACTTCCGATTGATTTTGGTGATGCTCCCGACACCGGTGTAGGCACAGGTGCTGGAAACTATCAGACGTTGCAGACGGACGGTGGGGCCAGTCATCGGATCGTGACGGGAATACGTCTTGGTGCCGAAGTTGACGGCGAAGACGGTACGCTGCAGAACGCGACAGCTGGTGCCGACGATGTGGACGGCGTTCTGCCCGACGGGGAACCGGATGACGAAGACGGTGTGCTCAGTTCGCTTGATCTGCTGGGCACGATCGGCGCGTCCCCAACTGTTACTTTGCTGGCCAGCAACAGGTCCAGCAACGTCGCCACGCTATCGGGCTGGATTGACTACAATGGTGACGGTGTGTTCGACAACGTCGCAGAACGAGCTCAGATTACTGTTCCGGCCGGCACGACGGACGAAAGATTCATTCTTACGTTTTCTGTGGTCCCTGATGGGGCCACAGGGACCACCTATGCGAGATTCCGTCTGAGTACAGATGCCGCTGCCGCAAGTTCGACCGGTGCCGCCAGCGATGGCGAAGTCGAAGACTACGTGTTCTCGATTACGACCCCCAGTGACAGCACCGTTGACAGTTTTCTGAAGATCCCCAGCGGTGCAAACGGCGGCCCGACACTGAATGGCGGTGACATTTTTGGCAATGCGGTGGCGTCACTGGGTGATCTGGATGGGGATGGCGTGACCGATTTGGCTGTTGGTGCCTATGGCGACAACACGGGTGGCAGTTATTCTGGTGCGGTGCATGTGTTGTTCCTGAATGCCGATGGCAGCGTGAAGAGTTTCGCAGGAATCGACAGCAACACGAACAACGGCCCATCGCTTTCCGGCGGAGACCAGTTTGGTCGGTCGGTTGCTGCGTTGGGCGACCTGGATGGTGACGGGGTTGTTGATCTGGCCGTCGGGGCCTCTCGCGACGACACGGGGGGCGGAGCGTACTCAGATCGCGGTGCTGTGCACGTGCTGCTGCCCATCGATTATGGCGATGCACCGGACAATGCCGCCGGGACTGGTGCAGGCAACTATAAGACGACGCTGGCCGATGGCGGCCCCAGTCACATGGTTGTGGCAGGGCTGTTCCTGGGTGACACCGTCGATATTGACGACGGAACTTTGCAGAATGCCACAGCTAATGCCGACGACACAGAGGACGCTCTGCCGGATGATGAAGACGGCGTACTGAGTGCACTGGACCTTGCGGGAACAATCGGTGCCGCACCGACCGTTACTTTGCTGGCGACAAACACGACGGGTACTGCCGGAACCCTGTCGGGATGGATCGACTACAACAGCGATGGGGTCTTCGACAATGCCGCGGAACGTGCGCAAATTGCTGTTCCTGATGCCACGACCGACGGTCGTTTTACTCTGACATTCCCGGCTGTTCCGAAAGGTTTCACTGGAAACACGTATGCTCGATTCCGGCTGAGTACTGATGCTGCTGCTGCAGATTCGACCGGCGCGGCCAGCGATGGCGAGGTCGAGGACTACGTGTTCTCGATCACAGCGGCAGGCGAAGGTTTAGCCAGCAGCTTCCTGAAAATCGCCAGCGACACGAATGGCGGGCCGACGCTTACCGATAATTTCAAATTCGGTACGTCAGTCGCATCACTGGGTGATCTGGACGGAGACGGCGTCAACGATGTTGCTGTCGGATCACTCGATTTTCCCTCCGGCGGTGCCGTGCATGTGCTGTTTCTCAAAGCTGATGGGTCGGTCAGAGACTCGGTCAGAATCAGCCATGAAACCAATGGCGGACCGACACTCACAGGTAGTGATGCGTTCGGCAGTTCAGTAACTTTGCTGGGTGACCTGGACGGTGACGGAATCAATGAACTGGCTGTGGGAGCCAACACCGATCGAGGCACTGGCGTTGCCGCCAGTTCGTTTCGCGGTGCGGTGCATGTGCTGTTTCTCAATGCCGATGGAACGGTCAGGGACTCTACGAAGATTGGCGACCAGGTAGGTGGTGGGCCGACGCTCGTGAACGATACCTTCTTTGGTCAGTCGGTAACGTCGCTGGGTGATCTGGATGGCGATGGCGTGACCGATCTGGCCGTTGGAGCGGAAGGTGACGGTACTGGCGGCAGCGACCGCGGAGCCGTCTACGTGATGTTCCTCAATGCTGACGGGACCGTTCGGGAATCGACGAAAATCGCCCATGAGAATAATGGGGGGCCAACCCTGGCTGACTTTGATGATTTCGGCCGTTCAGTCAGTTTGGTGGGTGACCTGGATGGCGACGGCATTCAGGATCTGGCCGTAGGAGCAGATCATGATGATACGGGCGGCACGACCAGTGGAGCGAACCGTGGAGCCGTTTATGTTCTGTTTCTGAAGACTGATGGAACAGTTCGTGAATTAACCAAGATTGCACATGCAACCAATGGGGGGCCGGTTCTTGACGATGGCGTTCGATTCGGCAGTTCGGTTGCGTCTTTGGGAGACCTGGACGGTGATGGCGTCGGTGATCTGGGCGTTGGAGCACATCGGGATTACACCGGTGGCTTCTTCCGTGGCGCCCTGCATGTGCTGCTTCTTAATGCTGACGGGACCGTTCGGGAATCGAACAAGATCGCCCACGAAACCGGCGGCGGACCAACGCTCGCCGATGTTGATTCGTTTGGTGGGGCAGTCACTTCGCTGGGTGATCTGGATGGCGATGGTGTCGTGGATCTGGCGGTCGGAGCGAAATACGATGACACTGGCGGCAACGCGCGAGGTGCCGTTCACGTTCTGTTTCTGACCCGGAAAGCCGGCTTTACGCTGAACAAAACAACGGCCACCGTATCCGAAGACGGTACCACCACTACTGACTCATTCACGGTCGTGCTGGATGTGCAGCCGACAGGCGATGTGGTGATTGATCTGTCGCTGTCAGCGAACCCGGATGCGGCGCTCGACGAAACGTCACTTACGTTCACCAATGCAAACTGGGATCAGGCTCAGACCGTCAACGTCACCGGCCTGAACGACGACGTCGATGATGGTGATGAACAGACCACGGTCACCGTGTCTGTGAATGGTGCCGCCAGCGACGATACCTTCGACGCACTGGCGGATCAGATAGTGACCGTTACGACCACCGATGACGATGAGTCGTTGCCGGGTAACGTCGATGGTGATGGAGACTTCGATGCCAATGATTCTTTCCTGGTGCAGCTTGTGTTGCTATCCGGGACTGATGCACAAATCAATCAGTCCAAAGGCAGCAGTACACTGACCGCGACGGAGATTCGAGCCAAAATCAGCAGTCTTGGGTCGGCCGCAGACGTCGACGGCGACGGAGATACTGACGCCAATGATGCGTTCCTGATTCACCTGGTAAAACTGTCGGGCACCAACACTCAAATTGATCTGTCCAAAGGTAGCAGCCCGCTGACAGCCGCGGAGATTCGCACCAATGTCAGCAACCTCGGCGGTGGGGCCGCCGTTGCAAGTGTCGTGCGAAGCCCTGAAGTGCTGCAGTCTGTGCTGGCCGCTGAAACCGATCATGACGATGGCACTTCCGCTGTCACGACAGCATCATTCTTGATCCCATCATCAGTCCCTGACCTGTTCAGCGTCGATGACGAAAACGACCTGGCTGCTGTGCCTCCGGATCGGCTACCGGAAGTTAACACCGAATCCGTCTGGGAAGATTTCCGCGACTGGATCGACGCCATCTAATACGACCGTGACGCACGCCTGAACGCGAGGCGATGCCCACGCGGTTAAACGATGGCAACGCAGCTGCCAGACAGTATGTTGCGGTAAGGAATTGATCCGAGCGCACGGCGCAGGTTCACAATTGGCGAACACCCGAATTGTGAGTCGGAGTTCGGCAGAAATCTATTCCCTGTGGGGTGGCCGCATCCACGAAACTCCGTCATAGTGTGACTTGCATTGACCACCTGAATATCGCCATTCACAGGTATATTGTGATGACCATATCGTCAAACATAAGACTGGCCGTTTTGTCGTTATTGCTTACCGGTCAGAGCGTGTTGGCCGGCAGTGAAACACCACCGGTTGGTCCGCCCTGGAAGACGGATTTCCAGGCTGTTCAACGGGAGGCATTGCGCACCGGCAAACCGATCTTTGTTTACTTCACCAAAACCTACTGACCACATTGCGTCATTCTGGAGAAGCAGTTGCTTCCCAACGCCGGTTTGAAGCCTGCCTACGACAAGGCGGTCTGGATGTACGTTTATCGTGATTTCACGCAGAGTCCGGCCGATGTTAAGGCTGAACGAGTAAGTCTGCGATTAAGCGTGACAAGCTGGCCGCAGCTGGTCCTTGTCGATCCGGACACAGTAGAAGTGGTTGGCAGCACCGGAAGAACCGAGGACACGTTTCTGCGAGCGGTTGACCGCGCTGCGGCAAGGGTCAGGGCAAGTGAGACGTCTGCAGCGGCCGATCGGATTGCCGACGCGGATGCGCGGGCCGCTGAACTGGAATCGAGTTCGAATGTGCAGCTGGCACGTCGCTACCTGGACGACGACGATATTGTCGTTCGCTACCGCGCCCTGCATGTCCTGGCTGAAAAGGATCCGAAATTTGTTGCCAAACAGGCAGTTGCGCTTCTGCAGGTACCGAACGACACATTTCGTTACGACGTCTGTACCACACTGGGAACCGTTGGGCGAAAGGATGCGCGTGGCGCGCTTGAGTCGTTAGTGCGCAATCCCGTGCACAGCAGAAATCCAAACGTACTGCGAATCCGAGCGGTATCAGCATTAGCAACGTGTGGAAATCGAGACTCAGTTTCCGCAATTCGACCGCTGACAAGAGGCAGTTATCTGAACGGACTGACGGGCACCGCGATCAAGTCGGTCGTGGAGATTGCGAAGAGTGACCCGACTGCCAGGGCAGAAGTTCGACAGATTCTGATCGAATCGTTTCCTCAGCAATTAGAGGAAACACCGGTCCATGCGCGTTATTGTCTGGCCCTTGCCAAAACTGTAAACGCTGCATTGGCAGACGTTACGGGAAAACAACAGGCATTTCCGGAAACGTACGACGAGTCGACTCGCCAGCACTTGATTGGCGCCTGGACGAACGCTGAGCCTTAAGTTTGCTGTCAGCAATACCAGGAGTGGTCTCAAAACACCCCGTATCCCGATGTGTCTGAGAGGGACCTTCGGGTAGCAGCACTATGGTGATGCTCTTCGCTTTGGCGCTTCCGCGGCTTTGTGCCTCGCCTGCAGAATCTGCGGCAATGCCATGCCACCAGGTCCGAGCGAACCGATCTGCATCCAGCTGCGACGTGATATGCCGTCACAGAATCGCGACTTCGGCTCGCGAATTTGCAACATCTTCGTCCGTTCAATCCAGGTTCCACTGATGGTCCGTTCGGCTGGTCGCTGTGCGAAACTCAGCCTTAACGTGTTTCCTACACAGGAGCTCTGCGTGCGCTCGATCTGTTGTATCCGACTCGCCGTAAAGCCAAATGTGGTCGAATGAGCCTTGTCTGAATCTGCACACGGTCTCTGTATCCGGGTTCCTCAGTTTGACGGCGTGGTGCAAAAAGGGAGTCTCTACGATTGAATGGCATGACTGAAGTGTTCAGAATCAACTTCATGAAAACACTCATCACCACCATCATCATGACCACGTTCGGAAGTTGCTTCAGTGTCGCAACTTCCGCCGATGCATTTCGCCCCAACGTGATTCTCATCTTCATTGATGACATGGGTTACGGCGACGTCGGGTTCAACGGGGCAACCGTTCCGAAGACACCCAACCTGGATCAGATGGCTTCAGAGGGCATGAAGTTCACCGACTTCTATGTCGGGTGTGCGGTCTGTTCAGGTTCACGAACTGCCCTGCTGACAGGTTGTCATTACCAGCGGCTCAGTATGAACGCTGTGCTGTTCCCCAACAGCACAAGGGGGCTACATCCCGACGAAGTGACTCTGGCCGATATGCTGAGTGATGCGGATTACAACACGGCCTGCGTGGGCAAGTGGCACCTCGGCCATCTGCCGCCGTGTCTGCCCACGAACCAGGGGTTCGATTCTTACTGGGGCATTCCCTACAGCAACGACATGTGGATCGATCCTGCCAACCGACTGGCCGACGATATCGTCATTCGGGATGGGCTGACGCTGGCGGATCTGAAAGCCGGGCACAGGAAGAAAAATGTCGTGCCCATTCTCCGCAACGAAGAGGTCATCGAGTATCCGGCCGATCAGACAACGATCACAAAACGCTACACGGAAGCCGCCATTCGTTTTATCAACGAGAAACGAGAGCAGCCGTTCTTTTTGTATCTGCCGCACACCATGGTTCATCTGCCACTGGCCGTGTCGCCGGCCTTTGACAATCCCCAAAACACACTTATCACAAATGCTATCGAGGAAGTTGACTGGTCAGTGGGCGAGATTTTGAAGGCCGTCAAAGCCGCCGGTATCTCTGATAATACCCTGGTGGTTTTCACAAGTGACAACGGAGCTGCGGTCGGTTCCTCACTGCCGCTGCGAGCGAAGAAAGGCAGCGTCTACGACGGTGGTATTCGCGAGCCAACGTTGATGTGGTGGCCGGGAAAAATTCCGGCCGGATCCGTATGCTCAGAAGTGGCTGCATCCATCGACATGATGCCGACTCTGACCTCGCTGTGCGGCGGCACACTGCCCGAAAGAAAGGTCGACGGCAGGGATATCTGGCCCTTGATGAGCGGCGCCGTTGATGCAAAAAGCCCTCATGACGCATATGTCCTGATGCATGGTCCCGGCACCGTTCGCTCAGGCAGGTGGAAGTTTTATCCATGGCAGGAAGGGAAGGGCAGACAACGCCGCGATACGACCGGCAGAAAGCCTTCGCCGGATCCGGTTCAGCTGTACGATACGGTGGCCGACATCGGCGAAACCACTAACGTCGCCTCCGGAAACCCTGAAATCGTGCAACGCCTGCAGGTCGCCTACGATGCTCACGTGACAGAAATTAAGGCGAACCAGCGTCCCACCGCCGAATTGGTGAGGCCAGCAGACGCTCTGTCCCCCAATCGTCCGGGTGGGCAAAAGAAGAAGCCGGCGCCAAAGAAGAAGTCGTAGGCCAGTCCGAGCGAAACGCTGTTCCGGCACTTACAGCGTTTCACGCTGACCTGTGGCCGCGAAGAACGTTGTTCAATAGCAGTTTATCTGCTCCCACGAGCCAGTACCGTTCACGACAGTAAGCAAAGTGCTCTGACCGGCCTTGCTCCGGCATGCTCCGACCGGGTAGCACGGTTGCTTGCAACCAGTGTTGCGCAGCAACAGGAGGTCTATTGTGCTGTCCAGCCAGAATGCCGGAAGATTTTTCCATCACAGCCTCCTGTGCCTGCGGCACCCAAAGGTTGCGAGCAACCCGGTATCCGGCTGTTGTTTAATCGCGTTGCCCATCGGGCTGCGTGTGCATCAATATCGATATCGCGCGGGGCGCTGCCCTCGCGGTTAAACGATTCGGCTCCTGGGCGTTTGGACAGTTCTTGTTGCTCTTCAATGTGTTGTAGGCCGAGCAGGCAGCTCTAAAACTGTACGGTCTGTCCGCGACCGGCGTCTTCGGCCAGCTTCAGCACTTCGGCGGCGCAGACAAGGTCCTGCACGGCGTTACCTGCGGACTTGAAGACGGTGACCGGCCGCTCTGCCGAGTAGTCTTTGTTCAGAACCAGTTCCCCCAGTTCGGCGGGAGCGAAATCGGGTGGCAGCCGTCCATCTTCCATCAGCGGCAACAGCTCGCCAGCTTCGCGCAAACCCGCCTCGCGCTGGTCAACAATAACCGTGGCACGCAGGATTGTGGCGGGTGGGATTTCTGACCGGAGTGGGCCGAGCGAACCGATCGCGTTGATGTGAACCGCATCACCAATTTCCTGATCGGAAAACACGGGGTTCGGGCTGGTCGTGGCGGTCGTGATAATGTCGCATTCCGTCAGCACATCACGATTCGGAGCAGGCAACAGTTCACAGCCTTTGATTAGATCGGACATTTCTTCACTGAAGCGAACGGCGTTTTCTTCGTGACCGGAAAAGACGTAAACGCGTTTCAATTCACGAACGCACAGCATGGCTTCCAACTGATGCCAGGCTTGTCCTCCGGTGCCGAACAACGCGGCCGTTGAGGCATTTGGTTTTGCCAACAGGTCCGTTGCCAGGCCGGTGGCAGCTCCTGTTCGCAGAGACGTCAGGAATCCGGCTTCCAGCAAACCCACTGGCATACCGGTCTGCCCATCATTCAGCACGATGATGCCCGGTGTCACTGGCAGTTCTTTGTCTGCGTTGCCCGGGAATACAGAGACCACCTTCGCACAAAAAAGACTCTGGGCCGCTGACCACGCGGGTTTGTACAGCACCGTTCCGTGGTCGTTGGTCAGTGTGGTCCGGATTGGAGATTCAATCCTGCCGGCCGACAATGCCGCGAACGCATCTCGCATTAATTCGATGGCCCGTGGCATCTTCAGCAAATGCCGGACGTCATCCCGTGTGAAAACTTGAACGTCCATCTGTTCCCCTTTAACAGATCAGTCAGTGATTCTGAGCTTACCAATTGCAAACCTGAATTGCCCTCTCGATGTCAGCATTACCGCCTGTCGGAATTCACTCGATTCGTCTGGGAGCTATATTCGGTGGTTCACGCAGGATATTTGTGCCGCAGCAATCTCGCCGGGCCATGTCGTTCGACAGAACGCGAAGGACGCCTTATGCTCGCCAGCCGAGCGAAGAGGATTTGGGTCGATCGCAGGCGATTTCGAGAGAACACCACCGTGATTTGGCCTGTTCTTTTGAGAATATCTGTCAGGTTGTCGATCGTCATCGCTCATCGACGTGGTCTCCTGTTCGACGAATTGGACAGACATGGCATGAATCAGTTCCGGATGGGATGGAATGCAGTATCTAATGAGAATCTTATTGGCCGTGTTGTTTCTGGCTGCACTGCAGCCGTTGGCGTCGGCCCAGTCGCTGACACAGGAACTAAGATCAGAGCCCACTGCTGATCTGATCCTGGCAGCACAGGAATCCGGTAACGCAATCCGCGGTGCGATCCTGTTTCCTTTACAACAATCAGGCTGCGCCAATTGCCACGGGGCGGGCAATAACATGTTGCTGGGACCAGATCTCACGCGATTGGGCCATCCAGTAACGGACGAGTACCTGGTCGAATCGCTGCTTGAACCGTCCAAAGTGATTCTCAAAGGGTTTGAGACGGTCACTGTGATCACGAACGCGGGAAAGTCCATCGCCGGACGAATTGTTGAACAAAGCCCCTCCACAATCGTGCTCCGCGATACGTCTCCGGATCGCCGGCTTATCACCCTGGCGACGACTGATATCGAAGAGATTGTGCAGAACAAGGTGTCGGCGATGCCGGACAAATTGATGGACCAGTTGAAGGATCGACAGCAGTTTCTTGATCTGCTCCGTTACACGATGGAGATTACTGCAACTGCAACTGGTACGGCACAGGCCGCAGCGAAGACGCATTTCCTGGGTGGTGGCGCCATCGATCAGGAGTTGCAGGGGCTGGTGCTGCTGAAAGAGTTCAATTGTTCCAGCTGCCATGCAGACGATGGCGCACAGGATTTCATTCCGGCGAACACTGGGCCGAATCTTGCCTGGTCCGGCGGTCACCTGAATCCACTCCATCTGCAGGACTTCATTGCAAACCCAGTGCATGTCAAACCGGGGACAGGAATGCCGGACCTCCTGGCAGGGCTGTCCACTCAGGAGCGTCGCCGGACGGCATCGGAACTTACTCATTATGTAACCTCGCTGAGCGAACATTTATTCGCCCAACAACCGGTGGACGGCGTTGCTGCTGCCCGCGGTCGCGAGTTGTTCCATTCCGTTGGCTGTGTTGCCTGTCATTCGCCGCGAGATGATGCGGGACAGGAATTGCTTTCGAAATCATCCGTGGCTCTGGGTTCGTTGGCAGACAAATACGGCGTCGTCGGCCTTGCAGAATTTCTTAAGAATCCACACGAGGTCCGATCCGGAGGCAGGATGCCCAGCCTTTCGCTGACACATTGGGAGACCCTGGACATCGCGAACTACCTGCTTGTGCAACGAACCGACTCGCTGGCATCATCGGAACCGTTCACTCGAGATCCGGAACTTGTCGAGAAGGGGCGATTACATTTTCAACGCCTTGGATGCGGGAAGTGCCACGGAAAGGAACAAGGCGACACTCGTTCTGTGCAACGTCCGTTGTCCGAGCTTCGCACGGATCGGGGATGTCTTTCTGAAGGTGTCGGGCCCTGGCCACGATTTGGTCTGAACACATTGCAGCGGCAGGCTATCCGCGCGGGGCTCGCCCGCCAGTCACAGCCGTTGAATGACGAACAGCAGATCTCCGTCATGTTGACGGCATTCCGCTGTGTCAACTGCCATCAGCGAGACGATTTGGGAGGTGTGTCGCCGGAACGCAATCCTCATTTCCAAACGACGAATCCCAACCTGGGCCCACAGGGACGGATTCCTCCGACACTCACCGGAGTGGGGGCGAAGCTGAAGCCAACATGGATGCGTCAGGTCCTGCTTGGTGGTCGCACCATTCGGCCTTATCTGAAAACACGAATGCCTCAGTATGGCACCGAAAGTCTGGCCGCACTGGTCGATCTGTTTGAGCGAGCTGATCAGATGCCCGATGGAAAGTACGCTGAGTTTGAAGACCAGAAGCTCATGAGAACCACGGGGCATGAAATGGTTGGTACCGGCGGCTTGAATTGTATTGCCTGCCATACGTTTCAGTTGAAGCAGGCGGCGAACATGCCCGCCGTCGACCTGACAGAGATGTCCGAACGACTGCATAAGTCGTGGTTCTATCGCTATATGCGCAACCCTCAACAGCTCAGCATGAACACCATCATGCCGTCGTACTGGCCCGGTGGTAAAGCGATGCGCCGAGACATTTTGCAGGGTGATCCGGATCAACAGGTCGAGGCTCTGTGGCAGTACCTGCTGGACGGCCGACAGGCGCGGCAACCTCGGGGGCTGATTATCGAACCGATCGAACTGCTGGCCACTGACGAAGCTGTAATGCTGCGGCGCCGCTATCAGGGTGTCGGCAAACGAGGGATTGGTGTGGGCTATTCGCAGCAGGTCAACATTGTGTTTGACGCGGAACAGCTGCGACTTGCCATGATCTGGAAAGGCAAATTCGCGGACCCCGGTGGAGTCTGGAGAAGCCAGGGGCATGGCACTGTCAGGCCACTTAGCAGGAATGTTGTCCACTTTGCTCCTGGTCCGGACCTTGACGACATGCAATCGCCCTGGGTTGTCGACGAAAGTCGACCGCCGAATCACCACTTCAAAGGGTATTCCCTGGATGAGCAACGGCGACCTGAATTCAAATACGAGTTCAACGATGTGATGGTGACGGATTACTTCGTTGACGTCATCGATCCGAATTCAAAGCAGCCGATGCTGCGTCGATCTCTGACGCTGCAGTCCGGGCAAACCGAACACCAAATTGCTTTCCGCGCCGCCAATGGAAAAGACATTACGCGAGCTGACGATGGTGTGTTCCGGATTGACCAGGCGTTACAGGTCCGAATCGTTTCTGATCAGGTCGGTCAGATCGTGGACACAGAGTCCGGTCAGCAACTTCATGTTCCTCTGGACACCACCGAAACAACTTCCACACTCGTGCTCGAATATCTCTGGTAAGGCGTAGAAATGAAATTGGGATTTGTCACATTGATCGTCCTGTCGCTGGCTGGAAGTCTACGCGCGGAAACGCTTGGGGAATACTGGGGCACGTCGGAAGAAGAGGCGAAGTATTATCGCATCGTGGAAGTGCCCATCCCCGAAGGCATGGCTCTGGAGGCGGGCAGCTTTGAGGTGATGCCGGACAGCCGACTGGCCATCGGCACTCGACGCGGCAACATCTATATGGTCGAAGGTGCGTTTGATGAAAACCCGCGGCCGACATTCAAACGCTGGGCCAGCGGACTGGATGAGCTTTTTGGTCTGTCATATCGCGACGGGGCGTTCTATGTGACGCAACAGACTGAAGTCACGCGGATCACGGACACCGATCACGATGGCCGGGCGGATCGGTTTGAAACGTTAAGTGACGTTTGGGGATTCCGTCACTACCACGAGTTTGCATTCGGATCGAAGCTGGATAAGGACGGCAATATCTGGGTTGCTCTGTGCCTGTCAGAATCCTATCGATCAAAAGTGCCGTTTCGCGGCTGGTGCCTGAAAGTGACGCCTGATGGCAAAACGATTCCGGTATGCAGCGGCATTCGCAGTCCCTGCGGAATCGGCCCCAATGAACATGGTGTTATGTTTTACGCGGAAAGCCAGGGGCCATGGAATGGTTCCTGCTCGCTGAAGGTGCTGCAGCCGGGAGGCTTCATGGGACATCCTGTCAGTTTTAACTGGTATCCATACGCCAAAGAACTGGGGCCGGCGCCGGTGACTCCCGACACCAGGTCTCGACTTGAAGTGGAACGTGGCCGAGTCAAAGAACTGGTGCCCTACGCAGTTGTCTTCCCCTACAAGAAAATGGGGCGTTCGATTTCCGGGTTTATGGTGGATAAAACTGGTGGCAAGTTCGGCCCCTTTGAAAACCAGATCTTCATCGGCGACTTCAGTCTAAGCGTCGTGATGAGGGCCACGACGGAGAACATCAACGGTGTCTGGCAGGGCGCCTGCTATCCGTTTCGAGAAGGACTGGCAACCGGTCTGCTGGCCTGTGAATTTACGCCTAAGGGAGATCTGCTGGTCGGTGGGACAAATCGAGGCTGGCCCGTCCGAGGTCCCCGACCGTTTGCACTGCAGCGTCTGGACTGGACCGGAAAGGTGCCGTTCGAGATCAAAGAGATCAACGCGTTGCCGGATGGATTCCGGGTGACGTTTACGAAACCTGTCGACCCTGACGTTGCGTCCCGGCCACAATCGTATTTGCTGTCCACATACACTCACATCTATCAGCAGGGTTATGGCAGCCCCGAAGTGGACCACACAACGCCGCGTGTTGTCCATGCTGATGTTTCACAGGACGGTCTGCAGGTGCGGCTGCAGATTGATGGATTGGTCCAGGGGCACGTACATGATTTCGACCTTGAATCCATGCGATCTGTAGAAGGCGCTGCTCTTGTCCACTCAAATGCCTACTACACGCTGAATGAGATCCCTGTGCCGTAATCTCGCAGCCATGTCAGCATTCCTGTGTCGTCAGCGATCTTCCGAAGATTCTTTACCGGTCCGTCACGCGCAGTTTGAATTCGTTGCTGTTGCCGACAAGTTCGGGAGCGTACATACCTTCGATCTTTGCGGGTAACGCAGACACCTTGCGGCTGGGCGTTTCAGCTCGCAGACGATACGTTACGCTGTGCTGTCCTCGCGCCAGATTACTCAGGAAGAAGCTGACTCGGTCGTCACGAAGTTCCCGGTATGCTCGCAGTCCTTCAAAAATGTAGCCGCTGCGCTGGTCGTCAGGTTCGAATCCGCTGGGTTTGCGGTCTTCCAGCATCAGATACTCGTAGTCGTTTTTGCTGTCGACGATCAGTTCCACTTCGACCAGGTCACCGCTGGTGACGCCGGCCAGGTTTTCGAGCGGAATGCGTTTGAATTTTGCCGTCCGCTGGCTGACGACCTGGCCTCGGTCACCCTGAACGCTGACGTCTTTGTTGTCCTGTTCCAGTTTGTAGAACCGTCGCTGGACTTTGACCTCCAGTCCGGTGGCGGTGATGGATTCTTCCTTTGTGAAATTCGTGAGATACGCGTTGAAATACACCGGACCGCTGCCGGAACGTCGCAACTCGACTTTGTGAACACCGGTCTTCACGGCGTCACTTTCCAGCAACATAACGTTGTCGAAGCTGAACAGGTTTGCCGCGGTGATGCGGACTTTCTTCTGCACCGTTCCGTCAACAAGAACTTCGACCGTCATGTCCGGTTTGTCTTCACCTGTTGCGGCGATGTATTCCGCCATGGCCTCGACGACAAGGGCTGTGTCGCGAGTACTGTTCCAGTATGTGCCGTGTTTGCGATTGTTCAGCAGATATTTCACCAATCGCGGCGCGGTTTCGTGTTGTGGGTTCACAGCCAGAAGCAGCTGCAGATAACGGGCCATCGCTTCATTTTCGCTGCCGTACCAGTACCACCAGCTGTTTCCGGCCATCCTCAGGTACGCTGTCTGATTCTCTTCGTCCTGAACCAGTGACTGCTCGATGTTTCGCAACACCATGTCGCGGCGTTCGGTGTCCTTCTGGTGATGAAGTACCAGCCCGGTGAGTGATTTCGCGTACGCAGAGATGTTCCCTCGGTCACGATACAGATAGTCTGTCATCTGTGGATCGTTTCCGTCGTGTTCAGTCAGCACGAACGCGACAAAGGCGTCCATGTTGGTGGCCTTCATCTTATAAGGTTTCCGGCGATTCTCTAACTTCCGCGGATGTTCGCGACGCCAGTCTCCTTCCTTCAGTTTGGACAGTTCCTGGGCCTGATGTGTCCTGAGCCACTGGACGCCTCGTTGAATCACGTCGGGGAGAATTGGTACCTCGTTGCGCTGAGCCACTGTCAGTCCGTGAACTACCTGTGACGTCAGGTGAGCAGTTGAACGTTCGCCGAAGCCGCTGAACCAGCCCCAGCCACCATCGCTTAGCTGCATGTTGGTCAGGTCGTTCACACCGGTCGTAACAATGCGCGCCAGTTCTGCTTCGTCGAAAACCGGATTGCGGTTGTAGCGCTTCCGCTGAGCGGCTCGTTTAGACGCGTCACCCAGTTCCTGAGCATTCAGGTTGGTGCGTTTACGCTGCACATCGGCCAGGTCGATGCCCATGCTCTTCAGTGTTTGCTGAGTAATCACGGCTGGCAGAAAACGATTGAGCGTTTGTTCTGTGCAGCCGTACGGATATTCAATCAGATACGGCAGGGCATCGACCATGGCTCCTGCCAGGGTCGGACTGAAACGGACCTCCAGCCGAGACTGTTCTTCGATCCGTGCTGCCGGAACATTGATATTGACGCTGGCCGATCGCCCGTCGGGACGAATGACTCCCGTGAAGCTTTCTGTCTTGAGGATTCCGTGTACATGAGCAGGCACGGTCAGTTCTGTGGCGTCAGATTCTTCATCGGTCAGCGCCTTCATGCGAACTTTGGCAGTACCTGAAGCCACGACCTGCACGTTCCAGTCGACTCGCACTTCACCACCGGCCGGAATCTGCACGACTTGCTTTGAGTTGCCCAGCGTTCGCAACTGGCCGCCTTCAGTTTCCAAGACAACTGTTGCCGATTTGGCGTTGTCCAGGTAATTGTGCACGACGGCGGACAGAGTGATCAGGTCAGTTTCTGTGAAGAAGCGAGGCGTTTGCGGACGAATGATCAGGTCTTTGCTGCTGATGATGTCGCTGGTTCCCGAGCCGACCCGCGTGCCATTGCCAAGCGTCCATGCTTTGATTTTCCAGGTCGTCAGGTTATCGGGCACTTTGAACTTCACTTCCACAAATCCATTTTCGTCGGACGTGACACTGGCCACCCAGTGAGCGGTGTCAGCGAAGTTGGAACGCATCGTCGGTTGCTGCTGCTGCAGCGAATCGAGTGTTCCCGCCTGGCTCTCAGCTGCCTTTTCAGCAAAACCTCTGGAGAAGAGTGCATTCGAACCTTCGGCAGCTGCCGGCGCAGCAGCGTCCATCATCATGGGCACGGCCATGCCCAGCTGCCCGGTGGCCCGGCCACGCATGTTCGGTGCTCCCCCGAGTATGCCACCACCACCGAATCCTCCGCCCATACCTCCACCAAAGCCTCTGCCAGGAAACATGTTGGGATTGTCGCCTGCCAGAATCTGCATCCGAACTTCGTTTTGCAGATACGTCGGGGCGGAAGCCTGCTGCAAAGTGCATTGATTCTGAATGTTATGTCGTCTACGAACATTCCAGAAGAACGAACGGATTTCCGGAATGCTGCTGGCAGCGATGTATTCCAGACTGGCGTCATACACGCTCAGAACTGTGTCGCCCACAAAGGGTTTGCCATCCAGGTCGGTGAGTTTCAGCCTGACCGTGGCTTCATCACCCGGGCGGTAACGTTCTGCGGAAGGAAGCACTTCGACGTTGGCGATTTTCTCTTGCGGCGGAACGACGATTTCACGTATTTCGCTGTGGATACGACCATCGGCAATTGTCAGAGCTTCCACGAAAATATTGGGCATGTCGTCGCCAGCGATTCGGATGTCCACAGTTGTGCTTTTCCCATCCAGTTGCAGAACCCGCGGTTCGGGGCACAGACCGTTCATCGGACGCACGAACAACAGAACTGTGCTGTTGAGTTTGTTGGTGTTGACCTGCAGAGTCGCCATCTCACCGGGCTGGTACTCGCGTTTCTCGGTGATGAGCTCCAGGTCATTGAAGCGGTACCCGCGACCATCCTGGTTGGCGCCCCTAACAAACAGCAGGTATCCGCCTTCAGCCTTGTGTCCTTCTGTATCAGTCACTTTCACAGAAATGCGGAACTGCCCGGCGTCTGGAAGCACCATTTTTACTGAGGCCTGGCCATCATCAGAGGTCGAGAGATCCCATGACTCGACTTCGGTTTCGACGGGCTTGTTGTCCTGAAACGTGACGGCATACAGTACCGCCGTGCCACGGCCTTTGACGGGCAGGCCATCTGGTGTCCTCGCCTGTACGCCGACTTCAACAGTGTCGCCTGTCTTGTAATGTCCGCGGTCCGTCCACACAAAAACCTTGAACGGTTCTCGGGCGACCAGCACGCTACCGGTGCCGGTAATCGTTCGCCTGGACTGATCGATAACTTCAGCTGTGATTTTGTAGCTATGGTCGCTGTCGCTGTGCTCACGCAGTGCGCCGGCCGTGTCGATGTCGATCAGAAACATCCCATCTTCGCCGATTTCTGCATCTCCTTCGACGACCACTTCTGGCGGATCCGGATTCCAGCCGCGCCAGATGGGAATTGGTGCATAGCAGCCCCAGCGGGACCAGCCGGGATACCATGCGTGATCGGGTGAAAACCACCAATAGCCCGGCGAATACAGCCAGTCCCAGCGAGCCACCGGATACCAGCGGCTGTCTTTCTTCGTGCGTTCGACTTTGTAGTGAACGGTGGCTTCTGTGACGGGAGCTCCGAAGTAGTACTTCGCGTTGATTTTTGCCTGGATCTTTTCGCCCAGCATCACGGGCTTGTCCGGTGCATCGATTGTGACTTCAAATTCCGGTTTGCGGTATTCTTCGACCTGAAAACTGCCCTGGCCGATCGCGCGGACGCCTTTAACAATGTACGTTTCGGTTGCGCCGTTGCGTTTGCGAGTTTTTTTCTGCGAATACCGGTTCCCAACGATTAGCGCATAGCGTCCGAGTGTCGTGTCTTCCGGAATGGCCCACTGGCCGTCGATTCCCGCCCAGCGGTCGGTCGTGACGTCTTCTTCCAGCACCACGTCGCCTTTTGGGTTGCGAATCTGCAGTACGTATGCCTTGTTTGCATAGCGTGCGTCGTTCTGGCTGAAGCGAGGCTGCCGCACCCAAACGCGAAACCTGACATCGTGCTTTGGTCGGTAAACCGGGCGGTCTGTGATGCTGTAGACTTTGATTGGGCTATAGTTCAGCGGTGAGATCTTCTGTGGATTCCACACGCCGTTGAACCCGTCGTACGCCATGCGCCCATTTTCAGTGCGCACGATCGTCAGCCACTGAAAGTTGTGATCCAACTGTTGTTGTTCCGGTACACACAGACCGTCCTTGTCAGTGCGATCCGCAAATCGTTTCGTCAGGACCTTGTATTCACGTGTGCGACCAATGCGTTCCTGCCGCCAGCCGAAGAGTTCCAGGTCAGCATTGGCAATCGGGTTGCCACTGGCCGCATCGGCCACAAAGTGCAGCGTGCCCTGTTCGATGCGTTTGCGAGTAATCGCGGTGTCGGCCACCCAGATGACCATCCGGGCTTCGTTGCCAGCGTTTATTTTTCCGGTTACGAAATATGCGCCGGCTTTCTGCAGTGGTGTGGTGACCGTTTCCAGTGCATCGAAATGGTGATCCGGCGGAGTCAGATTCAGATTCCATTTTGCGATGGTGCGGCCAAGGTACTTTTCCTGATTATTGTTGATCAGTTGGAAACCAACGTCTTCGATCCGAGTTTTCTGATAGTCGACTCGCCCGGGGTTGCTCTGCAGATATGATTTCGTATCTGTCAGTAACTGATCGATGTCGACTGGACGGGCCGTGAACGCTATCTTTGACCCATTGCGATAGCGAATGTCAAACGTGGCTCCATTGCCGGCCGGCTGGATGCTAACGCTCTGAAACTGCACCCAGTTCTTCAGGATCTGATCAATACGTCGCTGCAGGTTGATTCGATCCTGTTTGCCACTGGTGAGTCTTAGTTCCTGCTTCAGCAGTTCCGCGGCCTGAGCGTACTGCTGGCGATTCATCCGCACATTGACCAATACTTCGAGTGCCTCTTGCTGCTGATCATCCTCACGTGCGATGACTTTACTAATTATGACGATGTGGTTGAATTCGTCCGGCAGGTTGATGCGTTTCGTGCCGGTTGCCAGGTGGGCGACGGTTTCAGTGTCTTCCAGTTCACGCTGTACCCAGCGTTCGATGTTATCGGCGTCTGCGTTTCCGCTGTCTTCCTGTACTGCCCCCGTAGCAATTGGCTCGTTGTCGCCACTGACGACGCCAAATTGGGACTGCAGGAACACCGCCCATTCCAGGTCTATTTCACTCTTTCGTCCAGGATCTGCCTTTGATGTCTGGTCCAGTGCCCACCGCCAGCGTTCGCCGTCTGATTTGGCGGTCTCCCATGATTGTGGCAGGTGAATAAAGACGGGGGTTCCATCGCTGTCCACCGGTGCGCCTTTGTTTGCCCCGCCACGTGGCGGGGCAAACCCACGACCTCGCTGAACGGACGATGAACTCACGGAAAAGAAACCGTCGCCCCGTCCCATGCGTCCCGGTTCTTCGTAGTCCGGCAGGGTGGTCAGATCTGTCAGATCCTGAAGCTTCCACGCTGCGACCCACCGCGACTGTCCGATAAAATCAGAAAGCAGATGATAGACGTTGGATCGCTCGCGCGGCTGTGCCTGCTTGTCCTGCTGCAGCAACGGGATGGCTTGCTGCAACAGCTGGATTGCCCGGACACGATCGCGTGCGGCGGCACTCAGCCGCTTACCGCCGCCGCGGTGGTAACCACGTTCAAACTGTCCGGCGATCAGGTAGCCTTCCTGCGGGACTTCGCTACTCAGAATCTGAGCCGCCCGAAACAGAAGCCGCCAGTTTGACGCATGTGTGGCCACAGTGTTTTCAAAGAATTCGTCGAATTCCGCGTTGCGATTCAGTCGAGTGATGCAATTCACGGCCCGACCGAAGTCGTGCGTCAGTTTTGTGTCGTTGTTATTTTCGTCCAGAGTCAGAGCCTGATAGACTGTCAACGCTTCGGCAAAGTTGATGTCGTTGAATAGTTTGTCTGCCTGGGCACGCTGAGCATTCTGATTCTGCATCACCATGGGGGCTGTGTAGAAGGCGTGGACAAGCAACGCAGAACAGCACACGCTGACGGTTATTGACAGCACAAACAGTGTTCTTTGCATGGATGCATTCTTTCCGAACTGGCGCGGGGTAGCCCGCGAGCCGATGTGAGCTGACTCTTCGGAATTGGAATTCCGTTTCTGTTGAGGGCTCGTATCGTGTGTTGAAAATGTAGAAAACGGTGTCGCAAACGTTGTTCTGGCAGAACGTTAACGACCGCAAATCAATTGAACCAGATGGATCACCGAGGTGTGGCTCCCAACAGGGCTTCGCAGTAAACAGACGCGGTCAGCCTGTTAAAGTTTCACAGAATTGCATTTGGTTCACGGGATTTTTGCCGCCCGACGGATTGCTGTGCACAAACAGCCACGAAAGCAGCATTCTGCGTACTCGGGGCTGTTTGTAAAAAGCTTGTAAATCCGCGAGGTACGGCCAGTGCTTTGTCACAGCCAAAAAGTGGCGTAGAATCGCCAACTCTAAGACCTGGTTCTGACAAAGCACCAGGCGGACGTCTCGTGTTAACGGTCACGTGACGGGAATCTGACTGTTGTGTACAAACATCCAGGAAAAGGGGCAGGAACCTGCTGACGCAAAGCACTTAAGGGCTGTTTTCGCTGTCGGTCTTCTGATTCCATGCCCGACGTGCCGGAATGTGCACAGGACGAACAAGTTATGAACAGAACAGTAATGACTCCGGCGACTGATCGTACGCAGTTGTGCCTGAAGAGTGGGCTTTGTGTCATGAAGTCGGCCGACTCGCAGACAGTGATGGCGATGCGACATGGTGTGCGAGTGCTGGCAATATGCCTTGTGACTGTCTTGATCTGCGGGCGCTGCCAGGCCGACGAACTTGAGCAGCGGATCGATCGCAGCGTGAACAGGGCTCTGCGGTGGCTGGCGACTGATCAGATGCCTTCGGGAGCATGGCGAGCGGACAACTATGGGGAGTCCACGGCCGCGACCTCACTGGCAATTATGGCCTTTATGGCGGCGGGACACGTTCCGGACGAAGGTCCGTATGGTCGACACCTGACGAAAGGCGTGGCGTGGGTTCTGGGTGAACAGCAAGCCAACGGTCTGCTGGTGGGAGCGAAACGCAGCCATGGGCCGATGTACAGTCACGGCATTGCGACATTGATGCTGGCGGAAGTTTCCGGCATGGTGAATGAGTCTCAGGTGGACCGCTGTCAGAAAGGATTAGAACGCGCGACCAGATTGATTGTTGATGCTCAGAATCATCCCAAAGGGCGTCAGCACGACGGCGGCTGGCGATATCAGCCGACCAGTGGCGACGCAGATCTGAGTGTGACTGCATGGCAGTTGCTGGCTTTACGAGCAGCCAAGGATATCGGCTGCGACGTGCCGAGTCAGAATATTGACCGCGCCATCGCATACATCAAGCGACTGCGAGTTGAACGTGGCGGAGGGTTTGGCTACATGGCGGGCCACGGTGCCACGGTGACTCGTTCCGGGACAGGCATCGTCGCACTGGAAGTCTGCGGAGAACATCGTACGCCGGAGACGATGGCTGCTGCGTCGCTGATTCTGTCGCGGCCTTTGACGAAGCAGGAACACTATTTCTATTACGGTGTCTATTATTGCACCGTAGGTATGTATAAAGTTGGTGGTGACGAATGGCAGCAGGCTCGACCTGTGCTGTACGAATCCGTTCTGGATCTGCAGCATCCGGCTGGCTTCTGGCAGCCAATTCACGGCAGCGAACGCGGGGCCGGTAACACGTATGCGACTGCCATGTCACTGCTGGCGCTGTGCATTGAGTATGGTTATTTGCCAATCTACCAGCGTTGAATCGGTACGTTTTATTTGCAGCGACCAGCGGAAGCAGACCATTTAATTCTGAGCATTAGCTCCAATCTGCATTTGGGCCGTCACGCACAGACCAGAGCGGAATCCGCTCGGATGTGCACGCGGCGATAGGTTTTTGACAGACGAAACGTTGACGCCCGCGATCGTGAGTGTGTACACACATTTGAATTCTGCTTCAGTGAGACAAATATGTCATTCTTCGGGATTTTCTTCGCACCAGTTCCAAAGTTGTTCTGGTCGGAGTACTCGGGTGAACCATTCTTTAACTGCATTGACTGCGAAGTTCCGCTGATCGAATCCAACGTTTATGTGATTCAAAAGCGTTACGTCGCGGGCGAAGCCGTTTTTGAAATGGCGATGTGCGAACGCTGTCGCGACAAACTGACCCAGGAATACTCGGAGGAAACACGGGGCAATATTGCCGCGTACATGAAAACACAGTTTCAGAAGAGTGCGGCCGCTGGCCTGGATGACGTCGCTGGAACGCAGATTATCGAGGTTCGCGAAATTGAAGAGCCTGCGGACGGCGAGGCACTCCTGCAACGGTGCATTGAGCACTGTCTGGTCTGCGGCACCGAACGCAGCAAGTGCCACCGTTATTCGCTGGCCGGGCTGTGCCGAGACAACGAAATCGTCGCCCAGGTCACGCCCATCAGCCAGACACCGCTGATGGTGTGCGAAAAGTGTGAAATGGGCATGGCAGATCTGGTGTCACAGCAGACTCGAGATTCATGGGATCGATTTGTCGAGGGACATTTTGACTGTCCTCCTGGAGTTGAGGTCGATTCCCCGAATAGTTACCCGATGGCTTTCTGACCTGCGAATCGCAGTTCGCAGAGGCCGGTCGTGTCATAGGCTGTGAATCAGTGATTGTGTCGCGGCACTCGTTCGGCGACTTTTTGATAATTCGTGGCGAAGTCGAAACAACCTCCGGTGGCCAGTTGCCCCACGCAGCCTCGATAGATTTCCTGCCACGGTGTTTCGTTTGTGATTTCCGGTGGCTCATAGTTCTGGCGGCGTTCTGTCAGTTCGTTGTCTGAAACCATCAGTGTTACTGTGCGTTCATTCAGATCGACGCGAACGGTGTCGTCCGTCTGCAGTAGCGCGAGGTTGCCACCGGCAGCGGATTCGGGGGAAGCATTCAACAGTGACGGGCTGGCGGAAGTGCCGCTTTGTCGGCCGTCACCCATCGTCGGTAGTTGCTTGATGCCCTTCTGCAGCAATGTAGCGGGAGGCTGCATGTTGACGACTTCACCACTGCCGGGGTAGCCGATCGGTCCGCATCCTCGTATGGCCAGCAGGCAGGATTCGTCGATCTTCAAAGCCGGATCTTCAATGCGAGCGTGATAGTCTTCCGGGCCGTCGAAGACAACGACGCGGGATTCAAAACAGTTTTCGCTGCCCGGTCTGGACAGGTAGCGTTCGCGAAAGTCTTCGCTGATTACACAGGTCTTCATGAGCGCGGAATCAAACAGATTTCCGGACAGCACAAGGAACCCGGCCTGCTGCATCAACGGGGCTTCGTAGGATCGGATGACGTTTGTATCCAGCGTTGTCTTATCGGCCACATTTTCTGAGAGCGACTTTCCTGAAATCGTCAGCGCGTCGGTGTGGATTTTTCCGGTGGTCATAAGTTCGTTGACGACTGCAGGGACGCCGCCGGCGCGATGAAACCCTTCACCCAGAAAATCGCCAGCCGGCTGGCAATTCACCAGCAACGGAATATCGTAGCCGATGTCTTCCCAGTCCTTGATGTTCAGTTCAACTCCCACGTGTCGTGCGATGGCGGCAAGGTGCGGTGGCGCGTTCGTGGAACCGCCGATGGCGGTGTTCAGAACGATGGCGTTTTCGAATGCCTGCCGTGTCAGAATGCGATCCGGTGTCAGATTCTCGTGAACGATCTCGACGGCCCGCTGTCCCGTTTCGTAAGCGGACTGCATACGTTCACGATACGCCGCGGGAATCGACGCACTGCCGGGCAGAGACATTCCCAGAACTTCGGCAAGGCAGTTCATTGTCAGTGCGGTGCCCATCGTATTGCAGTGGCCGGGGCTTGTGGTTGTTGAACACACCAGGTCCATAAAGCCCTGGTAGTCAATCTGTCCGGCCGCCAGCTGTCGCCGTGCTTCCCATGTCGCCATGCCCGACCCTGTCAGTTTACCTTCGTACCAGCCGTCCAGCATGGGACCCCCGGAAAGAACGATGGCGGGCAGGTTGGTTGTGGCGGCGGCCATCAACCCGGCCGGAGTCGTCTTGTCGCAACCGGCAGTCAGGATTACCGCGTCAAAGGGGTAACCGTGGATGATTTCCACCAGTCCCAGATACGACAGGTTGCGGTCCAGCGCGGCGGTCGGTCGGCGGCAGCTTTCCTGAATCGGATGAACGGGGAAAACGAATGGCACTCCTCCTGCGGCACGAATGCCGTCCTTGGCGCGTTCGACAGTCTGTAGATGAATTCGGTTGCAAGGTGCAATGTCGCTGCCGGTCTGCGCGATGCCGATAATTGGTTTGCCCGACTGCAATTCGTCGCGTGTCACGCCGTAGTTCAGATAACGTTCGACATAAATCGCAGTCATTCCCGGATCGTCCGGGATGTTGAACCACTGTTCACTGCGGAGTCGTTTCGAAGAGTCGGTCATGTGAAGTGTTTACTGATTCGGTGTTGGTGGCTGAGTTGTGACGCACTGTGTAGTCTGTAAGTCGGCAATCGGCCCTGGCCGAAGATATTCCCTGCGACCTCCGGCCAGCACATGTGACTTTGGGGTGACCAGCGGGAGCATTTCCGGGCGCAGCCAGCATCGGCCTGCGGTCCGTCTCGCAAATTATAACAGGAAACTGAAGTGCTACGACTCGACGAGAAAACGGCGATTATCACTGGTGGCGGATCTGGCATTGGCAAGGGCATCGCCGAAATGTTCGCCGATCGTGGTGCGCATGTTGAAATATTCGAGGTCGATGCGGAAGCAGCCGGAACGACTGCGGACCAGATTGTCGCGGCCGGAGGGTCAGCGACCGCCCGCGTCTGCGATATCACTGATCAGGCGGCCGTGAAGTCGCAGATTGATGCGATTGTTTCCGACCGTGGAAAGATCGATATTCTGGTGAACAATGCCGGCATCGCTCACGTGGGCAGCGTCACGACGACGGAAGAGGCTGACTTTGATCGAGTGATGGCTGTTAACGTGAAGGGTGTTTATAACTGCTGCTATGCCGCCATTCCTCACATGCCGCAGGGATCTGCCATTCTGAATATTGCCTCAACGGTCGCGTGGTTCGGACTGGCGGAGAGATTCGCCTATTCCACCAGCAAGGGAGCGGTCGTCGCGCTGACGTATTCCGTCGCCAAGGATTTTGTCGACAAAGGAATCCGTTGCAACGCCATTCTTCCCGGCCGGATTCATACGCCGTTTGTGGATGGTTTTGTAGCGAAGAATTATCCCGGTGAGGAAGAGGCTGTTATGCAGAAGCTGGCAGCCTTCCAGCCGATTGGACGCATGGGCAGTCCGAAAGAGATCGCAGTGGCGGCGCTGTTCCTGTGCAGTGACGAAGCTTCATTTGTGACGGGCAGCGTGCATCCCATCGACGGCGGAACACTCAGCATTCGATAGTCCTTCAGTTGCGCGGGTGCGCTCATAGTCGATTGCGCGAATAGGGAAGATAGACTATTGTGGCAACTTCAATAGTTTTTCCCATGGAGGTTGCACGATGAACTTTGCTGAACTGAGTCCCGCCGAACGTCTGATTGCGGAGCAGGCGGTTCTG